>NZ_JBPZGZ010000003.1:0-914130 GCF_051857475.1 Roseateles sp. NT4 | reverse complement strand
GAAGCAGACCTTGGCCGGTGGCCCGCTGCTTCGCAGCGAGACCTAACAATGGCTATCTGCAGGAGAAGCTCTCGCGTCTCATTGAAGGAAGGGAAGCCGCGTCCTTATGTCCGTCTGTCCGAATTGTCGCAAGCCGGTAGGTATTGAAGACCGTCAATGCATGTACTGCAGCGCGGATTTCAGTGGGCCCGGCGGCTGGAGACCTCTGGCAAGCAATCTGCCAGACGTCGAGGCAACGCAGCAGGGATCCAGCGGGCTCGGTTTCGCCGTTCGCTTTCTCTTTGCTTTTTCGGCGGCCTTCGCCGCTGGTTTCTGTGCAGCCGCTGCAATCGCGCTCGTGCTCGGGCCCAAGCTGGGTATCGTCTTCACCGCGCCGCTTTGTCTCCTGGTATTCATTCTTGTGGCCGTCACAGTTGCCGTGCGATTGCTACCAAGGCTTGCGCACGCAAGCTGAGATGTTCAACGAATGCGTTGCGCTGACTGGCTAAATCCCCCGCCTCAAGCAGACACTCCGACTCCCTGGGTCAACTCGCCCCCATCGTCGCCACCTTGGCGGCCGACGCCCGCACTCCCATCACCGCCACCGCGGCGATGAGGCAGGCCCCGCCCGCCACAAACAGCGCCGGCGAGTAGGACAGCAGCACCGAGCGCGAGAAGCCCGCGCCAAAGGCCGCCGTCGCGGCACCCAGCTGGTGGAAGGCAAACACCCAGCCGAACACCAGGCCGGCACGCGCCGGGCCGAAGACCTGCGCCGCCAGCTTGACCGTGGGCGGCACGGTGGCGATCCAGTCCAGGCCGTAGAAGATGGCGAAGGTCGACAGGCCGGCCAGCGTGAAGTCGGAATACGGCAGCCAGAACAGCGACAGGCCGCGCAGGCCGTAGTACCAGAACAGCAGCTTGCGGTTGTCGAAGCGATCCGACAGCCAGCCCGACAGCGTCGTGCCGATGAGGTCGAACACACCCATCATGGCCAGCACCGAGGCCGCCGGCACCGGGCCCAGACCGCGGTCGCCGCACAGCGAGATGAAATGGGTCTGCACCAGGCCGTTGGTGCTCAGGCCGCAGATGAAGAAGCTGCCGGCCAGCACCCAGAAGGCCGGCACGCGCGAGGCGCTGGCCAGGGTCTCGAAGGGCAGCTTCCAGGTGGGCTTGGGCGCGTTCGTTGCGGCCGCGGCATCGGCCGGCGTCGCGCCGTAGGCCTGCAGGCCCAGGTCGCTTGGCGAGTTGCGCACGAACAGCAGCACCAGCACGGCCAGCACCGCGGTGGCCGCGACGACCGGGAACAGCGCGGCGCGCCAGCCATGGTTCTCGATCAGCCAGGTGGCCAGCGGCAGGAAGACCAGCTGGCCCGTGGCGCTGCTGCCCGCCAGCAGGCCCATGACCAGGCCCTTGCGCTGCACGAACCAGCGGTTCACGACCGTGGCACCCAGCACCATGGCCGTCATGCCAGTGCCCAGGCCCAGCACCACGCCCCACAGCACGAAGGCCTGGGTCAGGTTCTGCATGAAGGCGCCCAGGAACAGGGTGCTGCCGATGATGCCCGCCGCCAGCGCGACGACATGGCGCACGCCATAGCGCATCAGCACCACGGCCGCGAAGGGGCCGAGCAACCCGAACAGCGCAAAGCGCGTCGCAAACACCGACGACAGCTCGGCCGTGGTCCAACCGAACTCCTTGGTCAGCGGCTGCATCAATGCGCCAGGCAAGCCCAGCGCGGCCGACGTGATCAGCATGGCCAGGAAAGTCAGCGCGGCCACCACCCAGGCGTAGTGGATGCCGCGGCGCTGCAGCGACAGGGCAAGACGGGAAGCGAGCATCACACCACCTTTGTTTTGATTGCGGTTGATTTCAAAACTTAATGGTATCGGTCATAATCAAAATATGCAATTACCCAGGCTTTGAGGGGCATGTCGTGAAGGTCACCAAGGAACAGTCCGAACTGAACCGCCAGGCGCTGCTGGATGCGGCGGCGCGGCTGTTCAAGCAGCACGGCATCGACGGTGTCGGCGTGGCCGACATCTGCAAGGCCGCCGGCCTCACGCACGGCGCCCTGTACAAGCACTTCGCCGACAAGCAGGATCTCGCCGCCCAGGCCTTCGCCCACAGCTTCCGCAAGGGCTTCGACTGGACCACCCGAGCCGGCAGCGGCAAGTCGCCGACGCTGGCCACCTACCTGGACCAATACCTGAGCCGCCAGGTGCGTGACGACCACACGCGCGGTTGCCCTGTCGTCACGGCCGCCTGCGACACCGGTCGCCAGAGCGAGGCCGTCAGCCAGAGCTACACGGCCGGTTTTCTGGAACTGCGCGAGGGCCTGCAGGCCGTGCTGGCGGCGCGGGGCGATGACCCCGCCAAGGCCACGCTGGCCGTGGCCGCCCTCATCGGCGCCATGGCCATCTCGCGCGGCGTCATGAAGACCGACGAGGCCCTGGCCAACGAGGTGCTGAAGCAGGTGCGCCAGCAGATCGAGCAACTGGCCGATTGAAACCCGGCTGTCGGGCCCGACCTACGCCCGCATGCGGCGCCGCGCACGGCGTCGCCCCGCAATTCCTGGACTAGATTCACCCCATGATCCTCGCCTGCCCCCAATGCGGCACCCGCAACCGCGTGCCCGATGAACGCCTCGCCGACGACCCCACCTGCGGCAAATGCGGCGGGCCGGTGGCGCCCCGCAAACCCGTGGCGCTCGGCGACGCCGACCTGACCGCCTATCTGCAGGGCACCGAGGCGCCCGTGCTGGTGGACTTCTGGGCGGCCTGGTGCGGTCCCTGCCGCTCCTATGCACCGCATTTCGAGCAGCTTGCCGCTGCCCGGCCCGACATCCGCTTCGTCAAGGTCGACAGCGATGCTGCCCAGCGCAGCAGCGCCGGCCTGCAGATCCGCAGCATCCCGACCACCGTTCTGTTCGTCGGCGGCCGCGAGGTCGCGCGCCAGAGCGGCGCCATGACAGCGGCCCAGCTCGGCGCCTGGGTGGACGGCGCCTTGCGCTGACAACTCGTCTTTGGCTGGCCTTGGGGTTGGCTGCGAAGAATGAGCGGCGTCTTCACTCCGACGCCTGCTCTCCATGCTGTTGCTTCGCACCCTGGCTTTTGCCACCGCCCTCGCCCTGACCGCCTGCGGCGGTGGAGGCGGCTCCCCCTCCTCCAACGCGGCGCCCCAGCTGCAGAAATCGGCCGATACCGCCATCACCAGTGGTTTGGCCGGCATCGCGCTGGAACACCTGACGGCCGACGACTCGACCCAGGCCCTGGCCGGCCTGCGCCAGGTCGGCACGACGGCCAGGATCCAGGCCGGCGATGCCTTCATGATCGGCTCGACCACCAAGGCCATGACCTCGGCCCTGGCCGGCCGTCTCGTCGAGCAGGGCCGCATCACCTGGACAACCACCCTGGCCGAGGCCTTGCCAGAACTGGCTGCCGGCATGCAGCCGGCCTACCGCGGCATCACGCTGGAACAGCTGCTCAATCACCGCGGTGGCTTGCTGGCTTTCAAGAGCAGCGACGACGTCGAGCGCTTCATGGCCTATCTGCAGACCACGCAGGAGACTTTGCCCACCACCCTGGCGGGCCGCAAGCGCTTCTTCGCGGCCTGGCTGCTGGCCCAGAACCCGCCCGCCAATGTCACGCCGGGTCAGACCTTCTTCTACTCCAATGCCGGCTACGCCATGGCCGCGCTGATGCTGGAGACGCGCACCGGCCGCTCTTTCACTGACCTCTTCGAGCAGGAACTGGCCCACCCGCTGGGGCTGGCCGTGACATGGACGCCGGCCAGCCAGGTCTTCACCAGCCGCCCCGTGGGTCATGAGGGCGCCAAGGGCCGCCTCACCCCCCTCACGCCCGAGGACGCCGAAGTCGCCGCCTGGGTGGACGTGCTGCTGCCCTCAGGCGAAGGGACGACGACCACGCCCGACAGCTACGCCACCTGGGTGCGCTGGCATCTGCGTGCGCTGCGCGGCGAAAGCACACCGCTGGCCCCCGGCTATCTGCAGCGCCTCAAGGCACTGAAGGCCGGCGACTATGCCCTGGGCTGGATCGCCACGGACATCGATGGCCGCGCCGTCTTCGCCCATGACGGGGAATACCGCGGCTTCTGCAGCCTGCTGGTCGTCGATGCCCAGGGACGCAGCGCCAGCTTCGCCTTCACGAACACCGAACCCGACGACGGCCTCTGGGTGTTCAGCGTGCTGAACCAGGCCTTGCTCGACGTGGAGCGCGCCCTGCCTCCGCGCTAGCCCGGAAGATGGCGCTGGAAGAAGGCCACCGTCCGCCCCACCCACAGTGCCGTCGTGGCCGGCCGGTCAAATCCCGGCTGGTCGCACAGCAGCTCGCATTCCAGGCGGCCGAGATTGCTGGCTGGCGGCGGTGGTGCGAGCAGCGCACCGTGGCCGGCGCCGGGCAGCGCGGCGACCAGTTCGCAGCCCTGGCAGCTGGCCAGCACCGCATCGCTGTGAAAGCGCGGCAGCAACCAGCGGTCACCGTCGGCGGTGATCAGGCCCAGGGGCACGCGCGGATGGGCCAGGGTGCTCATGTCGAAATCGGCGGCGGCCGGCACGGCGGCGACGATGGCGACCAGGCGCGGGTCGGTGTGGGTCTGCGGCGCATCGTCGCCGCGGAACTTCCAGCTCAGCACGTGGCGGGCCAACCAGAGCTTGAAGCCGTCCAGCGCGCCGCCGGTCAGGCCCGTGACCAGGCCGACACAGGCCGGGAAGTCCTCGGCCAGGCGCTGCTCGCAGGCGGCGCGGAAGCGCTCGGGCGACCAGGCGCCGCCGGCCAGGCTGAGCATGGTGTGGCCGCCGGCGGACATGCCGAAGCCGCCGACGCGGTCCAGCTTCAGGGTGGCAAAGCGTGGGTCAGCAGCAACGCGGTCGATGGCATGGCTGATCTCGGCCGGGCGCTGCTTCCAGCTCTCGGGGCCGGGGCGGCCGGGGTCGGTCCAGTTGTCGCCACGGTGCAGCGGGAGCACGACGGTGAAGCCGGCCTCGACCAGGGCCTTGGCCAGCGTCGTGTGCACCCAGGGGCCGCCGCCCGAACCGTGGGAGATGGCGATGAGCCGGCCATTGCCGGGAGTGGGTACCGCATCCGGCGCCAGCATCAGCTGCAGGTCGCCGCGGGTCTCGGGGCGGCCGGCGGCGGCGGTGGGATAGAACAGGGTGACGGCGCCGCCATCGTCATCGGCGGGCAGGGTCAGGGTGCCGACGGTGGCGGCCTGAGCAGCAGTGCTCACGGCCAGACTGGCGAGCAGGAGTCGGAAGAACATGAGGGCTCCTCGGGAGTTGAGAAGCCCTCAGCCTCGGTGTCCATGGCCGCGGCGTCTGGCCGAAACCCGCGTTTTGCAGGTTTCGGCGCTGTTTTCTAGGAATCGGCCAGCGATTTGTGGCGGAACTCGGTTGGCGTGAGACCGGTGTCGGCCTTGAAGGCGCGGTTGAAGGGGCCGATGGAGCCGAAGCCGACGTCCAGGGCGATGCTCAGCACCGGCAGCTGGCGCTCGGCCGGGTCGGCCAGGCGGCGCTTGGCTTCGGCAAGCCGCAGCCCGTTCACATAGGCATTGAAGTTGCGGTGGCCCAGGCCCTGGTTGATGACGCGGCGCAGCCGGTATTCGGGCGTGCCGAGCTGCTCGGCCAGGCCGGCCAGGCTCAGGCCCTCCTGCGCATAGCCCCTGCCCTCGCCCATCAGCCGGGCCAGGGCGGCGGCGACGACCTGGTCCTGAGGGTCTTCCGACGGCGGCGCGGGCGGCGGTGCAAGGGGTGCGGCGGGCTTGCTCCACAGGCCATGGGCGCGCGGTGCCAGCAGCCGGCCGGCGATGAGGGCGGTCAGTGCCAGCAGCATGGCCACGTCGCCCAGGGCTGCGCCGTCGCTGAGGCTGCCGTCGGCCGAGAAGATGCGCAGACCCACCAGGACCAGGGCATAGGTCGCACCGCCACCGACGACGATGCCGCGCAGGCGCCGCCGCGGCTCGATGAGGTCGACCCGCCAGGGCCCGACGACGGCAGCCAGGCCCAGCAGAGCGAAGACGATGGGGATGGCGCGCATCAGCACCCAGCCCTGCCACCAGGCATGCCACTGGCAGACCGTGGCGCCGAACAGGGCGACGGCGGCCCACAGGGCGCCATGCCAGGCTCGCAGTTTGAAGCCGTCTTCGAAGACGGCGCGGGCGAACAACCAGAACAGCACGGCCGAGCCCAGCGAGATGCCGATGCCGGGTGCCTGCGGCTGGCAGCGCAATTCGTGCTCGACCCAGGGCGAGGCCGAGAGGGTCTGCACGATGAGGGAAGCGCAAAGCGCGATGCCGACGCGCACCAGTTCGGCATGCCGGACATGCCGCCAATGCGGGCGCAGCGCGACGATGACGAGGGCCAGCAGCGCGATCAGCGCGCCGCGCAGCCCGGCGTCAATGAGCCCCATGCAGCAGCTGAGACACCGCGAAGGCCACGCCCAGGCCGACGGCCAGCCAGGCCACCTGGGCCAAAGTCTCGCGCCAGGCCAGGCGCTGCTGCAGCTGGGGCAGCAGGTCGGCCACCGAGATGTAGATGAAGCTGCTGGAGGCCAGCACCAGCAGATAGGGCAGCACGCCCTCGAAACTGCCGATCAGGAAATAGCCCAGCACGCCGCCGACCACCGAGGCCATGCCCGAGATGGCGTTGAACAACAGCGCCTTGGCCCGGGACAGGCCGGCGTTCAGCAGCACGATGTAGTCGCCGACTTCCTGCGGGATCTCGTGGGCCACGATGGCCAGGGCGGTGGCAAAGCCCAGCCGCGTGTCGGCCAGGAAGGCGGCGGCAATGATGGCGCCGTCGCAGAAGTTGTGGATGCTGTCGCCCACCAGCACGGTCAGGCCGCCGCGGCCGGCCTGCTCGGCGTCGAAGTGGTGATGGTGGTGGTGGCCGTCGCCCTCGTGGTGGTGGACGTGGCGGTAGAGCTCGACCTTCTCCAGCAGCCAGAAGAACAGCAGGCCGCCCAGCAGCACGGCGAACAGGGTCTGGGGCTGGGCCGTGCGGCTCTCGAAGGCCTCGGGCAGCACGTTCAGCAGCGAAGTGCCCAGCAGGATGCCGGCCGACAGGCTGACGAGGCTCTTCACGAGGCGGGTCAGCACGCCGATGGTCAGGCTCGCCGCAACGAGCACCGACAGCAGGCCGCCCGCGAAGGTGGCGAGCACGATGTAGAGAAGGGTCATGGGATCAGGCAAAAGCAACGGGCCACAGCCATGGACTGCAGCCCGAACTCCGTCAGCCTAGCAGAGCTGTCAAGCCACGCCGTTTTTGCGGAACCAGGCGAGGCAGCGTGCCCAGGCGTCGTCGGCGGCCGCCTTGCGGTAGCTGGGGCGGTAGTCGGCGTAGAAGGCATGCGGCGTGTCGGGGTAGACGACGAACTCGCACCTGGTGTTGCCGGCGGCCTTCAGCGCGGCTTCGAGCTGGGTCAGGGTTTCGACCGGAATGCCGCCGTCGGCCGCGCCGTACAGGCCCAGCACTGGCGCCTTGATGCTGCCGGCCAGCTCGATGATGGTCTTGTCGCCCGGGTGGTAGCTGCGCGCCACGGGGCCGTACCAGGCGGCGGCGGCCGTCAGCTTGGGGTTGTGGGCGGCATAGCGCCAGGTCGTGCCGCCGCCCCAGCAGAAGCCGGTGATGGCCAGCTTGCTCGTGTCGCCGCCGTTGGCCGCGGCCCAGGCGACGGCGGCATCCAGGTCGCCGTTGACCTGGGCACCGGAGGCCTTGCTGACGACCTCGCTGACGAGCTTGGGGATGTCGGTGTAGGCCCCGGCATCGCCATGGCGTACGAAGAGTTCCGGCGCAATGGCCAGATAGCCCAGCTTGGCAAAGCGCCGGCAGACGTCGGCGATGTGCTCGTGCACGCCGAAGATCTCGCTGGCCACCAGCACGACCGGCAGGTTCTTCTTGCCGGCGGGCGCGGCGCGGTAGGCCGGCATCTTGAAATCACCGACGGGGATGGTGACGGGGCCCGCCTCCAGGCCCGCGGTGTCGGTCGCGATGGTCTGGGCCGTCACCGGCAGCACGGCGGCCGCGAAGCCACTGCCCACCGTCGTCTGCACAAAGCTGCGGCGATTGAAGTCGCGGGACGGCGCGAGGCTGTCGATCTCGTCTTTCAACATGGGGGCTCCTGGGGGGTGGGGAGTTACGGAAGAGCGTCAAATTTTGCCCCGACAATCTGCCGCCATGACGACGCGCCCCGACCCATCCAGCCGCCGCTGGGCCGCCCCGAGGCGGATGAACCCCCTCGGGGGGCAGGCCGTGCAAAGCACGGCCTCGGGGGCTCCAGGTAGCCAGATCTGGGCCTCCATCGACATCGGCTCCAACAGTTTCCGCCTGGAGCTGGCCCGCCTGGCGGGCGAGCGCTATCAACGCGTCAGCTACATCAAGGAGAGCGTGCGCCTGGGCGCCGGCCTGGACGACCAGGGCATGCTGACCGAAGAGGCCATGCAGCGCGGCCTGAACTGCCTGAAGGGCTTTGGCGAGCAGCTCGTCGGCATTGCGCCCGAACGCATCCGCGCCGTCGCCACGCAGACCCTGCGCGAGGCCCGCAACCGCAACGCCTTCCTGGCGCGCGCCCAGGCCGTGCTGGGCCACCCCATCGAGGTCATCGCCGGCCGCGAGGAGGCCCGCCTGATCTATGCCGGCGTGGCCCGCCTGCAGCCCTCGGACAAGCCGCGCCTGGTCATCGACATCGGCGGCCGCTCCACCGAGATGATCCTGGGCCGCGGCCAGAAGCCGCTGCTGGCCGAGTCCTTCGGCGTCGGCAGCGTGGGCCTGTCGGTGCGCTTCTTTGCCGATGGCCGCTACAGCGCGGAAGCCTTCCGCGCCGCCCAGGTGGCCGCGGGTGCCGAACTGGAAGAGGCCCTGACCCTGTTCCGCCCCGAGCTGTGGAAGGAAGCCCTGGGCTCCTCGGGCACGGTGGGCGCGGTCTCGCAGATCCTCGCGGCCAGCGGCAAGACCGATGGCCGCATCACGCCCGACGCGCTGCGCTGGTGCATCGCCCAATGCCTGGAGGCCGGCTCGCAGGACAAGCTGCAGATGCCCGGCCTGAAGGACGACCGCCGCCCCGTCGTCGCCGGAGGCTTGTGCATCCTCTACACCCTGCTGAGCCAGTTCGGCATCCAGGAGCTGCTGCCCACCAAGGGCGCGCTGCGCCAGGGCGTCATCTTCGACCTCGTTGAACGCCTGCAGCCCAGCGGCGCCCGCGACCCGCGGGCCGACTCGGTCAGCGAGCTGCAGGAGCGCTTCGCCGTCGACCGGCCCCAAGCCGACCGCGTGGCCAGCCAGGCCGAGCTGCTCTACCGCCAGCTCACGCCCAAGCCCTCGCCCGAGCTGCTGCGCGAGCTGACCTGGGCCGCCGCCCTGCACGAGGTGGGCATGCTGGTGTCCCACCACGACCACCACCGCCACAGCGCCTACGTCATCGCTCATGTGGACGCGGCCGGCTTCTCCACCAACCAGCTGCAGCGCCTTTCGGGTCTCGCCCTGGGCCAGCGCGGCGGCCTGCGCAAGCTGGAAGCCCAGCTCCACGACGCCAGCTTGCTGGACCAGCTCGTCGCGTTGCGTCTGGCCGTCATCCTCTGCCACGCCCGCTCGCCGGAGACCGTGGCGCCGCCCAAGCTCGAGCGCGAAGGCAAGCAGCTGACGCTGCTCTGCCCCAAGAACTGGTCGGTTGAACAGGCGCGCACGCGCTTCCTGCTGAAGGAAGAAGCCGAGGCCTGGGCCCGCACCGGGCTGCTGACGCTGTCCATCAGCTGACAACAAGGCGTCCGGGCGGCGCGCCTGTGTGAAGCAATGATGCTGAATGCTTCGGTGGCCGAAATGCCCCCGTTCTTTCGCGTTTGACCTGCGGAGGCGGAATCTAGGCTTGTCGGCCAGTCGAGGCGGAACTTGAGCGCCCGGCATTGGAGTGACAAATGCCCAGCATCACCGGCCTCAGCCCAGACGACATCGCCCAACTCGGCACGGCCGCCATCGCCGCGCTGAAACCCGCCGACTGGCAGGCCTTCAGCCCCCAACAGATGGCGGCACTGACCAGCGCCCAGGTGGCCGTCATCCCCGCCACCGGCTGGGGCGCCATCACGCCGGCCCAGGTATCGGCCCTCAGCGATGAGGGCGCCGCCGGTCTGACCGAACGCAGCCTGCCCCAGCTCAGCAGCGCCCAGTTCGCCGCGCTGGCGCCCGGCCAACTGGCCGCCCTGCCCACCCAGGGTCTGCACGCCATGACCAGCCGCCAGGCCGCCTCGCTGACCGCGGCGGTCATCGATGCGCTGGACGTCCGCCAGGTCCAGGCCATCGCGACCGCAGCGCTGGCCGCCATGAGCACGGACCAGATCGCCACGCTGGGCAATGCCGAGGTCAGCCAGCTCAGCGCCGCCCAGCTGCACGCGCTGCAGACCGGCCAGGTCGCGGCCCTGTCGCTGGACAGCATCGCCGGCCTCGCCTCGGACCAGGTCGCGGCGCTGACGGCCGCCCAGCTCGGCGGCATGAGCGGCGCCCAACTGCAGGCCCTGACGCCCGACCAGATCCACCAGTTGGCCAGCAGCCAGACCATCGGCCTGCACAGCAACCAGCTCGCAGCTCTGAGCAGCGATCAGCTCCAGGCCCTGGACAGCAAGGCCTTCGCCGGCCTCTCGGCCAAGGCCCTGGCCGGCCTGAGCAACGACGAACTCGGCCTGCTGTCGGGCGACCAGCTCGCCGCCCTGCCCACGGCCACCGTCAACGGCCTGGCCACCGGCCAGCTGCAGGCCCTGAGCCCCGACCAACTGCAGTCGCTGACGGCGCCCCAGGTCGCGGCTTTCAGCAATGCCCAATTGGCCGCCCTGGGCAGTGACCAGTTGCAGGCCCTGGGCACGCAGCAGCTGCACGCGCTGTCAGCCAACCAGCTGTCGAAACTGACCCTGGCCGCGCTCGAGGCACTGACGCCGGAGCAGCTCGCCAGCCTCGGCTCGGCACAGTCGCCCGGCTTGACCACACAGGCCCTGGCCGGCTTTTCCGACGAACAGATCGCCGCCCTGGGCAGCCAGGCCCTGCACGGCCTCAGCAACGCCCAGCTGGCCGCCCTGAACGCCGAGCAGATCGCTTCGCTGACACCCAGCCAGCTGCAGGGCCTGAGCAGCCTGCAGATGCGCGGCCTGTCCGACGCCAGCCTCGGTGCCCTGGACAGCGAGCAATGGGCCGCCCTGGGCTCGGCCCAGTTCAACGGCCTCAACACCCATCAGCTGCAACTGCTGGGCAGCGACCAGCTGGCGGCGCTGTCGACCAGCGCCCTGCACGGCCTGGACGCCACCATCGCGGCGTCCCTGCGAGCCGACCAGCTCGCCGCGCTGTCGCCCGCGCAATGGCAGGCCCTGGGCACCCAGGCCCTGCACGCGCTGAAGCCCGCCCAGCTGGATGCGCTGGGCGCCGAACAGCTGCAGGCCCTCAGCACACCCCAGCTCGCCGCACTGACGACGGCCCAGTTCGCCTCGCTGGATGCCGGCCAGATCGGTGCCCTGTTGCCCTCGCAGCTCGCCAGCCTGTCCAGCGCCCAGGTCGCGACGCTGAGCCGCGACGCACTGGCCGCCCTTGACGCCGAGCAGATCGGCGCCTTCGGTGCCCGCCAGGTGCCGGGGCTGAGCAGCGCCCAGATCGCCAGCCTGGGCGTGGACGCGGTCGCGGCCCTGTCCACGGCCGCCCTGCACGCCCTCAGCGCCGCGCAGGCAGCAGGCCTGAGTGCAGCCGACATGCAGGCGCTCAGCCAGGGCCAGTTCCAGGCCCTGACCAGCGCCCAGTTCCGCGGCCTGAGCGACGCCGCCCTGCAAGGCCTGACCCCCAACGAGATGGCCAACCTCAGCGCCAGCCAGCTCAACGCACTGGGCGCCCACCAGCTGCAGCAGCTGCAGGCCAGCCAGCTCGGCGCCCTGGGCACCGCGACGCTGGCCGGCATGAGCAGCACGGCCGCCGCGGCGCTGACACCGGCCCAGCTGATGGCCCTGGATGTGGAGCAGCTGCACAGCCTGGGCGCGCAAGCCCTGCACGGCCTGACGACGGCGGCCCTGTCCGCCCTCAGTCCCGACAGTTTCGCGGCCTTCAGTGCCACGCAAGTCGCGGCGCTGAGCCCGGCACAGTGGCAGGCCCTGAACGCCGGCCACATCCAGAGCCTGGGCAGCGCCCAGATCGCCGGCATGAGTTCGGCCCAATTCGCCCAGCTCGGCACGGCCCAGATCGCCACGCTCAACCCCGACCAGCTCGGCGCGCTGAGCGCCAAGCAGATGGCCGGCGCCACGCCCGAGCAGGTCGCCGCGCTGGACCCGTCCCAGCTGCACTTCCTGGCGCCGGCGGCCCTGGCCGCGCTGGGCAACCGCCAGCTCGCGGCACTGAGCGCGTCCGACGTGCAGGAGCTCAGCGGCAGCCAGATCGCCGCGCTGAGCGGCGTGCAGCTCAAGGCTCTTTCAACCAGCGCCTTCGCCGCCTTGACCGAGGACCAGCTCGGCGCCCTGACGGGCGCACAGGCCACCGCCTTCAGCAGCCAGACCTTGGCCCTGCTGAGCCCCGCCCAACTGGCCGCTGTGAGCACGGCCGCCATCCACGGCCTGGGCGCCGCCACCGTGATGGCGCTGACGACCGACCAGATCCGCAGCCTGCAGCCCGATCAGGTCCATGCCTTCTCGGCCACGGCGGCTGCCAATCTGCAGGCAACCCAGCTGGCTGCGATGTCGCCCGACCAGATCGAAGCCCTGGGCGCCGGCAATGTCGCGGCGCTGTCGCTGACCCAGGTCGCCAACCTGGGTGCGGCCACGCTCGCCGCCTTCAGCGACGCCGAGGTCGCCGCGCTGAGCCCCGGCCAGTTCGCGCGCCTCAGCACCGCGGCCCTGGGCGCGCTGAACGAAGAGCAGATTTCGGCGCTGACGTCGCGCCAGACCGCCAGCATGACCAGCACGCAGTTCCAGGCGCTGTCGGCCGAGCAGCTGACGGCCCTGGGGTCTTCGGCCATGTCCGGCCTGCCGGCCGCGCTGATCGCCAGCCTGACGCCGGGCCAGGCCGCCGCGCTGACCACACCGCAGCTGCAGGGCCTCAGCGCCACGCAGGTGCACGCACTGGGCGACACGGCGCTGCGCTCGCTGACGACCGACCAGATCGGCATGCTCAGCGGTGCCCAGGTCAACAGCCTCAGCACCCACCAGATCCAGCAGCTCGGCGGCGAGCAGATCGCGGCCCTCGGCAGCGGCGTGCTGCGCACCCTCAGCGTCGGCAACGCGGCCGCGCTGACGCCGGCCCAGGTGGCCCAGCTGACCAACGACCAGCTGCAGGCCATGGGCACGCAGGTGGCCCATGTGCTGCTGCCCGCCCAGTTGCAGGCACTGGCGCCGGCCCAGGTCGCGGCCATCGCGCCGGCCGCGCTGGCGGCGCTCAGCTCCGCGCAGTTCAACAGCCTCGGTGCCGCCGCCCTGCAGGCCCTCAGCGCCACCCAGCTGGCGGCGCTGAGCACGGCCGAGATGCGCGGCCTGGGCACCTCAGGCCTGAGCCAGCTCAGCGATGTGCAGTGGGGCCAGATCCGCAACGCCCAGATGGCCGGCCTCAGCACCCAGCAGATCGCGGCGCTGACGACCGGTGAGGTTGCAGCCCTGGACGCCGGCGTCGTCGGCGCGATGACCACGCAGCAATGGTCGGCCCTGAGCGCGGCCCAGCTGCAGGGCCTGGGCACGGCGGCCGTCCATGCCTTGAGCCGCGGCGAGGTCTCGGCCCTATCGGCCACGCAATTGGCCGCCCTGTCGACGCTGCAGGTCTCCGTGCTGAACGGCACCCAGGCCGCCGGCTTGAGCAGCGCTCAGTTGCACAGCCTGACACCCGACCAGGTGGGCGCCCTGTCCACCGCGGCCGTGCATGCCCTGCTCAGCCAGCAGTTCGACGGCCTGTCCGTCGCCCAACTGGCGGCGCTGTCAACCGCCCAACTGGCCAACCTCAGTGCCGGTGCGCTGAACGGCCTGAGCGCATCCCAGTTGCAAGCCTTCGGTACGACACAGATCCAGGCTTTGCCCGCGGCTTCGCTGCAGGCGCTGAGCTCAACGCAGCTGCAACAGCTGAGCAACGACCAGTGGCAGGCCCTGAGCAGCAGCCAGATCGCCGCCATCCCGGCCGCCGACTGGCAGGTTCTCAGTGGCCCACTGGCGCTGCTGGGCACGGCCCAGCTGGCCGGCCTGAGCGCCGGCCAGGTGCAGCAATTCAGCGCCGCCGACCTGCAGGCCCTGAGCGGCACGCAGATGGCGGCCCTGTCTTCTGCCGCCATCGGGGCGCTGAGCCTGGCCGAGGTCGCCGTGCTGAGCACCGGCCAGATTGCCGCGCTGGGCACGGCTCAGGTGGCCGCGCTGAACGGCACCCAGCTCGCCTCCATGAGCAACGACCAGCTGCACAGCCTGGGCACGGCCCAGCTGCACGCACTGAGCGGCGCGGCCATCACCGCCCTCAGCCTGGACCAGCTCGCGCTGCTGGGCACGGCCGGTCTGGCCGCCTTCAGCGGCAATGTGTTCGCGTCCATGAGCAGCGATGCACTGGCCTTGCTGACCGCCGTGCCGGTTGCCGGCCTGACGACCGACCAGCTCGCCGGCCTGACCGCCAGCCAGGCGCCTGGCCTCAGCCTCGCCGAGCTGTCTTCTCTGACCCCGCAGCAGCTCGCCGCGCTGACGCCGGCCGCCCTGCACGCGCTGACCACGACTCAGTTCCAGGCTCTGCATGGCAACCAGTTCACCGGCCTGACCGGTGCGCAAATGGCCGCCCTGCCCGCTGCCGACATCAGCCTGCTGGCGACGGACGCGCTGCACCTGCTGTCAGCCAGCCAGGTGCAGGCCCTGGACAGCAGCCAGACCGCGGCGCTGAGCGTGCAGCAGCTGCAGGCCCTCGCGCCCGACAGCCTGGCAGGCATGACGGTGACGGCCCTGCACGCTTTGTCGCTGGCCGGCATCGCGGCGCTGTCGCCCGCACAGATCGGCGCCTTGACCAATGCCCAGATCACCGCGCTGGACCCGGCCCAGATCGCCGCCATCTCGCCACAAGGCCTGCTGGCCCTGAACGCCGACCAGATCGCCCGCATGAGCAGCGCGCAGCTGCAGACGCTCTCGCCCGAGCAGCTGGCGGTGCTCGAGCCCCAGCAGCTGGCGGCCTTCGGCAGCGCCGTCATCGCCAGCCTGACCGGCACCCAGCTCGCGGCGCTGAGCCCGTCGCAGTTCGCCAGCCTGAGCCCGCAGCAGTTGTCGGCCATTTCGCCCTATCACCTCAGCGGCCTGACGACGGCCGTCATCGGCACGCTGGACAGCGAGCAGGTCAGCGGCCTCACCGTGGCCCAGGTGCTGTCGCTGACGCCGGCGCAGTTCGGCGCCCTCGCCGACACGGCCATGTCGGGCCTGGCGCCCGACGCCCTGCACGCGATGTCGGTGTCCCAGTTCAGCCAGTTGCGCCCCGACCAGATCGCCATGCTGACGGCCCAGCAGTTCAGCGCGCTGACCCAGTCCGAGATCGCGACGCTGACGCCCGCCCACATCGCCGCGCTGGAGCCCAGCCAGCTGCTGGGCCTGACCGTCAACCAGGCCGAGGCCCTCAGCCCTTCGCAGCTGGCCGCCCTGCAGCCGCTGCAGCTGTCCGCCTTCAGCCCGCTGGTCATGGCCAGCCTCAGCGCCACCCAGCTGCAGGCCCTGGACCCCAGCCAGTTCGCCAGCATCAGCCCCAACCAGCTCGCCGCCATCTCGCCCTACGAGCTCAGCATGCTGTCCAGCTCGGTCATCGCGACGCTGGACGGCGAGCAGGTCAGCGGCTTCAGCGTCGCCCAGGTGCTGTCCATGAGCGCCAGCCAGCTGGCCGCGCTGGCCGACGCCGCGATGCCGGGGCTGGACCCCAGCGCCCTGCATGCGATGTCAGTCGCTCAGTTCAGCCAGCTGCGACCCGACCAGGTCGCCATGCTGAGCTCACAGCAGTTCGGCGCGCTGACGCCCACCGAGGTCGCAGCGCTGACGCCGGCCCACATGGCGGCGCTCGAGCCCTGGCAGATGTCGGCACTGACGCCTTCGCAGCTGGCCATGCTGGGCACCGACCAGGTCGCCGCGCTGAGCCCCGGCAACTTCGGCCGCCTCAGCGCCACGCAGATCACGGCACTCGGCGCGGCCGAGGTCGGCGCCCTGGACGGCAGCCAGATCAATGCGATGACGACCGATGCGCTGCAGGCCTTCACGCCGCAGCAGATCTCGGCGATGACGACCGCCGAGCTGTCGGGCATCGACATGAACCACGTCGCCGCCTTCACGGCCGCGCAGCGCTCGGCCATGTCGGCCGACCAGCTCAATGCGCTGGCCGGCGCTTCACCGCTGGTGCTGGACCTGTCCGGCCTGGGCGTGCAGACCGTGGACGCGGCCCATGGCATCGCCTTCGACATCAACGCGACCGGCCAGGCCCAGCACATCGGCTGGGTGGGCGCGGGCAGCGGCCTGCTGGCCCTGGACCGCAACGGCAACGGCAAGATCGACGACGGCAGCGAGCTGTTCGGCACCGCCACCCACCTGCCCAACGGCCAGCTGGCCGAGAACGGCTTCCAGGCCCTGGCCCAGCTGGACAGCAACCACGACGGCAAGCTCACGGCGGCCGACGCGGAGTTCGCCCACCTGAAGGTCTGGGTCGGCAGCAACGCGCAGTCCGGTGGCCAGCTGGAAAGCCTGGCCGACCTCGGCATCGTCGAGCTGGACCTGAACGCCGCGCACACCAGCACGCTGCAGAACGGCAACCTGATCGGCATGGACGCCAGCTACACGACCCAGGACAGCAGCCGCCACGAACTGGCCGACGTCTGGTTCGCCCAATCCGCTCAGGCGAGTGCGCCACCGCTGCCCGCCTTGACTGACCTGCTGGCGCCGGCCACCACGTCGCTGCTGGATGGCGGTTCCAGCATCCACACCACGCTGACGGGCGGCCACGACCCGTTGCTGCACCTGGCCCAGCTGGACCGCCAGTTGCGCGAGTTCCACGAAACGCAGCGCCAGATCAGCAGCAACGCCTGGTAACCGGTGACAGGCCGCGCTGCTGCCACAAACTGGCAGTGGGGCTGCGAGGATGTGGGGCTTAACAGCCACCGCGAGCCCCCCGCCATGCTCAAGACCTACACCGGCAGCTGCCACTGCAAGGCCGTGCGTTTCGAAGTCGACCTCGACCTCGCCGCCGGCACCGGCCGCTGCAACTGCTCCATCTGCTTCAAGACGCGCAACTGGAGCGCCAGCGTCAAGCCCGAGGCCTTCCGCCTGCTGGCCGGCGAGGACGCGCAGAGCGACTACCAGTTCGGCAGCAACAGCGTGCACAACCTGTTCTGCAAGACCTGCGGCGTGCGCTCCTACGGCCACGGCTATATCGAGCAGGTCGGCGGCGCCTTCGTGTCGGTCAAGCTCAACTGCCTGGACGACGTGTCACCCGAAGAGCTGGTGGCCGCACCCGTCCAGTATTACGACGGCCTGCACAACAACTGGTGGAACAAGCCCGACGAAACCAGGCACCTCTGACCAGAGCGCGTCCGGCGCCTGCACGGCGTGCAGGGTCACTTCCGGCTCACCATCGCGCTGGCGCCAGCGCAGCCACCAGACGGCGCCCTTCTTGACGGCCCAGTCCTGCGCTACACCTGCCAGCAGGCGCCCAAGAGCTGGTCTGCCGAGCAGGCGCGCACACGCTACCTGCTGAAGGAAGAGGCCGAGGCCTGGGCGCGCAGCGGCCTGACCGAACTGCTGGTGGCATGAAGCCACCCGGCCTCGCCGCCGGGCCGTGATGTCGCCCCCCGGACCGAGCCGGATCCGGTGGCGGGTCAGCATAAGATCACGCATCACATCTTCAATGTCTGCCTGGGAGGGCATATGGCAAAGACCTGGTTGCGGCGCAGTGTGCTGGCTTGTGGCGTTCTGCTGGCGATACCGGTCTCGGCACAAAGTATCGACGCCGCGAAACTGTCCTCTGTCGGCGTGTTTTCGCTGTTGGGCGACAGCGTGCAGGCGAGCTGGGCGGAGGACAAGCCGACCGGCACGCGCGTGGATCGCAACGGCGGCCAGAACCTGGATTTCAAGGGCATCGGCTTCGACCTCATCGCGCTGCGTGCCAGCGATGCTGCACTCAAGCGTGCCAATCCGCGAGTCCAGACCGGCCTCTACCGGGCGCCGCAGGAACTCAGCCCCGCACAGCAACGCGCGCTGTCCGAAGGCGCGGCCAAGGCCGAACTGCCGGCGTGGATGGTGGCCACGATCAACAAGGACAAGCTCGACCATCTGCTCATCATCACCCGCCAGCGCGGCACGATCTCGGCCGACACCGCCGACAGCATGGCCATCGGCCGGGGCGCCGTGGAAGGCATCGGCTTCTACCTGGACACGCTCTACACCATGCGCAACCAGACCACTGGCGCCCTGTCGAGCGGGCTGATCGCGCCGTATGCGCAGATCCGCTATCAGCTGATGGAGGTCAAGAGCGGCGACATCGTCGCGCAGTACGACGTGCGCGAGTCCTTCGCCTACGCGTCGCGCGAGGCGCAGGGCTCGCTCGACCCGTGGATGTTCATGTCCAACGAGGAGAAGGTCCGCGCACTACGCGACCTGGTGGAGAGGGGCACCGAGCGCGCCCTGCAGAACCTGCTGGCCGCCAAGCGCTGACGCGGCGCCGTTCCTACAGCGCGTCGGGGCCCTGCACCGCGTGCAGTGTCACTTCGGGCTCGCCATCGCGCTGGCGCCAGCGCAGCCACCAGACGGCGCCCTTCTTGACGGCCCAGTCCTGGTCCACGCCAGCCAGCAGATGGGCCGCGAGCTGGCCCAGCGTCGGCTGATGGCCGCAGATCAGCACGGGCTCGCTGGATTTGGGCCAGCGCGAGGCTTCGATCAAGGCAGCGATCGGCGCGTCCGGCGCGATGGACGGCACGATGCGCACCTCGCGGCCCAGGGCCTCGGCCGTCTGGCGGCAGCGCAGGGCCGGACTGACCAGCACGCGCGTCGTTGCCGCCAGGCGGTGGTTGAGCCAGGCCGCCATGCGCCGCGCCTGGCGCTCGCCCTTGGGCGTCAGCGAACGCAGCAGATCGTCCTGCCCGGGAGCGGGCACTTCGGCTTCGGCGTGGCGCCAGAGGATGAGGTCCATGTTCAAGCGCCTTCCGAATAACGCCGCATCAAAGCCTGCTGGGCGCTGACGCCGGTTTCGCTGATGCGCACCGAGCGGCCATCGGGGCCCAGCTGCCAGGCGTCCATGGTGTCGTGCAGATAGGGCTGCAGGGCCTCGTCGATGACACGCTGGCGCAGGCGGGCGTCCTGCACCGGCCAGGCCACCTCGATGCGGCGGAACATGTTGCGGCTCATCCAGTCGGCACTGGACAGGAACAGCGCCTCGCCCTCATCGCCTTCCGCCCAGCGGAAATACAAGACCCGCGTGTGCTCCAGGAAGCGGCCAACGACGGAGCGCACGACGATGTTGTCGCTGACACCTGGCAGGCCCGGTGGCAGCATGCAGGCACCGCGCACGATGAGGTCGACCCTGGCACCCGCCTTGGCCGCGCGCAGCAGGCCATGGATAAGCTCGGCATCGGTCAGCGCATTGATCTTCACGACGACGCGTGCAGGCTTGTAACCGGCCAGGGCCGCAGCCTCGACCTGGGCCAGCAGCTCCAGCATGCGGCTGTGCATGTTGAAGGGCGCCAGCAGCATGCTGCGCAGCGCCTTGAACTTGCCGAGCGATGCCAGTTGGCGGAACACCGAGTCGGCATCGGCCGTCAGGTCGGCATCCGCCGTCAGCAGGCCCAGGTCGGTGTACAGGCGCGCCGTCTTGGGGTTGTAGTTGCCGGTGGAGATGTGGGCATAGCGGCGCAGCTTGCCGTTCTCGCGCCGCGTGATCATCAGCAGCTTGGCGTGGGTCTTGTAGCCGACGATGCCGTACACCACCTGGGCACCGACCGCCTCCAGCCGCTCGGCCCAGTTGATGTTGGCCTCTTCGTCGAAGCGCGCCTTCAGCTCCACGACGGCCATGACCTCCTTGCCACGCCGTGCCGCCTCGATCAGCAGGTCCATCAGCTCCGACTTGGCACCGGTGCGGTAGATGGTCTGCTTGATGGCCAGCACGTCCGGGTCCAGCACCGCCTCACGCAGCATCTGCACGACGGGCTCGAAGCTCTCGAAGGGATGGTGCAGCAGCACATCGCCCTTCTTCAGCTTCTCGAAGATGGACTTGTGGCGCGGCAGGCGACCCGTCGGCCAGGCCGGCTCGAAGGGCGTGAAGCGCAGGGCCGGTGCGTCCGTCTGGTCGATCAGCTCGTTCAGGCGCACCAGGTTGACCGGGCCATTGACGCGGTAGAGCGCCGCATTCGGCAGGCCAAACTGCTCGAGCAAAAACTCCGACAGCTCGGCCGGGCAGGTGTTGACCACCTCCAGCCGCACCGCGCGGCCGAAATGGCGCGTCGTCAGGCCCGAGCGCAGCGCATGGCGCAGGTTGGCGATTTCTTCCTCGTCGACTTCCAGGTCGGAGTCGCGCGTGACGCGGAACTGCGAGAAGGCCTCGACCTTGCGACCGGGAAACAGCTCTTCCAGGTGGGCGCGGATGACGCTGGTCAGCAGCACGAAAGCCTGGCGGCCGTCGCTGAGATTGGCCGGCAGCTTGATGACGCGCGGCAGCACGCGCGGCACCTTGACGATGGCGATGCGGTTGTCGCGGCCAAAGGCGTCCTTGCCTGACAGCCGCGCGATGAAGTGCAGCGACTTGTTGGCCACCTGCGGAAAGGGGTGGGCGGGGTCCAGGCCCACCGGCACCAGCAGCGGCTTGACCTCGCGCTCGAAATATTTGGCCACCCAGCGCCGCTGCGGCTCGTCGCGGTCGGCGTGGTTGAGGATGACGATGCGCTGCTTCAGCAGCAGCGGCGTCAGCTGCTCGTTGAAGATCAGGTATTGCTCGTCGATCAGCGTGTGGGCGGCGCGGCCGACGCGGTCGACGTCCTGGCCGGTCACGCTGCTGAGCGGATCGCGCGCGGCCTCCAGCATGTCGGCAAAGCGCACCTCGAAGAACTCGTCCAGATTGCTGGACACGATGCAGACATAGCGCAGCCGCTCCAGCAGCGGCACGTCCTCGCGCTGGGCCTGGGCGAGCACGCGCCGGTTGAATTCGAGGATGGCCTGTTCGCGGTTGAGCAGCTTCAGCGGAGTCGGGTCGGTCATGAAGAAAAGTGTATGAAGCTTGTGTGACAAGCGCTTGAAAAGCCCCCCGGGATAATCCGGACCCATGCATCTGATGATTCCCCATGCCAGCGCCCTCGATGACGCCGCGCGGCATGCCTTCTCCAGCCTGGCCTTGCCCAACCTGGCCGCGCAACTGGCCCGCTTGAGCCCGGCTGACACCTGGGGCAGCGACGAGTACGCCCCCCAGCCGCCGCATCACCTGGCCCTCGCCGCCCTGCGTGGCCAAGCCGAGCCCAGCGCAGCCGCCTGGGCCGTGGACGCCGGCCCCGAACTGTCCTGGGCCTTGATGACGCCCCTGCATCTCGCCGTCGGCACCGATGGCGTCGACGTGTTGCCGCCGGGAGCCCTGCAGCTTTCAGAGTCGGACGCGGCCCGCTTCTTGGCTTTGCTGAAGGAGCTCTGGCCCGAAGGTGAAGGCTGGCAGTGGCGCCTGCTGGATGCCCAGCGCTGGGCCATCGGCCACGCCACCGCACTGGAGGGTTTGAGCGCCGCCAGCATCGAACGCGCCGCGGGCCGACCCATCGAACCCTGGCTGCCGCAGAGCCGCGTCTTGCGCCGCTGGCAGAACGAGGCCCAGATGCTGATGCACGAACATCCGCTCAACGTCGAGCGCGAGTCGCGCGGCCAGCACGCGATCAACTCGATCTGGATCGGCGACATCGGCCGCAGCAACGGCCAGCAGTCCGAGGTGACGGTGGACGCCCGCCTGACCGAGCCGCTGATGAACGGCGACCTCGCCGCCTGGGCCGAAGCCTGGCAGCGCCTGGACGGCGGCCCGCTGGCCCAGGAGCTGCGCAGCCTGACCCTGTGCGGCGAGCGTTTCGCGCGTCGCTTCACGGCCCAGCCGCTGTCGTTCGTCGAGAAGATCAAGCGACGCTTCCAGACGCCCGATGTGGCGGCCGTGATGGAGGCGCTGTGAACTCGCCCCGCCTTGTCGAACGCGATGTCAACCCGCGCACCGCCTGGGCGCTGGAGCAGGCCGGCGTCGCACCGCTGCTGGCCCGCCTGCTGGCCGCACGCGGCGTGCGTGAGGCCGCGGAGCTGGACGAGAACCTCAACCAGCTGCTGCCGCCCACCGGTCTCAAAGGCTTGAGCGAAGCCGCCAAGCTGCTGGCCGATGCGATCCAGTCCGGCGAGCGCCTCGTCATCGTGGCCGACTACGACTGCGACGGTGCCACTGCCTGCGCCGTCATGCTGCGCGGCCTGCGCCTGCTCGGCGCGCAGCCGGAACAGCTCGGCTATGTCGTGCCCGACCGCGCCGTGCACGGCTATGGCCTGACACCGACCATCGTCGACCTCGCCCAGGCCCAGAAGCCCGGCCTGCTGGTGACCGTGGACAACGGCATTGCCAGCCTTGCCGGCGTCGCGCATGCGCGCGCACTCGGCATCAAGGTGCTGGTGACCGACCACCACCTGCCTGCCCAGGTCGCTGACGCCATCGTCGTTCCCGAGGCGGAGGCCATCGTCAACCCCAACCAGCCCGGCTGCACCTTCGCGAGCAAGTCGCTGGCGGGCGTCGGCGTGGCCTTCTATGTGCTGATGGGCCTGCGCGCCGAGCTGCGTTCCCGCGGTGCGTTCACGGAGGTGCCACGCCTGGACGGCCTGCTGGATCTCGTCGCACTCGGCACGGTCGCCGACGTCGTCAAGCTCGACGCCAACAACCGTCGCCTCGTCGCCCAAGGCCTCAAGCGCATGCGTGCCGGCCGCGCCCAGCCGGGCGTCATGGCCCTGTTCAGCGCCGCCAAACGCGACGCGAGCAAGGCGCAGGGCTTCGACCTCGGCTTCGCTTTGGGCCCGCGCATCAACGCGGCCGGGCGGCTGTCCGACATGACGCTGGGCATTGAAGCACTGACCACCGACGACCCCGAGCGCGCCATGCAGCTCGCTACCCAGCTCGACGCCATCAACCGCGAGCGCCGCGAGATCGAGAGCGGCATGCGCGAGATGGCCGAGGCACGGCTGGATGCCCTCGTCGAAGCCCTCTCCGGCGCCCTGCCCCCGGCCGTCGCCTTGTTCGATGCGGACTTCCACGAAGGCGTGGTCGGCATCGTGGCCTCGCGCATCAAGGACCGTGTGCACCGCCCCACCTTCGTCTTCGCGCGCGGCGCCGATGGCCAATTGAAGGGCTCGGGCCGCTCCATCCCTGGATTCCATCTGCGCGACGCGCTGGACCTGGTCAGCAAGCGCGAGCCCGAGCTGCTGGCCAAGTTCGGCGGCCATGCGATGGCGGCCGGCGCGACTTTGGCCAGCCCCGAGGTCGGCGATGTGCACCGCTTTGCGCTGGCCTTCGCGCGCGTCGCCGAGGAATGGCTGAACGAGCAGGACCTGACCCGCACCCTGCGCCACGACGGCGCCCTGCCGCCCGAGGCCGCCACGGCCGAGACGGCGCGGCTGCTGGACGCCCAGGTCTGGGGCCAGGGCTTCGAGCCGCCCATCTTCTGCGACCGCTTCGAGCTGATCTCGCAGCGCCTGGTCGGCGAGAAGCACTTGAAGCTGCGCCTGCGCCGGGCCGGCCAGCTCATCGACGGCATCTGGTTCAACCATGTGGACATGCTGCCGGAGAAGGTGACCCTGGCCTATCGCCTTTCCCTCGACGAATGGCAGGGTCAGCAGCGCGTCCAGTACGTCATCGAGGCGGCAGCTTGAAGCCCCTCGCCCAGCGAGTACGCTGATCGGTCCCCCGAGGGGACGGCGATGCTCGCGGCATTGAGCCGCGAGCACATCGCCCAACGCGGGCCGGCTAGGGAGCGGCCCGTCGCTCAGCCCACAATACGTGAAGGAGTTGGCGGGGTCGCGCGCCCTGCCGCCCCAAGTCACCTGACTGTCACGGGGGACTCCAAGAATCCGCGGCGCCAGCCAGCCCGGAGTCATCCCCCATGCGCGCCACCGCGCCCGATCCCCTTGCCGACGCTCTCGATCGCCTGATCGAGCAGCGCAGTTTTGACCTGCACTTCCAGCCCCTGGTCGCCATCGACCGCGCCGAGATCTATGGCTTCGAGGCCCTGACGCGCGGGCCGGCCGACGGTCCCCTGCATTCGCCGCTGGTGCTGTTCGAGGCCGCCGCCCGCCTGGGCCGCCTCGTCGAGCTGGAGCACCTCATCGTGCAGCGCGCCCTGCAGCGCTTCAAGCAGCTCGGCCTGCCGGGCCAGCTCTTCCTGAACGTGACGGCCGACACCTTGCTCGGCGCGCGCGAGCATGCCGGCCGCCTGGCCAGCCAGTTGAGCGAGCTGGGCCTGCCGACCTCGCGCGTCGTCATCGAGCTGACCGAAACCCGGCCCATCGAGGACCTGGCCCAGCTCGACGATGCGCTGCAGGCCCTGCGCGAACGCGGCTTTCGCGTCGCCCTCGACGACCTCGGCGAGGGCTTTGCCTCGCTGCGCCGCTGGATGCAGATGCGTCCCGACTTCGTCAAGATCGACCGCCATTTCATCGACGGCATCGCCCAGGAGCCGCTGAAGCAGCAGTTCGTGCGCTCCATCATCGAGATGGCCGCCACCAGCGGCTGCGAGGTCGTGGCCGAAGGCCTGGAGCAGGAGCCCGACCTGGACGTGCTGCGCCGCCTGGGCCTGTCCATCTGCCAGGGCTATCTCTTCGCCCGCCCCTGCGCCACGCCGCGTGCGAGCTTGAGCGCGCAGTGGAGCGGCCGCCTGGCCGCCGAGGCCCAGCCCCGCCTGCTGCAGAACGACCTCGCCCTGCCGCTGGCCCAGGGCGCCATCACCAGCGCGGCCCAGCTGGCGCGCCGCGGCCTCACCGTCACACCTGCCACCAGCTGCCGCAGCATCGTCGACCTCTTCCACCGCGACGAGCAACTGCTGGCCATTCCGGTGCTGGACGACCAGCAGCGCCCCATCGGCCTGCTGCGATCGCTGCATGTGCTCAAGCGCAGCACCGAGCGCTATTTCATGGACATCTTCGACAAGCGCAGCTGCGTCGGGCTGATGGACGCGCAGCCGCTGATCTTCGACGTCGCCACGCCGCTGCGAGCCATGAGCGATGCCGTCTCCAACCTCGACGAGCGACTGCTGACCGACGGCTTCATCGTCACGCGCGACGGCGCCTATTTCGGCTCAGGCCGCAGCTCCGACCTGCTCAAGGCCGTGTCCGACCTGCAGGTGCATGCGGCCCGCTATGCCAACCCCCTGACCCTGCTGCCCGGCAATGTGCCCATCGACAACCACCTGGACCGTCTCATCGAAGCCGGCGAGACCTTTGCCGCCGTGGTCTGGGACATCGACCACTTCAAGCCCTTCAACGACGTCTACGGCTACCGCATCGGCGACGACATCATCCGCCTCGCCGCCCGCGCACTCACGCAGGCCGCTGACCCGCAGATCGACTTCGTCGGCCACATCGGCGGCGACGATTTCGTCATGGTGCTGAGTAGCAGCGACTGGGAGGACCGCCTGACGCGCGTCTGCGAGGCCTTCGACACCGGCGTGCGCAGCTTCTTCTCGGCCGAGCACCTGGCCGCCGGCGGCTATGTGACGCTGAACCGCCAGAACCAGCCCAGCTTCCATCCGCTGCCCACCATCTCGGCCGGCGCCGTGCTGCATCTGCCGGGTCATTTCGACAGCGCCCGTGCGCTGAGTGCCGCCCTGGCAGAGCCCAAGCGCGTCGCCAAGGGCCGGGCCGGCGGCAGCCGCTTCTTCGTCGACCGGCGCCAGCCGCCGCAGCGGGCCTTGTTGGCGGCCTGAGTTTTCCGTCTTCCCGCCGGCCCCTGTCTGCGGCATGCTGCCTCTCACCAATCCTTTGTGAGGTGGAGCATGCTCAGACAGATGACGATCAAGCTGCGCCTGGCGGTGGCCTTCGGCGTGATGCTGTTGTTGATGCTGGTGTTGGGCCTGGGCGGGCGCTTCGCCACCGGGGCCATGTACGGCGCCTTCAAGCAGTTCAACGAGACCGTCGTCGGCTCGCTGCGCAGCGTGGACCAGTTGCGCGCCGGCCTGCTGACCGCGCGCCGCTACGAGAAGGACATGATCTTTGCCGCCATCGGCGTGGCCGACTTCAAGCGCGCCAGCACGCGCTGGGAGGAGTCCATGGCCGAGGCCGACAAAGGGCTGAAGGACCTGGAGCAGCGCGTCAAGCGCGATGAGGTGCGCCAGGCCCTGGGCCAGGTGCGCGAGAACTTCGACGCCTACCGCAAGGAGATGAAGCCCGTCATGGAGAAGCTGTCGCAGGGCGACATGGCCAGCGACCTGAAGGCCGCCTGGGACACGCCGCGCGAGGCCAAGAAGAAGGTGGACGAGGCCGAGAAGATCCTCGACGGGGCCATCCAGCGCGTCGACGAGGCGGTCGTCGAGGCGCAGAAGAAGCTGGCCAGCGTCTACTCGACCATCTCCCTGGTGATCTGGGCCGCGCTGCTGGCCGGCGCCCTGCTGGCCGTGCTGATCGGCTGGCGCATCACGCAGTCGGTGCTGGAGCCGGTGGACGCCAGCATCCGTTTCGCCTCGGCCGTGGAAGGCGGCTCGCTGGACGAGGAGCTGCGCACCGACGGCCGCGACGAGCTGACCCGGCTGTCCAACAGCCTGGTGGAGATGCAGGCCGGCCTGCGCAGCATCGTGCTGAGGGTGCGCGAGGGCTCGGAGTCCATCCAGCTCGCCGCGGCCGAGGTGGCCACCGGCAACCTGGACCTGTCCAGCCGCACCGAGCAGGCTGCGGCCAGCCTGCAGCAGACCGCCTCATCGATGGAGCAACTGACCGAGAACGTGCGCCACAACGCCGACTCGGCCCGCCAGGCCAACCAGCTGGCGGCCAATGCCTCGGAGGTGGCCACGCGCGGCGGCGAGGTGGTGTCCCAGGTCGTCAGCACCATGGACGAGATCAGCGCCAGCGCGAAGAAGATCGCCGACATCATCGGCACCATCGACGGTATCGCCTTCCAGACCAATATCCTGGCCTTGAATGCCGCCGTCGAGGCAGCCCGCGCTGGCGAGCAGGGGCGCGGCTTTGCCGTCGTGGCCGGCGAGGTGCGGCTGCTGGCCCAGCGCAGTGCCGAAGCCGCCAAGGAGATCAAGACGCTGATCACCGCCTCCGTCGAGCGGACCGGCGCCGGCGCGACCCTGGTGCAGCAGGCCGGCGAGACGATGACCGAGATCGTCGCCTCGGTGCGGCGCGTGACCGACATCATGGGCGAGATCACCGCCTCGACGACCGAGCAGAGCCAGAGCATCGGCGAGGTCGGCCAGGCCATCACCAACCTCGACCAGATGACGCAGCAGAACGCCGCATTGGTCGAGGAAGGTGCCGCGGCGGCTTCCAGCCTCAAGGACCAGGCCCTGGGCCTGACCCATGCCATCAGCAGCTTCCGCGTGCGCACGCGCTGAGCCCCAAGGCCCTGTAACAGGCCGGGAGCGGGGCCCTTTCTACAATGGGGCCGTGAACCTCGACCCCACGCTCAACGCCGATCTGCACTGCCACTCCGTCATCTCGGACGGTACGCTGACGCCCGAGGCCCTGGCCGAACGCGCCAAGGCCGGCGGCGTGCAGTTGTGGGCGCTGACCGACCATGACGAGATCGGCGGCCAGGCCCGCGCCATCGCCGCGGCGCGCGCCAACGGCATGGCCTATCTGACCGGCACCGAAATCTCGGTGACCTTCGCCGGCCGCGTCGTGCACATCGTCGGCCTGGGTTTCGACCATGAGTCCGCCGAGATGATCGAAGGCCTGCGCGCCACCCGCGGCGGCCGCGAGGCGCGTGCCCGCGAGATGGCCGCCAGCCTGGCCCAGGTCGGCATCCACGGCGCCTTCGAGGGCGCGCTGAAATACGTCGGCAACCCCGAGCTGATCTCGCGCACCCATTTCGCCCGCTTCCTCGTCGACAGTGGTCACTGCAGCGACGTGCCCGAGGTATTCCGCCGCTTCCTGACCGAAGGCAAGCCCGGCTTCGTCGAGCACCGGTGGGCGACGCTGAAGAACGCGGTGGGCTGGATCACGCGCGCCGGTGGCATCGCCGTCATCGCCCACCCGGGCCGCTACGACTTCACGCCGACGGAAGAGTACGCACTGATCACCGAGTTCATGGCCCATGGCGGCCGCGGCATCGAGGTGGTCACCGGCAGCCACACCACGGCCGAGTTCGAGCAGTACGCCAACACGGCCCTCGAGTTCGGCCTGCTGGCCTCGCGCGGCTCGGACTTCCATTGCCCGGAAGAAAGCCGCATAGCCCTGGGCACCCTGCCCGCGCTGCAGGCCCGGCTGACGCCGGTCTGGGCCGAGCTGGCCGACCGCATCCACCAGTAAGTCCTGCCGACCGCCACCACCGCGGGTTTCCCTCGATAGGCCTCATCGACAACACGCGTTGACAATTGATCGTCAACAAACGTTGTCGATCATGAGCACCATCTCCGACGCCGAATCGCAAATCATGCGCACCCTCTGGGAGCGCCACCCGCTGACCGCCGACGACATCCTCGCCGCCCTTCCCGCAGAAGACGGCTGGCAGCTCGGCACCGTCAAGACCCTGCTGAACCGCATGCTCAACAAGGGTGCGCTGAAAGCCGAGCGCGACGGGCGGCGCTATCTCTACGAGCCGCTGGTGGCTCGCGAGGACTGGGAACAGGGCGAGTCCCTCGGCCTGCTGGACCGCGTCTTCGGCGGGCGGCTGTCGCCGCTGGTGGCGCATTTCTCTTCGCAGCGCAAGCTGAGCCCGGAAGATGCCGAGGCCCTGCGCCGCCTGCTGCAGGAGCATGACGATGCTGAGTGAGGTCTTGTTCGACACGCTGTGGCGGGCGCACCTGGGCCTGAGCCTGGGACTCGCCGCCGTGCTGCTGTTGCGCCGGCCCTGGCGCCGCTTTGCCGGCGCCCAGGCGGCCTATGCGCTGTGGCTGCTGCCGCTGTGGCTGGCCGCGGCGGCGCTGCTGCCGCGGGCGAGCCTGCCGGGCTGGGTGCTGCCGCCCGTGCTCGTCACAGGACCGCGGACTGCCGCGCTGGCGGACATGCCGGCGGTCTGGGCCCTCTCGATGACGGGGTTATGGGCCGCTGGCGTGCTGGCTGTTGCCGCGGCGTATGTCGCGCTGCACTGGCGGTATCGCCGGCGGCTGCAACACACCACGGGCGGGCACCTGCTGGCCCCGGTGGGCGACTCGCCCGGCCTGCTGGGCCTGTGGCACGCCCGCCTGGTGCTACCGGCTGACTTTCGCCAGCGTTTCGACCGGTCGGAGCGGCGCTGGATCCTGGCGCATGAATCGGCCCATGCCCGCCGGCTGGACAACCCGGCGCGGATGTTGGCGGCCGCGCTGGCGGCGCTGGCCTGGTTCAACCCGCTGGCGTGGTGGGCGCTGGGCGCGTTGCGCCACGACCAGGAACTCGCCTGCGACGCTACTGTGATGCAGCGCTATCCCGGCAGCTGGCGCCGCTACGGCCTGGCGATGTTGAAGCTCGATGGCGCCTTGCGCGTCCCGCCCACTGCCTCGGCCTGGCAGTCCCACCACCCCTTGAAGGAGAGGATCATGTTGCTGAAGAAAACCGCCCCCCGAGCAGACGCGCGCAGGGCCACCCGCCTTGCACTGGCCGTCAGCGCCTTGCTGGGCTTTGGTGCCGTGCAGGCGCTGAACGCCGGATCGCCAGACGCCGCCAGCGCGTCCAAGCCGGCCTCCCAACGCATGAAGGCGACCGAGGCCTGCCCGCAGATGGTCAAGCCCGAGCTGCCCCAGCTGCCGGACACGATCAAGGGTGACTACCGTCTGGATGTGAAGTTCAGGATCGGGCGCAACGGCCATCCCGACGCCGTCCAGGTGCAGGGGCAGGGCGACCCGCTCCTGGTCGATGCGGTCCAGAAGGCGGTGCAGAGCTACGGCTGCAAAACGGCACTGGCCGGCACCGAAGTCGAACAGCAGTTCGCGTTCAAGATCGATTAGACCTGCTAACACCACGGTCCCCACCAGCTGGGCCATGCGGTCGCACAATGCCGCATGGCCCAGCTCTTCGAAGTCCACCCCGACAACCCGCAGCCGCGCTTCCTGCGCCAGTGCGCCCAGATGCTGCAGGCGGGCGGCATCGGCGCGGTGCCGACGGACTCCAGCTATGCCTTCGTCTGCCACCTGAACGACAAGTCCGCCGCCGAGGCCCTGCGCCGCGTGCGCGGCGTGGACGACAAGCACCACCTGACCCTGCTGTGCCGCGACCTCTCGGAGCTGGCCACCTATGCCATGGTGGACAACCGCCAGTACCGCCTGCTGAAGCTGGCGACACCCGGCGCCTACACCTTCATCCTGCCGGCCACCAAGGAAGTGCCGCGGCGCCTGTCCCACCCCAGCCGGCGCACCATCGGCCTGCGCGTGCCCGAGCACAAGGTCATCCAGGAGCTGCTGTCGCTGTTCGGCGAGCCCCTGCTGTCGACGACGCTGATCCCGCCCGGCGACACCGAGCCCATGAACGACGCCGCCGACGTCTGCGACCGCCTGGACCGCCAGCTGCAATTCGTGCTGGACGCCGGCGCCTGCCCAGCCCAGCCGACCACGGTGCTGGACCTTAGCCAGGGCGACGAGCCCATCCTGGTGCGCCAGGGGCGCGGCGACCTGGCCCGGCTGGGCCTGCAGCTCGACTGAATCAGGCCGCGTCGCGCGGCTGCGGCGGCGCCTGCAGGCGTCGGCGCAGGTCGGCCACCGAGGCCAGCCAGTCTTCGGCGCTGTCGCTCTCGTCCCACAGCTCCTTCAGCTCGGAGTCCTCGTCGACGAGGCGATCCAGCACGGTCAGTGCCTGTTGCACCAGAGCCTCGGGCGGCGTCAGCCGCATGCGGGCGATCCAGTCCTCGGCGACTTCGGGGCAGCTCTCCTCGCTCCCATGACCCCGCAGCCGGGCGATCAGCTCGATGGCCGCCAGGGCCTCCGAGGCCTGGGGTGCCTCCACGTAGTCGCTGCCCTCTTCGAGAACGGTGGCCAGGGCCTCCTCGATCAGCGACAGGTCGTCGACCTGCTCCAGGCCGTGGACCCAGTCGAGGGCGTCGTCGTTGCCGAAGGTTTCGTGGCTCCAGGCTCCCATGGCGCGTACCCGTTGTTGGTGATGGCGCCGCAGTGTAGGAAGGGCACCGTGCCGCCGTGCCGGCCATATTCACATCGTCGGTTCATCCGCCGCGCCTGCAGTTCATCCCGCGCGGCTGGCGCTTGATCGCAGCGCCCTGGAAGCGCCCCGGTCCATTGCCGAAACTGACTCCATCGAACAAGCAATCACGCGGTTCGAAACCCAAGCAAACGGAGTCCATCATGAGCAAGCAAGTCACCTTCCTCGCCGCTGTCGCCCTGGCCTTCTCGGCCTTCGCCGCGCAAGCCGCCCCGGTCGTCAAGCTGGAACGTGTCGTCGTCACGGGCAAGGCCACCCGCGAAGTTGCCCAACTGCCGCGCGTTGTCGTCACCGGCTACGCCCAGCGCGAAGTCGCCCAGCTGCCCCGCGTTGTCGTCGTCGGCTACAGCGAAGCCACCCTGGCCCGCCAGACCCTGGCCGCCGCCAAGACTTCCACCAAGCGCGGCTGAACCAGGCGTCGTCCCGATATGCATCTGACGCCTTTTTCCACCATCGCCGAGCCGAGTCGCCAGCGCTGCTGAGCAGCGTTGCCGACTCGGCTCGGCCTTTTGCCTTTCCGTCTTCAGCAAGCCGCCTTCGGGCGGCTTGGTCGTTGGCAGCCCAGCCGCAGTTGGTCCGCCGCGCCTGCAGTTCATCCCGCGCGGCTGGCGCTTGATCGCAGCGCCCTGGAAGCGCCCCGGTCCATTGCCGAAACTGACTCCATCGAACGAGCAATCACGCGGTTCGAAACCCAAGCAAACGGAGTGCATCATGAGCAAGCAAGTCACCTTCTTCGCCGCTGTCGCCCTGGCCTTCTCGGCCTTCGCCGCGCAAGCCGCCCCGGTCGTCAAGCTGGAACGTGTCGTCGTCACCGGCAAGGCTGTCCGTGAAGTCGCGCAACTGCCGCGCGTTGTCGTGACCGGCTATGCCCAACGCGAAGTCGCCGTCCTGCCCCGCGTCGTCGTCACCGGCTACAAGACCGCCACCGTGGTCGCCGCTCTCTGATCCAGGCGTCGTCTGAACATGCGAATGACGCTCTTGATTTCCACCGCCGCCGAGCCGAGTCGCCAGTACTGCTGAGCCAGTGCTGCCGACTCGGCTCGGTCCATCTATTTCAGGATTTCCAGCAGCCGCGCGCGGTCGAAGCCGATGACGCGCTGGCCACGCACGATGAGGGTGGGCGTACCGACGCTGCCCTGCGCCTGGTAGTCCGCCAGGCAACGCGCTTCACGCTCGATGAAGCATTCCTGGAAGGGGATGCCTTCCTGCGTCATCCAGCGCCGCGCCGCCAGGCAATAGGGGCAGGTCTCGGACGAGATCATGCGGATGTCGCCCGGCCGCACGCGCTGGGCCAGCATCAGCCCATCCTGGCCGGCCACACGCTCGCGCCAGACCGTCGAGCCCGCCCAAGCCAGAGCGATGACGACGAACAGTGAGATCGGGGGCCACTTCATGCCCCCGATGCTAGGTCCGGCTCAAAAGATCTTCACGAACAGCCAGTAAAGCCCCGCCGACAGTGCGATGGCCGCCGGCAGCGTCAGCACCCAGGCCATCAGCAGGTTGCGCACCGTGCTCCATTGCAGGCCCGAGCGGTTGGCGGCCATGGTGCCGGCCACGCCCGAGGACAGCACCTGGGTCGTCGACACCGGCAGGCCATAGATGTCGGCCGCGCCGATGGTCAACATGGCCACCAGCTCGGCCGAAGCGCCCTGGGCATAGGTCAGATGGCTCTTGCCGATCTTCTCGCCCACGGTCACGACGATGCGCTTCCAGCCCACCATGGTGCCCAGGCCCAGGGCAATGGCCACGGCCACCTTCACCCACAGCGGGATGAACTTGGTGGCGTCATCCATCTGCTTCTTGAAGGCCTTCAGGTTGGCATCGGCCTGTGCTTCGAGCTTGACCGTCGGCTCTTTGCCCAGATGGCGGATGGCCTCGGACGTCAGGTACATGTCATTGCGCACGTTCGCAACGGCTGCCGCGGGCAGCTTGGCCAGGCTGCCGGCCTGACGCACCTGCGCGCCGATGCTGTCGGCCATGGCCGCCACCGCCCCCACGACCTCGGGCGTCAGCGTGCGCGTGCGCACATAGTCGGCCAGCACGGTGCGCGGCTCGGTCGGGACGACGAGGGTCGCCGTCTGGCGCAGCGACTGGGCCGTGACCTGGGCCACGGCGGCGAACTGCGTCGCCTGGTCGGCCGGCATGGCGCGGTTCAGCGCGTAAGCCATGGGCACGGTGCCGATGAGGATCAGCATGATGAGGCCCATGCCCTTCTGGCCGTCGTTGCTGCCATGGGCGAAGGACACGCCCGTGCAGGTCAGCACCAACAGGCCACGGATCCACCACGGCGGCGGCTTCTTGCCGGCCGGCTCGCGGTACAGGGCCGCGTTCTTGACGAAGGCGCGCAGGGCCAGCAGCAGCCCGGCCGCGGCGATGAAGCCGATCAGCGGCGACAGCAGCAGCGAGTAGCCGACCTTGGTGGCCTGCGCCCAGTCCACACCGCTGGTGCCGTCACGGCCGTGCATCAGCGCATTGGCCACGCCGACGCCGATGATGGAGCCGATCAGCGTGTGCGACGAGGAAGCCGGCAGGCCCAGCCACCAAGTGCCGAGATTCCAGATGATGGCGGCGATCAGCAGCGCGAACACCATCGCGAAGCCCGCCCCCGAGCCCACCTGCAGGATCAGTTCCACCGGCAGCAGCGAGATGATGCCGAAGGCCACCGCGCCGCTGGACACCAGCACGCCGAGGAAGTTGAAGCAGCCCGACCAGATGACCGCCACATTGGGCGGCATGGAGTGGGTGTAGATGACGGTGGCGACCGCATTGGCGGTGTCGTGGAAGCCGTTGACGAACTCGAAGGCCAGCGCGATCAGCAGGGCCACGCCGAGCAGGATGTAGGGCAGCCAGGTCGTGGTCAGGGCGCCCGTGTCGGCCACGTCGCCGATCAGGCTCCAGCCGGCGAACAGCAGGCCGGCGGCCAGCAGGAAGATGAAGACGATGCTGGTCAGCGGGCCGGACTTCTGGTCCAGCCGGGGTTTGGCCGAAGTGGCATCGGCAGCGAGCGTGGCAGTGTTCATGCGGATGCTCCCGGCTCAATAGATTTCAGGCACGACGATGTCGTCGGGCACTGGGTGGCGGATGTAGTCCTCGCGGCGCTCGCGGGCCGGCAGCTCGATGTCGGCATGCACCACCTCCTGGTAGGGCATCTGCGACAGCAGGTGGTGGATGCAGTTCAGCCGCGCGCGCTTCTTGTCGTCGGCCTTGACAACCCACCACGGCGACTCGGGCGTGTGGGTGCGCTCCAGCATCACCTCCTTGGCCCGCGTGTACTCCTCCCAGCGCCGGCGCGACTCGAGGTCCATGGGGCTGAGCTTCCACTGCTTCAGCGGGTCATGGATGCGGCCCAGGAAGCGCACGCGCTGCTCGTCGTCGCTGATGGAGAACCAGTACTTGATGAGCTGGATGCCCGAACGCTGCAGCATGCGTTCGAACTCGGGCGCGGAGCGGAAGAACTCCTCGTACTGGTCGTCGGTGCAGAAGCCCATGACGCGCTCGACGCCGGCACGGTTGTACCAACTGCGGTCGAACAGCACGATCTCGCCGGCCGCCGGCAGATGCGACACATAGCGCTGGAAGTACCACTGCGTGCGCTCGCGGTCGTTGGGCGCCGGCAAGGCCGCCACGCGGCAGACCCGCGGGTTCAGGCGCTGGGTGATGCGCTTGATGACGCCGCCCTTGCCCGCCGCGTCGCGGCCCTCGAACAGGATGACGACCTTGTGGCCGGTGTGCTGCACCCAGTCCTGCAGCTTGACCAGCTCGCTCTGCAGCCGGAACAACTCGCGGAAGTAGCGCTTGCGCTCGCTCGCGGCATCGCCCGGCGCGTCGCTGGGCATGCTGCCGTAGTCGCGGTCCTCGAGTTCGAGCTCCAGCTCTTCGTCGAAATCGTCCTGCAGGTCGCGGTGAATGCGCTTCACCAGTTCGTCTTCGATGTGGCTCACAGGGCTCTCCGGCCGCGACGGCGGCTGAACACGGGATGCTGGATCGCGGATGTGGCGGTGTCATGACAGCGGGGGCTTGACGCCATCGTTTACAGGCGTAATCATTCGCCATCGTTTACGGATGTAATCAATGACGACACCCCCCGCCATCAGCGACGCCGAGAGCCTGGTCATGCGCCAACTCTGGCAGCGCTCGCCGCAGACCGCCGAGGAGCTCACCGCCATCCTCGGCACCAGCCAAGGCTGGCAGCCCGCCACGGTCAAGACGCTGCTGAACCGCCTGCTGAAGAAGGGCGCACTGACCGCCGAGCGCGACGGCCGGCGCTTTCTGTACACGCCGGCCATTCCCGAGGAAGCCTGGGTGGCCGACACCGGCCTGTCGCTGATCGATCGCCTGTTCGGCGGGCGCCTCGCGCCACTGGTGGCGCAGTTCGCGTCCGAGCGCAAGCTGAGCGCCGATGACATCGAAGCGCTGAAGGCGCTGCTGAAGGAGCAGGAGCGTGGCTGACAACACATGGCTCACCGGGCTGGGCCAGCAGGCTTTGCTGCTGACACTCGCCGTGCTGCTGCTGGCGCTGGCTCGCCCGCTGCTGAGACGCCTCGGCGCTGGCGCCCTCTACGCCGCCTGGCTGCTGGTACCCGCGCTGCTGTTGACCCCCGCACTTCCCCGGCCCACTTTGCAGCACGAGCCGCTTGCACGGATGCTCAGCGCAGCCGGCGTGAATGCGCCAGCCGCCCTGCCTGCGTTGAAAGCCGCCACGCCCGATCACGGCGGGCCCTGGCTCACGATCTGGCTGGCCGGCGCGGCCCTGTCGCTGGCGCTGCAGTGGCGGCGGCAATGGCGGCTGCAGCGGCATGGCGGCAGCCTCCCGGCGGGGCACAGCCCTGCGTTGATCGGACTGCTGCGGCCGCGGGTCGGCTTGCCCGAAGACTTCGAAGCACGCTTCAGCCCGGCAGAGCAGGTGTTGATCCTGGCGCATGAAGACATGCACCGCCGGCGCCAGGACAACCTGTGGAACCTGATCGCCGGCCTGCTGGTCGCCCTGCACTGGTGGAACCCGCTGGCGCACTGGGCCTGGCGGCGCATGCAAGGCGATCAGGAGCTGTCCTGCGACGCCGCAGTCCTCGCCGCGCAGCCCCATCAACGCCACATCTACACCCGCGCCTTGCTGCTGGCCCATGGGCTGGATGCGCAGGCCACTCCGCTGGCCAGTCGCTGGGCCTCTTACCACCCCCTCATCGAAAGAATCACGATGCTCAACCGCCCCCGCTCCGCCAGCATGCGCAGCCGCGTCACCGTGGCCGCCTCCGTGCTGACGCTGTCCGGCCTGGTCTACACCGCCCAGGCTGCCGACCTGCCAGCGCCGCGCGAGTACGAAGGCGCAACCGTCGATCTGCAATGGCAGGACGGCCAGGGCCGCACGCAGACCCGCATGCCCGTCACCCTGCCCTGGCATTTCTTCGAGACCCACCAACCCCTGGTCTTTTCGCCACCCGCCACGGCCAAGCCTCTGGAAGTGGTGTTGCGCGGCAGCAAGCTCGCCGATGGAAGCAGGCAACTCACCGCGGCCCTGCGCGACACCCGGACCCAGGACGGCTTGACCGCCGAGCAAGCCTTGAGCGAGGGGGCAGCCACCAGCGCGGAAGTTGCCGCGCCGGTGCAGGCCGGCGGCGGACGGCTGGTGTTCAAGTTCATCAAGTCATGAGCGAGTTGCTGCTGTCCTCGCTGCTGCATCAGGCCTTGCTGCTGAGTGTGGCCATCGTGCTGCTCCGGACCCTGCGTCGCCCTCTGCAACGGCTTGGCGCCGGCGCGGTCTATGCCTCATGGTTGTTGCTGCCCCTTCTGCTGCTGACGCCGGCGCTGCCCCGGCCCGTCGTCGAGCCCCTGCGAGTCTTCGCCACGGCTGCAGGCCGCGCCGCCGACAACGGCGTGCCAAGCCTGGCGGCCCAGCCCCTACCCACCTCACTGGCCGCACTGTGGCTTTCGCTGTGGCTGGCGGGCACTGCTTTTGTGCTGGCCGTGCAGGCCTGGCGGCAATGGCGGCTGGTGCGGCTGGGCTTGCGACTGCCCGCCGGCAGCAGCCCGGCCCTGGTGGGCGTGCTGCGCCCGCGCGTGGCCCTGCCTGTCGACTTCGACGACCGCTTCACGCCCGCGGAGCGCGAGCTGATCCTGGCCCATGAGGCCGTGCACCGCGCGCGGCAGGACAACCTGTGGAATCTGATCGCCACGCTGCTGGCGGCCCTGCACTGGTGGAACCCGCTGGCCTGGTGGGCCGCGCGCCGCCTGCGCGCCGACCAGGAACTCGCCTGCGATGCCACTGTGCTGGCCTCCCGGCCCGGCGCCGTCGCCACCTATTCCCGTGCGCTGCTCGCAGCCCACGGACTCACACCCCACGGCGCGCCGCTGGCCAGCCGCTGGGTTTGCGCCCACCCCCTTGTCGAAAGGATGACCATGCTCCAACACCATCTGCCGATATCCCGCCGCCGTGGCCTGGCCTTGGCCACGGCCCTGCTCTGCCTCGCCGGTACAGCCTATGCGTTGCAGGCCGCGCCGGGCGAGCCACCCGTCGTCGAAGGCTTCACCCAGCTGCGCTTCGAGTTGCAGTTGACGGTGGACGGCAAGCTGGCGGCCAAGTCCAAGCTGGTCAGCTTTCCGGCCAAGCCCGCCGTGATCCTCACCAGCGATGCCGAGGACAAGGAGCAATGGATCATCTCGCTCAGCGCCAGCTTTGCCGGCGAGGACCGGCTGATGATCGACAGCGAGATCCGCCGGAACCAGGACAAGGCCAGCATCCAGGGCTGGCGCGAGCAGCGCAAGCCGGCACCAGAGACTTTGGGCAGCGTCGTCGCGTCGCCGCGGCTGCTGATCAAGGACGGCGACTTGGGCCGCATCAGGGCGACGACGCCGGACGGCCACGAGATCGAACTCAGCGTCAAGGCGACTTCCTTCCGCGGCGAGCCCAGCGTCGGACTGAAGGGCTGACCCGCTACAGTCGCGCCCTCCCGAATCCACCCCCCTGTTCCGATGAGCCTTGCCGACGTGCGTTCGGCGCTGGATGCCGAGCTGTCGGCCACGCCCGAGTACTACGACTTCAAGGTGCTGAACAGCGAGCGCGAGGGCTCGCTGTGGCGGGTCACGCTGGAGGGGGGCTATGTGTTCGCCGAGGGCCAGCGCCCGGGCGCGGCCTCGGCCCAGGCCCTGCTGGACGACAGCCTGGATGGCGCCAGCGCCTGGTGGGGCGCGCCGATCAAGGGCGGCGCCAGCGTGCTGGCCGTCGTCGCCGAGGACGACCAGCTGGTGCTGCAGAACGCCAGCAGCCCGCCACCACCGGCAGGCCACCTGATCCGCCTCTACCCGACGCGCTTCTTGAAGGCCGTCGCCGACGCCTGGTGGGACACGTCCTGGGCCGAGCGCGCCCTGGCCTGCCTGCCAGACCTGAGTCAGCCACAAACCATCGACCACGCGCCGGCCCTGACCGGCGCGCCCTTTCGCTGGCTGCGCCAGGCCCAGCGCGAGGCCCTGGCCCTGGTCGGCCACAGCAGCGCCTTTCTGTGGGGCCCGCCCGGCACCGGCAAGACGACGACGCTGGGCGTGCTGCTGGCCGAATACCTGGACAGCCGGCCGACGGCGCGCGTGCTGCTGCTGTCGACGACCAACCACGCCGTCGACCTCGCCACGCTGGCCGTCGACAAAGCGTTGGAGAAGGGTCGCCGCGAGCATTGCCGGCCCTTCGTGCAGCGCCTGGGCACGCGCTTCGACGCGGCGGCCTATGCGGGCCGCGAGCACCTGATCCCGACCGAGGACGCCGACCTGATCGCCCGCCTGGCCCGCGCCGAGGCGGCGCGGCCGTCGGCACGCGATGCCGTCGCGCTGAAGGCCTGGGCCGACCGCGTCGCGTCGCTTCGGGACGAACTGCGCGCGGCGTCGCTGAAGGTGCTCAAGCGCTGCCGCCTGGCGGCGATGACAACGACACGCGCCGCCTTCACGCTGAAGTCGCTGCGCGAGCTGAGCACCGACGACGAGCCGCCCTTCGACCTCGTCGTCTTCGACGAGGCCAGCCAGGTCAGCCTCGCCCATGCGCTGGCGCTGATGCCGCTCGGTCGCGCGCGGCTGTTCGCGGGCGACCCGCAGCAGCTGTCACCCGTGCAGCGCAGCGAGGACCGCGGCGCGCGGCGCTGGCTGGGCCGTTCGGCCTTTGCGCACATGCCGCGTACCGGCGCCTCGGTCGCGCTGCTGGATGAGCAGTCGCGCATGGCCGGCCCCATCGGCGACCTGGTCAGCCAGCTGTTCTACGACGGTGCGCTGCGCGTGGCGGCCGACACCTCGGCCGACTGGCAGGCAGCTCGGCGCCGTGCGTTGGGCGACATCGCGCCCGACGCGCATGTGCATCTGCAGCGCATCCAGCGTGATGGCAGCTGGTCCGCGGCCCTGCGCGGGCCGGCGAGGCGGGAATCGGCCGAGGCGATCGCCGCCCTGTGTGCCGAGGCCCTGGCCAGCGGCCGGTGGCAGCCCGAGGAGCTGATCGTGCTGACGCCCTTCCGCGCCCAGCGCGCGCTGATCCGCCAATGCCTGAACGCGCGCGGCCTGCCGGATTCGCTGCGGGTCAGCACCGTGCACCGGGCGCAGGGCAGCGAGGCCCCCGTCGTGATGCTCGACCCCGCCGACGGCGCCCAGCCCTTTCTGCAGGGCGAGGAAGCACAGCGCCTGCTCAACGTCGCGTTGAGCCGCGCCCAGGCCAAGCTGGTGGTCTTCGTGTCCGCGGCGGATGCGGCCGGCGCCTTGCTGGCGCCGCTGGTGAGCAAGCTCAGGCTGGCGGCCGACGACCGCGCGGCCCAACCCCTGATCGAACTGGCCCGTCAGCCCGGCTTCCCGGCCAATGCCGTCGGCCGCCGGGTGTCTGCGGGCCGGCATGTCGGCGAGGTGGCGCGCATCAGCGCCGACGGCCGTCAGTTCTGGCTCATCAACGCCGGCACCGGCACGCAGCAGGTCTTCGACGTCGAGTTCTGGCGCGAGCGCGCCCGGGGTGCCTAGACCGCGGCGGTGACGACGATCTCCACCTTCCACTCCGGTCGGGCCAGGCCGGCGATGACGGTGGCGCGCGGCGGCGTGTGGCCGGAGGCGACCCAGGCGTCCCAGGCGGCGTTCATGCCGGGGAAGTCGGCGCGGTCGGCCAGGAAGATCTGGGCCATCAGGATGCGGCTCTTGTCGGTGCCGGCACGGGCCAGCAGCTTGTCGATGGCCGCCAGCACCTGGGCCGTCTGGGCGGTGATGTCGACGCTGGCGTCTTCGGGCACCTGGCCGGCCAGATAGGCCACGCCGTTGTAGACGGCCATCTCGGACAGGCGGGCGCCGATGTCAAAGCGTTCGACGGCGGAGGAGGAAGGGGTGGAGGCGCTCATGCTTTCTTCCGGTTCTTCTGGGGTTTGACGGGTGCCGCTGCGGCGCCTGCTTTCTGGCCGAGCTTGCTCTCGGTGCCGGCCATCAGCTTCTTGATGTTGGCCGAATGGCGCCACACCAGCAGCAAGCCCATGATGATCAGGGCCAGCGCGGTCGCTCCGGCTTCCCAAATGAGCAACTGATACATCGGCGCGAAGGCGGCCGACACGATGGCAGCCAGGGACGAATAGCGGCTGAACCAGGCAATGATGAGCCAGGTGGCCAGCGTCGCAACCCCCAGCAGGGGGTTGAGACCGAAGATGACGCCGGCCGCGGTGGCCACGCCCTTGCCGCCCTGGAAGCGGAAGAACACCGGCCACAGATGGCCCAGGAAGGCCGCCAGGCCGACCAGGGCCGCCGTGCCCTCGCCGAGGCCGAAACGCGGGCCCCAGATCAGCACCGCCAGCACCGGAAAATAGCCCTTGAGGGCGTCGAACACCAGGGTCAGGATGGCGGCGGCCTTGTTGCCCGAGCGCAGCACATTGGTGGCGCCCGGGTTGCCCGAACCATAGGAGCGAGGGTCCGAGAGGCCCATGGCGCGGCTGATGATGACGGCAAACGACAGCGAGCCGATCAGATAGCCGGCGAGAGCGGCAAGCAGGGTGAGAGCGGTTTGCATGGGGCGGCATTGTCATGCAGCGCTGCCCGCCCAGACGTCAACGCTTGTCCCGACTCACCAGCCGTGGCAGCGCCGCCAGCACAGCCAACGCCAACAGCGTGCTCAGCAGCGCGGTGCTCTCCCGGCCCAGGCCGCAGGCGACGCCGATGGCCGCCGTCATCCAGATGCCGGCCGCCGTCGTCAGGCCCTGCGTGTCTTCCTCGGTGCTGCGCTTGATGATGGCGCCGGCCCCCAGGAAGCCGATGCCCGTGACGATGCCCTGCATGACGCGGCTCATGTCGGCCACCGCCATGCCGTCCAGCTCGGGCACCAGCACGAACAGTGCGGCGCCCATCGCCACCAGCATGTGGGTGCGGATGCCGGCCGCCTTGCCCTGGCTCTCGCGTTCGTAGCCCAGCACGCCGCCCAGCAGCGCCGCCAGCAGCAAGCGAACCATGATGCGCGTGACCTGCTCGACGTCCGGCGCGTCGGAGAACTCGGACTGGAGTGTTTTCAGGATGGTGGCCCACATGGGCCGACCCTGAGCAATCGACGTACCCGGCCTCAGCCCGCGTTAGCGCAGTTCACCGGTCGTGCGCCGAGCAGTTCGGTGAGCACCTGCGGCGCGATGCCGACGAGATAGCCACGCCGCCCGCCGTTGATGCAGATCCTGGGCAGCTCGAGGATGCTCGCTTCGACGAACACCGGCATGGCCTTGCGCACGCCGAAAGGCGAAGTGCCGCCCACCTGGTAGCCGCTGTGGCGCTGGGCCACCTCGGGCTTGCAGGGCTCGACCTTCTTGCAGGGAATCTGCCGCGCCAGCTCCTTCAGGCTGACCGTGCGGTCGCCATGCATCAGCACGATCAGCGGGTCGGCCTTCTCGTCCTGCATGACCAGGGTCTTCACGACGGCGTGCTCGTCCACGCCCAGCTGCTTGGACGACTCGGCCGTGCCGCCGTGCTCGACGTAGTCGTAGACGTGCTCGGTGAAGGCGACGCCGGCGCGCTTCAGGGCCTGCGTCGCCGGGGTCTCGCTGACATGACTGCCTTTTTTGCTCATCCCGGCATTTTCAGCCCCTCGCCCGGTCTCGCACCGCTGCACGCGGCGAGCCCGGTCGGTCATGCAGACCGCGCAGCCGGCGGAGCCGCTGCTCTTCGGCAGGCACGGCAAGTCCACAGGACTCGCCGTGTCCGGCCTCAGCCCCCGAGGGGACGGCGACGCTCGCGGCATTGAGCCGCAAGCACATCGCCTGCGGGCCGGCTTGGGGCGGCCCGGCGCCGGTCCGCTTGTGAAAATTCTGCTCTACGACAACGAATTATTGTTTTACAGTAAGTTTTTCCTGTTTCAAGAAGGCCGCCATGCCCGATTCCTTTTCCGCCGACGGCCTGCGACGCATCCGCCGGCTGGCCTGGATCGTGCGGTTGCTGTGCCTGCTCGGCGTGGTCGTCATCGGCACCCTGCCCTTCATCTTCTGGGCCGACGCGGTCTGGGTCGCCGAGGTCGCGGCGCGCACCTGGAATCTGGGCAAGGTGCAGCTCGACCTGGGCTCGCGCCTGTGGGGGCTGGCAGCCTCGATGCTGCCGACCTCGATGAGCCTGTTTGCGCTGTGGCAGATGTGGTCGCTGTTCGGCTGCTTCGCCGAAGGCGAATTGCTGGCGCGCCGCCCGGCCCAGCATCTGCGCCGCCTCGGCCTGGGCCTGTGCGCGCTGGCCGCGGCCCAACCGCTGAGCCACACGCTGGCCATCCTCGCGCTGACCTGGGGCAATCCCAAGGGCGAGCGCCAGCTCTGGTTCGGCCTGTCCGGCGATCACTACCTCGCCCTGCTCTTCGGTCTGCTGCTGCTGGCCCTGGCGCAAGTCCTCTTCGAGGCTGCAAGGGTCGCCGACGAGAACGCCGAGTTCGTCTGAAGCCATGCCCATCATCGTCACCCTCGACGTCATGCTCGCGCGCCGCAAGATGCGCTCGCGCGAGCTGGCCGAGCGCGTGGGCATCACCGAGGCCAATCTGTCGCTGCTGAAGAGCGGCAAGGTGCGCGGCGTGCGCTTTGACACCCTCTCGCGCATCTGCGAGGTCCTGCAATGCCAGCCCGGCGATCTGCTCGCCTGGGAACCTGGTCCCGAGCCCCCTGAAGAACCCTGATCCATGCGAATCCTGCTTGCCTGCCTGCTGGCCGTGGCCACGGCCGCCCATGCCCAGACCGAAGTGCTGCCCACCGTCAAGACCGAACTCAAGCGCGACGGCGGCGTGCTGCCCTATGGCCAGATCAACAGCCTGCTGAGCCGCCTGCGCCAGCATGGCGAGGGCCTGTTCCGCATGGACTTCAGCGTCGACGTCGAGAAGACCAAGATGCCGCTGGCCGACATCCGCCTGGCGGTGCGCAGCGACGAGGCGGACTACCCGCTCAAGATCAACGCCGCCGGCGGCTTCGAACTGCCCATCCTGTCGGAGGCCGAGGCCAAGACGGCCGATCTCGCCACCAACGTGCCCAAGGGTCAGATGGCGGTGCGCGGCAGCCTGGAGCTGAACACCCAGCCCGAGGAGGTGACGATGGCCAAGGTGCGCCAGATCATGCGCGTCGCCCGCACGCTGCGCGAAGAGCTGTTGCCCTGGTATCTGCGTTGGCTGTTCCCGCGCATCGAAGCCGTGCGCATCTGCAGCGCCACGCCGAGCTGGCAGCTGCAATGGCAGGAGAACGGGCAGCTGCTCGGCCTGCCCCTGCCCGTCGCCACCGGCGAGCGCGACCCCGAAGCCAAGAAGGGCGAGGCCGGCCGCCCCTGCACGCTGCTGACCGGCCAGGAGAACTGGCCCGACGCAGCCCGCCTGGTGCCGCCGCCCAACAGCAAGGTCAGCGTCAAGCTCTAGGCGCCATGGACCACCGCTGGATTGCGCGCGGACTCGTCGCGGCCCTGCACCTCGGGCTGCTGGCGGCGCTGTGGATGCACAAGCCGCCGTCGCTCGGCGAGCACGCCGACCGGCGCGTGACGACGGTGCGCCTCATCGCGCTGCCCCAGCCGCGCGTGCCGCAGCTCATCGAGAAGGAGCCGCCCCGCAACATCGGGCCGCACATCACCCTGCCACCCCGCGTCGTCGTCGCCCCGCCGCCCGTGCCCGACACCGTCCCTGCGCCGGCGCCGGTCACTCCTGTGGCGCCTGCGCCGTCCGCGGAACCACCGCGCACGACGCTGCGGCTGGCCCTGCCGCCCGGCTATGCCGCGTCCAGCGCCGCGGCCCGCAACCCGGCGCTCAACGACCCGCGCAGCAACACGCCACGCCCGACCTTCGAAGACCGCATCGCCGACGCCACCGGCGGTGCAGGTGCCTGGGTCGAGGAAAGCACGAGCGAGAACCGCTCCCAGGCCGTCGGCGCCCAGGGCGACCGCCGCACCGTCATGCGCCGCGGCGACACCTGCGTCGAGATCTTCCGCTCACGCATCGCCGATGTGGACCAGTTCAACGGCAGCGTGGCCCCGCGGGCGATCAGCATGGTTGGCAAGCCCTACAAGTGCAAATGAGAGGCCACCGGCCCTGACATAGACTGCGCGCACAACAGATCAGGGGGAGATGGCCAGCATGCTGCTGACCACGGAGGCCGTACTCGCGCTCGCACCGGATGCCGCCTCGGCCAAGGCCGCGCATGGCCTGGTCAGGCCCGCACAGTGGCCGCTGCTCGGCGCCGATGAGGCCGCCGTCTGGGGCGAATGCCAGGGCAGTGGCTCCAAGCCCTACCAGACCCAGGTCGACCTCAGCGGCCCGGCCTTCCGCTGCTCCTGCCCCAGCCGCAAATTCCCCTGCAAGCATGGCCTCGCCCTGCTGCTGATGCGGGCCCAGCAGGCCGCTGTCTTCACGGCGACCGAAGCACCCGCCTGGGTCAGCGAATGGCTGGGCAGCCGCGCCGACAAGGCCGAGAAGCAGGCGGAGAAACAGGCCGCCAAGGCCGCTGCCCCGCCCGCCGATCCCGAAGCCGCCGACAAACGCGAAGCCCAGCGCTGGCAGCGCATAGGCACCGCCGCCAGTGACCTGCAACGCTGGCTGGCCGACCAGCTCGCCCGCGGCCTCGGTGCCCTGGACGACGAGGCCCTGGCCAATTGGCAGACGCAGGCGCGCCGGCTGGTCGACGCGCAGGCGCCGGGCCTGGGCCAGCGTGTGCTCGCGGCCGCCCAGGGTGTACGTCGCGGTGCCGACTGGCCCGAGCAGACGCTGCAACGTCTGGGCCTGCTGCAGCTCGCCTGCGAAGGCCTGTCTCGCCGCGAGCAGCTGCCCGCGCCCTTGCAGGCCGACCTGCGCACCGTCGCTGGTTGGCCGCTGGAGCGCAGCGAGGTGCTGGACCAGGGCGAGCGTGTGCTGGACCGCTGGACGGTGCTGGGCAGCCTCACCGAGGAGCGCGACGACAAGCTGACCGAGAGACGCGTCTGGCTGCAGGGCGAGCGCAGCGGCCGGCGCGCCTGGCTGCTGGACCACGCTTTTGGCGGCCGCGGCTTCGAACAGTCCTGGCTGGTCGGCACCTCGACCGAGACCGCCCTCGCCTTCTTTCCCGGGGCGGCGCCGCTGCGCGCCCTGCCCGCCGAACCAACGTCGGACACTGGCCCGGCGCGCTGGCCCGAGGCCGCCGCTGCGTCTGAATGGCAGGCCATCGCCAAGCGCTTTGCCGCCAACCCCTGGGTGAACCTGCATCCCCTCGTGCTGGCCGATGCCCTGCCCCTGCGCCAGGGCGATGGCATGGCCGTCGTCGGCGCCGGCCGCCTGCTGCCCATGACCCTGCCCGACACCGAGGCCTGGACCCTGCTCGCCATCGCCGGCGGACGTCCGCTGCGGCTGATGGGGGAATGGGACGGCCGCAGCTTTGCACCGCTGACGGCCTGGTCCGCTGACGGCACCATCATCTGGCTGCGGAGGTCGACATGAGCGCCGCGCCGGGCCGCCCCAAGCAAGCTCGCTCCCGCCTGGCGGGACAGGCCGCAGGCCGAAGGGGGCACCAATGAGTTCGCCCTGGACTGCCTTGCTGCCCGCCGCCACGGTCGGCACGGACCGCCTTGCGGCGCCGCTGCCCACCTGGCCCGGCGACATCGGCGACACCATCAGCCAAGCCGCTGGTGCCGCCACGGACCCCGCCACCGCGCTGCTGCGCACCGTCGCCGTGCTGGCCGCCTGCGGCCTGGCCGGCGCGCAGGGCGCGGCCGCGCCCGCCGAACTGCCCACACCGGCCGCCGACGAGACCCTGCCCGCGCCCGGACCCGGCCTGGTGTTCGACGCGCTGCGCCAGGCCCTCTTCGACAGTCCCGCGCGCCTGCCGCACGAGGCCTTCGTGATCCTGGCCCGGGCCGGGCTGCGCCTGCCCGGGCTGCTGCTGCCGCAGGCCCTGGAGCTGGGCCGCCGCTCGATCGCGCTGCGCGCCGCCCTGCTGCCGGCCCTGGGCCAGCGCGGCCTGTGGCTGGCGGCGCAGCGCGAGGACTGGGCCTATGCGGCCGGCGTCAGCGAAGACGACGGCGGCGACACGCCATGGACGGAAGGCACGCTGGAGCAGCGCCGCGCCTGGCTGACCCGTCTGCGTGCCACCGACGCGACCGCCGGTCGCGAACGCCTGCAAGCCGCACTCGCAGAACTGCCCGCCCGTGAGCGCGCCGACCTGGCGAGCGCCCTCGCCACCGGCCTCAGCCTGGCGGACGAGCCGCTGTTGGAAACACTGCGCGGCGACCGCAGCAAGGAAGTGCGCCAGGCCGCCCTGCAACTGCTGCTGCGCCTGCCCGATGCCGCCCATCCGCGCCGTGCCGTCGAGCGCATCACGCCCCTGCTGACCCAGGATCGCGACCTGCTGCTGCGCAAGCGCTGGCAAGTCGATGCGCCCACCGCCGCCGGCAGCGACTGGAAGGCCGACCAGGTCGACGCCACCCGGCCCACCCACGAGACCCTGGGCGAGCGCGCCTGGTGGCTGTACCAGCTCGTGCGCCAGACGCCGCTGGCCTGGTGGAGCCGCCACACCGGCATGACGGCCGCCGAGCTGCTGGCCTGGGCCGCCGGCACCGACTGGACCGAGGCCCTGGTGCGCGGCTGGGCCGACGTGCTGCTGGCCGCGCCCGACGACGCCTGGTGCGACGCGCTGCTGGACCGCTGGCCTCCCGCGCTGCGCATGGACCCCGCCACGGTGCTGGGCCTGCTGCCACCGGCCGCGCGCGACCGCCATCTGATGGCCGCAGCACGCAACGGCTCGCAGCAGCTGGCCATCGTGCTCATGCAGGCGCTGAACGCCTGCCCGCCGGGGCAGTCGCTGTCGGCCGAACTGTCGGGCGTGCTGGTGCGCGCCCTGCACGACAAGGCCCGCGACGGCGCGCTGAACACCGACTACGGCCTGCGCGGCCAGCTGGCCGACTTCGCCTGCGTCGCCCACCCGAGCAGCTTCGGCGCCCTCGCCGACCTGCCGCGCCGTGCCGATGAAACCCCCAGCTGCGTCGAGGCGCTGGCCCTGGTCGACAGGACCATCGCCGCGCGACGCACCCTGCACACCCTGATCCCGACGAGGACACCATGAACTCTGTACTTCGCCAGCATGCCGAGACCCAGTTCGCCGAGGAGCTTGCCGAACTGAAGCGCGCGGACACGCGCCAGCGCCCGGCCAACTGGGAGCTGTCGCCCTGGGCCGTCGTGCGCTATCTGATGGGCGGGCGGCTGGACAACGGCTTCGAGCTCAGCCCCAAATACATCGGCGATGCGCGGTTGATGGAGATCGCCGTCGCGACGCTGGCCACCGACCGCGCGCTGCTGCTGTACGGCGTGCCGGGCACGGCCAAGTCCTGGGTGTCGGAGCACCTGGCCGCGGCCATCAGCGGCGACTCCACGCGGCTGATCCAGGGCACCGCCGGCACCAGCGAGGAGCAGCTGCGCTACGGCTGGAACTACGCCCAGCTGCTGGCCCACGGCCCGTCCGAAGCGGCCCTGGTGCCCAGCCCGCTGATGCAGGCCATGCGCCACGGCAAGATCGCCCGTGTCGAGGAGCTGACGCGCATCCCGGCCGACGTGCAGGACAGCCTCATCACCGTGCTGTCCGAGAAGACCCTGCCCATCCCCGAACTCTCCAGCGAGGTGCAGGCCGTGCGCGGCTTCAGCGTCATCGCCACGGCCAACAACCGCGACAAGGGCGTCAACGAACTGTCGGCCGCGCTGAAGCGCCGCTTCAACACCGTCGTGCTGCCGGTGCCCTCCAGCGCCGAGGACGAGATCGCCATCGTCACCAAACGCGTCGGTGAGATGGGCCGGGCGCTGGAGCTGCCGGCCGAGCCGCCCGCACTGAAGGAGGTGCAGCGCGTCGTGCAGATCTTCCGCGAGCTGCGCAGCGGCCAGACCGAGGACGGCAAGACGCGCATCAAGTCGCCCACCTCCACGCTGTCCACCGCCGAGGCCATCTCCGTCATCAACAGCGGCATGGCCCTGGCCGGCCATTTCGGTGACGGCGTGCTGCGCCCAGCCGACATGGCCGCCGGCTTGATCGGGGCCGTTGTCAAGGACCCGGTGCAGGACAAGGCTGTCTGGACGGAGTACCTCGAGACCGTCGTCAAGGAGCGATCGGACTGGAAGGATCTGTACCGGGCGTTCAGGGAACTGAACTGAACATGGCCCACCTCTTCGGCATCCGCCATCACGGCCCGGGCTGCGCGCGCAGCCTGGTGCGTGCGCTGGAAGCGCTGAAGCCCGACTGCGTGCTGGTCGAGGGCCCGCCCGAGGCCGACGAGCTCGTCGGCGCGGTGCTGCAGGCCGGTATGAACCCACCGGTGGCCCTGCTGAGCTATTGCCCCGACGAACCAGGGCTGGCGATCTACCACCCCTTTGCCGAGTTCTCGCCCGAATGGCAGGCCCTGCGCTGGGCGGCCACGAACGGCGTGCCGGTGCGATTCATCGACCTGGCCGTGGCGCATTCGCTGGCGATGACGAAAGTGCAGCGCGAGAGCGAGGACGAAGCCAAGGACAGCCCGCGTGAAGACCCGCTGGGCGAACTGGCCAAGGCCGCCGGCTATGCCGACGGCGAGGCCTGGTGGAACCACCAGGTGGAGGAGCGCGGCGACGGCGAGGAGCTGTTCTCGGCCATCGCCGAGGCCATGACGGCCCTGCGCGCCGAGGTCGGGGAGACCGACACCCGCGACCTGCTGCGCGAGGCCCAGATGCGCCAGGGCCTGCGGGCAGCGCAGAAGGAAGGTTTCGAGCGCATCGCCGTCGTCTGCGGCGCCTGGCATCTGCCGGCCCTGCAGGCGAACGTCACGGCCAAGGCCGACACGACGTTGCTGAAGGACGGCCTGGCCGGTTGCCCCAAGCTCAAGGTCGCCGCCACCTGGGTGCCGTGGACCAACCGGCTGCTGACGCGCGCCAGCGGCTATGGCGCCGGCATCGCGTCGCCGGGCTGGTACGAGCATCTGTGGGCCGACACCGGCGCGCGCCGCAGCATCGGCTGGCTGGCCCGCGTGGCCGCGCTGATGCGCGAACGCGACCTGGACTGCTCCTCCGCCCACCTCATCGAAGCCGCCCGGCTGGCCGACACGCTGGCCGCCCTGCGCGGCCGTCCCGCCCCCGGCCTGGAAGAACTGCACGAAGCCACGCGCACCGTGCTGACCCTGGGCGACGAGGCGATGCTGGCCTTCGTGGCCGACGCCCTCGTCGTTGGCGACCGCCTTGGCACGGTGCCACCCGACCTGCCCACGGTGCCGCTGCAGCGCGACCTGGAGCAGACGCAGAAAAGCCTGCGTCTCAAGGCCGAGGCCCTGCGCAAGACCCTGGACCTGGACCTGCGCCAGCCCAACGATCTGGCGCGCAGCCACCTGTTGCACCGCCTGAAGCTGCTGGACCTGCCCTGGGGCGAGATCGCCCAGGTGGGCCGCTCGTCGCGCGGCAGCTTCCACGAGCTCTGGACCCTGCAATGGCAGCCCGAGTTCGCGCTGCGCCTCATCGAGGCCAGCCGCTTCGGCCAGACAGTGGCCCAGGCCGCCGCCAACCGTGCCATCGAGCGCAGTGCCCAGACCGAGGCCCTGGGCGAGCTGGCTGCGCTGATCGACGCGGTGCTGCTGGCCGATCTGCCCGCCGCCGTTCCGGCCGCGACCCAGGCCCTGCAGGACCGCGCCGCCCTGACCGGCGATGCCGGCCAGCTGCTGGCCGCCCTGCCGCCGCTGGCCCAGGTCTTCCGCTACGGCAATGTGCGCCAGACCGATGCCAGCCTGGTGTCGCATCTGCTGGACAGCCTCATCGTGCGCGGCGCCATCGCGCTGCCGCTGGCCGCCACAGCCCTGGACGATGAGGCCGCCGCCACGCTGCGCACTCAGCTGCTGGCTGCCCACTCGGCCGTCGGCTTGCGCGACGCCGAGGATCAGACCGCCGCCTGGCGCAAGGCCCTCGAGCAACTGGCCGGCCTGCCCACCGCCCACGAGCTGCTGCAAGGCCTGGCCACGCGCCTGCTGCTGGACGCCGGCGACTGGACCAGCGAGCGGGCCGCCCAGCAGCTGTCCCTGCATCTGTCGGCCGGTGCCGATGCACCCAAGGCCGCGGCCTGGCTGGATGGCTTTCTGAACCGCAATGCCGTCGTGCTGCTGCACGACGCCACCGTCTGGGGCCTGGTGGATGCCTGGCTGGCCGGCCTGGGCGAAGCCCATTTCGTGCAGGTGCTGCCGCTGGTGAGGCGCAGCTTCGCGCAGTTCTCGGCTGGCGAGCGGCGCGACCTGGGCCAGCGCGCCGTGCAGGGCGCCGTGGCGGCCGACCCGCAGGCCGGCGCCGACTGGGACGAGGCCCGCGCCGTGTTGCCGTTGCCGACACTGCGGCTGTTGATGGGATTGAACGCATGAGCACCGACGAACGACTGCGCCGCTGGCGCCTCGTGCTGGGCGGCGAAGCCGAGGCGGCACTGGGCGACCTGTCGGGTCCGGCCCAGGAGATGGACCAGGCGCTGGCGGCCTTGTACGAAGCCCCAGGCCCGGGCGGCGCCAAGTCGCGCGACCGCGTCGGTGGCCGCGGCGGCTCGTCGCCCAGCGTGGCGCGCTGGCTGGGCGATATCCGCAAATACTTCCCCAGTTCCGTCGTGCAGGTCATGCAGCGCGACGCGCTGGAGCGGCTGAACCTGCGCGACATGCTGCTGCAGCCCGAGATGCTGAACGCGGTGCAGCCCGACGTGCACCTGGTCGCCCAGCTGATCTCGCTGTCGCGCGTGATCCCGGCCAACACCAAGGAGACGGCCCGCCTCGTGGTGAGGCGCGTCGTCGAGCAGCTCCTGCGCAAGCTCGAGGAGCCGATGCGCTCGGCCATCACCGGGGCCCTGGACCGCAGCCAGCGCAACCGCCGGCCGCGCCACGCCGAGATCGACTGGCATCGCACCATCCGCGCCAATCTGCGTCACTGGCAGCCCGAACACCGCACCGTCGTGCCCCAGCAGCTCATCGGCTACGGCCGCAAGGCGCGCCGGCCGCAGCGCGAGGTGGTGCTGTGCATCGACCAGAGCGGCTCCATGGCCAACTCGGTCGTCTACTCCAGCATCTTCGGCGCGGTGATGGCCTCGCTGCCGGCGGTGTCGACCAAGCTCGTCGTCTTCGACACCGCGGTGGTGGACATGACGGAGCAGCTCGACGACCCGGTGGAGCTGCTGTTCGGCGTGCAGCTGGGCGGTGGCACCGACATCAACGGCGCGGTCGGCTATTGCCAGTCCATCATCCGCGAGCCGCGCAACACCATCCTGGTGCTGATCTCCGACCTCTACGAAGGCGGCGTCGAAGCCGGCCTGCTGAGCCGCGCCGCGGCTCTGGTGGAAAGCGGCGTGCAGTTCGTGACGCTGCTGGCCCTGAGCGACGAGGGTGCGCCGGCCTACGACCGCGGCCTGGCCACCAAGCTCGCCGCCCTGGGCGTGCCGTCCTTCGCCTGCACGCCCGAGGCCTTCCCCGGCCTGATGGCCGCGGCCATCCGCCGCGAGGACATCGCGTCCTGGGCCGCCGGCCAGGGGCTCACGACCTCGCGCTGAGGCGCGCGCGCAGGGCCTGGCCGCTCGCACCGCCGCGGCGCTTGAGCTGGCGGAACAGGGTCTGGCGCGAACCCAGGCCGCTGCGCGCGGCGACCTCGTCCAGCGACAGCGTCGCGTCCTGCAGCAGGCGCAGCGCTTGCTCGGTGCGCTGCCGCGCCAGCCAGGCCATGGGCGTGCAGCCCTGCAAGGCACGAAAGCAGCGCACGAAGTGGTATTTGGACAGCCGCGCCACGGCGGCGATGTCGTCCAGTGACAGGGCCTCGGCCTGGCAGCTCAGCATGTAGTCGGTGGCGCGGTCCAGGCGCGCCAGCAACTCGGCATGCTGGCCACGGCTGAGTCCGGCGAGCTGGCCGCTGCGCGAACGCCAGCCGGGCTCGGCCTCCAGCATGCGCCACAGCAGCGACTGCAGGCGCTCTTCCAGCCAGGCTTCGTCATCGGCATCACCCAGGCTTTCGCCCCGCCCGGCGAGAACGGCATCGCGCAGGCTGGCCAGCTCGGCGCCCAGGGCACCGCCGGCCGGGCGCAGATGCTCCGCGAATCCCAGGGCCAGGCTTCCCAACTCGCCGTCGGCCGCCAGGGCCTGGGGCAGGCTCTGGCGGGCCGCATGCGCCATCTCCGCTGCCATGCCGGGCCGAAAGAACACGCCGAAGCTCAGCACCGGCTCGCGGCTCTGGATGCGGGCGCCATAGTGGCCACCCTGGTTCAGGATCAGGCAGTGGCCAGCGTCGACTCTCAGCCGCCGGTCGGTGAGCAGATAGTCCTCGCCCTCGCCGCCCCATGCCCGCTTGATGGACAGGGTCTGGGTGTGCGGCGGGAATTCGACCTCCCGCGACCAGCCCATCACGATGGCGTTCTCGCGGCCCCAATGCTCAGCGAACCACTGCCGGAAGCCGGCGTTGGTGGCGGTCAGGGGCCGGGGTGCCAGATCGGGCAGGTCGCGCAGGATCATGCGCGCAGTCTAGGGTGGCGCGGTCCTCGATGCCGGCGCGCTGGCAGCCGACGCCGCGGTGCCATCCCCGCCGCTGGGCTGGATGGGCCGGCTCGAATGCCCGCCCGCCGCCTGGCCAGCGGTCATCGCGCCGACGGCGGGCGGCGCCTGTGATTGGTCGGAGGCGCCACGCAGGTCCTCGCTAGGCGTCACGCGCGGCGTCGGCTCGGCCGGCGGCACCGGCGGGGGCGGCACCTCCTTGCGGCAGGCGGCCAGCAAGACGGCCAGCAGGGCCGCAGCGAAGCGGAGGCGGGAAGGCAGGTCGGTCATGGCGGACTCCAGCGCTGAAGCACACCAAGCGGGCAATCCGCGTGCCGCCCTAGCGAGGCGCCACCGGCACCCAGATCTCGACAAGCGAGGCGGGGTCGTCCGGGCAGAAGTCCTCGCCATAGCGCTCGAACAGCGGGCCGCCGACCTGCACATGACCTGAGGCCGGCAGCTGGCGTTCGAAGATGTCGCAATAGCCTTCGCCCAGGCCCGACAGCGGCACGCTGAAACAGGCATAGCGGCCCGCCGGCAACGTCAACCGCGTCATGCCATTGGGCGCCACCGCCGAAGGCGCAACGGAGACCGCGGCCAGGTAGTCGAAGCTCTGGTCCGCGGCCTGGTTGTGCATGACGCCATAGCTGACCCGCGGTTCGGCCACGGACTCGATTTCGGGGATGCGGGCCACGAAGCGCGGCCACAGCGCGGGGATGGCGGGCGACATCGGCGTGGCATGGATCTGCAGGCCCACGACGGTCAGGGCGGATCGTTCAATGATCTTCATCAGGCATCCTCGAGTGGCAGGGGATAAGCCCAAGACGAATGGGCGACGCTGCAATCGACACCACGGCACGCAATTTCTGCAACACCGCGGGCGACCGCCGCCGCCTAGGCTGGCGCCCTCGTCACTGCCCTTCGCCGCCATGCGCTCACTGCTCGCCGCCATCGCCATGCTCGCCACCCTGCTCTCGCCCGCCCAAGCCGCCACGCCTGCCGAACTGTTCGACTTCTGGGTCGGCGACTGGGTGGTCACCTGGAAGAACGCCAACGGCAGCCCCGGCCAGGCCCGCAACCGGGTCAGCAAGATCCTGGAGGGCAAGGTCATCGAGGAAGACTTCGCCGGCGACCCGGCCGTCGCGCCGCGCCTGCTGGGCCGCTCCCTGTCGGTGCTGGACAAGGCCGGCGTCTGGCACCAGGCCTGGGCCGACAACCAGGGCGGCTTCTTCGCGCTGACCGGTGGCAGCGAGGGCGAGACGCGCTTCTTCGCCACCGCCTTCCAGCCGGTGGGCGAGCGGCTCAAAGGCCAGCGCATGCGCTTCTACGACATCAAGCCCGACAGCTTCGACTGGGACTGGGAAGGCAGCAGCGACGGCGGCAAGACCTGGACGCTGATCTGGCGATTGCACTACCAGCGCGCTCGGTCTTGAGGTCTTGCCTAGACTGACGGGTCTGCATCTCTCGAGCTCGTCATGCCCTTCTCGACCTGGCTGCTGTTCTGCGGCGTCGCCCTGCTGACCTGCTTCTCGCCGGGCCCGGGCGTGCTGCTGGCCATCTCCAACTCGGTGGCCGTCGGCCCCCGACACACGATGTTCAGCTCGCTGGGCAATGCGGCCGGCCTCTTCATCGTTTCGGGCGCGGCCACGGCCGGCATGGGCGCCCTGCTGGCCGTGTCGGCTTCGGCCTTCCTGGTCGTCAAGCTGGTCGGCGCCGGCTACCTGATCTATCTCGGCATCAAGCAGTGGCGCAGTGCGCCGCTGCGGCTGGATGCCTCGCCCTCGGCCCACCAGCCGACAACGCCGGGCAAGCTCTTCCTGCAAGGCCTGGGCGTGGCCGTCACCAACCCCAAGGCCATCCTGTTCTTCACGGCGCTGTTCCCGCAGTTCCTGGTACCGGGCGAGTCGCTGCTGTGGCAGACGGTGCTGCTGACGATCACCTTCACGGCCTTCGCCCTGGTGTCGCATGCCTTCTACGTGAGCCTGTTCCGCACGCTGCGCCGCTTCCTGACCGAGGCCCGGCATCTGCGGCTGTTCAACCGCATCTCGGGCGGGCTCTTCGTGCTGCTGGGCCTGAGCCTGCTGAAGCTACGCAACCGCGCGGCTTGAGGCGAGTTCCTCTTCGCGCAGGCGCAGCACGCGGCGCTGCACCTTGCCGGTCGTCGTCATCGGCAGGGCGGCGATGAACTCGATCTCCTTGGGGTACTCGTAGGGCGCCAGCCGCGCCTTCACATGAGCCTGCAGGGCTTCGACCAGTTTTGCATCGCCCGCATGGCCGTCGGCCAGCACCACATAGGCCTTCACCAGCGCACCGCGCTCGGCATCGGGCTTGGGCACGACGGCCGCATTGGCCACGGCGGGGTGCTTGAGCAGGCAGTTCTCGATCTCGCCGGGGCCGATGCGGTAGCCCGCCGCCTTGAAGACATCGTCGGCCCGGCCTTCGTACCAGAGGGTGCCGTCGCGGTCGCTGCGGGCGAGGTCGCCGGTGCGGCACCAGTCGCCGGTGAACTTGGCCTTCGTCGCCGCCTCGTTGTTCCAATAGCCGAGGAAGAAGACCGGGTCGGGAGCGCCATGGCGGTCGAAGGCATTGACGGCCACCTCGCCGGTCTCGCCCGGCGCACAGACCTTGCCCTCGTCGTCGATGACGGCCACGCGATGGCCCGGGTAGGCCCGGCCCATGCTGCCGGGTTTGGCCGGCCACAGGGCCTGGCAGTTGCCGACGACGTAGTTCATTTCGGTCTGGCCGAACATCTCGTTGACCGGCACGCCCAGGGCGTCGCGGCACCAGCTGAACACCGCATCGCCCACCGCCTCGCCAGCGCTCATCAGCGCGCGCAGCTTCAGCGCATGGCGCTTGGGCCGCGGCTCGGCCTTCATCATGGCCTTGAGCGCCGTCGGGAACAGGAAGGCGTGCGTGACGCCATGGGCGGCCATCAGCTCGAAGGCCTTGGCGGCCGAGAAGCGGCCCTGCCAGGCGACGATGGGTCGGCCGAAGTAGAGCGTGGGCAGCAGCGCGTCCATCAGGCCGCCGGTCCAGGCCCAGTCCGCCGGGCTCCAGAACACGGCGTCAGACGGCTTGCTGGCGTCGAAGGGGTCGAAGCCGAACCAGTTCTGGCTGGCGACGAAGCCGGTCAGGTTGCCGATCAGCGCCCGCTGCGGGATCAGGGCGCCCTTGGGGTTGCCGGTGGTGCCGCTGGTGTAGATCAGGATGGCCGGGTCGTCGGCCTGGGTGGCAACGGGCTTGAAGCGGGCTTCCTCAGCCTGCAGGGCCTGCATCCAGGACAGCTCGTCGCAATCTGGATTGATGGAGGAAGGGCATTCGCCGACGACGAGGATGCGGCGCAGCGCCGGGCAGCGGGCCTTGACCTCGCGCAGCCCGGCCAGGGCCTCGCAGGCCGCGATGGCCAGCACGGCGCCGCTGTCCTGCAGCCGGTATTCCAGCGCCTCGGCGCCGAACAGCATGGACAGCGGCATGGCGACCGCGCCGATCTGCTGGATGGCGATATGGGCGACGGCCGTCTCGAAACGCTGCGGCAGCACGATGGCGACGCGGTGGCCGCGGCGCACGCCCTGGCTCAGCAGGGCATTGGACAGGCGGTTGGCGGCGCGCTGCAGCTGGGCATAGCTGTAGTGGGCGCGACAGCCGCTCTCGCTGTCGAAATGGATGGCGGTGGCATTGGGCGTGTCACGCGCCCAGCGCCCGCAGCAGGCCTCGGCGATGTTGAAGTCCGCCGGCACCTGCCAGCGGAAGGCGCCGTGCAGCTGCTCGTATCGGTCTTCCGCCATGGGCCACCCCCGGTTGGGACAAGGGGGCGAATGCTAGCCAGCCCGACCTCGGCTGTCCTAATGGATTGCACTGAGCCCCCGCGGGCCGAGCGCCGGGCCGCTCCCTAGCCGGCCCGTCTGGCGATGTGCTTGCGGCTCGACGCCGCAAGCATCGCCGTCCCCTTGGGGGACCGGCTGGACATGCCCGCGTTCAGCAGGGCAAGGCCAGACGAGGGGCTCACAGCCCGAGCCAGGAAGACGGCGACCACATGCTGGGACGGTCGCCCTCGGCATAGCGCTCCAGCGCCTCGCCGGTCAGGCGGCAGATGCGCCATTCGGGCATGACGTCGGCGCCCAGGCCCTCGTAGAAGCGGATGGCGTCCTCGTTCCAGTCCAGCACCGTCCAGTCGAAGCGGCCATAGCCGCGCTCACAGGCCGTCTGGGCCAGCTGGATGATGAGGGCCTTGCCCAGGCCGCTGCGGCGGTGGGCGGGGCGCACATAGAGGTCTTCCAGGTAGAGGCCGGGCTTGGCCAGGAAGGTCGAGAAGTTGGTGTAGAACAGCGCGAAGGCGACGACCTCGCCGTTCACGAGGCCCACCAGGCATTCCGCCGACGGGTTGTCACCAAACAGATGGGGCTCCAGCTTGTCCGGCGTGACCTCGAGCAGATGGGTCAGGTTTTCGAACTCGGCCAGCTCGCTGATCAGTTGGACGATGGCTTTGAGGTCGCTCGGCTCGGCGGCTCGGATGTCGTGGCGGGGTGCGGGCATGATGACCCCATTGTCGGCGCACTGCCGTGTCCTACAGTGCGGATATGCCCGATGTCTACACCCCGCGCCGCGTCCATCGCAGCGAATTCCTGGCCCTGCGCGGCCTGCGCCACCACATCCTGCGCTGGGGTCAGCCCTTGCCGGGCCGGCTGCCCCTGGTCATGGTGCATGGCTGGATGGACGTCGGCGCCTCCTTCCAGTTCGTCGTTGATGCGCTGAAGGACGAGCGCGAGGTCATCGCCCTGGACTGGCGCGGCTTCGGCCTCAGCGAGACGACGGGTGCCGACTGCTACTGGTTTCCCGACTACCTCGGCGACCTCGACGCCCTGCTCGATGCATTGAGCCCCGATGCACCCGTGGACCTGCTGGGCCACAGCATGGGCGGCAATGTGGCCATGAGCTATGCCGGGGTTCGTCCGCAGCGCATACGTCGCCTCATCAATCTCGAAGGCTTCGGCATGCCCGACATCGCCCCCGCCGCCGCGCCCGAGCGCCTGGCCAAGTGGCTGGACGAGCTCAAGGACCCGCCGTCGCTGCGACCTTACGCCACGCTGTCCGACGTGGCCGAGCGGCTGCGCAAGAACAACCCCCGCCTGGCCGCCGACAAGGCCGGCTGGCTGGCCCAGCACTGGTCGCGCGAAACGCCGGACGGCTTCCAGCTCAATGCCGACCCGGCCCACAAGCTGGCCAACCCCATGCTCTACCGCAAGGCCGAGGTGCTGGCCTGCTGGCAGCGCATCGCCGCGCCGACGCTGTGGGTCGAGGGCAGCGACGACCAGCTGACGCGTTTCTGGGGCACGCGCTATCCGCGCGCCGACTTCGAAGCCCGGCTCGCCCTGGTGCCCGACCTGAAGCAGACCGTGCTGCAGGACGCCGGCCACATGCTGCACCACGACCAGCCCGAAGCCCTGGCCGCGGCCATCGAAGCCTTCCTGGCCTGAGCATGCGGCTGGCCCGAGCCCTCTTCTGCCTGCTGACGCTGGCCCTGGCGCAGGGCGCGATGGCCTGCTCACGCGAGCTGCAGGTCGGCGTGTCCGAGCTCGGCTACGGCGCCTACCAGCGCGACGGCCTGTGGATGGGCATCGTGCCCGAGCTGATCGCCGAGCTGTCGCAGCGCAGCGGCTGCAAGCTCAAGCTGGTGGGCCGCCCACGCGCCCGCGTGCTGCTGGAGTTCGAGCAGGGCCAGCTGGACATCATCACCTCGGTCATGCGCGCCCCCGACCGCGACCGCATCGGCCAGTTCCTGCCCTATGCCTATGCCGAGCAGGACCTCATCGTGCTTGGCGAGCCCGTGCCGCGCACGCTGGACGAATTGCGCCGCATGCCCGAGCTCAAGCTCGGCGTCGTGCGCGGCGTGCGCCTGAGCCCGAAGCTGGATGAGCTGATCAACGCCATGCTGGTCTCGCGCCAGGCCGAACAATCGTCCGACTTCGACAACCTCGCCGCCAAGCTGAGCGCCGGCCGGATCCGGGCGGCGCTGATCCCCAGCGTCATCCACGTCAAGCAGCGCCAGGACGGCCTGCTGCCGGCGCAGATCACCCTCGTGGACCTGCCCGAGTCCCTGCCCGAGCCCATCGGCATCTATGTGAACCGCCAGCATGTGGCCGACGACGACCTGCAGCAGTTGACCCGCCACCTGGAGATGCTCAAGCGCGAGGGCCGGGTCGTCGCCATCTACCAGCGCCACGTCGGCGAGGCCGAGACGCGGCGGCTGTTCAGGGGCGAGGCGGCGGTTCGCTGATTTCCACAGGCGGCTCGGCCTCCAGCCTGTCCATCGCGCGGGCATAGATGACAACGATGGCGCAGAAGCCCAGCAGCGCGCCCTGCGAAGCCAGCCAGAAAGCCAGCGGCCAGCCGAACACCTCCACGCTGAGCTCGCGGGCGAAGAACACCGGCGCGAACGCGACGACGGCCCAGGCCAGCAACAGCTTGACCGTGAGCCGGCGCGTGCGGCGCCAGTAGGTGTCGCTCACTCCAGCAGTCCCCACTGCTGCAGCATGAAGGCATAGGTGCGCGCCGTTTCCTTCAGGGCGTCGAAGCGGCCCGAGGCGCCGCCATGGCCGGCCGTCATGTTGATGTCGAACAGCACCGGGCCGCTGCTGCTGTTCAGCGTGCGCAGCTTGGCCACGTATTTGGCCGCCTCCCAGTAGGGCACCTGGCTGTCGTTGATGGCGGTCTTGGCCAGCACGGCCGGATAGGCCGCGGGCTTCAGGTTGTCATAGGGGCTGTAGGCGCGCATCCAGGCGTACTCATCGGCCTTGTTCGGGTTGCCCCATTCGATGTATTCCTCGGTCGTCAGCGGCAGGCTGGCATCCAGCATGGTGTTGATGACGTCCACAAAGGGCACCTGGGCGACCACAGCCTTGAAGAGGTCGGGGCGCAGATTGGTCACGGCCCCCATCAACAGCCCCCCCGCGCTGCCGCCCTGGATGACGAGCTGGCTGGGCTGGGTATAGCCCTGGGCCACCAGGGCCTCGGCGCAGGCGACGAAGTCGGTGAAGGTGTTCATCTTCTTGCCGAGCTTGCCGTCCAGGTACCAACGCCGTCCCAGGTCGCCACCGCCGCGGATGTGGGCGATGGCATAGATGACGCCGCGGTCCAGCAGCGACAGGCGCGAGCTGGCAAAGCGCGGGTCGTTGGGGAAGCCGTAGCTGCCATAGCCGTAGAGCAGCAGCGGCTGCGGACCGCTCTTGCGCTTGTCCTTGCGGTAGACCAGGCTGACCGGCACCTTGGTGCCGTCGGCCGCCGTCACCCAGACGCGTTCGCTGGCATAGAGGCTGGCGTCATAGCCACCCTGCACCGGCGCCACCTTCAGCAGTTCCAGCTTGCCCGTCGCCAGGTCGGCTTCGTAGGTGCTGGTCGGCGTGGTCAGGGAGTTGTAGGCAAAGCGCACCCGCGGGGCATCGAACTCGCGCTGGCTGCCGAGCACGGCGTTGTAGGCCACCTCGTTGAACGCCACCTCGCGCGAGGGGCCGCCGGCCAAGGGATAGATGCGCAGCTTGACCGAGCCGCCTTCGCGGATCTGGGCCACGGCATGGGTCTTGAACACCATCGCCTGCTCGATCATGGCGTCGTCGCGGTGCGCGATCAGCTCACGCGCGTTGCGCAGATCCCTGGCGTTGAGCAGGGCGCCCTGCCCTGGCTTCATCGGCAGCCGCAGCAGCCGGTAGTTCACGCCACGGTCATTGATGCGCACCAGCATTTCGCGGCCAAAAGGCGTGACGGCGGACTGCTGGCCGTCCACGCGCGGCAGCACCTCGCGCCAGCGGCCCTGCGGCTGGTCGGCCGGCAGCACCCGCCAGTCCAGCGTGTCCTTGGACATCGAGCCCAGCATCAGCGTGCGGCCGTCCAGGGACTTGATCAGCCCCAGGTTGAAGAGCTCGCTGGGCTCCTCGTGCACCAGCACGTCGCCCGCCGTCGCACCGAGGCGGTGGCGCCACAACTGGTGGGAGCGGCGGGCTTCGTTGTGGCGGATGTAGAACAGCGTCTTGCTGTCGGTCGCCCAGACGAAGGCATCGGCATGCGGCGTCGTCGACACCACGCGGTCCTCGCCGGTGGCGATGTCGCGCACATGCAGCTCGAAGTCGCGGGCGCCGCTGCTGTCCACGCCATAGGCCAGCAGCTTGTCGTCGGGGCTGACGGCCATGCCGTTCAGGTTGACGAATTTGCGCGTCTTGGCCAGCTCGTTCATGTCGAGCAGCAGCTGCTCGGGCGCCTGCGGGTTGTCGGCCCGTTCGGGGCCTTGGGCCGCGCGGCGGAAGAAGATGGGGTATTGCAGGCCCACCTCGGTGCGGGAGCTGTACCAGTAGCGCCCCTGGCGCTGCGGCGTGGCCGTGTCGCGCTGCTGCACGCGGCCCTTCATCTCCTCGAACAGCTTCTCGGTGGCCGCCTCATGGGGCTTGAACCAGGCCTCCGCGTAGGCCGCCTCTGCCTTCAGATGGGCCTGCACCTCGGGATCGTCTTTCTCGCGCAGCCAGAAATAGTCGTCGATGCGGCGATCGCCGTGGACGCTGACGTCGCGAGGCTTCTTGGCCGCGACCGGCGGCGTGGCGGTGTCGGCCAGGGCCGGGCTGGTGGCCCAGATCAGGCTGGTGGCGAGCGCGGCCGTGTTGGCCAGCGCGCGGCATGAAGACATCAGGCGCATGTGGTTGGAGCTCCCACCGGGCGCTGCCTGCGGCAGTCTCGTCCCCGGCGGCCCGGAGTTTGCCTGCTCGCCATGCGAAAATCTCCCCCTTTTGACCCGCGTGCCCTCCATGGACATCGAACACATCAACCAAATCGGCAACAGCCTCGCCGACCTCGCAGCGCGTACCGACGCGCTAAGGGGGTATCTTTGACTTCGATCGCAAGGCCCTGCGCCTGAACGAAGTCAACGCGTCGCTCGAGAACCCCAACGTCTGGAACGACCCCAAGCGCGCCCAGGAACTGGGCAAGGAAAAGCGCACGCTGGAAACCGTGGTCGACACGATCACGCACCTGACTTCCTCGCTGGCGGACAACGCCGAGCTCTTCGAGATGAGCCGCGAGGAAGGCGACGAGACCGGCATGCTGGCCATCGAGGCCGACGCGGCCGCCCTGCAGGCCAAGGTCGAGGAACTCGAGTTCCGCCGCATGTTCAACAACCCGGCCGACCCGCTGAACTGCTTCATCGACATCCAGGCCGGTGCCGGCGGCACCGAGGCCTGCGACTGGGCCGGCATGCTGCTGCGCCAGTACCTGAAGTACGCCGAGCGCAAGGGCTTCAAGGCCACGATGGAAGACGAGACGCCGGGCGACGTGGCTGGCATCAAGAGCGCCACCATCAAGGTCGAGGGCGAGTACGCCTTCGGCCTGCTGCGCACCGAGACCGGCGTGCACCGCCTGGTGCGCAAGAGCCCCTTTGACTCGTCCGGCGGCCGCCACACGTCCTTCGCGTCGCTGTTCGTCTACCCCGAGGTGGATGACTCGATCGAGATCGACATCAACCCGGCCGATGTGCGCACCGACACCTTCCGCGCCAGCGGCGCTGGCGGCCAGCACATCAACAAGACCGACTCGGCCGTGCGCCTGACGCACATCCCAACCGGCATCGTCGTGCAATGCCAGGACGGCCGCAGCCAGCACAGCAACCGCGACGTCGCCTGGCGCCGCCTGCGTTCGCGCCTGTACGACCATGAGATGAAGAAGCGCATGGAAGAACAGCAGAAGCTGGAAGACACCAAGACCGACGTCGGCTGGGGCCACCAGATCCGCTCCTATGTGCTGGACCAGAGCCGCATCAAGGACCTGCGCACCAACTACGAGACCTCGGCGACGCAGAAAGTGCTGGACGGCGATCTCGACCAGTTCATCACCGAGTCCTTGAAACAGGGCATCTGATGAAGACCGGTTTTGCCCTGGCCATGGCCGTCGCCATCACCGGCCAGGTGCTCTACCACTTCATGCAGAAACAGGTCGCGCCCGGCGCCCATCCGGTGCTGGCGCTGATCGCCTTCTATCTCGGTGCGGCGGCTCTCAGCCTGCCTCTCTTCCTGCTTTTCCCGTTGCAGGCGCCCCTGGCGCAGGCCGCGGGTGAGCTGGGCGGGGCGGTCTGGGGCGTGGCCGTCGCCATCGTGCTGATCGAGCTGGGCTTTCTGCTCGCCTACCGGGCGGGCGGATCGCTGTCCAGCGCCTTCGTGCTGTCGGCCGCCGTCGTCACAGGCGCGCTGCTGATCATCGGCATGATGGTCTTCAAGGAGGCCGTGAGCCTCAAGCAATTCGCCGGCCTGGTGCTCTGCCTGGCCGGCATCTGGCTGCTGTCGGGCAACCGACCGGCCCATTAAAAGGAAACCTCATGCGTGAAGGTACTGCCACCCTGATCCAACGCCTGGATTACCAGCAGCCGGCGTTCTGGATCCGCAAGGTCGACCTGACCTTCGATCTCGATCCGGCCAAGACCATCGTCACGAGCAAGATGCAGGTCGAGCGCAACCGCTCGGTCGAGCACGGCCCGCTGCGCCTGCATGGCGAGGAGCTCAACCTGTTGCGCGTCCTCATAGCCGGCAACGGCGTGTCCTTCCGTCAGGAAGGCCATGAGCTGGTCATCGACAACCCGCCAGACGAAGACTTCCTGCTGGAGATCCGCAACACCATCTGCCCCGAGAAGAACACCGCCCTGTCCGGCCTCTACACCTCGGGCGGCAGCTTCTTCACGCAGTGCGAGGCCGAGGGCTTCCGCCGCATCACCTATTTCCTGGACCGCCCGGACGTGATGGCCGTCTACACGGTCACGCTGCGCGCCGACAAGGCCCGCTTCCCCATCCTGCTGGCCAACGGCAACCTGACCGACAGCGGCAATCTGGAGAACGGTCGCCACTTCGCGGTCTGGAGCGACCCCTTCCCCAAGCCCAGCTATCTGTTCGCCGTCGTCGCCGGCGACCTGGTGGCACGCGAGCAGCGCATCCGCACCCGCGCCGGCAAGGACCATCTGCTACAGGTCTATGTGCGCCGCGGCGACCTGGAGAAGACCGAGCATGCGATGAACTCGCTGATCGCCTCCATCGTCTGGGACGAGGCCCGCTTCGGCCTGCCCCTGGACCTGGAGCGCTTCATGGTGGTCGGCGTGTCCGACTTCAACATGGGCGCGATGGAGAACAAGGGCCTGAACATCTTCAACACGTCCGCCCTGCTGGCCTCGCCCGCGACCGCGACGGACGTCGACTTCGCCCGCATCGAGTCCATCGTCGCCCACGAGTATTTCCACAACTGGACCGGCAACCGCGTCACCTGCCGCGACTGGTTCCAGCTGTCGCTGAAGGAAGGCCTGACCGTCTTCCGCGACCAGGAGTTCTCGATGGACATGGCCGGCACGCCGTCGGCCCGCGCCGTCTGCCGCATCCAGGACGTGCGCCAGCTGCGCGCCATGCAGTTCCCCGAGGACAGCGGCGCCATGGCCCACCCGGTGCGCCCGGACAGCTACAGCGAGATCAACAACTTCTACACGGCTACCGTCTACGAGAAGGGTGCCGAGGTCGTGCGCATGTACCAGACCCTGGTCGGCCGCAAGGGCTTCGAGGCCGGCATGAAGCTCTATTTCGAGCGCCATGACGGCCAGGCTGTGACCTGCGACGACTTCGCCCAGGCCATCGCCGACGCCAACCCCGGCTCGGCCCTCAGCACCCGGCTGGACACCTTCAAGCGCTGGTACTCGCAGGCCGGCACGCCGCGCGTCAGCCTGCGCGGCGAGCATGACGCCGCTGCGCGTACGTTCACGCTGCGCCTGTCGCAGACGACACCGGCCACGCCCGGCCAGACCGACAAGCAGCCCCAGGTCGTGCCCATCGTCATGGGTCTGCTGGACCGCCACGGCGTCGCTCTGGCCCTGAACGCCAACGGCGACACCGAGCAGGTGCTGGTGCTGGACCAGGCCGAGCAGACCTTCGTCTTCGAGAACATCGACAGCGAGCCCGTGCCTTCGCTGCTGCGCGGCTTCTCGTCGCCCGTGGTGCTGGACGACGGCCTGTCCGACGCCGGCCTGATGGTGCTGATGCGCCACGACAGCGACCCGTTCAACCGCTGGGAAGCCGGCCAGCGCCTGGCGCTGAACCGCATCCTGCATTCGCTGCGGGCCGGCCAGCCGCTGGTGCTGAGCCCGGTGTTCATCGAGGCCATGCGCGGCATCCTCAACCACGCCGAGCTCGACCCCGCCTTCAAGGAACTGGCCCTGACCCTGCCCGGCGAGGCCTATATCGCCGAGCAGCTCGACGTCGTCGACCCGCAAGCGATTCATGCCGCCGTCATGGCCGCGCAAACCCAGCTCGCAAGCGCGCTGCGCGACGACTGGGCTGCGGCCTTCGAAGCCAACCAGATCGCCGGCGGCTACACGCCCGATCCGGTCTCTTCCGGCAAGCGCGCCCTGGCCAACCTGGCCCTGTCCATGCTCGTGCTGGACGCGCAGGCCACCGGCGACACCGTCTGGCCGGGCAAGGCCTACCAGCGCTTCAAGGACGCATCCAACATGACGGAGCGCCTGGGCGCACTGGCAGCCCTGGTCAACGCCGGCGCCGAGCTGGCCACTCCCGCGCTGGAGCGCTTCCACGCGCTGTTCAAGGACGACGCCCTGGTCGTGGACAAGTGGTTCTCACTGCAGGCCCGCGCGCCCGAGGTCAACGGCCGTGTCTTCGCCCGCGCCAAGGCCCTGACCAAGCATGCCGACTTCACGTTGAAGAACCCCAACCGCGCCCGCAGCCTGCTGGCCTCGCTGTGCATGTTCAACCCGGCCGCCTTCCACCGTGCCGACGCGGCGGGCTATGTGTTCTGGGCCGACCAGGTGCTGGCTGTCGATGCCATCAACCCGCAGCTCGCCAGCCGCATCGCCCGTGCGATGGACCGCTGGGCGGTGCTGGCCGAGCCCTACCGCGCGGCCGCCCGTGAAGCCGTCGCCCGTGTGGCCGCCAAGCCCGACCTGTCCAGCGACGTGCGCGAGATCGTCGAGCGCGCCCTGGCCTCCGGAGAGAAAGCATGACCCCCACGCAAATTTCATTTGCTGCCCCCCGAGGGGGCGCTTCACTCCTTTGGGGCGGCCCGGCAGGAGTGAAGGCATGAGCCGCGTCTCCCTGACCCAGTACCTGGTCGAGCAGCAGCGCGAGCACGGCCACATCCCGCAGGAGCTGCGCCTCCTCATCGAGGTCGTGGCGCGTGCCTGCAAGCACATCGCCATCGCCGTCAACAAGGGCGCCCTGGGCGGCGTGCTGGGCAGCGCCGGCAGCGAGAACGTGCAGGGCGAGGTGCAGAAGAAGCTGGACATCATCGCCAACGAGGTGCTGATCGAGGCCAACGAATGGGGCGGTCATCTCGCGGCCATGGCCAGCGAGGAGATGGACAGCATCTACGTCGTGCCCAACCGCTACCCCCAGGGCGAATACCTGCTGCTGTTCGACCCGCTCGACGGCTCGAGCAACATCGACGTCAATGTGTCCATCGGCACCATCTTCAGCGTGCTGCGCAAGGTGGGCCATTCGCGCGGCGTCAGCGACGAGGACTTCCTGCAGCCCGGCAAGCAGCAAGCCGCGGCCGGCTACTGCGTCTACGGCCCGCAGAGCATGCTGGTGCTGACGGTGGGCGACGGCGTCGCCATGTTCACGTTGGACCGCGAGACCGGCTCCTGGGTGCTGACCCAGGACGAGGTGCGCATTCCCGAGGACACCAAGGAATTCGCCATCAACATGTCCAACATGCGCCACTGGGCGCCGCCGATGCGCCGCTACATCGACGAATGCCTGGCCGGCTCCACGGGCACGCGCGCCAAGGACTTCAACATGCGCTGGGTCGCCAGCATGGTGGCCGACGTGCACCGCATCCTGACCCGCGGCGGCGTCTTCATCTACCCCTGGGACCAGCGCGAGCCCGACAAGCCCGGCAAGCTGCGCCTGCTTTACGAGGCCAATCCCATGGCCTTCCTCGTCGAGCAAGCCGGTGGCGCGGCCACCAATGGCCAGGAACGCATCATGGATCTGAAGCCCACCAAGCTGCACGAGCGCGTCGCCGTGGCCCTGGGCTCGAAGAACGAGGTCGAGCGCATCACCCGCTACCATCTGGACGACTCCACAAAATAGTGGCTATAATCGCGGGCTTGACGCTCAGTCAAAGGCCGGCATAGCTCAGTTGGTAGAGCAGCGCATTCGTAATGCGAAGGTCGGGGGTTCGACTCCTCTTGCCGGCACCAAGAATTCAAGAATAAAAAATCCAAGCTTCAAAGCCGCCCTGGTTCGCCAGCGCGGCTTTTGTTTTTTCCGCGGCCCTGCGGCGTAGAGCGCCTGCCACTCATCCCGGATTCAGACCGCTCGTCCAGCGCGGCGCAGCGCCGGTGTGGAAGGGCTGGAGCGCGCGTGAGGTGCTGAATACCGTGGCGGTATTCGACATTTGGAGACCGCCGCGATGCTCTCGATCCAGCGCCTGCACAAGACCTACGCCAACGGCGTCCACGCCACCAACGACATCAGCCTGGAAATCCCCAAGGGGCTGTTCGGCCTGCTGGGGCCCAACGGGGCCGGCAAGTCCTCGCTGATGCGCACCCTGGCGACGCTGCAGACGCCCGACAGCGGCAGCATCCACTTCGACGGCGTCGACGTGCTGAAGGACCCGCAGGCGCTGCGCCGCCAGCTCGGCTATCTGCCGCAGGATTTCGGCGTCTACCCCAAGGTCAGCGCGCTGGAGCTGCTCAACCACTTCGCCGTGCTGAAGGGCCTGACCCAGCGCGCCGAGCGCCGCGAGATGGTGGAGGCGCTGCTGCAGCAGACCAATCTGTGGGAGGCCCGCAGGCGCGCCGTGGCGAGCTTCTCGGGCGGCATGCGCCAGCGCTTCGGCATCGCCCAGGCCCTGCTGGGGGCGCCGCGGCTGATCATCGTCGACGAGCCCACGGCAGGCCTGGACCCCGACGAGCGCAACCGCTTCCTGAACCTGCTGGCGCGCATCGGCGAGGACGTGGTGGTCATCCTGTCCACCCACCTCGTCGACGACGTGACCGACCTGTGCCCGCGCATGGCCATCATCGGCGCCGGCCGCGTGCTGGCCGAGGGCGAACCGCAGGCCGCCATCGAAACACTCTACGGCCGCGTCTGGCAGCGCAGCGTCAGCGACGCCGCCCTCGCCGACTACCAGCAGCGCCTCACGGTGCTGTCCTCACGCCTGGTGGGCGGCAAGCCGCAGATCAACGTCTATGCGGACCGCCAGCCCGACGACGGCTTCGTCCCCATCGTGCCCGGCCTGGAAGACGTCTACTTCCTGCAGCTGCGCGCGCTGGCCTGAGGAGTGCAGCATGTGGCTTGAATTCCTTCGCTTCGACCTGCGCCTGCAGCTGCGCCAATGGCTGCTGTGGGTGACGACCCTGCCGCTGATGGGCATCGCCTTCCTGTCGGCCAGGAGCGACAGCTTTCGCATCGGCGGGGCCATCGGCAATCTGCACATGAATGCGCCGACGGTCATCGCCCAGCAGCTCACCGTGCTCAGCATCGTGGCCATGTTCCTGGTCACGGCCTTCATCGCCGGCGCCGTGCTGCGCGACAACGACGCCGGCATCGCCGACCTGCTGTTCGCCACGCCCATGCGCAAACTGGACTATCTGGGCGGCCGCTTCCTGGCCGGCCTGGCCGCTTGCCTGCTGGTGTTTGCGCTCGTCACGCTGGCCATGGTCATCGGCTCGCGCATGCCCGGCATCGCGCCGGAGCGCCTGGGCGACTTCTCGCTGTGGCCGTACGCCTGGAGCTTCGCCGTCTTCGTCGTGCCGAATCTGCTGTTCGTGGCGGCGCTGCTGATGCTGCTGGCTGCGACGACACGCTCGATGAGCATGGTCTACGTCGGCGTGGTGGCCTTCCTGGCGCTGTGGTCGGCCGCCAGCTTCCTCGGCCAGCGGCCCGACGGCTTCACGGTGGGCGCGCTGCTGGACCCCTTCGGCGTGCGCGTGCTGGCGCTGGCGACGCGCTATTTCACGCCCGCCGAAGCCAACACCCGGCTGCCCGAGCTGGCCGGCGCGTTGCTGGCCAACCGCCTGCTGTGGAGCGCGATCTCGCTGGGGCTGTTTGCCGCCACGGTCGTGCTGTTCAAGCCGCAGCGGCTGGGCACCGGTCGCGCATGGCAGCGCCGCCGGGCCGCGGTGCCGTCGGCAGCGGCGCCCATCGTCAACGCACCGCGCCGCATCACGCCGCGCTTTGTCAACACGACGGCTTGGGCGCAATGCTGGCAGCTGCTGCGCTTTGACGCGCGCGGCGTGCTGAGGAGCTTGCCCTTCCTCGTCATGCTGATGCTGGCGGTGGCCAACTTCCTCGCCAACTACGCGGTCGGCGGCATGCGCTTCGACAGCGTGCCCTACCCGCTGACGCGGCTGATGCTGCAGGAGATCAGCGACGGCATGAACTTCGTGCTGGTCGTCGTGCTGCTGTTCTACAGCGGCGAACTGGTGCATCGCGACCGGCAGACGCGCATTGCCGACGTCGGCGACGCGCTGCCTTTACCCGACTGGGTGCCGCTGGTGGCACGCAGCGGCACGCTGGCGGCGGTGGTGCTGGCCTTCCTGGGCGCTGGCGCGGTGGTGGCTGTCGGCATCCAGCTCATCAAGGGCGGTGTCGACATCCAGCCCCTGCTCTATCTGAAGGGCACCTTCATCAATGCCGCCTATTTCGTGCTGATGGGCCTGGCGTTGCTGGCCCTGCAGGTGATGGCCGGCAACCGTTACGCCGGCTATGCGGCGGGCGCGGCGTTGCTGGCCTCAGGCGCGCTGCTGCAGGGGGCACGACTGGACGACCGGCTCTACAACTTCGCGTCGCTGCCCCCTCTCGTCTATTCGGACATGAATGGCTATGGCGACCTGTCGGGCTGGGCCTGGTTCGCCCTGTACTGGGGCCTGGGCGCCGCCGCGCTGCTGGCCCTGGCGCAGATGCTGCGCACGCGGGGTACGCCGCCCACCACGCGCCAGCGCCTGGCCGCAGCGGCGCGGGCGCTGGGTGGGCGCCGGGGCCTGGTGCTGGCCACCTGCCTGGGCGCGTTCACGGCGGCGCAGGCCTGGATCTTCTACAACACCCATGTGCTGAACCGCTACACCTCGGCCGAGCAGCGGCTCGACGCCCGGGTGGACTATGAAAAGGCCTACCGCGGCCTGCTGGGCCGGCCCCAGCTCAGCCTGGCCGCACTGCGCGCCGAAGTGGAGATCTTTCCGGCCCAGCGCGCCGCCACGCTGCGCGCCCACTACACGCTGCGCAACGACACGACCGCCCCCATCGCCACGCTGTTCTTCCAGAGCGACGTCGACACCGACACCGTCATCGAGCAGTTGCCGCCGCACCGCGTCACGCGCGATGACCCACGTTTCGGCGTGCTGCTCATCGAGCTGGACCAGCCCCTGGCGCCCGGTGCCACCTTGCTGCTCGACGCCCACGTGCAGGTGCGCCCGCGGGGCTTCACCAACAGCGGCGCACTGGGGCGCATCCACGAGAACGGCACGCTGTTCACGCTGGAGGATTTCTTCCCCAAGCTCAGCTACGACGCCTCGCAGGAGCTGGACGACCCGCGCGACCGCTCGGCGCGCGGCCTGGGTGCACCGCACCGCCTGCCCGCACTGGAAGATGCCGCCGCGCGCCAGCACAACTACCTGGCCCAGTACGGCGTCCCTGCCGGCCTGATCGATTTCGAGGCCACCGTCTCCACCAGCGCCGACCAGACGGCCATCGCCCCCGGCGACCTGCAGCGCCAATGGGAGAGCGGCGGACGGCGCTACTTCCACTACAAGATGGCCTCGCCCATCCTGCCCTTCGTGTCCTTCCAGTCGGGGCGCTGGCAGACGCGGACCGCCCGCTGGCAGGGCGTCGACATCACCGTCTTCCACGACCCCCGGCATGCGTGGAACGTCGACCGCATGCTGGCCGGCGCCCAGGCCGCGCTGGCCTACAACAGCGAGCACTTCGGCCCCTATCCGCACAAGGCACTGCGCATCGTCGAGACACCGCTGTACCAGTCCTATGCGCGCAGCTTCCCGATGACCGTGCCCTTTTCCGAATCGCTGGGCTTTGTCAGCGACCTGCGCGAGCCCGGCGGCGTGGACCATGTCTTCTACGTCACCGCGCACGAGGTGGCGCATCAATGGTGGGGCGACCAGGCCATCGCCGCCAATGTGCAGGGGGCCGGCCTCATCACCGAGTCGCTGGCGGAATACTCGGCGCTGATGACGATGAAACAGCGCTTCGGGGTCGAGGCCTTGCGGCCCATCCTGCGTTTCGACGCCGACGAATACTTCCGCGGCCGCGGCGCCGAACGCGTGGGCGAACTGCCGCTGGTACGCGACGAAGGGCAGGCCTACATCACCTATCGCAAGGGCAGCCTGGCGCTGATGCGGCTGAAGAACGCCATCGGCGAAGCTGCCGTCAACCGCGCCCTGGGCCGCTTCATCGCCGAACGGCGCTACCAGGGCCCGCCCTATGCCACCAGCCTGGACCTGCTGCAGGCCCTGCGCGCCGAAGCGCCGGCCGATCAGCAGGCCCTGATCGGCGAGCTGTTCGAGCGCATCGTCGTCTACGACAACCGTGTACTCGCCGCCACGGCCAAGCCACGCAGCGATGCGCAATGGGACGTCACGCTGCAGCTCAGCCTGGCGAGGTTCGAGGCCGATGCCAAGGGCAGGGAAACGCCGCTCACCGACGACCAAGCCGTCGAAGTCGCCCTGTTCGCCGCCGCCGACCGCCCGCTTTACCGCGCCGCGCACCGCCTGCCTGCCGGCACGTCCACGCTGACCGTCACGGTCAAGGAGAAGCCCATGGCGGTCGCGCTCGACCCCGATGGCCTGCTGCTCGACCGCATCCCGGCGGATAACCGCCGGCACGTCGACTAGAGCCGGTTCAGCTGCTTGAACTCGGCCGCGCGCCGGCGCGACATCGCGACCTTGAACCCGCCCGCCAGCGTCATCTCCAGGCTGCCGGCGGGCGAGGGCCCGACGTTCTCGACAAAGCGCAGATTGACGATGTGGCGCCGGCTGACGCGCGTGAACTGCTGCGGGTCCAACCTGGCCTCCAGCTGGTTCAGCGAGCGCAGCAGCAAGGGCCGGTTGCCGTCGAAATAGACCCGTGTGTAGTTGCCCTCGGACTCGAACAGCGCGATGCGGTCCAGGGCCACGAACCAGCAGCGCTCGCCGTCCTGGATGAAGACCTTGCCGTCCGGCGCCTGGGCCTTGTCCGCCGGGGCTGGTGCAGCAGGCTTGAACTTGGCGAGCGCCTGGGCCAGCCGCTGCGGTTCGATGGGCTTGAGCAGATAGTCCAGCGCGTTGACGTCGAAGGCGCGCAATGCATGTTCGCTGTAGGCCGTCGTGAAGATGACGGCCGGCGCCGCATCCAGCGCAGCCAGCAGGTCGAAGCCGCTGCCATCGGGCATCTGGATGTCGAGGAACACCAGGTCCGGCGTCAACGCGCGGATGGCCTGCAAACCTTCCGCCACGCCGGCCGCCTCGGCCACCACCTGCACGTCCTCATGCTCGCCCAGCAGGCGGCGCAGGTCATTGCGCGCCAGGCGCTCGTCGTCGATGACGGCGACCCTCATGCCGTGGCCTCTGCCGGCAAGGTGACGGTGGCTGTCACCCAGCCCTCGCTCTCGTCGATGCTGCAGGTGGCCGTGGCGCCGAACTGCAGGGCCAGGCGCTGGCTGGCGTTGGCCAGGCCGACGCGGGTCGAGGCGCTGTCGGTGATCAGCCGGCCCTCGTTGGCCACCGTGATGCACACGCGCCCCGGCTCGCGCCGCGCGGCGATGCGGATGCGGCAAGAGCCGGTCGTGCGCTCCACGCCGTGGCGCACGGCGTTCTCGGCCAGCGTCTGCAGCACCATGGGTGGCAGCATCACGCTGCCCAGCTCGGGCGGCACGTCCACGGCCAGTTGCAGCCTCTCGTCAAAACGCAGCTTTTCCATGTCCAGATAGGCGTTCACGGCGGCGAGTTCCTCGTCCAGCCTCGCGGTGGGTCGATGCCCGGCCTGCAGGCTGTGCCGCATCATGCCCGCCAGCTGATTGATGGCGCGCGCCGCGGCGCCGGCATCTTCATAGACCAGGGCGCGGATGCTGCTCAGGCAGTTGAAGAAAAAATGCGGGTTGACCTGCGACTGCAAGGCGCGCAGCTCGGCCTCCTTGACGCTGACCTCCAGCCTCAGCTTCTCCACCTCGAAACGCTCGGCCCGCCGGCGCGACAGCGCCACGGCGTAGCAGAGCGTCCAGAACGCAAACACCATCAACCACAGCAGCACCAGCAGCACGAGGTCGAAAGCCAGCTCGTCCGCGCTGTCGGCGAAAAAGGCGCCGCCGCGGAACATCAGGTCGGACAGCAGCAGAAATCCGGTCTGCATGACGGCCAGGGCCAACAGCCCCGCCGCCAGCCGCGCCATCGGCAGGCCGCTGGCGCGGTCTATCCAGGCGCGGCGCCTCAGCAGCCCTCGCCAGGTATGGGACAGCAGCAGCCCGGTCATCGAAACGCACAGCTTGGCGACCGCAAAGCGCAGGCCGGCGCGCCAGTCGCCGAAAGACGAAGACAGCACGCCGAAGGTGGCCAGGGTGCCCCAACCGGCCAGCTGACAGACCCAGTAGTCGCGCTCCGTGCGTGTCAAGCTTCCCTCGTCTCCACTTCTGATGCCGGCGATTGTCACGGCCGGGCGGCGGTCGGCCGCCCGCGGTGGGCCAGGCAATATGTCTCACTTGAGACGGGTGTTGCAAATTGCCCGACCCCAGCCGCGGCCAAGCCTCGATAACGCACGCACGGCGCGGGCGCCGGGCCGCTAGTCTGCCCGGACTGCAGTTCCCGATATCGCCCTCACACATGGACAGCGCCAGCAACACCCCTTCGTCCGGCTTGCGTCAGAAACTCATCATTGCCGCCATCGTGGCCACCGCGCTGCTGGCCGTGCTCGGCCTGTCGACGCTGCACGAGCGCACGGCCAGCGAGGTTCAGGCGCGCAAGAACGCGACGGCCCTGGCCTTCGAGAAGGCGCCCGAACAATGGCTGGCTCACCCGCGCGAAGCCTCGGAATTCGAGCGCGCCCTGCAGGCCAAGGACGTCGCCGCCGTCGGCGTCAGCGGCAGCCTGGTGCTCTACACCGACCGCGCGGGCCACTTCTTCAGCACGCGGCTGATCGACTGCGGCCTGGGCTGCAAGCATGAGACCGGCGCCCGGTTGGGCGAACTCAGCGTGGCCCAGGGCTTTGCGCTGACCGACATCGACGTGGACGCCCGCACCGGCGGCCAGCGCCTGTTCCAGTCCCTGGAGCGCGTGGCCGGTGTGCTGGGTCCCATCCTGCTGTTGCTGCTGGTGGCCGGGCCGCTGGTCTATCTGCAGATGCGCGGGTCACTCGGCCAACGCACCCGCCTCGCCGAGAAATCCCGCACCCGTTTCGATGACGTCATCGGCGCCGAGGAAGCCAAGAAGGCCCTGCGCCGCGTGGCCGCCTTCATGAAGGATCCCAAGCAGTACGCCGCCGTCGGCGCCAAGGCCCCGCGCGGCGTGCTGCTCGACGGCCCGCCCGGCACCGGCAAAACCCTGCTGGCCAAGGCCCTGGCCGGCGAATGCGGCGCCAGCTTCATCAGCGTGGACGGCTCCTATTTCAGCTCCATGTTCTATGGCGCCGGCATCGGCAAGGTGAAGGAGCTGTTCAAGAAGGCCCGCGAGTCGGCGCCCTGCATCATCTTCATCGACGAGATCGACGGCATCGGCAAGCGCAGCAACGGCAAGGAAGCCGGCACGGGCGGCGGCGAGCAGGAACAGAACCGCATCATCAACCGCCTGCTGGTGGAGATGGATGGCTTCTCCGCGCTGCACAACGTCGTCGTCATCGGCGCCACCAACCATGTCGACAACGTCGACGAGGCCATGCGCCGCCCGGGCCGCTTCGACCTCATCGTGCGCACCGCCCTGCCCACCGTGCCGGAACGCGAGCAGCTGTTCGGCCTCTACCTGGGCCAGACCAAGGCGGCGGACGGCATCGACCTGGCCTCCATCGCCCGCACCGCTGCCGGCATGTCGCCGGCCGACATCGCCAACTGCGTCAACCGCGCCGCCGCCTATGCAGCCGAGGCCGGCGAGACGCTGGTCAGCCAGGAGCGCGTCTACCAGTCGCTGGAAACCCACCAGCTTGGTGGCGAGGTCAGCAATACCAAGGACCTCATCACGCCCGAAACCCTGCGCCGCATCGCCTTCCACGAGTCTGGCCATGCCCTGGTGGCCCATGTGCTGGAGGCCGGCAGCGTCGAGCGCGTCAGCATCGAGCCACGCGGCCCGGCCCTGGGCGTGACCTATGTGGCCCGCGCCAACGAGGAACCGTTGTACGGCGAGCGCGAGCTGCGCGGCCGCCTGGCCATGATGCTGGCCGGCCGCGAGGCCGAGCTGATCGCCTTCGGCAATGCTTCCTCGGGCGCCGCCGACGACCTCAAGCGCGCCTCCGAACTGGCCACCAACATGGTCGGCTCACTGGGTTTCGGCAAGACCTTCGGCCTGCTCAGCATGGCCGGCGTGCCGCGCGAGCTGATCGGGCCCGACGTGCAGAAATCGGTGCTCGACGAAGCCCGCGCCCTGCTGGAGAGCGCCCAGGCCGAGTGCCGCCGCGTACTGGAGGAAAAACGCGACCGACTCGACACGCTGACCGAGATGCTGCTCGGCCATGAAACCGTCAGCGGCGCGCCGCTGAAGCGCGTGCTGGCCGGCGAGCCGGCCTGACCGACGGCGCTCTCAGGCCGCCAGTGCTGCGGGCCGTGAGGGCGCCGTGGCGCGTCCGACGGACGCCTGGCCTCGGCCGCGCAGCTGACGCCTGTCGGGCGTGGACTGCCAGCCCACCAACAGCGCGGCGATATCGGGCAGGCTGTCCACGTCCACGTCCATCAGGACGGCTTTGGGCAGGAGTTCCACCACCCTGGCGCCACAGGCCGTGGCGATGGTGCCGGCGTTTCGCACACTCTCGCGGTCTGCGGCATTGTTGAAGAAGACATAGCGCGCCATCGATGTCGACATGGGCCACCCGGTTCTGAGCTGAACGTAACTGGTGGCAAACGGCGTGCCCAGACGCGTCAGTCAGCGCTGTGGCGGCAAGCGCTTCACGGTCTGGCGGCTTTTCCAGAAATCGGCCCAGGGATCCACTTTCTGCAGTGACAAGTGGTCACGCGCTGTCTTCACCGTCCATTGCGCACCACCCTTCACCTCGGCCAATTGGTCCCAGGCCACCGGCATGGAGACGCCCAGGCCCGGCCGGGCACGCGCCGAGAAGGCCGCCACCGTCGTCTGGCCTTCGCCGTTGCGCAGATAGTCGATGAAGATTTTGCCGACACGATTGCTGGGCCCGCTCTTGGCGACAAAGCGCTGCGGGATGGCGCGCGCCATGTGGGCGACGACCGCGCGGGCAAAGTCCTTCGCCTGGGCGTTGTCGATCTTGGGTTTCAGCGGCACCACCACATGCAGGCCCTTGCCGCCACTGGTCTTGAGCCAGCTGCGCAGGCCCAGTTCCTCCAGCATGGTGCGGGTCAGCAGGGCCGCTTCCTGCAAATGCGCCCAGGGTACGCCCTCGCCGGGGTCCAGGTCGAAGACGATGCGATCCGGCTGGTCGATGTGGGCGGTGGTCGTGTTCCAGGTGTGGAACTCGACGACATTCATCTGCGCTGCCGACACCAGGCCTTCTACCGAATCGACGACCAGCAGCGGTTCATGCCCGGGCCACAGGTCGGCATCGAGCTGGCGGATGCCGGGCATGGGCGTCTCGGCATGCTTCTGGAAGAACAGCTGGCCCGCAATGCCACGCGGCGCGCGCACCAGGGATACCGGCCGTTCGCGCAGATGCGGCAGCAGCCAGTCGGCCACGCTCTCGTAGTAACGCGCCAGGTCGAGCTTGGTGACGCCCGATGCGGCATCGATGACCCGCTCCGGATGGGAGACCTTGGGCGCGGGCTTGGTGGCCGCTGCCGTCACGGCCTGCTCCCGCGTGATGGCGCTGGCCGGCTTGTCCTCGCGGACACCGCGAAAGCTGGCGTGCCGGATATGGCCGTCGGCCGTCCATTCGCCAAAGGCAATCTCGACCACCAGCTTGGGCCGCACCCAGCGCTCCTGCCCGCGCGAACGACCGCCGCGCCGGCTGGGCGGCGGCGCCTCGGGGGCCACGGCCGGCTTGGCCGTCTCCAGCTTCACGAGCTGCTTGTGCAGGGCCTTGCCCTGGACGGATGACCAGCCTGTGCCGACGGCGCCGGCATGCCGCAGCCGCCCCTGCCCGTCGTGATAGCCCAGCAGCAGCGCACCGACCTCGCCCGGCGAGTTGCTGCGGTCGGTGAAGCCGAGCACGACGAACTCCTGGCGGCGCTGGCATTTCAGCTTCAGCCAGCTGTCGCTTCGCCGGTTCACATAGGGCGAGTCGGCCCGTTTCAGGATGACGCCTTCCAGGCCGATGCGGCAGGCGGCGTCCAGCACCTCGGCCGGTCCCGCCGGGAAAGCCTCGCTGAAGCGGATGCGCGGGCCTTCGTGGCCCTTCAGCAGTTTCTGCAGCACGGCGCGGCGGCTTTGCAGCGGCACGGCGCGCAGGTCGCGGTCGCCAAGGAAAGGCAGGTCGAAGAGATAGAAGACGATGTCCTCGTTGCGCGCGCCATCAATGGCGTCCTGCAGGCGGCCGAAGTCAGGCACGCCGGCCTCGTTCAGCACGACGATCTCGCCGTCCAGCCAGGCCCTGGCGATGCCGAGCTGCTCGACCTCGGCGGCCAGATGCCTGAGCTTGGCCGTCCAGTCATGGCCGTTGCGCGTGATCAGCCTGGCCTTGCCGGCCGACAGGCGCACCAGCATGCGATAGCCGTCGAACTTGTTCTCGACCACCCAGTCGACGCCAGGCGGCACGGCGGTCGCCAGCGTCGCCAGCTGCGGCTCCAGCGTCCTGGGCAGGGCCGCCTTGACGGCCTTGGCGAGGTCGGGCGTCGCCGGCGTCTCGCCGCGGCCCTCGCGCGCTTCGATCAGGCCCAGCGGCGTTTCGACGACGCTGTCCGGCAGCGCCGTCACGACGTCGTACTCGCTGCTCGGCCGCGCCCAGGCATCGCCCTTCTTCTTCAGCAGCAGCCACGCCTCCTGCTTGTCGCCCGGCTTGGCGATGCGCACCAGCTCCCACAGGCCGGCCAGCTTCTCGCCGTGCAGCTGGAAGATCAGCTTGCCCTGCTTCAGCCCCTCGTGCGGATCGCCAACCGGCGTCCATTCGCCACGGTCCCAGATGATGACGCGGCCGGCGCCGTAATGGCCCTTGGGGATGTCGCCTTCGAACCGGTTGTAGCTGACCGGGTGGTCTTCCACGCGCACGGCCATGTGCTTGACCTTCGGGTCATAGCTCGGCCCCTTGGGCACGGCCCAGCTCAGCATCACGCCGTCCAGCTCGAGGCGGAAGTCGTAATGCAGGCGCGAGGCCCAGTGCTTCTGGATGACAAAGGCCAGGGCCTTGGCCTTCTTGCGGCCGACACGACCCTGGGGCTCGGCGGTGCCGCTGAAATCACGCTTGGCGTTGTAGCGCGCCAGCGGTACTTCGGCGGCCGGCCGGGCTCTGGCCATCAGCGCTGAGCGCGTGCACGCTTGGGCGCGGGCTCGCTCTCGGTTCGTTTGGCCGCGGCCTTCTTGCGCGCCGGCAGCGGCGTGACTTTGGCGGAAGTCTTGGTGCCGGTCTTGGCCGACGGCGCCTTGCCCAGGCTCGCACGCAGGGCATCCATCAGGTCAATGACCTGGCCGCCGCCCACCGGACCATGCTCCTCGCGCGAGGAGGTGACGATCTTCTTGCCCTTGACCTTCTCCTCGATCGCCGCGAGCACCCTCTCCTTCTCCTCGTCGTGGAACTGTTCGGGGTCGAAGCTGTCCGCGGCGATCTGGCCCACCAGCTGCAGGGCCAGCTGCAGCTCAGGCTTGGAGACGGCGGTCTTGGGGATCTCCAGCGCAGCCAACGACCTCACCTCGGCCGAGTAGCGCAGCTGCTGCAGGATCAGGCCGTCCTCGTTGGCCCGCACCTGGGCCACGTACTGCTTGGCCTTCCAGGGCCATTTGGCCAGAGCGCAGCGGCCGGACTGGCGCAGGGCCTCTGCCAGCAGGGCATAAGGCTTCTCGCCGCGCTTGTCGGGGGCCAGCAGATAGCTCTTGTCGTAGTACAGCGGGTCGATGGATTCCAGCGGCACGAAGCTGACGATCTGGATGACATGGCTGCTGCCCTCTTCCAGCTCCTTGAGCTCGTCGGGCGTGAAGAGGACGAACTGGTTGTCCTCGATCTCATAGCCCTTGACCATGTCCTTGCGCTCGACGACCTTGCGGGTGCGCTCGTTGACGTACTGCTGCTTGAGCCGCGAGCCGTCCTTGTCCAGCAGGTTGAAGCGGATGTCGGCCCCGGACTCGGTCGCCGAATACAAGCGCACGGGCACGTTGACGAGTCCGAAACTCAGGGTCAGAGAGGCAATGGAGCGGGTCGAGGTCGCCATGGGGGTCTCCTGTTCAGCCCCTCAGGGCAACCGCCATGCCCGCAGCGGGCACGCCGATTGCTCCAGCCCACCTCCTGGCACTCACCGCTCCGGCCATGCCCTTCATGTCCCACGACCCGTTCAGCCTTCTGTCGATGCATGACCTGCCGCAGCGATCCGTCGTCCGCCCCCCGCAGCGCCCCGCCCTCTTCCTCGACATGGATGGCAGCCTCGTGGAGAACCTGTCCCACGACACCGATCCGCTGCAACTGCGCTTCATGCCGGGGGTCGGCGAAGCGCTGGCGCGCCTGCAGGCGGCGGGCCTCGCCCTGGTCGTCGTCACCAACCAGAGCGGGCTGGCGCACGGTCGCTTCACGCGGGCCGAGTTCGCGCGCCTGCAGCAGGTGCTGCTGCAGCGCCTGCTGCACGACCACGCCGTGCGCGTCGACGGCGTCGAGGTCTGCCCCCATGCGCCGGACAGCGAAGGGCGGCCCGCCTGCCTGTGCCGCATGCCGGCGCCAGGCATGCTGATCCGTGCCGCCCACCGCCATGGGCTGGACCTGAAGCGCTCCTGGATGGTGGGAAACACGCTGGACGACGTCGAGGCCGGCCATCGCGCCGGCGCGGGTGGCCTGCTGCTGGACAGCGGCGCCGAGACCGCCTGGCGCCGCTCGCCGCTGCGCGAGCCCGATGCGCGCTTCTTCGACTGGCCCAATCTGGCGACCTACGTCGGGAAGCTGGCGGGCAGCCCTGCGGCCGTGCCGGCGGAATGGCTGCCGCGACCGCAGGCCAGCTACACGGCCGCTGTGCCGGCGGCCTGAACGCGGCGTCAGCATCTGCGGCTGGGCGTCGGCACGGTGGGTTTACAAAAAAAGCCGCCGGGCGCAACGGCCCGGCGGCTTGACCTGGCGCGAGGATGATCAGATCTTGCGGTTGTCGCGAGTGTCCCTGACGGCCTCGCGCACGTCGCCGACGGCCTTCTGGGCCTTGCCTTCCACCTGGGTGGCGGCACCCTTGACTTGCTGCTCGGTGCTGCCGATGGCTTCACCCAGCTTGCGTTGCGCCTTGCCGGCGACGTCCTTGATGCTGCCCTTGATTTGGTCGCTGTTCATGATGTGCTCCTTTGCGATGACCCCTCATGGCGACTTGCCTAGGGAATGCCGTCAGGTTAAGCGTTAGGCCTTCTGCGCAGCACCGGCCCAGGCCTTGTCTTCGGGTGGGTCCAGTCCTACGGGTTGGCCGCGTCCGCTCTTCCTACGCACGCGCCGCGTCTCGTCCGCTGTCCCGCCCTTGCGGCCAGGTCCATGCTCCTCCTACCCTCAACTCACAGGAGAACATCATGGGCAAATACCTCCTCGCCTGGCTGCTCGGCGTTCCGGGCATCGTGCTGCTGCTGGTGTATCTGTTCTTCCACTGACGCACAGGCCCGCGGCCCGGCGCCTTGCCGGGCCACGGGCTTCTTGGCCGCTTTTTCAGGCCACGCGCCGACGCCGGTCCACGGCGTCGATCTTCAGCATCTGGCGATATTTGGTGACGGTGCGGCGCGCCACAACCAGACCCTGCTGCGCCAGTTGGCGGGTGATCTCGGCATCAGACAGCGGCGCATCCGCGCTCTCTGCCTCGATGATGTCCTTGACCAAACCACGGATGGCCGTGCCCGAGCAGGCGCTGCCGTTGGCGCTGATCATGGCGCGGCTGAAAAAGTACTTCAGCTCCAGCACGCCGACCGGCGTGGCCATGTACTTGTTGTTGGTCACGCGTGAGACGGTGCTCTCGTGGATGCCGACTTCCTCCGCAATCTCCTTCAGCCCCAGCGGCTTCATGGCCATCGCGCCGTAGTCAAGGAAGTTGTGCTGGCGCCTGACGATGGCCTCGGCCACGTCCAGGATGGTGGAGAAACGCTGCTCGACATTGCGCAGCGTCCAGCGCGCCTCCTGCAGATGGGCGCCCAGTTCGCTGTTGGCCGCCGTGCGGTGGCGCTGGAACAGGTTGGCGTAGACCTGGTTCAGCCTGACCTTGGGCACGATGGCCGGGTTGAGCTGCACCGTCCACTGGCCCCTCACCTTCTTCACGATGACGTCGGGCACCACATAGGCGACATGCGACGAGCCGAAGCGCCAGCCAGGTCGCGGGTCGAGGCGGCGGATGCGGTCACAGACGGCCTCCACGCGCGCTGGCGCTTCGCCCAGCTGCCGGGCCAGCGTGGCGACGTCGCGCGCCGCCAGCGCTGACAGATGCTGGGTGATGATGGTCTGGGCCAGCTGGCGCGTGTCGGGGCAGTCGATGCCAGGCAGTTGCAGCAGCAGGCATTCGCCCACGTCGCGTGCCGCCACGCCCGCAGGGTCCAGCGATTGCACCAGCTTGAGCGCGAACTGCATCTCCTGCAGCTCGGGCTGGGGATCCAGCCCCGCGACACCAACCAGCTCATCCAGCGGCGTGCGCAGATAGCCATCGTCATCCAGCGATTCGACGATGGTGCGCGCCAGCGCCAGGTCGCGCTCGGACAGCGGCAGCACATTGAGCTGTCCGTGCAGATGCGTCGTCAGCGAGGTCTCGACGGCCATCATGTCCAACGCGCTGAGTTCGCCGTCCTCGGCCCGGCGCTGGCCGCTGCCGTCGGCGGCCCAGAGGTCGCGGTCGCTGTTTTCCTCGTTGACGGCGGTGACGTCCACGTCGGCCGGCACCGCTGACATGTCGGCATCCGCTTCCGTCACGGCGGCATCGGCATCGTCCATCAGGCCGGACAGGCTCGACAGCTCGGGCGCGCTGCCGGCCGCGCCAGCTTCGGCCAGCGGCATCGCACCATCATCACCTTCGGGGATGTCCCCGTCCTCGGCCTCGAGGAAGGGGTTGCGGCCCAGGGTGTCGCGCAGCATGGCCGCGAAGTCCAGCGACGACATCTGCAGCAGGCGCACGGCGTGCTGCAGTCGCGGTGACAGGGTCTGGGTTTGCCGGTGGTCGGCTCTGAGATCCATGGAGGGCACTTGGATTCCTCTTGCGGGGTCGGGAGCGCGCTCTATCGCTGCAGCGCGGCAGGGGCCAAACCTTCACAACGCAACGTCCGTGCCGGGAACGGTGTTTTCCATGCATCCGGACACACAACCGCGTTTCTCCTTGTTCGACAAGGGTTTGCGTTGGCATTTCCGCAGGGTGGCGACGCGAGCCGGACCTGCGGCTTGCAGAATTTACCGATCCCGTGTGTGGCGGCGGGCAAATTCGGTAAAGCCTGCCATGCCCGCCCTGCGATTCGGGCTCGCCGGCAGGCCTGGCAAGGCGCGCCCCTTGCCCGAGATGGGCAAAGACATTTCTGTGGCCGGGGACGGGTCAGGCGCTATGGTTGCGGCCGCGCCGTCGCGCCCCGCCCCATCCCCGTCATGCCGGTCACCATCCGCTCCCGTCTGCTGCTGCTCGTGCTGTCCATCCTGCTGCCCGGCATGCTGGGCGTTGCCTGGCTCATCGGCAGCACCTACGAGGCCGAGCGCGACGCCCACGAGCGCAATCTGCGCGACACGGCCCGCGCCCTGTCCATGCTGGTCGACGGCGAGCTCTCGCGGCGCGCCGCCATCGCCCATGTGCTGGCCCAGGCCCCGGCGCTGGATGGCCCCGAACCGCTGGACGAAGACCGGCGCCTGGCCTTCGAGCGCCTGGCGCGGCGTGCCATGCAGGGGCTGGACGGCTGGGTGGAGCTGCGAGCGCCGGGCCGGGTACTGCTGAGCACGCGCCTGCCCGAAGGCAGCATTGGTGAAGCTGCCGGCCCGCCGGCGCTCAGCGCCAGCGCCGTCATGCTGCCCCTGCAGGTCCTCGCACCGACCGCTGCTGGCCAGCCCGAGGAACTGCACGCCGCCTGGGTGGAGCCTGTGACACGCGGCGGCGGCCTGCTCTACAACCTTGTCATCACCGTGAGGCCTTCGGAGCTGCAGCGCATCGTGCAGGCCCAGGCGCCTCACCCCGGCTGGATCGGCACCGTCATGGACAGCAGCGGGCGTCTCGTGGCGCGGCTGCCCGGAGGCGCGGATTTCGTGGGCCGCGAGGGCAGTGCCGAGTTGCGCCAGCGCATGGCAATTGCCCGCGAAGGGGCCTTCCAGTCGACTTCGCTGGATGGCGTGGCGACCGCCGGCTACTACAGCACATCACCGCTGGGCTGGAGCTATGTCAGCGCCATGCCGCGCGAGGAATTCGCCGGCCGCATGCCCCGCGCCGTGCAGCGCGTGGCCATCGGTGCGCTGGTGTTGCTGGGCCTGGCCCTGGGCGGTGCCGTCTGGGTGTCACGCCGCATCGAGCGGCCCATCGGTTCGCTCAAGCGCCTGGCCCAGGACCTGCAAGCTGGCCGGCCCGTGGTGGCCGAACCCACCGGCATGACCGAGGCCGACGAAGTGGCCGAGGCGCTCGCGTCGGCCGGCCAGAGCATGGCCAGCGCGCGCGCCGAGCTGGAGCGCAGCGTGGCCCAGGCGGTGGAGCGCACCCGCCAGGTCGAGCAAAAGGGCGCCCAGAGCCAGCGCATCGTCGCGCTGGGCCGTCTGACTGGCGGCGTGGCCCACGAGTTCAACAACCTGCTGGGCGTCATCAGCAACAGCATGCACCTGATGCAGCGCCATGCCAGCGCCGCAGACCTGCAGGGACCGCTGAGCGCCACGCAGCGCTCGGTCGACAAGGGCAGCCAGCTGACCCAGCATCTGCTGCGCTTCGCCGGCAAGCGCCCGGTGCGCGTGCAGACCCTGTCGATGGCGCGCTACCTGCCCGAGGTGCAGGAGCTGATGCGCAGCGTGCTGGGCCGGCGCATCGAGATCAAGGTGAAGGTGGCACCAGACGTCTGGCCCGTGCGGGTGGACGTCAACGAGCTGGACCTGGCCCTCGTCAACCTGGCGCTGAACGCCCACGACGCCATGCCCGCGGGCGGCGAGCTGCGGCTGCGGGCCGGCAATGCGGACGACGCCGACAAGGAGGGCCTGCAGAACCTGGCTCCCGGCGACTACGTGCTGCTGACCGTCAGCGACGACGGCATGGGGCTGGACCCCTCCCTGGTCGAGCATGCCTTCGAGCCCTTCTTCACGACCAAGGGCGTGGGCCAGGGCAGCGGCCTGGGTCTGAGCCAGGTCCACGGCTTCGCCACCCAGGCCGGGGGCACGGCGCGCCTGGCCAGCACGCCGGGCGTGGGCACGACGGTGTCGCTGCTGCTGCCGGTGGCCAACGATGCGCAGGAGGCCCAGAAGCCGCCTCCCGCCGACACCCCGTTGCAGAGCATTGCCGGCAGCACCGTGCTGCTGGTCGAAGACGATGTGTCGCTGGGCGACGTGACGGCTGCGCTGCTGATGGCCCATGGTGTGCGTGTGCTGCGCGCCAGCGAGCCCAGTGCCGCCCTGCTGCAACTGGACGGCGGCGCCGCGGTCGACGTGGTGCTGAGTGACGTCGTCATGCCCGGCAGCATGGATGGCGTCGCGCTGGCCCGCCTGCTGCGCGATCAGCGCCCGCAGCTGCCGGTGGTGCTGATCACCGGCTTCAACAACACGGCTGTCGGCGACAGCGAGTTTGTCGTGCTGCGCAAGCCCTGCGCGCCCGCCGAACTGCTGACCGCGCTGCGCTCGGCCATCACGACCGCCCGCGCCACCCACGCGCCACCGCTGGCCTGACGAGCGCGGGCACGCGGAATGCCCTTGACCGGACTGGACGCCCGCCGGCTGCGGCCGGGCGGTGCGCCTTCATTGAACCGCGAAAGGACATGCCATGAGCAACGACGACATCATCGACACGCTGAACGACCTCATCGAAACCTCCAAGGATGGTGAGTACGGCTTTCACGCCTCGGCGGAATACCTGAAGGATCCGTCCACCAAGCAGTCCTTCGAGCGTCGCGCCGAGGAATGCCGCCAAGCTGCTGCCGAGCTGCAGTCCCTGGTCGTTCGCCTGGGTGGCAAGGCCGAGGACAGCGGCACGGCCGCCGGCGCCATGCACCGCGGCTGGGTGGCGGTGAAGGGCACGCTGGCCGGCTACACCGACAAGGCCATCCTGGAGGAGACCGAGCGCGGTGAAGACAGCGCGATGAAGGCCTACCGCGAGGCCCTCGAGCAAGCCCTGCCGCCCGATGTGCGCCTGGTGGTGGAGCGCCAATACGAAGGCGTCAAGCGCAACCACCTGCAGGTGCGCACGCTGCGCGACCAGGCCCGCGCCGCTGTTTAAGGAGCCCCTCGCCCAGTCCCACGCCGCTGTACGCGGGTGGGCCTGGTCGGTCTTGCAGACCGCGCAGCCGACGGAGCGGCTTCCCTTCGGCAGGCACGACAAGTCCACAGGACTTGCCGTGTCCGGCCTCAGCCCCGAGGGGACGGCGATGCTTGCCGTATCGACCGGCAAACATCGCCAGAGCGGACCGGCTAGGGAACCGCCCGGCGCTCGGTCCGCAGGAAACGAAACGCTGCCCTAGCTTCGGCCGGGGCGATGTGAGGATTCGGCATCGGCATCGCCGGGCCGTTCCTCGCCTTCTTCATCCTCAAGACTCGTGGCCGTGTCGACGGCATCGAGCAGGTCGTCCAGATCCTCGCCCTCACCCGGCGTGAAGACGCGATCCACGCCGATGTCCGCGCCATCGCGCACACCCGCCTCGCCTTCGCTGGCCGCCAGGGACTCGCCCAGCGGCAGCGGTGACGCCTGGTCGTCGCGCAAGGCCACGTCCACCGGCAGGCCCGGGTCGCTGGCATCGTCATCACTGTCCAGACCGGCCACATCACTGCCGGTATCCGAGCTGTCGCCCGGTCCCAGCGTGGCCTTGTCGCGACCAGCGGGCTCGGCAGGGGCGGAATCGACTCCAAGCAGACTGCTGCGTGCCATGAGAACCTCCAGCGATGAAACGCGGGACGGCCCCGCAGGATGCTTGAGGCAAGGCATGTTCCGCCCCGGCACCAAGCTCACGGGTTGTCGTAGCTGCGCAGCGCCTCCACCGCGAAGCCATGTTCACGGGCCATCTGCGTCAGGGCCTGGCGGCGCTCGTCCGCCAGCGACGGCCGGCGCGACAGCAGCCACAGCGTGTCTCGCGCGGCGCTGCCGATCAGCGCCTCGTCGTAGGCCTCATCGACATGCAGCACGCCCTGCTCGTCCCAGGCCAGCGGCAGCCAGCGCAGGGCCTCGGGCCAATGGCTGATCCTGAACCGTCCGCCGTGGCTGCCCTGCACTGCTTCCACCAGCGCCTCGCTGCCATGGGTGCCGCTCGCATCGATGCGGCGCTGCAGCAGATCCAGCCTGCCATCGTCACGCGGCAGCAGGCCGATCTCGGGGGCCTGGCTGGCCGGTTGGCCATGCGCCGCCAGCTCGCCGACGATGAACCAGCGGCCGCTGAGCCGCTTCAGGTCGACGTCGGCGACGGTCGCCAGCGGCTCGTCCCGACGCCCACCCAGCAGGCGCTCGACCAGGGGCAGGCCCAGGGTCAAGAAGCTGCCAGCCGTGGCGGGGCTGACACGCTGGCGCCAGCGCTCGGGCAGCAGCGGCCAGGCCAGGCCAATCAGCTGCATCCAGGGCAGGCGCGCCAGCAGCGGCGCGCCGCCCGACGTAGGGGGCGCGGGCGGTGCGGGCCGGCGCCACAGCGCGGCCAGGGCCGCCACGGTGAGCAGGCCGGCGCCGACCGGCGGCAACCACTGCCGAGGACTGAGGCGGTCGCGCAACTGACCGCTCAGGCTGGCAACGTCGCGGCGCAGCCTGTCCTCGCGGGCGATCAGCCGCTGCTCGACCGCCAGGATGCGCGCATCGATATCGCCCTTCATCTCAGCGCGCGACGGAGCGTTCATGGTGGCCTTCCTCGGGCAAGGGCCCGGGCTCGGGATCGGGTGCGACCATCAGATGCCGGCGCGTGGCCGGCAGCTTCAGCATCGGCAACAGGGAGCGCACGCGCAGCAGGGCCGCGACGATGGCCAGCACATTGACCGCGATGGCCACCAGCAGGGCGACCGCCCATGGCATGCCCGCCGTCACCAGCAGCCTGACGATGGCGGCCCACATCGCCAGCCACGCGGTCACGCCCAGCACGGCCACGGCCACCAGCAGGGCGACGATCTGGGCCAGGGCCTGCAGCGCGCGGTGCAACTCCAGCGACAGCAGCTCCACGCGGTCGCTGACGAGGCCGGGCAGCTCACGCCACAGGGCCTGCAGCTGCGCCATCACGGACGCAGCTGCAGGGTGCGGTTCAGGCCCGGGCAAGCCGGGCTCGGGGTCGATCAAGGCCGCCTCAGCGCGCAAGGCGGGCGATGAGCACGCCGACGGCCAGGGCCGTGGCAACGGCGGCCAGCGGATGCTCGCGCACCGTGTTGCGCAGGCTCTCGGCCCATTCGTCGCCCAGCTCGCGCGCGTCGCTGGCGCGCTGGCTCAAGGCCTCGCCGGCGGCCTGCACGCCGTCCTGCACGCGCTGCACGGCGGGCGCAGCAGTTTCGGCCATGCGATCGATGGCGCTGTGTGCGCCCTGCACGACGCGGTTCAGCACGTCGTGGCCGACGGCGGCGCCCTTGTCGACAGCATCACCCGCCTTGGTGGCCGCGTCGTTGATGGCGGTCGCGGCCGGCGCCGGTGTCGCGGGCGAAACCGAAGAGGTGGGGAAAGGGGAGTTGGCAGTGGTGGTCATGGTGGTTCTCGGGTGGGGTGAATCGGAAAGAGGTTCAGCGCGTTGCGCTGCGGCGGTTGGCGGCAGAACTTGCGGCAGGCCTTGCTGACGCCGGCCTAGATGGCGCCAACGCTGCCGGTCACCGGGAGCACGATGCCGGTGATGTAGCCGGCGCAGGCTGGTGAGGCGAGGAAGACATAGGCCGGCGACAGCTCCTCGGGCTGGGCCGCGCGCTTCATGTCGGTCTGCTTGCCGAATTCGGCCACCTTGTCGGCCGGCGCATCGGCCGGATTCAAAGGCGTCCAGACCGGCCCCGGCGCCACCGCATTGACGCGGATGCCGCGTTCGAGCAGGTTGCTGGCCAGCGACTTGGTCAGCGCATGGATGGCGCCCTTGGTGGCCGAGTAGTCGAGCAGTTTGGCGCTGCCCTTGAGGCCGGTCACCGAGCCGGTATTGATGATGGAAGCCCCGCGCTTCAGATGCGGCAGCACGGCGCGGGCCATGCGCAGATAGCCGCCGATATTGGTGTTCAGCGTCTCCATCATGCGCTCGTCGTCGATGTCCTCCAGCGAAGCGGCATGCTCCTGGAAGGCGGCGTTGTTGACGAGGACGTCGATCCTGCCGAAACGCGCAATGACCTGGGCCACGGCGCTGTCGCACCAGGCACTGCTCTTCACGTCGCCCTGCAGCAGCAGGCATTGACGGCCCTCGGCCTCGATGCAGCGCCGCGTCTCTTCGGCGTCCTCGGTCGACGAGTGATAGGCCACCGCCACGTCGGCGCCCTCACGCGCGAAAAGCACGGCCACGGCGCGGCCGATGCCGGAGTCGGCGCCCGTGATGAGGGCGACGAAGTCCTGCAGCTTGGCACTGCCGCGGTAGTCCGGCGCCATGAAGCGCGGTGCCAGCTCCAGGTCAGCCTCGCGGCCGGGTTTCTGCAGGTGCTGGGCCGGCAGGTTCTCGGGCTGCTCGCGCGCCCCGGCCTGAACGGCGCCGCCGTCGTCGGGCTTCGCGGCTTGGGCGGCGTCGGCCTGGTCCTGGCGTTTCTGGATGCCGCGCTGGGTCCCGAGCGTCTTGTCGGTAGCGCTCATCACGACCCCTTCTTCATGGCGGCGGCTTCGGTCTCCTTGCCCGAAGGCGTCTGCGCATCCAGGCCGCGGTCGGGCGACTCGGCCACCTGGGCGATGTCGCCCGGGCGTTCGATGAGCTCCTCGATGATGAAGTGGCCGTAATGCTGGGCCCGCTCAGCGCCGCAGCGGCGCGCCACCTCGGCCACTTCGGTCGCCTGGTCGTCGTTGCCCACCTTGACCACCAGCCAGTGGTAGCCCTTGGCGGCCAGGGCCCGGTGGGCCAGCACCAGGTTCATCTCCTGACCCACCGCGGCAATCGGGCTGGCATGGGCAATGTCGACGTCGATCTGGTTCAGCATCTCGCGATCGCTGTAGTGGTGCACGGCGGCATCGTCGAGGCCGAGGTCGGCCATCGCCTGGCCGGCGCGGGCGGCCTGCCCGGCCTCGGGAAATGAAATGACGACATGCCCGACGGGTTTGAAGACGCCGAAGCTGCGCGGTGCGTCGGTGGTGGCGGCAGAAGTGGTCATGGCAAAGGTCGGGTTGGCGAAGAGCCTGTGTCTGGCAATAGCGGTGCCTGCATACGCGGGCACGCCGATTGCCGTTCGCCGCTGCTCACCTTCGGAGGATCCATGCCCACCCCAGCCCGCCGACCCGTTCTCTATGTGGAGGACCATCCGGTCAATGCGCTGCTGATGGCCGCCATCCTGGAGAGACGACCCGAACTGGAGCTCGTCATCGCCGCCAATGGCGAAGAGGCGATGTGCCTGGCTGCCGGGCTGCGGCCCACGCTGCTGCTGCTCGACCTGGGCCTGCCCGACTGCCACGGCAGCCGCCTGCTGGGCCTGCTGCGCGCCCTGCCCGGCTGTGAATCGGCGCCAGCGGTGGCTGTGACCGCCGACACCCAGTTCCCCGTTGCGGACTGGGGCTTCTGCGACCTCTGGCCCAAGCCGCTGGACGTCGACGAGGTGTTGAACCGGCTGGACATGCTGGCGGGCACGCACCCCTCGCCAGCGCCGCCCCTGCCTGAGCTGCGCGGCCCATCGATGCCTGCTGCCCTCGCGCCGCTGGGGCGCTGAGCCGCGCGACCTAGGCAGGCGCTCCCGCGGCCTGCACGATGCGGTGCACCAGGTGCAGTTTGCGCACCGCCGGCATCGACAGCACGAAGGGATAGAAGTCCGACACGCCCATGCTGCGCGACAGCTCATTGAGCACGCCGGTCAGCTCCATCCAGCTGTTGATCAGCTGCAGGAAGTCGGCATCGGCCACCAGCTCGCCGTCGAAGCGCTCGTAGCTGAGTTCCACGCGCTCCCCGTCCAGGCCGAAGCTGCGCGCCGTGTCCAGCGTGTCGACCAGATGCAGATAGTGGGCCCAGGTCTCGGCCCAGTCCTCCCAGGGATGGGTGCTGGCATAGGCGCTGACGAAGCGCTGGCCCCAGTCGGCCGGTGCACCGTTGGCGTAATGACGTTGCAGCGCCTGCGCATAGTCCTCCCGCTCGTCGCCGAACAGCTCGCGAAACGGTTGCAGCCAGTCCGTGGGTTCGACGAGGCGCTGCCAGTAGTAGTGGCCGGTCTCATGGCGCAGATGGCCCAGCAGCGTGCGGTAGGGCTCGCCGAGCTCGTGGCGCCGCGCTTCGCGGTTGGCGTCGTCGGCTTCGGAGACATCCAGCGTGATGACGCCGTCGGCATGCCCCGTGACGACCGCCGGCCCCTCGGCCGGTGCCAGCAGCAGGTCGAAGGCCAGGCCGTGCTCCACGTCTTCCGACTTGGACAGCACCGGCAGTTTCAGGCCGATCAGCGACGACACCAGGCGGCGCTTGGCCTGCTCGATGCGGCACCACCACAGACCGGCATCGGGCTGGGACAGATCCGGCACCGTGCGCGTCAACCGGCAGCAGCGGCACAGCGTGAGGCCAGCCAGCATCTCGGTGGCATCCAGCAGCCAGTTGCAGGCGGCGGCACTGTCCAGGTTGGCGCAGCGGGCATAGCGCGGCGCCCGCCGCGCCGGCACGCCGGCTTCGCGCCAGGTTCCGCCGCGAACCGGTTCCAGCGCCAGCAGCTGGCCGCGCAGCGCGGCATAACCCAGCGGCCGGTGGCAGGCCAGGCACTCGCTGTTGCGGAAGAACACCGGCCGGCCGCAGGCGCAGCTGAAGGCGCGCGGCGTGGTTGGAGCCGGCAAGGCTCGCGGCGTGGCGGCAACGGGCAGCATCAGCGCAGGCCGCCGTGATCAGGCCAGCGCGGCCTGGCCCGGCATCGCCTCGGCGGCTTCGGCCAGCTGCAGCAGCTGTTGTTCGAAGCGGCGCTGCACACCGGTCCAATCGGCCTGGGTGGCGGCCAAACGGGCCTCCATGCGCATCAGGCCGTCGGGCGCGCAGGCGTCCAGGGCACGCGTGGCGGCATCCAGGAAGGCATCGGCCGAATCCAGGCCCTCACAGGGCGGGGCCAGGCAGCCGCTGACGCCATCTCGCACATACTGGGCGGCGGCACCGCTGTCGAAGGCGGCCACGGCCAGGCCGCTGGCCATGGCCTCCAGCGTCACATTGCCGAAGGCCTCGGTCTGGCTGGGGAAGAGGAAGACGTCGGCGCTGGCGTAATGGCGGGCCAGCGCGATGCCGGTCTGCATGCCGACGAAGCGGGCACGGGGATGGGCGCGCTCCAGCGTGGCCCGCATCGGCCCGTCGCCGACCACCACCATGCGCAGGCCGGGGCGGCGCGCGCTCAGCCGCTCGAAGGTCTGCAGGGCCAGGCCGACGTTCTTCTCCGCCGCGAGCCGGCCGACATAGAGCATGACGCGATGGTCATTGCCGACGCGCCAGTCGCCGCGCAGCCGCAGGTCGCGGCGGTCGGGGGCGAAGAAGCGCGCATCGACACCACGGCCCAGCACCTGCAGGCGATCGAAGCCATGGGCCGTGAGTTCGCGCTGCAGCTCGGCGGTGGGGACGAAGTTGAGATTGGCCATGCCGTGCAGACGCTTCAGATAGGCCAGCACGATGGGCTCCATCCAGCCCAGGCCGTAGTGCCCGCAATAGGCGTGGAAATTGGTGCGGAAGTCGGCGCTGCGGGCGATGCCCTCGGCACGCGCCGCGCGCAGCGCCGACCAGGCCAGCGGGCCAGGCGTCGCCACATGCACGAGATCGGGCGGGCCGCCGTGCTCGCGCCACAGCGTTCGCAGGGCCGCCGCCGTGGCCCAGCCATAGCGCAGCCCCGGATACATCGGGATGGGACCGCCGCCGCAGCGCCATTCGAGCCTGTCGCGGCGCGGCATCTCGCCGGGCTGGCGCGGCCGGATCAACTGCACCTCGTGCCCGGATTCGCGCAGATGCCGCAGGGCGCGCTCGGACGTCAGCGACACACCGTTGATCTCGGGCGGAAAGGTCTCGGTGACAAAGGCGATGCGCACGACATTTCACTCCGGCGGGTTGCAGCCTGATGTCATGGCAAACCGGGTGCCCGCTTCAGGCGGCCCGCGAGCGCAGCAGGGCCAGCAACTGGCGTTCAGCGGCATTCAGCCCGGCCCGCGTCGCCGGCGCCGTCCAGGGCCGCGTGCGCAAGGCGGCGCGAGCCGCCTCGTCGCCCAGCACATTACCCAAAGCCAGCACGCGCGGATGGATGTAAGCCTTGCGGCAAACCGCGGGCGTGTTGCCCAGGCGCTGGGCTACCGCGGCCAGCAATTGCGGCGGGCGACAGGGCTCGGCGCCCTCGGCGCAGGCCTGCAGCGTCAGCTGCAGGGCCAGCACGCTGCCGTGCCAGGTGCGGAAATCCTTGGCCGTCACGCGCTGGCCGGCGGCCTCGGCCAGCCAGGCATTGACGTCGGCCGAATCGACAGCACGACTCTCGCCGTCATCGTCGACATAACGGAACAGCTCCTGGCCGGGCAGCTCACGGCAGCGGCGCACGATGCGGGCGACGCGGCGATCGGTCACGCTGACTGCATGGCGCACGCCGCTCTTGCCGACGAAGGACAGCCGGATGGCATCGCCCTGCACGCCGGCATGGCGGTTGCGCAGCGTGGACAGGCCATAGGAGCCGTTCTCGCGCGCATAGCTGCTGTTGCCGATGCGCAACCAGGTGGTGTCCAGCAGACGCACCAGGGTGGCCAGCACGCGTTCGCGCGTCGGCTCGCCCGGCCCGGCCAGGGCGCGCTGTACGCGTCGGCGCAGCCGCGGCAGCACGGCACCAAAACGCAGCAGGCCGTCGAACTTGGTCTGGCCGCGGCCGGCCATCCAATCGGCGTGATAGCGGTATTGCTTGCGGCCGCGCGCATCGCGACCGGTGGCCTGCAGATGGCTGTCGGCATGCGGGCTGATCCAGACCTGTTGCCAGGCCGGCGGGATGGCCAGCTTGCGGATACGCGCCAGGGTGGCCGGGTCGCGAACGACGCGGCCACGTTGGCGGTAGCGAAAGCCGTCGCCGGCGGCCTCGCGGGCGATGCCGGGAGCGTCGTCGCTGAGCCAGCGCAGCCCGGCTTGGCGCGCCTGGCGGACTTCGGGAGTGGAAGCGGATTGCGGCATGCGCACGCCCAGGCAGGCGGCGTGCCAGGCATGCCGATTGCCCCCGCCGCGCAATGCGCGTGAACTACCCCAAGCCCGAGCAGCAGGCCCAGGAGACCCTCCCCGGCCCGGTCCACCATCTGCTGGACGTGTCGATGTTCTGGGGCGCCACCGGCGGCGTACGACGCACGCTGATGGCCAAGCACGAAAGACTGCGCCCCATGGGCTGGCGCCACACCGTCATCGCGCCGGGTGCGCAGGGGCCGGGCCTGCTGGACTGCGGCGGCGTGCCGCTGCCGCGCAGCGGCGGCTATCGCGTCGTGCTGGGCCGGGGCCGGGCGTTGCGGCAGATGGAATTCGTCGCGCCCGACCTCATCGAGTCGGCCGATCCCTATGTGCTGGCCTGGGCCTCGCTGGCGGCGGCCGAGCAATTGCGTGTTCCGGCAGTCGCTTTCTGCCACAGCAGCCTGCCCGAGCTGGCAGCCCGCCTGGGTGGCGGCGCCGAGCGCTGGGCGCGCCGCTACCTGGTCAATCTCTATCGCCATTTCGATCTCGTCATGGCGCCCAGCCGCAGCATGGTCCAGCGCCTGCAGTCCTGGGGCGTGAAGCGCGTGACGCTGCAGCCGCTGGGCGTGGACTGCTCGGTCTTCACGCCCTGCGCCCAGGACGCCGCCTGGCGGGCCCAGTTCTGCGCCGACCGGGGCCTGGCGCCGGACACGCGCCTGCTCATCTACACCGGCCGCTTCGCGCGCGAGAAGCATCTGCAACTGCTGGCCGATGCCGTGGCGCTGCTGGGCCGCGGCCATGTGTTGCTGGCCGTCGGCGACGGGCCGGCACCACCGGTGGGCAATCAGGTGCGGGTGCTGCCGCCCGAGTGCGACAGCCAGCAACTGGCGCGCATGGTGGCCAGCTGCGATGCCTATGTGCATGCCGGCGACCAGGAGAGTTTCGGGCTGGGCGTGCTCGAGGCCATGGCCTGCGGCACGCCGGTCGTGGTGGCCGGTTCTGGCGGCCTGGCCGAGCTGGCGCTGGATGCCGGCCTGCTGGTGGACCGGCCGCGCGCCGGGTCCTGGGCCGAAGCCCTGGATGCCTGCCTGAGCGGCAACAACGCGGCCCAGCGCCGCGCCGCCCTGGCCCGCGCCCAGGCGCAGGACTGGCCGCGCGTGCTGGCGCAGATGACGGGGCGCTACACCGCCCTGCTCGGTCGCTCGGCCCAGCCGGCCCCGTCTGCGATGGCCTCTGCGCTGGCGCTGAACTGGCCGACGACGTAGAGCTTGCCGGACTCTTCGACGCCGCCGTGGCCTGACTGCCAAGGCCGCAGCAAGGCCTGCGTCTGGCGTTCGAGATCGCCCCAGCGCAGCGCCGCCACGTCGGCCTCGGCCAGCAGCTCGTCGAGGCTCACGAACTGCAGCTGCACCAGGCCTTCCAGCAGGGCCACGAGGGCGCGCTGCCGGTCGTCGGCCGCCTGGGCACCCAAGGCGGCCAGCCTGCGCAGCGAGTCGACCGAATCCCTGGCCTGGTCGAGGGCGGGCCAGGCCTGAGGCCGGCAGGCCGACAGCGCCGGATGCAGCACCTCGTCCTGAAGCTGGCACAACAGCTCCACACCAGAACGCAGCCGCAACAGCGCCAGCGCGGGACGGTAGCGGGCGCCATGGCGGCAGTTGTCGAACTGCTCGTTCAGCGCCTGCTGGAAGTCGGCCAGTTGCGCCAGCAGCGGCAGGCGGGTCACGACGGCCTGGGCCGTCAGCGGGAATTGCGCGAGCTCAGCAGATGCCATAGCGCAAACACCAGCGTTCCCACGGCCGCTGCGGCGATGGCCGAGCGCACCGGCTCGTCCCGCACATAACCCAGCGTACGGTCGGATGCTCTCGCGACGCGAGAGCGCACATCACTCAGCAGCGGCGCGACGGCGTCGGCTGCGTCGTGGATCAGATCGGCGTGACCCATGGCCTGTCCTTCATCGGAATGTCGGGACAGGCGGCGTGGCAATCGGCGCGCCTTGCGCTGGCCTTCAGTCCTGCGGCGTGCTCAGGTCCGTGGGCTGGGCGCCCTCGGCCGCATATTCCTTCAGGCGGTTGTACAGCGTCTTCAGGCTGATGCCGAGGACGGCGGCGGTGCGTTCCTTGTGGTGGTTGAAGTGGCGCAGCGTGGCCAGCATCAGCGCGCGCTCGGCCTGGGCCACGCTGGAACCGATGGGCAGGGTGATGAAGGGAACGTCGGCGTCCAGGCCCTGCATCTGGGGAGGCCGCGGCACCGGCGCCGGGGCGCTGACCGGGGCCGCCACCGGCAAGTCCTGCAGGGCCGGAGCGCCCCAGGCTGACGTCATCCCGGCCTCGGGGCTGCCGGGCAGCCAGGTTTCGTCGATCACTTCGCCCGGGGCCATCACATAGGCCCGCTGCACGACGTTGCGCAGCTCACGCACATTGCCCGGCCAGGGATAGCTGACCAGGGCCGCCAGCGCGGCCGACGAGAAGCGGCGCACCGCGCCCTCCTGCTCGCTGATGGCGGCCAGGAAATGATTGGCCAGCAGCGGGATGTCGGCGACGCGGTCGCGCAGCGGCGGCAGCGCAATCGGGAAGATGTTCAGGCGATACAGCAGGTCCTCGCGCAGCTTGCCTGAGGACACGGCCTGGTAGGGCAGGCGGTTGGTGGCCGCGACGATGCGCACATCGGTCTCCAGCGCCGTCGTGCTGCCCACGCGCATGAAGCGCCCGGTCTCCAGCACGCGCAGCAGCTTGACCTGCAGCTCCAGCGGCATCTCGGTGATCTCGTCCAGGAACAGGGTGCCGCCGCTGGCGCGCTCGAAGAAGCCCTGGTGCTGGCGCTCGGCGCCGGTGAAGCTGCCCTTCTCGTGGCCGAAGATCTCGCTCTCGATCAGGTTGGGGCTGATGGCCCCGCAATTGACGGCCAGGAAGGGGCGCTTGCGGCGTCGGCTGAGGTCGTGCACCGTCTGCGCGACGACCTCCTTGCCGGTGCCGGACTCGCCGGTGATGAAGACCGACACGCTGGTGCCCGCCACGCGCGAGATCTGCTCGTAGATGCGCTTCATCGGCGCGCTTCTTCCCCACAGATGTCCGAAGTGGCCCGACTCGTCCAGATTGGCGGTCAGGTCCTCCACCTCGGCCTGCAGGGCCGCCGGCTTCATGATGCGCGACAGCACGCCCTGCAGCTGCTTGAGGTTGACGGGCTTGACGAGGTAGTCGGCCGCGCCCAGGCGCAGGGCCTGCAGCGAGGTTTCCAGGCTGGCATGGCCGGTGCACAGCACCACCTCGGAGTTGGCGACCAGCTTGGGGTCGGCCAGCAGGTCCATGCCGTTGCCGTCGGGCAGGCGCAGGTCCAGCAGCAGGATGTCGGGCTGCTGCAGCGAAATCTGCCGGCGGGCGTCCCGCATGTTGTGGGCGACCGCCACGGTGAACTGCTCGCCGGCGATCAAATCGCGCAGCGAAGCGGCCGAATCATGGTCGTCATCCACCACCAGGGCATGCGGCATCGTTTCCTTCCAACGTATATGAGTGACGGGGCCAGGGCCCTCGCGGAGAAATTATTGTCAACACATTCCGCCCCGGTCTGAAAAATTTCCGCCCAGGGGTTCGTGTATCAGCCGGTAAGCCGTCGGGCACCCCCGCTGCGCCGACTGGCCGCCCACCGTACCGTTATGCCCGCGCTTCGGCAACCCTTTGTTACATGTCGCTGATCCCCGCGACATCGTGAAGCCCACTCGCCGGCCTTGCGGCAAGTTCTACCGGTCGTCTCGACAACCGAGCGGCCCGCGGCGCCGACGCCGTGCGAGGTGGGTACGCCGCTTGCCGAGAGGTCTCAGTTTGGTGCGTTCGCAAAGGCCTCATGAAGCAATCTCGCGGCTGGCAGATCGGCAGCTGGGCACGCGCCCTCGCTATGGCGTTGTCACTGGCGGGCACGGTCGCCTGCGGCACGCTGCCGGAACAGAACCGGCGGCTGGCGCCATTGCCTCCCCAGCAGGTTGCCGATCGCGTCACGATGCAGGGCCGCCAGGGCCCGGTGTCCGAGGCGGTTGAGGCCCGCGACCTGGCCCGCGTACGCGACGAAGGCAACGGCGCCCTGTTCGAGCGCCATCTAGGCGTACTTGCCGCGCAAGGCGAAGCCCAGCTGCTGCGCGGCAACACGGCCAAGCTGCTGGTGGACGGCCCCGCCACGTTCGCGGCAATGAAGGCGGCCATCGCGGCCGCGCGTCATCGGCTGCTGGTGGAGTTCTACATCGTCGAGGACGAGGGCGTTGCCGCCGAGGTGGGCGAGCTGCTGCTGCGCAAGGCCGCCGAGGGCGTCAAGGTCGCCTTCATGTATGACAGCCTGGGTTCCATGGGCACCGACAGCGCCTTTTTCGACAAGCTGCGCCAGGGTGGCATCGCCGTCTGCGCCTTCAACCCGCTGAACCCGCTGGAACGCCCGGGCCACTGGGGCGTGCTGGAACGCAACCACCGCAAGATGCTGGCAGCCGACAGCGATGTGGCCTTCACCGGCGGCATCAACCTCAGCAATGTCTACGCCGAGGGCTCCTTCGGCAGCGCCCGCCGCCAGCGCCCCCCGGAGGACGCCGACAAGCGCGGCTGGCGCGACACCCAGATCGAATTGCACGGCCCCGTCGTGTCGGCCCTGGCCGCCGTGTTCCGGGAGTCCTGGACCCGGCAGGGCTGCGAAGGCGAGCTGGCGCCGGCCCCGACGCCGCGCGTGGCGACGCCCGGCCAGCGCGTCGTCAAGCTGGTGGCGGGCGACCCGAGCGCGGGCATCAACCCGAGCTACACGGCGCTGCTGCATGCCATCGACGCCTCCCAGCGCAGCGTGCAGCTGACCATGGCCTATTTCGCCCCCGGCCCGGAGCTCATCCAGGCCTTGTGCGACGCCGCACAACGTGGCGTCGCCGTGTCACTCGTGTTGCCGGGACGCAGCGACGTGTCGCTCGTGCTGCATGCGGCGCGTTCGCGCTATGCGCAGCTGCTCGATGCGGGGGTGCAGATTCACGAGATGACGGGCTCCGTCATGCACGCCAAGACGGCCGTCGTGGACGGCGTCTATTCCAGCGTCGGCTCCAGCAATCTCGACTGGCGCAGCATCGTCGGCAACCACGAGATGGACGTCATCGTGCTGGGCGACGACTTCGGCCAGCAGATGCAGGCCCTGTTCGCCCGCGACCTGACGGTGTCGCAGCACATCGATGCGGCGCAATGGGCCAAACGCGGCCTGGGCCAGCGCCTGATGCAGGGTTTTGCCCGGCTGGTGGAGCCTCTGCTTTGAGCAGGCATCCCGTTTGCCACTGGTCTGCGGGTTTATTCAGCACCTCGGAGTCTTGCGATGACGATTGACCTCACGGGCACCTCTTCCATGAACGACACCGGCCAGGTGGCGGCGGCCGGACGTTTCCTGAACGACATGCGCCTGGAACGCGCGCGCCGGCCCGGCGGCAGCAGCACCGGCCGGCTGATGCGCCGCAGCCGCACACGCACGGCCGGCATCCGCTTTGAATGGGTGACACGCACCATCGGTCCGGTGCTGCGCGTCGTGGCCACCTGGACTGACCGCCACGGCCAGCCCCACCACACCTCTTTCTCGGTGCAATGCAACGGCCTGGAAGGCGCGCTGGACCGCGCCATCGCCGCGCGCTGCTCCTGCGGCGCGCCGCCGCCTGACCGCGAGGACCTGCTCAAGCGGCTGCAAGAGGAATTTGCGACGGCACCGCTGGCCGCCAGCCTGCTCGCCGGCATGGCGCCGGGCAGGACGCTACTGACCGCTCAGGGCAACTTGGCCAGCATGGCCGCCTCGGTGGCCTCGTCCCAGGCCAACGGGTAAAGGCAGCGGGCCTGGGTCAGCAGCTCGGGCCGGCCGCCCCACAGGGCGATCTGCTCGCGCACCGTTGCCAGGTCGATGCTCATCAGCACGGCCGGCGCGTTCACACGCGGGTTGTGGCGGGCCGTCGTGTAGGGCAGCAGGCCCAGATAGCGGCGGTAGAAGGCGACGTGGCGCGGGTTGACCTCGATGATGAGGCGCTCGCAGCGCGCCTTGCGGTGGGCATGCAGATAGCCCAGGTGAAAGATCTGGGCCAGCACGCGCTTGGCGTTGTGGGAATGGCGGTCCACGGCCAGGCTGCCAAATTCGCAGAGCTTGACGCCGGCGCCGCGCCATTCGGCCAGCTCTTCCTCGAACAGCTTGTCGGCATGCAGCCCGCCCTTGCCGTCGAAGCGCACCGACAGCGTGCCGACGATCTGCTCGCCGTTGCGGGCCGTGCAGACGATGTCGCCGTCCTCGTTGCGACTGCTGAAGCGCTCCTTCGAGACGGCCAGGCCGCGGTCACCGTAGCGGCGCTCGACGAGGTCGTAGGCGTCCCCATCCAGCGAACCGAAATCGCTGTCCAACTCCAGCGGCGGGCCGCCGTTGGGGTTCAGCGGCGTGCGGCGGCTTTCTTCAAAGGTGGGGATCATCAACAGCATCCTTAGCGCCCAACGCGCCGAGCGGCGGAGTCTAGGGATTGAATTGGTGCATTTCGTTGAAGGTCACAGACCGATACATCTAAATCGGTGACTTTTGGGGGTTAACCCCGTCGTCGGAAAGCGCTACAGCGCCCAGCCGCGGGGCACGACACCCCCCAGTTCGAGGGGGCGTGGACGGGACGCAAAGGCCCCCGGGTGCACCAGGCGGTGGCGCCCGCCCCAGAAAAAAGGCCACGCAATGCGTGGCCTCGAGGCAGGAGCGCCGCGGGATCAGACCGCGTACTTGCCGACCAGGCGGTTCATGTTGGTCAGCGACAGGCGATGCATCTCGATCATGGCCAGCAGGCCGTTGCGATGCAGCTGCAGCACCTTGTCGTCGGGCAGCTCGGCGTACTTCTTCTCGTCCAGGGCCATGAAGCCCTCGACGTCGAGCTTCTCGTTGTTGGGCAGCGTGGCTTCGAAGCGCATGTCCTGCAGCAGGTCCATCTCGACCAGCAGGTTGCAGATCAGGCGGGTGCGCTCGGCTTCCTGTTCGAAGTTCTCCAGGAAAGACTTGGCGTTGACCAGGAACTCGGTCGGCTGGCCGTCCTTGAACAGGGCTTCGCCGGTCGTCTCGTTGAAGGCCGACCACTTCAGGTCGTAGCAGACCGCCATGTTGTCGGTCTTCTCATCCAGGCGGGCCATCGCGAAGGGGTAGCGGCGCACATAGGCGGGCACGTAGTTGCCGGTCCACTTGTCGCCATCGACGAACAGGTTGGAGCCTGCCTTCAGGCCCAGCACGGCCAGCGGCGCAACGGCCTGCTTGCCATCGGGCGAGGCCTGGCCGGCGCGCACGAAGACGATGGGGAATTCCTTGCAGGCGTCGCCAAATTCGACGGCAGCCAGGAAGACCGAGTTCTGGTCGGCCACGCGGGACACGACAGATTGCGCGGTGTCCAGCTTCAGGTTCTTGTGGACTTCGCGATCCAGCGGCAGCAGTTCGCCGTACATCGGGGGGTTGCTCATGATTCTTTCTCTCTCGTTTCCTCGGCCAGACGACTGACCAGCACTTTGTCCACACGCTTGCCATCGAGGTCCACGACCTCGAATCTCCACGCGTCCCACTCCACGACATCGGTCGTGCGCGGCAAGCGCCCCAGCAGCAGCATGATCATGCCAGCCAGGGTGTTGTAGCGCCCACGATCCTCTTCGGGCAGTTCCTTCAGCTCCAGGCGGTCCTTCAGCTCGGGCACGGGGATCAGGCCGTCGATCAGCCAGCTCCCGTCCTCGCGCTGCACCGCCCAGGCGTCACCATCGCTCGGAGCATTGAACTCTCCGGCAATGGCTTCCAGCACATCGCGCACGGCAATCACACCCTGCACCTCGCCGTACTCATCGACGACAAAGACCAGCGGCGCATCCGAGACGCGGAAATGTTCCAGCAGTTCCATGCCCGACAGCGTCTCGGGCACGAACAATGGCGATTCCAGGCCCGCCATCAGGTCCAGCGGCAGGCCTTCGAGCATGCCGGCCAGCAGGGCCGGCGCGTTCGCAACGCCCAGCACTTCATTCAGGCCGCCGCGGCAGACCGGGTAGCGGTTGAAGCCATGCTCGCGCAACACCGCAAGCACCTCGGCCGGCGTCGCGTCGACTTCCAGCCAGGCGATCTCGGCGCGCGGAATCATCATCGAGCCGACCTGGCGCTCGTCCAGGCGGAACACATTGCGCACCATCTGGTGCTCGTGCTCCTCGATGACGCCGGCATCCAGGCCTTCTTCCAGGCTGGCGGCGATCTCTTCTTCGGTGACGCCGCGCTGGCCCTTGTTGCGCAGACCCAGCAGGCCCAGCGTCGCCTCGGTCATGAAGCTCAGCGACTTCACCAGCGGCCGCGCGGCCACCGAGATGAAGTTCATAGCCGGCGCGACCAGGCGGGCCACCGTCTCGGGATAGATCTGGCCGATGCGCTTGGGCACCAGCTCGCCGAAGACGATGGTCAGCAGCGTGATGATGACGACGACCAGGGCCGTAGCGGCGATGTCGGTCGCATGCGGTGCCAGATGGAAGGTCTCGGTCAGCCAGCGCGACAACGGGCCGGAGAAGGCCGCATCGCCAACGATGCCGTTCAGCACGCCGATGCCGGTGATGCCGATCTGCACCGTCGACAGAAACTTGGTGGGGTTGTCGTGCAGGTCCATCGCGGCCTGCGCACCGCCCTCACCACTCTCCACCATCACCTGCAGCCGGGCCTTGCGGCTGGCGGTCAGCGCCATTTCCGACATGGCGAACAGGCCGTTGATCAGGATCAGAAAGAGAACGAGAGCGGTATCCATCGAAGGCGCCAGACCAGGGTAAACCCCAGGCGGCGCGGGGCAAAAACGAAGCCCGGGAGACTATCAGATGGGCGTGACACGGCCCACCGTGCGATCCCTCGCTCGGGGGCCGGGACAATCCGGGCATGAACTACCTGATCGGTGACCTGCAGGGCTGCTGCGACGCGCTGGAGCGTCTGCTGCAGCAGCTGGACTTCTCCCCGTCTCGCGACCGCCTGTGGCTGCTGGGCGACCTCGTCAACCGCGGCCCGGCCTCGCTGGCCACGCTGCGCCGCCTGATCCGCCTGGGCGACACCGCCACCTGCCTGCTCGGCAACCACGACCTGCACCTGCTGGCGGCCCACCACGGCGTGCGCCACCCGCACCGCGGCGACACCCTGGACGACATCCTCGCCGCCCCCGACCGCCACGCGCTGATGGACTGGCTGCGCCACCAGCGCATGGCCGTCTTCGAAGCCGGCTGGCTGATGGTGCACGCCGGCGTCGTGCCGCAATGGAGCCGCGACGACACCCTGACTCTGGCCGGCGAGGTGGAGGCCGTGCTGCGCGGCCCTGCCCTGCCCGACTTCCTGCACGCCATGTACGGCAACGAGCCGGCCCGCTGGGCCCCCGACCTGGCCGGCACCGCACGGCTGCGCTTCACGGTCAACGCGCTGACGCGGCTGCGCTTTTGCACCGCCGACGGCGAGATGGACTTCAAGACCAAGGACGGCGCCGGCGCCGCACCCGAGGGCTTCATGCCCTGGTTCGACGCGCCGGGCCGCCAGACGGCCGGCACGCCGATCGCCTTCGGCCACTGGTCGACGCTGGGCCTGCTGGACCGGCCAACGCTGCTGGGGCTGGACACCGGCTGCGTCTGGGGCGGCCAGCTGACGGCCGCGCGCGTGGACGGCACGGCGCGCGAGATCATCCAGGTGCAATGCGAGCAGGCGCAGAAGCCGGGGGCATGATCCGGCGCCCTTAGAATGCGGCTCCCTCGCAAGCGCGGGGTCCACGGAGGCTTGGGGGAGCGGTTTAACCCAACGGTCTTGAAAACCGTCGGCCGGTCAAACGGCCCGTGAGTTCGAATCTCACAGCCTCCGCCAGCGGAACGCGAGAGCGCCGTGGCCGCAATATTTCCTGGCCAGAGCCTCCGGGCCTGTGCAGCTTCGCAAAGCTATGCCGTGCGCAGGCGCAGTCGTTCGCGACCCGCCCCCAAGTCGGGTAACAAGCTGAAACCATTTGGCCTCACAGGGGCGTAGAAGCGCTCGACCTTGCTAACGTTGAAAAACGTGAATATGGGGAGCCGCTGCTGTCTACTTCCGCTACCGTCTATGTGCTTCACGTCGATGACCACCTGGACAACCTTCAGACCACGAAGCTGATCCTGGATCGTCCCGGCTTGGAGGTGGTCTCCGCCGAGTCCGCCATCGCTGCGCTTGACCAGTTGCGCAAGCAGGACTTCGCGCTGGCCCTGGTCGACGTCAACATGCCTGGCGTCGACGGCTTCGAGCTCGCGCAAATCATGCGGGGCGACACGCAATTGCGCGAGGTGCCCGTCATCTTCATCACGGGCGCCAGCACAGACCCGGTGAACGCGTTTCGGGGATACGAAACGGGGGCCGTCGACTTCCTCGTGAAGCCCGTGCCTCCCCTCGTTCTGGAAGCCAAGGTGGGCGCCTTTGTATCGCTCTACCTTCAGCGCAAGGCGCTTCGTGACGAGAAGGACTACTTTGAACGCCTGTTGCGGGCCAACCAGCAAATGGCCACGGAGCTGGAACACGCGCATGAGCAGGCACTCCAAGCAGCGTTCACAGACGAATTGACCGGCGTTCCCAATCGACGCCATATCCTGAAGCTGGCAGAGAGCGCACTGACGGACCCGAGAAAGCACTCCCAGCCGGTGAGCTTCGCCGTGCTGGACCTGGACTTTTTCAAGAAGATCAACGACACGCATGGCCACGCGAGCGGCGACGCCGTCCTGCGGCATTTCTGCGAAAGCACCCAACGCCACCTCCGTGCAGGGCAGGCCGTCGGGCGGATCGGTGGTGAGGAGTTTTTGCTGCTGCTGCCGGGCACCACCCTGGCTGATGCCCAGACCGCACTGGAGCGCCTTCGCCAAACCCTCGAGCCGCACGCTGGCATTCGATACACGTTTTCCGCGGGGCTCGCCCAGGCCCGCCAAGGCGATACCGTCCACACGGTCATCGAGCGTGCGGACCGGGCGCTTTACCTTTCGAAGGAACGTGGCCGAGACTGCACTTCCAGCGAGCTCATGGACTTGTAGCGCCAGGGCTGGCCGCGTGAAGCGGGTGGCCGATGGATCACTCGTCAACGATGACCTGGAAGCCGCCAAAGATCATCCGCTTGCCATCGAAGGGCATGCCTTCCGGCCCCTTCTGCATGCTCGGGTGTTCCATCACCTTCTTCATGCCCGCATCGCGGACCTGCTTGGAAGGCCAGACGGACCAAGAGAAGACCACCGTCTCGTCGGGCTGGCACTGCACGGCCAGCGGAAACGACGTCAGCTTGCCTTCAGGCACGTCGTCGCCCCAGCACTCGACGACCCGCAACGCACCGTTCTCCTTGAACAGTGCGGCCATCTCCAGCGCCAGCTTGCGGTAGAGCTCCCGATTCTGGTTCGGCACCGGGACGACATATCCATCGACGTAGTTCATGGCCGCTCTCCATTGAGGTTGCACGGCGACACCGCCGCTACGAAGACGACGGTCCAGCCGCATCAATATCGACAGGTCTGCATTGCACGTCTGTAAACGCGTGTTGCATAGCCTCCTACGTGGGCGCGGCCGCTCGAAGACGCCATGACGGCCCCGACGTCGCATCTAATCCATGACGGCCCAGCAACAGGATGCACCATGTCAAGCTATGTCGATGAAGTTCTGGTCCCCGGTGAACGGCTGGTTCATCAGGGGCGCACCAGCCTGTGGTCGGTCTGGCATCTGCTGCTGTTCGGGCTGCTGCTGCTGCCTGCCTTCGGCCTGGGGCTCGTGCTCTGGGTGGTCGCCTACGTCCGCATCCGCTCGACCGAGTTGGCGGTGACCACCAAGCGCCTGATCGTCAAGCACGGCTTCATCCGTCGCCACACCATCGAGATCAACATCAACAAGGTGGAGAGCATCCAGGTGGACCAGTCCTTCACGGGCCGGATGCTGAACTTCGGCACCCTCGTCATCGCCGGCACGGGCTCATCGCATGCGCCCATTGACGGCATCGCCGACCCGCTCGGCTTTCGCCGCGCCTTCGTTGAGGCCCAGGACTCGGCAGCCAGCAGCCAGGCTTAGCGCCCGCCTAGGCGGCGCATCTGCTAGCGTGCCGCCATGGACATCCCCTCTTTCCGCTACCACCCCGACCCGCTGGCCACCGGCGCCATCGAAGCCCGGCAGATCACCTGCATCTGTTGCGGCCAGGCGCGCGACTTCGTCTATGTGCAGCCGGTCTACGCGACCAGCGACCTGGACGAGAAGCTCTGCCCCTGGTGCATCGCCGACGGCTCGGCGGCCAGCAAGCTGGGGGCGAGCTTCTCGGACCCGCAGCCGCTGCTGAAGGCGGGTATCGCACAAGACGTCGTGGACGAGGTGAGCCTGAGGACGCCGGGCTATTCCTGCTGGCAGCAGGAGGAGTGGCTGGCCCATTGCAACGACGCCTGCGAGTTCCACGGCGATGCGTTGGAAGAGGATGTGGAGGACGCCAGCGAGGCCGTCAAGGCCGACTGGCGCCAGCACTACGGCCTGACCGAGAAGGACTGGGCCCGGGCCACCCGCGACTATGAGCCCGCGGGCGACAACGCCTTCTACAAATTCGTGTGCCGGCATTGCGGCGTGGTGCGCCTGGGCTGGGACAAGTCCTGACGCCGGCCGCTCCCATCCTGGTGCAGACCTGACCCTCCACGCCTCAACATGAGGCAGCCCGCCCAAAAAAAGGCCCCGAGCTGAACCAGCTCGGGGCACGAATCCATCCAGGCGGATGGAGGAGACAACTGACTGCTTCTGTCTTTGCAGATTGCGTGCCAGGTCTCCACCGGTGCCGAGGATTTCAGGGGTAGTTGGTCACCGTCGGCGTGTAGGCCGCGTTGCAGGCCGTCTGGTCGCCTGTGCTGTTGATCGGATGGACGATGCCGCCATTCGATCCCAGGCAGACCGAGATGAGGCTGTGGAAGCGCACGTTCGAGTTGACGGGCGCTTCGACGGCGCGGTCCAGCAAGATGTTGGCGTTGGTGAAGACGCTGTAGACGCCCAGGCCCCAGGCCTCGTGGCTGGTCACGTTGTCGGCGACCTTGTACGACGCGAACCCGCGGCCGGTGGCGCTGTTCCACGAGGCCTGGCTGGGCGGGTCGTAAGGGATCTCCGACTGGTAGAAATAGACCCGGCCGCCGTTGCCGTTCCACACCACCTGGTGGTTCTGGAAATGCTCGACGAAGAGGCCGTAGACGGTCACGTTGTTGCCGTTGACCCAAAGGCCGTAGGACGAGGGGTTGCTGGTCCAGCCCACGCCGGCGCCATGGTCGGCACGCCACAGCCAGGTGTGGTCGACGATGGTGTTGTGGGCATTGATGCTGAGGCCGAAGGCGACCCGCCCGGCCGCCGCGCCGCCGATGCGGAAGAACACGTCGTGCAGCACGGTGGGGTTGGCCGCATGGCTGGCGCTGGCACCGTTGGGGCCCACTTCCAGCAGCACGCCCGACTCGGTGGCGCCCGCATCGAAGAACAGGCCGGCGATGGTCAGCCCATCCACGTCGGCCGTCTTCATCAGCGGCTGGCCGTTGTCCGAGCGCAGGGTCGGGAAGCCAATGCCCAGCAGCACGGTGTTGGGGTTGTTGACCTGCAGCGTCTGGGTCAGCACATAGATGCCCGGCGTGAAGAGGATATGCCGGCCGGCCGCCAGTTGCGCGTTGATGGTGGCCGCGCTGTCCGTCGGCTTGGCGATGAAGAATTGGGCGATGGGAATGGTGGTGCCCGGCGTGGTGGCGCCGTTGGACCAGGTGATGCCCGAGCTGTTGCTGCGCAGCGAAGGCAGGCGCACGGCATAGCTGCCATTGGCGTCGATGAAGAGATAGGGCTTCTCGCGTACCACCGGGGTCTCGTTGACCTTGGTGTAGCGCTGGCCCTGGGTCGGGAAGTTGCCGGCCGGCGCATTGGGCACGCCGACAAAGACCATGTTCCAGCCCGAGCCGGTCCAGCTGCCCCACTGGCTGTTGCGCGAGATCCATTGCTGCTGCGAGGCCGAGTTGACCTGGCCGTCGACCAGCACCTCCGAGAACCAGCCGCCGCTGGACCAGCCGTTGTTCTGGTTCAGCTTGATGTTGCCGCGCACATGCATGCGCCGGAACGGAATGGCCTGGGACACCGCCCATTGCATGGTGTTGTTGCCGATGCCGAGGCTCGGCGTGACCGAGAAGTTCTCGGCGCCGCGCCAGAAGTTCTGCGTTGCGTTGTCGCCGCCGAGATAGGCGTCGGAGCGCAGGTCGCCGTTGACGTGGACCTGGTCGGGGTGGCTGCCCAGACCCAGCACCTGGGTGTAGAAGCCGACCGGGATGCGCAGGCCGTTGTAGGTGCCGGGCGTCAGCAGGATGGCGTCGCGGCGGTCGCCGAAATGGTTGCCCTGCTGGGCGCTGTAGACGTCGTTGATGATGCCCTGCAGATTGGGCGTGCTGGGGCTGAGGATGCGCACATTGGGCCCGAGATCAGGCGCGGGGCCGGGGCCTGTGGTGACGGTCGAGAGGACAAACTGCTCCCAGGCTCCGACCGTCTGCCGGTTGGCCACCAGGGCGCCGCCAATGTTGAGGTCGGCGCTGACGTACAGATTGTTGGCCGCCGAACGCAGCGCCACCGTGCCGTTGGATTGCGGCACGAGGGTGAACTGCTCCCAGCCGCCGACGCTGGGTCGGTTGCCGATCAGCCGGGCCGTGTTGGGCGAAGCCAGGCCGATGTCGGCCGCAACGAAGTTGCCGCTGATGGTGGCCTTCAACGACACCGTGCCGTTGGCGTTATTGACGACTTCGAACTGCTCCCAGGTGCTCGCCGTCGGCGCAGTCGCCGTCAGGTAAGAGGTTCCCGTCGCGGTCGCGCTGACGAAGTTGTTGTTGGCGACGGCCTGCAGGGTCGCTGCCTCCGTGCTGCCGAAAACGCCCAGCAGGGCCGCGAGTGCGCCGCCGTGGAGGAATCGTCGAAAGGCTGTGGGCCTCATCCAATTCATGCTTGTCTCCTGTTATTGCTGCCGTCTTTTGTCCGGATTTGGAACCGGTTCCACGGCTGACGCGAGTTGAGCATTTCCGCCCGGGCGCGGGTTTAAGGGTTAGCCCGTCGCCAACGCTGTCGACAGCGCGATTGCCTAAAATCGGGGACATCACGAGTCTGGCCGCCTGCAGGCAGCCGTTGCGGCTCTCCCACCTCATCCAGCCCTTCACCCGCGCGCACCGCCGCCCGGGTGCAGGCGCCCTGCTCCCGGTTTCCATGGACATCGTCGTCAACGAAGAACTCAAGGCCTATATCGATCCCCTGACGCCCGAGGAGCACGAGGCGCTGGAGCGCAGCATCCTGGCCGAAGGCTGCCGCGACGCCCTGGTGCTGTGGGGCGATGTGCTGGTGGACGGCCACAACCGCTACGGCATCTGCCAAAAACACGGCCTGCCCTTCCGGACGGTGCAGAACCCGCGCTTCAAGTCCTTCGAGGACGTGCACCTGTGGATGATCGACCAGCACCTGGGCCGGCGCAGCATCTCGGACTTCCAGCGCGGCGTGCTGGCCCTGCGCAAGCGCGAGATCGTGAACGAGCGGCGCGCACGCATCGCGGCCGTGGCCGGCCTGGAACCGGTGGCCCCCGCGCCGACAGCCGACGCAGCCCCTGCCCCCGACAAGCTGGACACGCGCGAGGCCCTGGCCAAGGCGGCGCGCCTGAGCAGCAACCAGGTCGTGATGATCGAGAAGATCCAGAAGCAGGGTGCGGCCGAGCTCGTCGCGGCCGTCAAGGCCGGCACCATCTCCATCAACGCGGCCGCTGCCGTGGCGACGCTGCCGGCGCAGGAGCAGGCCGCCGCCGCGGCTGCGGGCGCCCAGGAACTCAAGCAGGCGGCCAAGCGCGTGCGCGAGGCCAAGCGCAAGGTCACCATCGCCGTCAGCGCGCCGGACGAGGGTGTACCGGCCGCTGATGCTCAGGCTGCCGAGCCGACGATGGAATTGCTGCGCCTGCGTGTGGCTGAACTCGAGGCCGAGAACGCAGTTTTGCGCCAGGAGCTGGCGGCGCTGCGCGCGGCCGCAGCCTGAATCAGGGCTTGCCCGTGTAGCGGGTGTGGAAGCGCCGGCCCTGCGCATCCATGGCCTGCAGCCACAGCTCGGACGTGACGCTTTCCAGCGGCGTGTAGGCGGTAGCCAGCGTCGCGGTGGTCTTGGGAGGCAGCGGCGCCGCCGTGTCCAGCACCGTGGGTGTGCCACCGACCGTGGGCGTGAAGACACGCTTGATCTCGATGATGCGCAGGTCGGGGTTGGCCGCGGCCCAGCCGGACCAGTTGATCACCAGGGCGCCGCTCTGCAGCGAGGCGGCGGACACCGGGCTGGTGGTCGAGGCGCTGTCGATGCTCGGGAAACGCGTCGTGGCCGGCTCACCGAGCACGTCGGCACGCAGCCAGGCATTGCGCGTCTCGGCCACGCCGGCGATGGTGTAGCTGGTGATGAACTTGGCGCCGCGCACGCTGTCCGCGCCGCCGATCCAGCCGACCGCAGCGCGCTGGATGGCGATGTCGCCCACACCACCGGTCGGGATCAGGTTGGTGGCGCCGGGTGTGGACGACACGCACAGCATCAGGCGGCCGCAATAGCCGAAGGGGATGCTGTAGCCGCCGGGCATCTGCACCGTGGCCGAGCTGAGCAGCTGGGTCGGCGGAATGCCGGGGATCGGGTCGGCCGTCTGCGACTGGATCTCGATCTGCAGGCCGATGCCCGGGTTGGGCACGACGGCCGTGCTGGCCGTGCCATCGGCGCTCAGCGCGCGGTAGCCCAGCGGGTAGACGGCCACCGACAGCTTCTTACCGTTGCCGATGAGGTTCCACTTGTTGGTGGTCGTGGCCGACTTGTTGTAGCTGACGGCGTCGCTGAAGAGGTCGACGGTAGCGCCGCTGGAGTCGCTGATGATGGCGCCCACCAGCACCTTGGCGCAATTGCCGGCGGTCGGCGCGTCGTCGGCGCAGCCCAGCAGCTGGAAACGGCCGAACTGTCGGTTGCCCGTCGTGTAGGTGGACAGGATGCCAGCCAGGTCGGCCTTGCTGCGGCCGTTGTGCTTGTCGTAGCCGGTGACCAGGGTGTTGTTCAGGATGGTGCTGACGTCACGCCCCTGGGCGATGAGCTGGTTCAGCGCGGCGCCCAGGTCATCCAGGCCAGACAGGGTGCCGAGCACGGTCGTCGCGCTGGTGGCCGCCTTCAGCGTCGACGTGATGGCATTGGCCGGCGTGCCGCTGGCCTTGAGCAGCTCGGTCTGGGCCGTGGGCAGCTCGACGACCACCTCGGCCGTCGGCGCGGCAATGAACTTGTTGCCGATCTGCAGGACCGGCACATTGAGCTTGGAGCGGGCCAGGTCGACACGCACGCTCTCGATGAGCAGATCGTGAGCGCCCTTGTTGGCGGCGAAAGTCGAGTCGGCCAGCAGGTCCAGCGACGCCGCATCGGTGATCTTGAGGTCGCTGATCTGGGTCTTGACCAGGGTCTTCAGGAAGGTGGCAGCGGCGGAAACCGCCGTGGCCATCTGCGACAGCTGGCTGCCGCTGGTGGAAGCCGCGGCAAACACCGGCGCCGGCTCGGTACCCAGGGACAGGGCGACGATGGCATTGGTCAGCGGCGTCACATGACCGACCATGGCGGCGCTGATGGTGGGCACCGTCGAATGCAGGACCTGCATGGTGCCGGCGGCGTCCAGGCCGCGCGCCTGGATGAAGAGGGGCGCGGCCGGGCTGGTGGTGCTCAGCGTCAGGCTGTAGCTGCCGTCGGTAGGGTGCGTGGTGGCCGAGCCCACAGCCTTGCCCTGCCCGTCGACGATGCTGACCTGGGCGCTGACCAGGGGCGCACCGGTGGCGGCCACGCCGCGCAGCGTGGGCGGTGTTTCCAGGGGTGGCGTGCCACCGCCCCCGCCACCTCCGCCGCCACAGGCGGTGAGGGACAGGGTCAGCAGGAGAGCGGCGAGGCGGTACAGCATGGCGCGGGCGGAAATCTGGCTGGAGCCAGTGTGCCGAAACGCCCCTCTCGCATTCGCCAGATAACGGGGCGAACTTAGGGCTTTACCCAGCGGCTCCCGCAGAGCCGGCTTTGCCGGGCTGCGCGGAGCGCCCCCCTGAGTGGGCTGAGGCCGGACACAAAGAGTCCTGAGGACTCTTTGTGCCTGCCGAAGGACAAGGCCTCTGGCCTTGGCACGGCGTCAGCCGGTAGGGGTGGGCCAAGTTCAGCGGCTGATCTGAACCCAGGCCAGCTCCAGCCAGTTGTCGGGCCGGTGCACGGCCGTGACATTGGCACGGGCGCCCCAGGGCACCACCTGGCGGTGCAGGGGAATGATGTTGACCTGCTCGCGCAGCTCGGTCAGCGCGCCGCGGATCTGCTGCTCACGCTTCTTGCCGTCGGCTTCGACGCTGGACTGGGCCGCCAGCGCATCCGCCTTGTCGTTGTGGAAGCCGCCGAAGTTGTAGTTGCCCACGCCCTTGTCGCCGCGGTTGCGGTAGAGCGGCGTCAGGATGCTCTCGGCATCCGTCACCGAGCCGCCCCAGCCGTACATATAGAGGCTGGTGTCGTACTTCTCCAGCTTGGGGAAATACAGCACCCGCGGCATGGCGTTGACCTTGACCTTGATCTTCAGCTGGGCCCACATCGAGGCGAGTGCGGTGCAGATCTCCTCGTCGTTGATGTAGCGGTTGTTGGGGCAGTCCAGCGTGACCTCGAAGCCCTCGGCAAAGCCGGCCTCGGCCATCAGCTTCTTCGCAGCGGCCAGGTCATGCGGCAGGCGGGTCTGCAGGGCCGGGTCGTCGAAGGAGGCCTGGCCCGAGGGCGTCAGCGCGCCAGTGGGCACGGACAGGCCGGCCATCAGCTTGGTGCGGATGGCCTCGATGTCGATGGCCTGGTACAGGGCCTTGCGCACGCGCAGGTCCTTGAAGGGGTTCTTGTCGCCTGGCACATTGCCGTAAAGCAGCTTGTCGCGCGACTGGTCCATGCCGATGAAGACGAGGCGGTTCTCCGGGCCTTCGATGACCTTGACGCCGGCCGTGCTGCGCAGGCGGGCGATGTCGCGCGGGGCGGGATCGAGCACGAAGTCCACCTCGCCCGAGACCAGGGCGGCCAGGCGGGTCGCGTCGGTCGCGATGGGCGTATAGACCACCTCCTGCAGATTGCCCTGGAACTTGTTCCACCAGTTCGGGTTGCGCTTGAGCACGGTCTTGATGCCCGGCTGGCGGCTGGCAAGCATGAAGGGGCCGGTGCCGTTGGCGTTCAGCGCCGTGAAGCTCTCTTCTTTGTTCTTGAAGTCCAGTGGCTTGGTGACCTTGTGGGTCTCGCACCATTTGCGGCTCATGATCCACAGCTGGTCGATGTGCTGCAGAAAGATCGGGTTGAAGGTGGTCAGCTGGAAGTCCACCGTCAGCTCGTCGACCTTCCTGGCCGTGCCGACGGCATTGGCCCAGACGGCGATCTGCGATGTCGGCTCCTTGGCGCGCTGCACCGAGAAGACCACGTCATCAGCAGTCAGCGGCGTGCCGTCGTGGAATTTGACGCCCGGGCGCAGCTTGAAGCGCCAGGCCAGCGGCCCGGTCTGCTTCCATTCCGTGGCAAGACCCGGCACCAGGGCCAGCTTGGCGTCGCGGTTGGTCAGGCGCTCGTAGATCTGGCCGTTGACCATGTTGGTCAGGCTCTCGTTCTGGGAGTCCGGGTCCATGGTCTGCGGGTCGCCCTGGCTGGCCCAGCGCAGGGTCTGGGCCTGGGCGCCGCAGGCGAGTGCCAGCAAAGCCACGCCAATCCATCGTTTCATCACTGATCTCCCAACTGCAGGTACCGCGGCAGTTTAGGAGGATGGGCAAAGCCCCTGCATCCGCGTTTCGCGGCTATGGATCAGCGTTTTGCGTTGGGATTCCAGAGCTCGTCGAGATGGCCGAAGTTCCAGTTCTCGGGTGGCTCACGGCCGGCAATGCGGTCGGTGGACGTGGACAGGTCGATGAGCTGCACCGGGATGGGCATGCTCGACTTGGTCGAATAGAAGACCTTGACGCGCGGCGTGACCAGCGAGGTGGCGTTCTGCTCGACGACGACGGCCAACTTGCCCGACTGCAGCTTCACCAGGGTGCCGGTCGGGTAGATGCCCACGCTCTTCACGAAGGCCTGGAAGATGACGGGATCGAACTGGCCCTTCCACTGCGCCATGCGCTGCAGCGAGCCGGCCGGGTCCCAGGCTTCCTTGTAGGGCCGCGTGGAGGTGATGGCGTCGTAGACATCGCAAACGGCGCCCATGCGCGCCAGCACGCTGATCTGCTCACCGGCCAGCTTGTGCGGGTAGCCGGTGCCGTCCATCTTCTCGTGGTGATGCAGGCAGACGTCCAGGGCCGAGGCCGGCACCTTGGCGCCATCCTTCAGCAGGTCCCAGCCGCGCTCGGGGTGGCCGCGCATGACGGTGAATTCGGCATCGGTCAGCGCGCCGGGCTTGTTCAGCACCTCCAGCGGCATCTGCATCTTGCCGACGTCGTGCAGCAGGCCGGCCAGACCGGCCTCGCGCTGCTGGGCTTCGTCCATGCCCAGCTGTCGCCCCAGCGACACCATCAGGCCGCAGACGGCGACCGAGTGCATATAGGTGTAGTTGTCCTTGTCCTTCAGCCGGGCCAGGCTCAGGAAGGCAGACGGGTTGCGCGCCAGCGAGGACGTGACCTCGTCGACGATGGGCAGGCAGTTCTCGGTGTCGATGGCCTTGCCCAGGCGGGCTTCGCCGAACAGGGCCGTGACGGCGACGCGGGCCTTGTGCAGCACCTGGGCCGCGCGGTCCAGCTCGGCCTCCATGCTGACGCGGGGCTCGGGCACGCGGGCCTCGGGAGGCGGCGGTGCCGGCGGGCGCTCAGGCACCACGGTCACCACGACCGGCGAAGACGCGGGCGCGGGCGCTGTCTCGACGTCACTACCCTTGTCGTTGTCTATCCATACCGCCGGCACGCCGCTGACCTTCAACGCAGCCAGGTCGGCGGGATCGGTCAGGACAAACTTGGTTTTCCAGAAGGGATGGGAGAGCCAAGCACCCTCCATCGCCTGGAGGAACATGCCCAGCCTCACCTCGGTGGTGGGGATCTTCTTCAGCATGACACCGTCGTCTATGTAACGCTGAGTATCCCCGCGGGTCAGGGATTGCCACTGTGCAGCCCTGCACGCTTTTCGCCCGGGGCAACAAAAAGCCGCCCTCCAGGGGCGGCTTCCGGGGCCGAGGCCAGCGCTGATCAGCGGAACTTGCTCTGCGGCACGGTGGCCAGCTCGGTCGGCAGCGTGCTGATGTAGCTGGCAATGGCCTTCAGCTCGGCATTACTGAACTGCTTGACCTGGCCGGCCATGACGCCGTTGCTGCGGCCAACGCCGGGGTTCTTCTCGGTCTTGTAGGCCTTCAGGGCCACCGTCAGGTAGTCGGCATGCTGGCCGGCCAGCTTGGGATAGCTCGGGTCGATAGGCTTGCTGAAGTTGGCGCCGTGGCAGGACACGCAGGCGCCCTTGGTCAGCAGCTCCGTCACATTGGCGGGCGCGGCCGGGATGCTGTCGGCCACCGCCGGCAGCTTGGCCTGCTGTTCATAGAAGGCAGCCACGTCGTTCATGTCCTGCTCGCTCAGCGAGCCGGCGATGCCGCGCATGGTCGGGTGCTTGCGGTCACCCTTGGCATAGGCCTGCAGGGCCGACACGATGTACTTCGCGTTCTGGCCCGCGATCATCGGCACCTTGTGAATCTCGGGGAAGCTGGCCTGGTAGCCGACGATGCCGTGGCAGCCAATGCACATTGCGACCTTGGTCTCACCGGCCTTCACATCCTGGGCCTGGGCGGCAAAGGCGCCAAAGGCAGCGGCCAGGGCGAGCGAGATCTGCAGCAGTTTTTTCATGGTCCCCAGGGGTGTGATGTTCTTGAGCGGCGGCGATTATAGGAGGCCTCCTATACTGGTCCGGCCCCCTTCTAGCCCCGGTTTTCCCCATGAAATTCCAAGGTTCCGATCAGTACGTCGCCACCGCCGACCTGATGCTCGCGGTGAATGCGGCCGCCACGCTGCAGCGCCCCCTGCTGATCAAGGGCGAGCCCGGCACCGGCAAGACCATGCTGGCCGAGGAAGTCGCCAGCGCCCTGGGCATGCCTCTGCTGCAGTGGCATATCAAGAGCACGACCAAGGCCCAGCAGGGCCTTTACGAGTACGACGCCGTCAGCCGGCTGCGCGACAGCCAGCTCGCCGGCATCGAGGGCAGCGACCGGGTCAAGAACATCGAGAACTACATCGTCAAGGGCGTGCTGTGGCAGGCTTTCGAGGCCGACCAGCCCGTCGTGCTCCTCATCGACGAGATCGACAAAGCCGACATCGAATTCCCGAACGACCTGCTGCGCGAGATCGACCGCATGGAGTTCTATGTCTATGAAACGCGCCAGCTGGTCAAGGCCAGGCACCGCCCTCTCGTCTTCATCACCTCCAACAACGAGAAGGAACTGCCGGACGCCTTCCTGCGCCGCTGCTTCTTCCACTACATCAAGTTCCCCGACGCCGAGACGATGAAGAAGATCGTCGACGTGCACTTCCCGACGCTCAAGAAAGACCTGCTGGCCGCGGCGCTGAAGAACTTCTACGACGTGCGCAACCTGCCGGGCCTGAAGAAGAAGCCCAGCACCTCGGAGCTGATCGACTGGCTCAAGCTGCTGGTTGCCGAGGATGTGCCGGTGGACGCCCTGCAGGCCAAGGACGAGAAGGTCAGCATCCCGCCGCTGGTGGGCGCCCTGCTGAAGAACGAGCAGGACCTGACGCTGTTCGAAAAACTCGTGTTCATGCAGCGCAACAACCGCTGATGCAACAGCCGGACTTCAACCGCGCGATGCGCGAGGGCCTGGCCGATGCCATCGGCTTTGTCGGCGGCGCCCTGGCCGGCTGGTGGCTGGGCCGGCGGTTCGGCATCGATTTCGTTGCCAGCACCGACTGGAACGCCCAGCAAGTCGTCGGCCTGGTGCTCATCGTGGCCGGCTGCGGCGCGGGCCGCTTTCTGGCGCGGCGAGTGATGCTCAAGGACAAGCCATGAAGCCCGTCACCCCCACCACCCTGGCCGCCGGCCCCATCCGCCTGGTGCCGCTGACGCTGGAACACGTGCCCGGCCTGCAGGCCGCTGCCGCCGATGGCGAGCTGTGGAATCTGCGCTTCACCAGCGTGCCGGCGCCCGACGAGACCACGGCCTATGTCGAGGTGGCGCTGAAGGGCCAGGCCGACGGCCACCGCCTGCCCTTCGCCGTGCTGGACGCGACGACGGGCGAGGTGCTGGGCTCGACCAGCTATCACGACATCGTGCCGGCGGTGGAGCGCGTCGAGATCGGCTACACCTGGTATGCCCAGCGCGTGCAGCGCAGCGCCGTCAACACGACGGCCAAGCTGCTGCTGCTGACGCATGCCTTCGAGACCCTGGGTGCCAAGCTCGTCGGCTGGCGCACCGACAACTTCAACCACGCCTCGCAGCGCGCCATCGAGCGCCTGGGCGCCAAGCGCGACGGCGTGATCCGCCACCACGCGCTGCGCCGCGACGGGACGGTGCGCGACACCGTCATGTACAGCCTGACCGCGGGCGAATGGCCCGAGGTCAAGGCCCACCTCCATTGGCAACTGGCACGACCAAGAGCATGAGCAAGAAAACCAAGGCCTTCGATGTCAACTCTCTCTGGGCCTTGGATCGCATAGGCGACTCCAGCCTCAGCCCCGATGGCGCCCAGGCCGTCGCCGGCGTCACGCGCTACGCCATGGAGACCAACAAGGCCCAGAGCAGCCTGTGGCTGTTCTCGACGCTGGGCGGTGAACCGCGCCGCCTGACCGAGGCCGGCGAGAAGGACGGCAACCCGCAGTGGAGCCCGCGCGGCGACCTGATCGCCTTCACGGCCCGGCGCGAACAGGGTGGCCAGCGCGATGAGGAGACCCAGCTCTATGTGATCCCGCCGGATGGCGGCGAGGCACGCCGGGTCGGCCACATTCCCACCGGCGTCGAGTCCTTCAAGTGGTTCCCCGATGGCCGGCGCATCGCCTTCGTGTCATGGGTCTGGCCCGGGCTGAAGGCCGCCGCGCAAGACCAGGCCCTGCACGACTTCAAGGCCCGCAAGGAGACCGCCTACGTCACCGACGAGGCCCTCTACCGCTTCTGGGACCACCACGTGCCCATGGGCCGGGTGCCGCATCTGCATGTCATGGACATCGAGACCGGCAAGGCCCGCGACCTTTTCGAAGGCACGGCCTGGGAGCTGAGCCGCGCCGAGCCCGATGCCAACGCCTTCGACGTCTCGCCCGACGGCAAGCGCATCGCCTTCGCTTTTGATCCGGGCGCCGAGAAGAAGCTGGATGCCCGCTTCGCGCTGGCCGAGATCGATGTGCGCACGCGCCAGGCGGCCACCCTGCTGCAGGACGGCGGCTGGGATTTCGGTGCGCCGCGCTACAGCCATGGCGGTGCCCACCTCGCCGTCCTCGCCAGCCACCAGGCCCTGGGCCACAACCGCCCGAATCAGCTCGCCGTGCTGGATCAGCAGGGACGCTGGGCCGTCTTCAGTGAAGACTGGGACCACGAAGTCAGCGCGCCACTGCGCTGGACCGAGGACGACCAGAGCGTCCTCTTCGCCGCCGAGGAGCGCGGCTGCCGCCACCTGTGGCAGTTCGCCCTGGGCGAGCGCCTGGCCGAACCCATCTTCCAGGGCGGCCATGTCGGCAGCTTCTCGCTCGCGGCGGACTTCGTCGTCATCAACCACGACAGCGTGCAGTTCCCGCCGCGGCTGTCGGTGCTGGGCGACGACGGCGTGCGCCGCATCGAGGCGCTGAACGACGCGCGCCTGGCCGAGCACCGCTTTGGTCGGCATGAAGAAGTGACCGTCAAAGGCGCACGCGGCGACGACGTGCCGATGTGGCTGATCTACCCGCCGGGCTTCGACGCGAAGAAGAAGTGGCCCGTCATGCATGTCATCCACGGCGGTCCGCACACGGCCTTCGGCGACAGCTGGCATTGGCGCTGGAACCACCAGGCTTTCGCCGCGCAAGGCTATGTCGTCGCCTGCGTGAACTACCACGGCTCGTCAAGCTACGGCTTCGAGTTCCTGGACAGCATCACCGGCCACTGGGGCGAGTACGAGCTGCAGGACGTTGAGGCCGGCACCGACTGGCTGCTGAAAAAGCCCTGGGTGGACAGGAAGCGCATCGTCGCCACCGGCGGCAGCTATGGCGGCTACATGGTGGCGTGGATGAACGGCCATGTGAAGGCCGGCCGCTACCAGGCCTATGTCTGCCACGCCGGCTGCTACGACTGGCAGGCCATGTATGCCGACGACGCCTATGGCTGGCACCGCAAGGAGCTGGGCGCCGCCTACTGGGACGACCCGGCCCGCGTGGCCTCGCAAAGCCCGCATGCCTTTGCCCAACACTTCAAGACGCCCACCCTGGTCATTCACGGCGCCATGGACTACCGCGTGCCCGATGCCCAGGGCCTGGCCTACTACAACACGCTGAAGTCCCTCGGCGTGCCCTCGCGCCTGGTGTGGTTCCCGGACGAGAACCACTGGGTGCTGAAGCCGCGCAACAGCCGGCTCTGGTACGGCGAGTTCTTCGCCTGGCTGGAACAGCACACCCAGCGATGAAGCGGCGCGGCCTGCTGGACGCCGCTGCCGCCGTGCTGGCAGCGGCCGCCCTGCCCGCGGCCGCGCGCAGCCGGCCACCCCAGGCCGAACTGCGCCGCCTGCAGGCCCATCTGCGCTTCCTGGCCGACCCGCTGCTGGAAGGCCGCGAGGCCGGCACCCGCGGCTTCGACATGGCCGCCCAGTACGTAGCGGCCCAGTTCGCACAGCTCGGCCTGCAACCCCTGGGCGAGGCCGGCGGCTATGCCCAGGCGGTGCCGCTGAAGACGGCGCGCCTGGACCTCGGCAAGCCACCCACGCTGGAGCTGTGCCGCGGTGACAGTTGCGAAAGCCTGGCCTGGCTGGACGACTTCCTGACCGGCCCCGACATCCACCTGGCCCGCTCCGAACTCAGCGCGCCGCTGGTCTTTGTCGGCTACGGCATCACCGCGCCGAAGTTCGGCCTGGACGACTACGCCGGTCTGGACGTCAAGGGCAAGATCGTCGTGACCTTGTCCGGCCGCCCGCCACGGCTGCCGACCGAGGAAGGCGCGCATTTCAGCAGTGGTCGCACCAAGGCCGAGCTGGCCGTGCAACGCGGCGCCATCGCCGTCTTCCGGCTGGCCACGCCGCGTAGCGAGATCGTCGCCCCCTTCCACAACGGCCGCCGCTTTGTCGACGGCCTGGACATGGAATGGCTGACGCCCGAGGGCCGCGCCGGCAGTGACGTGCCGGGCCTGCTGGGCCGTGCCAACCTCAGCCTGCAGAAGGCGCCGCAGCTGCTGGCCAGCCTGACCGCCGACTACACCCAACTGGTGGCCGATGCCGAAGCCGGCCGACCGATACCGCGCGGCGATCTGGGCCTGAGCGCACGCCTTGTCCGAGACAGCATCCACGGCCAGGCAGGCAGCCACAACATCGTCGGCCGCATCGAGGGCAGCCACCCGCGGCTGAGGCATGAGCACCTGCTGTTGACGGCTCATCTGGACCATCTCGGTCGCAAGGGCGATGTGATCTACCCCGGCGCCATGGACAACGCCGTGGGCGTGGCCCTGTTGCTGGAGACGGCGCGACTGCTGGTCCAGGCCCGGCCGCAGCGCTCCGTCATCGTCGCCGCGCTGACGGCCGAGGAGAAGGGCGAGCTCGGCTCGTCCTACCTCGCCAGCCATCCACCGGTGCCGGCCGGCTCGCTGGTGGCGGCCATCAACATCGACATGCCCATCCTGCTGCACGACTTCAGGGACGTGGTCACGCTGGGCGCCGAGCATTCGACCCTGGGCGCCGCGGCTGCGCGCGTGGCCCGCCGTCTCGGGCTGCAGACCTCGCCCGACCCCATGCCCGAGCAGAGCCGCTTCACGCGCTCCGACCAGTACAGCTTCGTGCGCCAGGGCATCCCGGCCATCATCCTGGGGCCGGGTGGCGCGTCCTTCGATGCCAGGGAAGACGGCAACGCGCTGATGAGCGAGTTCCGCCGCGAGCGCTACCACCAGCCCGGCGACGACCTCGGCCAGCCCTTCCACTGGCGCGCCGTGCAGCGCTTTGCCCAGTTGCAGGCGGAAGTGGTGATGGAAGTGGCGAACGAATCCGGCCGGCCGCACTGGCTGCCGGGCAGCTTCTTCCGCCAGACCTTCAGCCCGGGTCGCTGAGCCAGTCGATGTCCGTGCACAGCACCTGCAGGCTGCCACCGGGCCCGCGGGAGGCGACCGACAGCGTCACGCACATCTGCGCGCCATGCAGGCTGAGATATGGCCGCGTCATCTGCACGACGCCCGGCTCGTCCAGCGCGCGGCGGAAATAAGGCCGCCGCGCCCAGCGCGCCTCGCCGGCACGTCCGAGCGGCTCGAAGCGCGGGTCCAGCGACGCATGCGCCACGCCGGGCGGCAGCAAAGGGTCGGCCAGGTGGCGGCCCTGCTCGTCCAGCAGGAAGCAGACCTGCACACCCGGCAGGGCCAGCAGTTCGGCGCAGGCATCGGGCAGGCTCAGGGCCTGCAGCCGCGCCTGGGCACGCTTGAGGGCCTCGCGATAAGGCGCCACATGGCCGGCATGCGCGCGCCGCGTGCCGGCATGGCGCTCGTCCAGCAGCGTCCAGATGGCCTCGATCTCTTCCGACGCGCCCTCGGGCCCGAGCATGCCCGGCACCGGCCGGCCAAAGACGAAGCCCTGCACCATGTCGACGTCCACATCCAAGGCCAGCATGGCCTCGTCGCGCGTCTCCACGCCTTCCAGCAGCACCAACGACCCGCACTCGTGCAGCAGCGACACCATCTGGGCCAGCACGCGGGCGATGCGTGGCGAGCCGCAGGCGCGGCGCAGCAGGCTGCGGTCCAGCTTCACGATCTCGGGGTGGATATGCCAGATGCGGTCGAAGTTGGAATGACCCGCGCCGAAGTCGTCCAGGGCCAGCAGGCAACCGGTCTCGCGCACATTGGCGACGGCACGCTCGAAGTCGGCCTCCTGGGCCATGACGTCCTCGGTCACCTCCAGCACGACGCGGTGCATGGGCAGGCCCAGGGACTGCATGGTGCGCACCGACGACTCCAGCGCCAGGCTCTGCTGGGCGCCATGCACGAAGACCGCGGGATGAATATTGAGGAAGAGCCACCCCTCATCTCCGGCCTGATGGACGAAGTTGTGGACATGCAGCAGCCGGCACAGCCGGTCGGCCGCCCACTGCTGGTCGAAGCTGCGCAGCTGCTCGAAGAATTTCAGCGGCGAGACGGACTGACCGGTCGGGTCGGACACGCGCAGAAGCGCCTCGTAGCCCACGGCGCGCCGGTGCGGGAAGCTGAACACCGGCTGGAAATGGCTGTCCAGCTGCCAGTCTCCCTGCCGTGCCCGCCAGCGGCCGTCTTCCATCTCCAGCGACTCGACGAGCCGCAGCAGCATGGCGTCCGCGCCGGGCGGTGCAATGGCTTTCAAGGGCGGTCCTGTGCGAGCGACATGCGGCCCATACTAGCCATGCAGCCTGCAAAGGCGCGGGAATATCGCACTGCATAATCGTTTTCAACCTTGCCGCCCCCTTAGCCAAGCGCCCATGCCGACCCCGTCCTTGCAAACGTTGCGCGCCGCCCAGCCCCCGGTGGCGCTGCGGCAATGAGCGCAGCGCCAGCCGACCCCTCCGGGCGCCCCGCGCCAGAAGACCCGGAAGAGCCAACCGTCGCCATGGGCGTCAAGCTGACGCCCGGGCACACCATCCCGGCCGGCACCCGCCTGCACGACTACCGCATCGACCGCGTGCTGGGTGAAGGCGGCTTCGGCATCGTCTATCTCGCCACCGACGTCGCGCTGGAGCGGCAGGTCGCCATCAAGGAATACCTGCCCTCGTCGATGGCGGCGCGTGCCGGCCGGTCGCTGACGGTGCTGGTCAAGTCGGCGGAGCACGAAGAGACCTTCCAGATCGGGTTGAGGAGCTTCGTCAACGAGGCCAAGCTGCTGGCCCGCTTCGACCACCCCGCCCTGCTCAAGGTGCATCAGTTCTGGGAGCAGAACGGCACGGCCTACATGGCCATGCCCTACTACCAGGGGCAGACGCTGAAGGACGCGCTGGCCAAGCTCGGGAGGCCGGCGACCGAGAACGAGGTGCGTGCCTGGCTGATGCCGCTGCTGGATGCGCTGGAGGTGCTGCACAACGAGCACTGCTACCACCGCGACATCGCGCCGGACAACATCCTGCTGACCGACCACGGGCCGCTGCTGCTGGACTTCGGCGCCGCACGCCGCGTCATCGGCGATCTCACGCACGCCCTGACCGCCATGCTCAAGCCGGGCTTCGCGCCCATTGAGCAGTACGGCGACATGCCGGGCGTCACGCAGGGCCCCTGGACCGACATCTTCGCGCTGGCCAGCGTGCTCTACGCCGCCATCAGCGGCCGCCGCACGGTGGCCTCCGTCGAGCGCCTCCTCGACGACCAGTTGCGCCCGCTCGCCACCGTGGCGGCCGGCCGCTGCGGCAACGCCTTCCTCGCGGCCATCGACCGCGCGCTGGCCATCCATCCCAAGGACAGGCCGCAATCCATCGCCGAGTTCCGCGCCCTGCTGACTGCCCACGACACGCAGACCATCGATCTGCTCGAACTGGAGGCTCTGGGCCTGCCGTCAGGCGACGAAACGGTGCTGATGCCGGACTTCGACCCGACGCAGGCGGCACCGGGCAGCAAGTCGCCGGCACCACGCGAGCCGACACGCACCCAACCGTCGGCGCCCGCGCTGGCTCCCGTGCCGCCGCCCCCACCGGTGCGGCCCGCACCGCCGCCGCATCGTCCGTTGCCCGATCCCGCGCAGCCCCCCGTTGCCGTGGTCACGCCGCCGGCATCGCGCCGCGGCCTCATCCTGGGCCTGGCCGGCGCGGCCGGCCTGGGCGTGCTGGCCTGGGGCGGCTATCGCCTGCTCTCCACACCGGCCCCCGCCGAGCTGCCGCCGGCGCCCTTGCCGGCATCGGCACCCGCCTTGACCCCCGCTTTGGCACCGCCGCCTGCACCCATCGCGTCCAGCCCCGCCGTTCCGGCAGCTTCCGCGGCTTCGGCGCCAGACACGGCCGCCTCTGCAGCACCGCCGCCCCCGGCACCCGCGCCAGCCCCTGAGCCGGCACCCGCGCCAGCGCCGACACCCGCGCCCGCACCGGCTGTGCCCAAGCCGCGTCCTGCGGCGCCCGCCCCCGCGCCTGTTGCCACGAAAGGTGCGAAATGCAGTGATATTCTGCAAAAGGCGTCACTGGAACCCCTAACTGCGAGTGAGGCCGCTTACCTGAAGAAGGAATGTCGATGAGTAGCGCCGGCCACACGAATCGCATCAATTTTTCAGCGCACCTGGGGCGCGTGATCGCCCTCGGTTGCATGGCCGTCCTCGCAGGCTGCCTCGCCACGGGGCCGACACAGCCCACGGTGTCCACCAATGAGCGGTCCTTCAGCGAGGCCGTCGTCATCGCCACCGATGGCCTGGTGTCCCAGACCCAGAAACTGCCCGCCTTCCTGGCCAAGATGGAGTCCAAGATCGTTCGCAAGAACGTCGTCGTCGATCCCATGATCGACGCGGCCAGCGGCCAGCAGACCCAGACCACCCAGCTGCTGGAGCGCCGCATCGGCGAGCGCCTGGCGGCACGCAAGGAAGGCGGCTTCGACCTGCTGCCCTTCAAGACCGAAAACCTGGCCAAGGTCCAGTACCTGCTGACCGGCACCCTGACCCGCCAGCCCGGCACCGCCGTCAAGCGGCCCTTGAACATCAACCTGGCCCTGGTGGAGATCAAGACGGGCCAGGTGGTGGCACAGGCCTCGGCGCTGGCTCGCGATGACGGCCTAAACCACACGCCGCTGGCCATCTACCAGGACAGCCCGGTGCTGGTGAAGGACAAGGTCATCGAGGGCTATATCAGCACCTCGTCGACGCCGCCGGGCAGCGCGGCCAATGCCGTCTACATGGAGCGCGTCGCGGTGGCCAGTGTCATCAACGAGGCCGGCTCCCTCTACAACTCCGAGCGCTACCAGGAGTCGCTGGCCAAGTACCAGGAGGCCCGCGGCCAGACCGGCGGCGAGCAGCTGCGCACCCTCAACGGCATCTATCTCAACAACGTCAAGCTCGGGCGCATCGCGGAGGCCGAGTCGGCCTTCGGCCAGATCGTGGCCTATGGTCTGCGCGCCAACAAGCTGGATGTGAAGTTCCTCTTCAACCCCGGCAGCACCGAGTTCTGGTCCGACCCCAAGATCAGCGGCCCCTATCCGATGTGGCTGCGCCAGATCGCCAAGGAGGGCGCCGGCGCCCGGGTCTGCATGGTCATCGTCGGCCACACCAGCCACACCGGCTCGGAGCAGACCAACGACACGCTGTCGCTGCAGCGCGCCACCTTCATCCAGCAGCGCCTGGCCTCCGAGTCGTCGGGCCTGGGCCAGCGCACCAAGGCCAGCGGCATGGGCTGGCGCGAGAACCTGGTGGGCAGCGGCAGCGACAACGCAGTGGACGCGCTGGACAGGCGCGTCGAGTTCCGCGTCGAGCCCTGTAACTGAAAGCCCCTCGCCCACCCTCGCATCGCTGGACGCGAGCGAGTCTGGTCGGTCCCCCGAGGGGACGGCGATGCTTGCGGCATTGAGCCGCAAGCACATCGCCCAAGGCGGGCCGGCTAGGGAGCGGCCCGGCGCTCGGCCCGCAACGCCGCAGAACCAACGGATACGGGCATGGCGCCATCCCTAAGCTGGCGCAAGACTCGCACTGCATAATCGTTTTCGACCTGCAGTCCCCGAGTCCGCGCCCATGCTGATCCAGTTCTTCTACACGCTGCGTGCCGCCAAGCTCAAGGTGACGGTGCCCGAGTACCTGACGCTGCTGGAGGCCCTGCAGGCCGGCGTCATCGGCGGCCCCGACAACGGCGGCGTGGCCAGCATCGACGACTTCTATCACCTGGCCCGCACCAGCCTCGTCAAGGACGAGACCCAATACGACAAGTTCGACCGCGCCTTCTCCGCCTACTTCAAGGGCGTGGAGATGCTGACTGACTTCACGGCCGAGGTGCCGCTGGAGTGGCTGCGCAAGCAGCTGGAGATCGAGCTCACGCCCGAGCAGAAGGCCGCCATCGAGAAGATGGGCTGGAACGAGCTGATGGAGACGCTGAAGAAGCGTTTCGAGGAACAGAAGGAGCGCCACGAGGGCGGCAACCGCTGGATCGGCACCGGCGGCACCAGCCCCTTCGGTAACAGTGGCTACAACCCGCAAGGCATACGCATCGGCGGCGCCGGCGGCAACAAGAGTGCCGTCAAGGTCTGGGAGCAGCGCGCCTACAAGGACTACGACGACACGCTGGAACTCGGCACGCGCAACATCAAGGTCGCCCTGCGCCGCCTGCGCCGCTTTGCGCGCGAAGGCTCGGAGCTGGAGCTGGACCTGGACGGCACCATCCACGGCACGGCGGCCAACGCCGGCATGCTGGACATCCGCATGCAGCCCGAGCGCCACAACAAGGTCAAGGTGCTGCTGCTGATGGACGTCGGCGGCACCATGGACGAGCATGTCCATCGCGTCGAGGAACTCTTCAGCGCCGCCAAGAGCGAGTTCAAGCACCTCGAGTTCTATTACTTCCACAACTGCGTCTACGACTTCGTCTGGAAGAACAACCGGCGCCGCTTCGCGGAGAAGCTCAACACCTTCGACCTGATCCGCAAGTACAACCGCGACTACAAGCTCATCTTCGTCGGCGACGCGACCATGAGCCCCTACGAGATCCTTCAGGTGGGCGGCAGCGTCGAATACAACAACGACGAGGCCGGCGCCGAGTGGCTGCAGCGCCTCACCCACGCCTTCCCCAAGTACGCGTGGATCAACCCCGAGCCGCAAGGCGTCTGGCAGTACCGGCAGAGCATCGCGCTGATCCAGCAGCTGATGCAGCAGCGCATGTTCCCGCTGACCCTCTCCGGCCTCGAAGGCGCGATGCGGCTGCTCAGCAAATGACGCGTCTCGTCGCACTGCCTTTTGCAGTGCTTTTTGCAGTGCTGCTCAGTGCCTGCGCGACCCAGGCCCCGCCCCAGGCTCCCGCCCCCCCGGCGCCCGACATCCCGGCCGACGCGCCGGCCGTCTACAGCCTGGACATCCGCATCGACGGCGACAGCCGTGATGCCGGCGCGCTGCAGAGCCTGCTGGCCCAGAACCTCGATCTCGCCCGCTACCGCGCCAGCGAGGCTGCACTGAGCAAGGTCGAACTGGCCCGCCTGGCCGCGGCCGCACCGGCCCAGGCCGAAAGCCTGCTGGAGACCGAAGGCTATTTCAGCGCCAAGGCCGATGTGGACCGCGACCCGGCGGACGAGACGCGGCTGCTGTTGAAGGTCACCCCGGGGCCGCTGACGCGGGTCGGCGAACTCGACATCGAATTCACCGAAGGCCTGGCCGACGAGGAGGCCAAGGCCCTGCGCGAAAGCCTGCGCAGCGCCTGGCCGCTGAAGAAGGGCGCCGCTTTCACCCAGCAGCAATGGGCCTCGGCCAAGAGCGATGTGCTGCTGCGTGCCCGCAACGGCGGCTACCCGCTGGCGCGCTGGGGCGAGACCGCCGCCCGTGTCGACCCCGAAGCGCAGACGGCCGACTTGCACCTCGTGCTGGCCAGCGGCAACCGCGCCAGGCTGGGCGCCTTGCGCATCGAGGGGCTGAAGCGCCAGAGCCGCGACGCCATCGAGCGTCTGACCGGCTTCGACAAGGGCGATGGCTACACCGAGCAGAAGCTGGCCGAATTCCAGGAGCGCTTGGCCAAGACCCAGCTCTTCGACGCGGTGCGGGTGCAATTGCTGTCCGAGACCCCCGACGCCGATGGCACGACGCCGGTGCAGGTCACCGTGACGGAGTCGGCCCTGCAGCAGGCCACGGCGGCCGTCGGCTATCACAGCAACACCGGCCAGAGCGTCAGCGTCGAGCATCTGCATCGCCGGCCCTTCGACCTGCCGGTGCGCCTGCGCAGCAAGCTGCAGCTCAGCCGTGAGCTGAGTGGCGCCGAGTTCGAGCTCAGCTCGCATCCCCAGCCCGACCTGCACCGCAATCTCGCGTCTCTGCAGTTCGAGCAGGACCGCACCGGCGACACCATCGCCACCAACCTCGGCATCCGCCTGGGCCGCCTCTACGAATCGACGCGTGACGAACGCCTCAGCTATGTCGAGTTGCTGCGCGCCCGCGAGACCGAAGGCCAGCAGGTCAACACCAACCTGGCCCTGTCCATCAACCAGCAGTGGATTCGCCGCCGCCTGGACAGCACCCTGCTGCCCACCGACGGCCATCAGGCCCTGGCCCTGGTCGGCTTCGGCTATGCCAAGGGCGGCGGCACCGACAGCAGCGGGCCCTTCGGCCGCATGCAGTTCAAGCTGGGCGTCTACAAGCCCTTCGGCGGCTGGTTCGCGTCGGCACGCGCCGAGGTCGCCCAGGTCATCGCCAGGCAGCAGGTCGGCGTGCCCGAGAAACTGCTCTTCCTGGCCGGCGGCGACGAGTCCGTGCGCGGCTATGCCTATCGCAGCCTCGGCCCGCAGAACGATGCCGGCCTGACCGTTGGCGGCCGCGTGATGGCCACCGGCAGCCTGGAGATCGCGCACCCCATCATGCCGAGCTTCCCGGCCCTGTGGGGCGCGGCATTCATCGACGCCGGCAATGCTGCCCGGCGCTGGGGGGAATACAGCCCCGTCGTCGGCTATGGCGTCGGCGTGCGCTGGCGCAGCCCGGTGGGGCCGCTGCGCGTGGACGTGGCTCGGGCGCAGGAGACCGGCAAGTGGCGGCTGCACTTCAGCGTGGGGATCACGTTATGAAGCCAGACGCTGCGACTGCGCCGAACAGTGTGGGGATCACGCTGTGAGGCGCTCCCTGCGCGTGCTGCGCGCCTTCCTGATCGCACTGGTGCTGGTGCTGGTGCTGGCTGCCGGCTTCATCTTCTGGTTGCTGCAGCGGCCGTCCGGCGGCGCCTGGCTGCTGGCCCATCTGCCCGGCATCCAGATCGAGGCGCCGCAAGGCTCGTTGATGGGCGAGTTCAGCGCCCGCCGCCTCGTCATCAGATGGACCGGCGGCTCGGCCGAGCTGCGCGGCCTGCACTGGAAGGGCCTGGGTCTGACGGCCAGCAGCGGCCTGCTGCTGGCCCGCGAGCTGGCGGTGGACGAGGTCGTCATCCGCAGCCAGGCCAGCGACAAGCCCCTGGTGTTGCCACCCGACCTGACCCTGCCCATCGGCGTGCAGATCGCCAGCCTGCGCGTCGCCAAACTCAGCTGGTCGCCCGACCAGCCGCCTCTGCTCGGCCTGGACGCCCAGCTCGACCTGCCGCGCCGCGGCACACACGAGATCCAGCTCAAGGCCGCGCGCTGGCAACACCTGACGCTGGCCGGCAAGGCCCGCATCGAGACCGCGGCACCACTGCAGACCGATGCGACGCTGCGTGTGCAGCAGACCGAAGCCACCGACCTGCCCTGGACGGCGATCGCCGCCGTGACCGGACCGTTGGCCAAGCTCAAGGCCAAGGCCGAACTGGAAGCGGCCCACCAGACACTGAAAGCCGACGGTGAAGTCCAGCCCTTCGCGCCCTGGCCCGTCAATGCCCTGCAGCTGAAGGCCGACAAGCTCGACCTGGCCGCCCTGATGCCGGGCCTGCCGCGCACCGCGCTGAGCGGCGAGGCCCAGCTGAAGGCACCCGCCCGCGATGCCGAGGCGACGCTGCAGGCCGATCTGCACAACGCCGGCGCCGGCCGCTGGGACCAGGGCGCCCTGCCCGTCACCCGCCTCGTCATCGCCCTGGCCGGCCGCCCCGACCAGCCCACCAGCCTGCGCCTGACCGCCCTGGATGCCGAGCTGCCCGGCGGCGGTCGCGTGCAGGGCAAGGGCCTGCGCGAAGCCGACGGCCGCTGGCAGCTCGACGCCCGGGTACAAGGGCTGAGACCCGAGGCCCTGGATGCGCGCGCCACACCCGCGCGCCTGGACGGCCCGCTGACCCTCGCCGGCAGCAAGGCCGGCCCGCTGAATGCCAAGCTCGACCTCGCCGGCACGATCGAGAACCGCCCGCTGCGGCTGAAGGCCCAGCTGCGCGGCGAAGGCACGAAGTGGCAGATCGAGGATGCCCGCCTGGCCAGTGGCGACGCCACCCTACAGGCCAGCGGCCGCATTGATACCAGCAGCACCGCCGGCGCTGCCCAGCTCAAGGCCCAGTTGCGCCAGTTCGACCCCCATCTGCTGTGGCGCGGCGTCCCTGGATCGGCCTGGGCCCGCCTGCCCGGTCCGACGCGCCTCAATGCCGAGGCGGACGTGGATGTGCGCGGCAAGACCTTGAACACGCTCAGCGGCAACGCCTATGTCCGCCTGCTGCCCGGTCAGTTCGCCGGGCTGCCGCTGGAGGGCCGCATCAAGCTGCAGCGCGAGCGCGCCGCCGACCCGGCCGTCTTCGACGTCGAGGGCCGCCTGGGCAACAACCGCGTGCAGACCCAGGGCGAAGCCCGGGCCGAGGCGGTCACCGGCACGGCCCGGCTGAAGGCCGGTGCTCTGGCCGAACTGAATCCGCTGCTGGCCCTGTTCGGGCAGCAGCCCATCGCCGGCCAGGGCGAGGGTGAAGGCAGTTACCAGCTGATGCGGGGCGCCAAGGGCTGGCAGCTGGGCGGCAGTGGCAAGCTGGCCCTCGCCTCGGCCAAGGCCTTGGGCACCAGCATCGCCAGCATCAAGGCGCGTTGGGAGCTGCCCCTGCCCGGCGTCGATGGCGATGGCCCCGTCGCGCTCAACCTGGACATCAGCCAGCTGCGCGACCCATTGGCCCAGCTCTCCAGCGCCAGGATCGACCTGCAGGGCCGGCGCAGCGGCCACGACGTGAAGGCCGAGGTCAAGGGCAAGGTCACCCGCGAGTCGGAGGACCTCGCGCTGAACGCCCAGCTCCAGGCGCGCGGCCGCTGGGATGGCCAGGCCTGGACCGGCCGCGTGGCGCGCATCGACATCGGGCCGCTGCGCCCCAACACGCCGCCGCTGCTGGCGGCCAAGGACATCAATCTGCGCTGGGCCAGCGACGGCCCGCGCCTGCAGGCCGAGCCCGGCCGCGCCGAGGTCGGTGGCGCCTTCGTGCGCTGGCAAAGCCTGAGCTGGACTGGCGGTGAGCACCCCGAAGCCCGTGCCGATCTGCAACTGGAGGACCTGGCCGCCGCGCCGCTGCTGGCGCGCTGGCAGCCCGACTTCGGCTGGGGCGGCGACCTGCGCGTGACCGGCCATGCCTCGCTGTTGCTGAACGACCGATTGACGGCCGAGCTTCTGATCGAGCGCCAGGGCGGCGACCTGCGCGTGACCGACGAGTTCGGCCAGCGCGCCCTGGGCCTGACCGATCTGCGCCTGGCCGTCAACGTGAAGGACGGTGTCTGGCAATTCGCCCAGGGCATCGCCGGCAGCGAGCTCGGCAGCCTGGGCGGCGCGCTGACGCTGCGGCCCACCGGCCTCTGGCCCGACGCGCAGACACCGGTGCAGGGCGTGCTGCAGGCCAATGTCGCCCACCTCGGCACCTGGGGCAGCTGGGTGCCGGCCGGCTGGCGCCTGGGCGGCCGCGCCGCGGCCACCGTGCAGCTGTCGGGGCGACTGGGCGCGCCCGACCTCAACGGCCGCGCCGAGGGCGAGAACCTGGCCCTGCGCCATCTGCTCTATGGCGTCGACGTGACCGAGGGCCGCTTCGTGCTCGACCTCAAGGGCCAGCACGCCGAGCTGTCCAAGCTCGAGGCCCGCGGCGGCGATGGCTGGCTGCGTGCCAGCGGCACGGCCGAGCTGGGCGCGCAGCCCAAGGCGCATATCGGCATCACGGCCGACAAGCTGCGCGTGCTGTCGCGCGTGGACCGCCGCCTCGTCGCCAGCGGCGAGGCCACGCTGGACCTCGACGCCAAGGGATTGAAGCTGGACGGCAAGCTGCGCGCCGACGAGGGCCTGTTCGACTTCAGCCGCTCCGACGCACCGGCCCTGGCCGACGACGTCACGGTGCTGCGCGGGCCGCGCCCAGCGAGTGACGGGGCGCCCACCGGGCCTGCCGCCCCCAAGGCCGCGCGCAACAGCACCGTCAACATCGCCCTCGATTTCGGCGACGACTTCAAGGTGCGCGGCCGCGGCCTGGCCACGACGCTGCGGGGCCAGCTGCAGGTCAGCCAGAACAACGGCCCGCTGCGGGTGGCGGGCAAGCTCGACGCCCACGGCGGCCAGTACGCGGCCTACGGCCAGAAGCTGGACATCGAGCGCGGCGACATCCGCTTCACCGGCGCCTACGACAACCCGTCGCTGGACCTGCGCGCCGTGCGCCCCAACCTGGACGTGCGCGTCGGCGTCTACGTCACCGGCACCGCGCTGGCGCCGCGTGTGAGCCTGTATTCCGAGCCCGAGATGAGCGACACCGACAAGCTCTCCTGGCTGCTGCTGGGACGCGGCCCCGACGGCCTGGGCCGCACCGACACGGCCCTGCTGCAGCGCGCCGCCCTGGCCCTGCTCAGCGGCGAAGGCGAAGGCCCGACCGGCAAGGTGCTGCGCAACCTCGGCCTGGACGAGCTGTCGCTGTCGCAGAGCGATGACGACACCAAGGCCACCATCGTGCGCCTGGGCAAGCAGATCTCGCGGCGCTGGTATGTGGGCTATGAGCGCGGGCTGAACGCGACGACAGGCAGCTGGCAGCTCATCTACCGCATCGCCCAGCGGTTCACCTTGCGCGCACAGGGTGGTGAGGACAACGCGCTGGACCTGATCTGGCAATGGAAATGGGACTGAGGCAGGACGTCCGGCATGCTGGCCAAATGGCATGAGTGGCACCTCTCGGCCTGCGCTGTAAGACAAAGCCGTGTCGATACGGTCTGCACATCGGCCATCAGCCAGCGCCCTCCTACAGAGCGACGCGCCGCAAGCCCCCTCCTCCGCCCTCGCCTGCCTACACATCTGAAGGCCGACAAGGACGAAATTTGAATCACAGCTTCACCGCTGTGATGCCGAAGGAGGATCACGATGTCTCAGTCCAGGCTTGCTTCCCAACAAGACGCGATCGTCATGCCGGTGCCCGCACCGCAGCCCGAGCCGAAATTCGCCGCCAAGACCACGCTCGCTGAAGCTCTACCAGCCGAGGCAGAGCCCACCCATCTGCTGCACTTCGAGCCCCTGTCGGCCCAGAGTGCCGGGCTGGACATCCCCTGCGACCCGCAGGGCCGCGTCGGCCTTGATGCGCTCGGCGACAAGCTGCGCAACGACTACTTCTTCGCCCGCGCGCTGATCGGTCGCCTGTTCGACAAACCCATCGTCAAGCAGGCCCTGCCGCTGATGCACGCCTGAGCGATCAGGTGCCGTCCTACAGCCGCTGCGCGGTGCGCCCGACAACGGCTGTCACATCCCTCAACGAGGATTCCGACCATGTTCTCTGAATCCCTCTCCCCGCTGACCGTGCCGCTGTTGCCGGTCGAAGCCGACCTGGTCGATGCCGATCTCGACGTCTCCCTCAGCACGCCTTCCACGCTGGTCGTCAACGCCAGCCTCGAACTGCAGACCAGCGAGGCCATGGATCTGTCCCTGGTCATTCCGCGTTCGCGCTGCAACGGCGAGCGCCCGCGCCTGGCGGCCCTGCTGGACGCCGTACAGGCCGCTGTGGCGCGCGCCACGCGCGGCGGCACCCTGCACCAGCCGCGCCGCGTGCTGACGCGCGTGGCCGGCCAGCCCCACCTCGTCACCCAGTTCTGACCGGCCTGGTCAAACTTCACGAACCGTCGCCTGCGGCCCCGGTTCGCGGGTGTTGGCGTTCTTTACAAGACAAGTTCAGAAATCCCTAGATATAGGGATTGAATCCTTTTGAATCAAATGCTTGCAAACGCTGGCATGACGATTGCTTAAAGCTGGGTACTGCGGGCTGCATCAGCCATCGCAGCTGCCGCTTGAAAATTCAAAAGGAATCCTGGAATGAAGAAGATCGCCCTGGTTGCCGCTCTTGCAGGTCTGGCCATTGCCCAGTCGTCCATCGCCGCCCCGCTGATGACGACCGAACTGCCGAGCAACGCCTACATCACCATCAACGGTTACGACGTGGCCTGGGTTTCGCCCTGGAGCCAGCACACCACGCCTGGCGGCGGCATCGACTATTCCGTGCAGGCAGCATATGGCTGGCAAGCCATGACCAAGGCGATCTATGACCAGATCGGCGGCCTGACTGCCTACAACTTCTCGTTCGTCGGCGCCAACGTCGACTACGTGACCGGCAACAACCGCGACGAGGCCAGCGGCGCCTACGTGTCCTACGTCCAGAACGCCCCGGCCCACGACGTGGCCGTGGCCACGCCCTGGTTCACCCAGTACACCTGGATCGACTGGAACCAAGGCGTTGCCGGCCAATGGAGCCTGGCCGACATCGACATCGGTGGTGGCTGCGCCTATTCGTGCAATGAATCGCTGGCCTACCGCGTTCACGTCAACGCCAACACCGTTCCCGAGCCGGCATCGCTGGCCCTGGTCGGCCTGGGCCTGGCCGCTGCCGGCCTGCGTCGCCGCAAGCAAGCCGCCTGAGCGAGCTTCACCCCCTCTGAGCCCCGGCCCTGCCGGGGCTTTTTTTCGCCGGCTCGACGCTACTTCGACCGACCGTCGAACTCCGTGATGGTCACGGCCTTCAGGTCGATGTCTTCCAGACAGCGGATATTGATGGCCGCCATCGCCGAGCCGTCCGGCCCCTTGCCCTCGCCATAGGGGTGCATGCCGCAGGTCGGGCAGAAGCGGTGCCGGATGACGTGTTGGTTGAAGGTATAGCTGCTGGCGTTCTCATCCGGCGTCAGCAGCTTCAGCGCCGTGCGCGGCACGAACCACAGCAGCGAACCCTTGCGCTGGCAGATCGAGCAATTGCAAGACAGCGCCGAGGCCGGCTCGACCTCGACCTCGAACTTGATGCGTCCGCAATGGCAGCTTCCGTGATGCGTCATGGCCCTGTCTCCTTGTGTGCCGCATGCTGCCAGAAAGCCCTCGCGACCCCATGAGAGAATGCGCGCCGCTCGACGGCGTGGCCACACGCCGAGCAGCAGTCTCTCCGTAGTTCAATGGATAGAACGGCCGCCTCCTAAGCGGCAGATACAGGTTCGATTCCTGTCGGAGGGACCAGCACGGCCGAGGCCCGGCAGGCGCTACTCGTCGTCTCCCACCGTGAGGTTGAACTGGGCGGCCACCGTGTCCTGCCACTCCTCCCGGTTGCTGCTCTTCACTTTGGCGGCAGCAGCGCTTCCGAAGTCTTCCTCGAACCGCTTGGCCTGGGCTTCACGCTTGCGCTGAGCACGTTCTTCGACGCGCCGGAACCTTGCGACAAAGCGCTTGGGCATCTTCTCCAGCAGCGCAGCAAAGCCCGCCGGCTTGTTGGCCTTCACAGGGCCGTCCGAGCGGCGTCGCGCTCGATACCCTCCCCGTCTTCTTCATCGGCCACCGGCACTGTGATGTGCGTCATGGCGGCGCTCGCCGGTTGCAAGGCGTCGGGGCTGGGCGGGGTAGCGGTTGGGGCTGTCATGGTGGCTCCTGTTTCGATGGAGCCAGTCTCGAAGCCATGCCGCAAGGCGGCTATCGCCCCTTGGTGGGGCCAAAGGGGGATGGGTGACGAAGCATCCCCCCAGCTCCCCCAAAAGAGGGAGGCCGCCCGGGATCAGGCGTAGGTGTTCAGATGGCGCCCCACGCCGCCTTCGGCGGCCAGCGCTGGCGGCTGCGGCAGCGCGTTGAGCAGGGCCATGGCGCCGTCCTGTTGAACATCCAGGGCCTTGCGCAGCACCAGCAGGTTGACTGCATCGGCCGTTTCGCCCTGGGTCTGGGTAACGGCCGTGTTGACGGCCGTGGAGTTGGCGATGTTCATGTCGCGTGTATCGGCAGGCCCGCTCAGGACTTGAGACCCGGGTTTGTATCCGTCTGCAAGTCGACGCGGCCGCGCAGTCTGACCTTGCTTCGGCCACCCGCATCGCAAGAATCGTGGGTTCGCTTCACCGAGGAATCCCGATGCCCGCTCCTGCCCTCCGCGCCCTGGGCGCCGCCTGCCTGCTGGGCATTGCCGCCGCGGCCTTGGCCGCCGACCAGGTCGTCACCCTGCCGCTGAAGGAAGCCTGGTTCGAGGGCGAGATCGTGCACTACGTCAGCACCGACATCTCCGACCCCGGCATCGCCAAGAAGCAGGGCATCAACTATGTGCCCGCCCTGGCCGACACGCTCAAGCCCGGCATGCCGGTCGAGAAGGCCTACAAATTCCCCAATGACGAGCAGGCCACCGTGCTGCCCTCCATCCCGCGGCCGGTGGGCGGCGCCAACGCCGACGCGAGCTACAGCCCGCTGTGGGTGCTGACCATGGTGCGCTGGAAGCCCGGCGTCGCGCCGCACACGTTGACCTCCGAGGAGGCCGTGCTGGCCGCCGAGGAAAAGGGCGAGGTCGAGCTGACCCGCACCAGGATCGTCGCGAACTGGCCCGTCGTGCGGGCCCGCGGCGCCGCGCTGCAGGGCGTACGCTGATGCTTGGCCCAGCTTGCGCAAGACTTGCCAGCGGCTGACATGGTGCTGTAAGCCCTGAGCAGGCGCCGATGGCCGCGATCCTCGCGGCTAGAGTGGCGCGGCCTTGCCGGCCCGACGCACAGGGCCTGTCCATGCCTTTCACCCGCCTCGACGCCCTCCGCCGCTCCTGCGCCCCGCTCTGCCTGGTCTGCATCTCCTTTGCGGCCCACGCGGGCGGCAGCTTGCTGCTGCTGGAAGCGCCCCCGGCCGAGACCACCTGGTCGGGCGGCCTGTCGGTGCGAGGCTGGCCGCGGGCGCCTGGCAGTGCACGCCAGCGCGAGACCCTGCTGCCGGCCCTGGACTACGAGTCCCCCAGCGGCGTCTTCGTGGCCACCGACACCGGCATCGGCTGGAACGCCGCGCGGCAGCTGCTGGGCACCGAAGCCGCCAAGGACTGGCAACTGGGGGCACGGCTGTGGCCGCAGTCGGGCCGTTCGCGGCGCGAGTCGCCACCGGGCGTTGATCGCCTCGGCTCGCGGCTGATCACCCAGCTGTTCGCCAATGTGCAGGCCACGCCCGAGCTGCTGCTGCAGTCCGGCCTGTCCTGGGGCAGTGGCCGCCACCACAACGGTGACCAGCTCGAGCTGGGAGCCACCAGCGGCATCCCCGTTGGCCAGGACCTGCTGGCCATCAGCCTGGCCACCACCTATGCCAACGCCGCCCACCTGCGTGGCAGCTTCGGCATCGGACCTGGCGAGGCCCAGGCCAGCGGCCTGCCCGAGTTCCACCCCCACAGCGGCTGGCAGGACTGGAGCATCGCGCTGAGCGCCGAGCACAAGTTCTCGGACCATTGGTCGGTCAACGGCCAGTGGCTGCACACGCGGCTCATCGGCCAGGCTGCCAAGTCACCCCTCACTCACAGCCGCGACCAGCCATCCTTCATCGTCAGCGTCTGGCACCAGTTCTGAGGCATGTCCGAGATCGTGCTTTACGTGCTGCCCATCTTTCTGCTGCTGATGCTGGCGGAGTGGGCCTGGGGCCGCCGGCGAGGCCACAACACCTACGGCCTGGCCGACACCCTCAGCAGCCTCAGCCAGGGCCTGCTCAGCCAGGCTGTGGCCGTCGTCACGCCGCTGTTCCAGACCGGCCTCTACGCCGCCGTGCACAGCCGGCTGGCCCTGCTGCCCGGCACGCCGTGGCAGGGCGCAGTCGGCGCGCTGGCGGCCGTCGTCATGTACGACTTCTGCGACTACTGGCTGCACCGCACCAGCCACGAGAGCGCGCTGTTCTGGGCCGCCCATGCCGTGCACCACCAGAGCGAGCATTTCAACCTCAGCACGGCGCTGCGCCAGGAGAGCCTGTATTCGGTGATGGGTGCGCCCTTCTTCCTGCCCATGGCCCTGCTGGGCGTGCCGACGGCGCAGTACGCGCTGGCCGGCATCGTCGTGCTCTTCTACCAGTTCTGGATCCACACCGAACACATCGGCCGCCTGGGCTGGCTGGACCGGGTGCTGTCGACTCCGTCCAACCACCGCGTCCACCACGCCGTGAACCCGTGCTATCTGGACCGCAACTACGGGGCCATCTTCGTCATCTGGGACCGACTCTTCGGCAGCTTCACCGAAGAAACCGAACCCTGCGTCTACGGCACCGTCAAGCCGCTGGCGAGCTGGAACCCGCTGGCCGCGGTGGGGCAGTTCTATGCCGAGCTGTGGCGGCGCATGCGGGCCACGCCGCGCTGGGCCGACAAGCTGCGCGTGCCCTTCAAGTCGCCCGGCTGGATGCCCCCGGGCGCGGCGCCGTCCGCCCTGCCCATCGAGGCCCGCCTGAGCCAGCCCCGCTTCGATCCGCCCACAGCGCGCCGGGCGAGGATGGCGGCTGTCGCCCTGTTCGTGCTGACCGCTGCAGCCACGGGCGTGTGGCTGTGGTTCGCGGACGACCTGGGCGCCGCAGCCAACCTGTCCGCGGCCGCAGCCCTGGCGACGGGGCTTTGGGGCGTCGGCGCCCTACTTTCACGTCCCGCATAAGCATCCCGCTTTTCCTTCGTTCCGCGAGGAAGGCGGCTTCCCTATCGTTGCGGCCTGAATTGAATCAGGCCGCCATGCACATCACCAGCCTCTCCGCCAGCCCCAGCGAACGCTCGCGTTCCGCCTGGCTCACGCAGTTCGCGCTGACGCGGCTGGAAGGCCGGGGCACGCAGCAGGACCACATCCTGGTGCGCGACCTGCCCGCCGCCGCGCTGCTGAATGCGGATGTGCAGGACCGGGCCATCGCCGCGGCCGTGCAGGCCGTCGAGCAGGCCGATCTCGTCGTCATCGGCACGCCCATCTACAAGGCAGCCTACAGCGGGCTGCTCAAGGTCTTCCTGGACCTGCTGCCGCCCGACGCGTTGCGCGGCAAGCTGGTGCTGCCCCTGGCCACCGGCGGCAGCCCGGCCCATTTCCTGGCCCTGGACTACGCCCTCAAGCCGGTGCTGTCGGCCCTAGGTGCCCGCCACGTGCTGGACGGCGTGTTCGCCACCGACGCCCAGCTGCGCCGCCATGAAGCGGGCGGCTTCGTGCCCGAGCCCGACCTGATCGCGCGCCTGGACCGCGCCCTGGCTCCTCTCACCTCGGGCTCACCGCGAATGCCGACGCGGCTGGAGCCCGCGCTCAGCTGTTGACGCCTGCTCCGCCGCACACACCACCGCTTGTCTCCTCGCCTCCCGCACGGGATCGGCGACTTCATCCCGGCGCCACTGGGTGCTGATCGGGTGCGCCTCGGCGCCGGGATCTTTTTGCACAGGACACGACTCATGCTTTTCCGTTCTCTCCTCCGCTGGACCGCGCCGCTGTTGATTGCGGCCACCAGCCTCCACGCCTCGGCGCAGACCACCTTGCGCATCGGCTTCCAGAAATCTGCCAGCCTGCTGACGCTGCAGAAGTCCTCGGGCTCGCTGGAGAAGAAGCTCGCGCCCCTGGGTGTCAGCGTGAAATGGGTCGAGTTCCCCGCCGGCCCGCAGCTGCTCGAGGGTCTCAACGTCGGTGCCGTCGACGTGGGCTTTGTCGGCGAGGCCCCGCCCATCTTTGCCCAGGCGGCAGGCGCCCAGTTCGTGTACATCGGGTACGACCCGGCCGCACCGGAGGCCGAAGCCATCGTCGTGCCCAAGGACTCGTCCATCAAATCGGTCGCCGAGCTGAAGGGCAAGAAGGTCGCACTGAACAAGGGCAGCAATGTCCACTACCTCATCGTCAAGGCGCTGGAAAAGCAGGGCCTGAAGTTCAGCGACGTGCAGGCCGTCTACCTGCCGCCCGCCGATGCGCGCGCCGCCTTCGAACGCGGCGCCGTGGATGCCTGGGTGATCTGGGATCCCTTCCTGGCCGCCGTCGAGAAGCAGAGCGGCGCCCGCGTGCTCGCCGACGGTCGCGGCATCGTCAACAACTACGCCTACTACCTGGCCGAGCGCGGCTATGCCGAGAAGCAGCCGCAGGTCATCCGCGCGCTGTTCGAGGACACGCAAGCCCAGGCCAACTACCTCAAAGCCAATACCAAGGCCGCCGCGACCGTCATCGCCCCGTTGCAGGGGCTGGAGCCCGACGTGGTCGAGAAGAGCCTGACGCGCTACCAGTTCGGCGTGAAGCCGCTGACGCCGGCCGTCGCCGCCGAACAGCAGAAGATCGCCGACACCTTCCATGCCCTGGGCCTGATCCCCAAGTCCATCCGCGTGGCCGACGCCCTGCCCGGCACAGCCAAGCTGGCGGAGGCGGGCAAATGAGCGGCCACCACACGACGCGGCGCGCCGCCGTCGCCATCCTCGCGACGACGGCGGCAGTCTGGACCCGCGCGCAGTCGCAGCCGCAATTGCGCGTCGGCTTTCAGAAGGGCTCACTCAACCTCGCGCTGCTGAAGAGCTATGGCCTGCTGGAGCAGCGCCTGCCGGGCACGCGCATCCAGTGGATCGAGTTCCCCGCCGGCCCGCAGTTGCTGGAAGCCCTGGCCCTGGGCAGCGTGGAGTTCGGTGCCACGGGCGACGCGCCACCGGTGTTCGCGCAGGCAGCCGGCAAGGACGTGGTCTATGTCGGCGCCGAGCCGCCCAAGCCCGACAGCTCGGCCATCCTCGTCAAGCCCGATTCGCCGCTGAAGACGCTGGCCGATCTGAAAGGCCGCCGCGTCGCGCTGCAGAAGGGCAGCAGCGCCCATTTCCTGACGGTCCGCGCCGTCAAGAAGGCCGGCCTGACCTGGAACGACATCCAGGCCGTCTACCTGCCGCCCGCCGATGCACGCGCTGCCTTCGAGCGCGGCTCCGTGGACGCCTGGGCCGTCTGGGACCCCTACTACGCCGCGGCCGAGGTCACGGGCGAGCTGCGCGCGCTGGCCACCAGCCGCGGGCTGACCAGCAACAACACCTTCTACCTGGCTTCGCAGGCCCTGGGCCGCGAGGCCGCCCTGCTGAAGACGCTGTTCCAGGCCCTGACCGACACCGACTCGCGCGTGCGCACCGACCGCCGCGACGCGGTGCAGCGCTATGCCGAGTTCGCCGGCCTGCCGCTGGCGACGGTCTACAAGATGGTCGAGCGCCGCGGCGCCGCGCCGGTGGGCCCGCTGACGACGGAGCTGGTCAAGGAACAGCAGCTCGTCGCCGACTCCTTCACCGAGCTTGGCCTCATCCCGCGCTCCATCCGCGTGGCCGATGCCATCGCCACGCCGATCAAGAAGGCATGACATGAAGATCTTCTGGTTCATCCCCACCCACGGCGACAGCCGCTACCTCGGCAGCTCACGCGGCGCGCGCGTGGCCGACCATGCCTACTTCAAGCAGATTGCCATCGCCGCCGACAGCCTCGGCTACGAGGGCGTGCTGCTGCCCACCGGTCGTTCATGCGAAGACTCGTGGATCGTGGCGGCCAGCCTCATCGATGCGACCAAGAATCTGAAGTTCCTGGTCGCGCTACGCCCCGGACTGGTGGCGCCCTCGCAGAGCGCCCGCATGGCGGCCACGCTGGACCGACTCTCGGGCGGCCGCCTGCTGGTCAACCTCGTCACCGGCGGCGACCCCGACGAACTGGCCGGCGATGGCCAGTTCCTCGGCCATGCCGAGCGCTACGAGCAGTCGGCCGAGTTCATCCGCATCTGGCGCGAACTGCTGACCCGCTCGCACACCGGCGAGCCGCTGGACCTGGACGGCGAACACCTCAGCGTCAAGGGCGGCAAGGTGCTCTACCCGCCCATCAACAAGCCCTATCCGCCGGTGTTCTTCGGCGGCTCCTCGGGCCCGGCCCACGACCTGGCCGCGGAGCAGGTCGACACCTATCTGACCTGGGGAGAACCTCCCGCCGAGGTCGAGAAGAAGCTTGCCGATGTGCGCGAACGTGCGGCCATCAAAGGCCGCCAGCTGCGCTACGGCATCCGGCTCCACGTCATCGTGCGCGAGACCGAGGACGAGGCCTGGCGCGCCGCCGGCGAGCTGCTGTCCGAGCTGGACGAGGCCACCGTGGCTGCGGCCCAGGCACGCTTCAAGAGCATGGACTCGGTCGGCCAGCGCCGCATGGCCGAGCTGCATGGCGGCCAGTTCAACAAGGCCGATGTGCGCCAGGGACTGGAGATCTCCCCCAACCTCTGGGCCGGTGTCGGCCTCGTCCGCGGCGGCGCGGGCACCGCCCTGGTCGGCAGCCCGCAGCAGGTGGCGGACCGCATCCAGGAATATTCGGACATCGGCCTGGAGTACTTCATCCTCAGCGGCTATCCGCATCTGGACGAGGCGCATCGCTTTGCCGAACTGGTGTTCCCGCTGCTGCCGCTGAATGTGCGCGAGAAGCTGACGGCGCCCACGTTGACGGGGCCCTTCGGCGAGATCGTCGCCAACACGCTTTTACCCAAGGCCGTGTCGGCCAGTTGAACCATGCTGAAGCGCCTCACCCCCTGGCTGCTGCCCGCGGCCATCCTCATCGCCTGGGAGATCGCCTCGCGCAGCGGGGCGCTGTCGGCGCGCATCCTGCCCGAGCCCGCCGCCGTGGGCGCGGCTTTCTGGCAGCTGCTGCGCTCGGGCGAGCTGGCGCATCACGTCGGCGTCAGTGCCGCCCGGGCCTTCTCGGCACTGGCCATCGGCGGCGGCCTGGGGCTGCTGCTGGGCCTGCTGACAGGCACCTGGAAGCGTGCCGAAGCCTTGCTCGACACGACGCTGCAGATGCTGCGCAACATCCCGGCGCTGGCGCTGATTCCTCTCGTCATCCTGTGGTTCGGCATCGACGAGGCGGCCAAGCTGGTGCTGGTGGCCGTGGGCGTGTTCTTCCCGGTCTACCTCAACACCTTCCACGGCATCCGCAACGTCGACCGCGACCTCATCGAGATGGCGCGCAGCTACGGCCTGTCGGGCTGGCAGCTCTACGCGCAAGTCATTCTGCCCGGCGCCCTGCCCTCCATCCTGGTCGGCCTGCGCTTCTCGCTGGGCCTGATGTGGGTGCTGCTCATCGTCGCCGAGACCTTGTCGGCCCAGGCCGGCATCGGCTATCTGACGATGAACGCCCGCGAGTTCCTGCAGACCGACATCGTGCTGGTCGGCATCCTGCTCTACGCCGTCCTCGGCAAGCTGGCCGACGTCGTCGCGCGCTGGCTGGAGAAGGCTTGGCTGCCCTGGCACAAGGGCTATGCCGAACAAGGAAGCTGACCATGTGGCTGACCGAATACGACTCCCCCGTGCTGCCGCGTGAACCAGTCGCTGAAGCCTCCTCGCCCGCGCGCGACACCTCGCATGGCCTGGCCCTGCAGCTGCACGGCGTCGCCAAGTCCTTCGGCGCCCGCCATGTGCTGGAGAACCTGGACCTGAACGTCGCCCCCGGCGAGTTCGTCGCCCTGGTGGGCCGCAGCGGCTGCGGCAAGAGCACGCTGCTGCGCCTCATTGCCGGCCTGGACGCGCCGACCGCCGGCCGCATCGAGGCTGGCGTGGCGGAAGAACGCCGGCTGATGTTCCAGGATGCCCGCCTGCTGCCGTGGAAGCGCGTCGTCGACAACGTCGCCCTGGGCCTCGAAGGCCGCGATGCGCGCGACCGCGCGATGGAAGCCCTGTCCCAGGTCGGCCTGGCCGGCCGCGGCGGCGACTGGCCGGCAACGCTGTCCGGCGGCCAGCGCCAGCGCGTCGCCCTGGCCCGCGCCCTGGTGCACCGCCCGCGCCTGCTGCTGCTCGATGAGCCTCTGGGAGCGCTGGACGCGTTGACGCGGCTGGAGATGCACCGCCTTATCGAGCAACTGTGGCGCCGCCACGGCTTCACGGCCCTGCTCGTGACCCACGACGTCGCCGAGGCCGTGGCCCTGGCCGACCGCGTGCTGCTGATCGACCGCGGCGGCATCGCGCTGGATGCGACGGTGGCTTTGCCGCGGCCGCGTTCACGCACGGCGGCTGGGTTTGCCGAGCTGGAGGAGCGCGTGCTGCGCTATATCGTGGGGAACGATGCGACCGGGTGACGCGGCGTGTTCATCGCGCAGTCGCCGCGAACGTCGCACCCGCGTCGCCGAAGGCCAGCACGCTGTTGCCGTAGCTTTCCAGCGGAACGCGCATGTACTGGCTCCACTGCTGTCGGGGGTTCCAGTCGCGACGGCCAACGGGCGTGACCAGCGCGAAGGCGAACGGCTTGGCCGTCACGATGAGGCCATCCTTGCCGTCGAACTCATCCGGATCGCCGTACTCCACGACCCGGGCCTCAACATGGCTCTGGAGCAATCGCGCCACCACGGATGCGCCGAGCAGGCGCTGCTGAAAGATCTCCATATGGCCGCGCTTGGTGTGCGTATCCATGCCGTAGACCTTCTGCAGCAACTCGCTTGACGGCACATAGACCGTCAGCGGCGCCGCGGCCGGCAAAGGGCGCATGCCGTCGTACCTGGTCTTGATGAAGTTCACATAGTTGGCAATAGGCATCGCCATCGCCCGGTCGCCCGGGTAGCGCCAGCCAAAGCCCTGGCCACAATCGACCCGCCATACCAATGACGCCTCGGGCCCCGGCGACGCGATGAGTGCCTGCGCTCTCGGGTTGGTTGCCACTTCGTCGACGCTCATCGTGTTGCGGGCCAGCCATTGCTTCCACACGAAATCGTCCCGCGGGCTGGACTCGACCCAGCCGTAGCTCCCGCTGCCGCACGCCTTGGTGGCCGCCTCGGCAAGGCCGGCGCGATAGACGTAGTCGACATCATCTGCCGTGATGCGGTACTCCTGGCGCGTGCCGTTGAATGCCTGCAGCACGAAGTGCCCATCGGTGCCTTCGACCTTGACCACCAAGGTCGCCTTGTCGAAGGCCTGCATGCCACGGTGTATGGCGGTATTGGTGCCGGTCAAAATTTCATTGATCTTGCCTGCGAAGCGGTTCATCGGGTTGTCCGACAAATCGCCCGCCAGCGCGGCGGAACCGGCGAAGCCAGCAATGGCGGCCAAGGCAAATCGGCTGAGGATGCGATTCATGTCTTGTTCTCTCGGTGAAGCGGTTGCACAGCGGTTCAGTTGCCCTCGGGCGAGAAGTACAGCGTCTTGCCGCACTGCTCGCAGACGTGGGCGCGCGTGTAGCTGTGATTCATCAGGTTGCGCAAAGACAGGCGTTCACCGCCGCAGTGGCGGCAGCGCAAGCGACCATGGGCTTGCACCGCCTCGGGAAATGTCTGTCGGTACCAGGCGTAGTCGTGGCGCTTCCAGATGCTTCGCTGCGAAACAAAGCCGATGACGTTGCAGACAAAGGCGCCGGGCACGATCGCGAAGCCACCCAGAGCCAATGCGTTCTTTGGAATCGTCACCAGCCCCACGGCGTATGCCGCGGCGCAAAACAGCGGCAGCAACCACAGGTGATAGCGCGCTTCGGGGATGTCGTAAGTTTGCGTGTGCATGGTGTCGGGCGGCTGTGAGATGGGAGGACGATAGGCAGCTGCCCGCCGGGGCGACGCATCGATGTGACGAGCGTCGCAGGAGGGGGATGAACGTGGCTGCGGGCCGATGAACGCCGGCGCCGCCAGCCCGTTCACATTGCGCGAAACAGGTGGTGGTTGGCTACTGAGACCTTCAGTCGCTCGCCACGCCCCTTCAGCTCGATCTCTACCACTTCGCCCTTGCGGTGAACGGCATGCACGAAGCGACGGTTCACGACCGTGGAGCGGTGGGTCTGCACGAAGCTGCCGGGATCCGTCTGCTCCAGAACTTCCTTCAGCGTCAACCGCAGCAGGCCTTCGCAGTCATGGGCCACAACGCGGGTGTATTTGGTGTCGGACTCGAAGTAGAGAACGTCCTGCAGATGCACCATGCGCACCTGCTCGCCATGCGCACCTGTAGCCACCTGCAGCCAGTCGAGCCGCCGGGTGTCCTGCGGCCACACGGGTGGCGGCGAAACCGGTGCGGTCACGCCGAGGCGCTGTAGCGTGCTCAGCAGCCGTTCGGCCGCCTGGGGGTCGCCTTCGGCGAGTTGGCGCTTGAGCTTGGCGATGACTTTCACCAGCCGTGCCGTTTCAACGGGCTTCACCACATAGTCGACCGCATCGGCCTCGAAAGCCTCGACAGCATGGTCCGAATACGCGGTGACGAAGACGATGCGCGAGGCAGTGGTCTTAGCACGGGCGACCTCCAGGCCGGTCATGCCCGGCATGCGGATGTCCAGGAAGGCCACGTCCGGGCGCAGAGCCTCGATCTTCAACAAGGCCGTCAATCCATCCTCGGCCTCGGCGCGAATCTCGAGCTCCGGCCAGAGCGCCCGCAGATGCTCGCGCAACGCGGCACGCATCATGGGCTCGTCGTCGGCGATGACAGCGGTAGCCACGATCTCAATCCTCCTTCGTCAGTTCTTGTGGTGCTTCGTCGGGCAACACGATCAGCACGCGCGACATGACGCCGCCGCCAGCCACATCGGCCACCATCAGTTCAGCCCTTTCGCCATAGATGCCGGCCAAGCGCTCGCGGATGTTGGCCAGGCCAGCGCCGCTCCCGCCCGTGTTGGCGCGGCCCAGGCCGACGCCGTTGTCCACGACATCCAGCACGAGCCGGCGGCCGGTCGCGGTCGGCTCGACAACGGCACGTACCGTGATCGCCACGGGCCCTAGCTTGGGTTCCACGCCATGCCTGAGCGCGTTCTCCACCAGCGTCTGCAGGACCAGTGGTGGGAAAGCCAGCTCATGCAGGTCCCGGGCCAGTTCCACCTTGACCGTCAGCCGTCCACCCATCCGCATGCGCGCGATCTGCAGGAAGGCGTCGGCGAGCTCGAACTCCTGCTCCAGCGTCGACATCGGTCGGCGCATCTTTGGCATGGCATGGCGCAGGTAGCGGATCAACTGCGTCAGCAAAAAGTCCGCCGCATTCGCGTCGCGCTTCACCAGGTATTGCAGCGAGGCCAGCGTGTTGTAGAGGAAATGCGGCTCGATCTGCGCCTGCAGCATGGCCAGTTGCGCCTCCGCAAGCTGCCGGCCTCGCTCGGCCGCGGACGCCCGCTCCTGCTGCTCCGCCAGCCGCGCCTGCCAGCGGCTGACGACGATATCCCTCAGCCACAGCATCATCACCAGCACGCCCACTGAAGGCACCGGCACCCACACCAGGAGCTCCCAGACCCGATCCAGCGCCATGGCGCCGGCCAGCAGGCTGAGGCAGCCTCGCGCCGTGAAGATGCCTGTCAGCAGGCCGAAGACGGACGCCACGGCCAGCAGCCCCGTCACTACATGGCGTGGAGGCGTTCTGCCCCAACGCCTCACGACCAGTACCGCGAGCAGCTCGAAGGGCAGCAAGGTGAGCACGAAGATGACGAATGCCGCACAGGCCGGCCGCGCGAAAGGATCCGGTGCCCCGGGCGGACCGTAGAGCATGCCAGCGCCGAACAGCGCCAGCGCCGCGGCATAGCCAAGCACATGCAGCAGGATGACAGCCGGCGTCGCAGGGACGTGGGACAGCAGTCCACGGCTGGGATGTACGCCACCGTCCAGCAGCACCGGGCTCTCCACCTTGCGATAGCGCCACATCATCACTGCGGCGAACAGCAGGCCCAGCGCTGTGGTCGACGCGCAGACCAGCAGCCCCGCAGACTCCATTCCATCGATGCTCATCAGCAACACGGAAAGCGTCAGGCCTAACCCCAAGCCGAGCCGGTACTGATTCATCGGCTTGCGCAGCATCCGTGGCGCGAGAAACGCCGCGTTCATGGGCGCCCACCGTCGATCAATGCCGCGAAGTACGGGACACAGCTGAGATCGGTCTTCATGCGATTGAGCCAACAGGCCAAGTGGGTATGGCTTGCATGGTGTTGGCTGGCCAGTGGCTCGTGGCGCGCGATCCGACGAACGTGGCCGGTGACGGACGAGCGAGGGCCATGCCGGGACGAAAGCCCCTGGGATTCCCTGCTCCGCAACCGCCGCTCGACTCCACGCCCGGCACCATAGTGGCTGCCGACAGTCGAGCCGGCGTGTCGAGCCGGTCCGGTGGGAACTAATGCACGGGCCTCAAGGTTCGACCGCCAGCCGAAGCGGCTGACGGACCGCGCCGGTGTGCTCAGTAGTCACCGGATGAAGGTCTCATTCACTTCTTGCATGCTGAATCGGCGCTTCGAGCGCCACCCGTTCTCCACAGCCCGAGCCCGGTCGGCCACGCTGCTGGCGGAGGTGTCTTACTTCACAGCGCCGCTCGACATCTCCATGATGAGGCGCGTCACCAGATAGAGCCGCTGCGGGATGGAGCGGATGTCGACATACTCGGCGTCGTTGGAGTGGGCGCCAAAGCCCGTCAGGCCCAGGCCTTCGATGACCGGCCCGCGCGCCTGCAGGGCGGCGAAGGCCGCATCCGTGCCGCCGCCGGTGGCGACCTCGGCCACCTGCATGGGCAGGCCCAGCTCGCCGTAGATGGCCTGGGCGCGCTTGGCCAGGGAGCGTGAGGCCTCGGTGGCCTCGAGCGGCGGGCGGCGCACCTCGAACTTCAGCTGCACCTTGGCCTCAGGCAGGCGCTTGAGCTGCACGCGGCGCTGCAACTCCTTCTCCAGGCGCTCGAAGTCCGCCACGCGCAAGGCGCGCGCGTCAGCCTGGGCCGTGGCCTGAGCCGGAATCACATTGCGGTTGGTACCCGCCTGGGCCACCGTCCAGTTGAGCTTCAGGCCCGTGGCCGGCTCCGACAGGTCCTGCATCTGCAGCAGTTGGTGGGCCAGCTCCGTCAGCGCGTTGATGCCGCCCTCCGGCCGCGCGCCAGCGTGTGAAGAGCGGCCTTCCACACTTAGGTAGGCCGAGCCGATGCCGCTGGTCGCCAGGCGCACGCCGCCCTGCGCGCCCGAGCCCTCGAAGGACAGCGTCATGTCCTGATCGGCCGCGGTGCGGGTGATGGTGGCGCGCGAGCCCGGCGAGCTGATCTCCTCATCGCCGTTGATCAGCACCGTCAGCGTGCCGTAGTCGGCTATGCCCGCCTTCTTCAGCAGCGCGATGGCATGCAGGATGGTGGCCACGCCCTGCTTGTCGTCGGCGATGGCCAGGCCGTAGGCGCGGTCGCCGTCGATGCGAAAGGGCTGGTCCTTCAGCATGCCCTTCAGGTAGACCGTATCCATGTGGGCGATCAGCAGCAGCTTCTTGCTGCCCTTCCCTTTGAACTGCGCCTTCACCATCTGGCCCTGGCGCTCCGGCGTGTCTTCCATGCGGTAGACGTCGCTGGGGTCGACCAGCATCACCTCACCGCCCAGGGCCTTGAGCTTGCCGGCGATGAGGCCGGCCAGCGAGGCCAGGCCCTCCAGGTCCTTGCTGCCCGATTCGATCTCGACCAAGGACTTCAGGGTCTCCAGCAGCGCGGGCTGCTCCTGCTTCGCCAGCTCCTGCAGTTGCTGGGACGTGGGGGCCGCCTGGCTCAGGGAAGCCGCCAGCAGCGCGGCGGTGGCGATCAAGGTGCGGACTTGCATGACGAGGGCGTGAAGCTGCGACGGCGCGACTGTGCCAGCGCCGGCCCGCCGCGCCCATCGACAAGTTTTCCCCACCCTATGCAGTGATGTAATAGGCCATGCGCTTTCGCTCGCCGTCGCTGGCCGAACTCCATGCCTTTGCCGCAGTGGCCGAGCTGGGCAGCTTCTCGGCGGCCGCCCAGGCCCTGTCGGTGACCCAGGGCGCCGTCAGCCGCGCAGTGCAGCGGCTCGAGGCGGAACTCGGCCTGGCCTTGCTGGCGCGCGGCGGTGCCCGTGTCGCCGCGACGCCCGACGGCGCGCGCTACCTGGCCCGCATCCGGCCCGCCCTGGACATGCTCGAAAGCGCAGTGCCCCTGAACGCCGCACCCGCCGTGCAAGCCCTGCGCATGGCGCCCGTGCCCTCGCTGTATGCACGCTGGCTGGTGTCGCGCCTGCCGGCCCTGCAGGCCCAGCACCCGCAGGTCAGGCTCGAGTTCCGCCGCTGGCGCCACGACGACGGCTTCGTCCGTGACGATGTCGATTGCTGGATCAATCCCAAGCCCAGCTCACACAGCCGCTGGCCCGAAGGGGTCATCGCCCAATACCTGCTGGGGCGCGAGTTGGTCGCCGTGTGCCGCCCCTCGCGTGCGGCGCGGCTCAAGCAGCCTCAGGACGTGCTCCAGCAGCCGCTGCTGCACCACAGCGCCCACCCCGGCGACTGGCCCCTCTGGCTCAAGGCCCAGGGCGTGCAGGCTGCTGCGCCGCCGCTGGCCACCGGCTTCGACCAGGCCGCGGCCCTGATCGAGGCCGTCGTCGCCGACATGGGCATCGCCGTGGTGCAGCTCTGCCTCATCGAAAGGGAGCTGGCCGCCGGGCAGCTCGTCCTGCCCTTCAGCGGCTGGGTCTCGTCGGGCCGGGGTTTCTATCTCTGCCGGCGCGCCGACCGCGAAGCTTCGTCCGAGCAGCACGCCTTCGCGCAGTGGGCCGTGGCCGAGAGCCGGCGCTGGCGGCGCCAGGCTCTGGCCGCACTCGGCTGACAACAGGCGAGCGAAGGACTTGCCGGCCATGGCACCATCGCGCCCCATGTCCATTCACATCGCCTGCCTCTGCGCCGCCTGGTGCCGCACCTGCGAGTCCTACCAAGAGGTCTTCGAAGCCGCCTGTGCCGAGCTGCCGCAGGACGGTCTGCAGGTGCGCTGGATCGACATCGAGGACGAGGCGGAGCTGATCGGCGACCTGGACATCGAAACCTTCCCGACGCTGCTGATCGCCGACGACACCCAGGTGCGCTTCGCCGGGCCGCTGACACCGCAGCCCGAGACGCTCAGGCGAGTGCTGCGTGCGCATCTGGCAGACGCAACGCCGGCGCGCGTCGATGCCGACTATCTGAAGCTGGCCAGTCGGCTGCGCTCCGGAACCTAGTCAGGCCGGCAGTCGCCGTAGGCCTCGGCGTAGGGCTTGCCAAAGCACTTCTCCAGGCCCATCAGCACCTTGAAGTTGATCTCGTTCTTGGGGCTCGCCTTGGCGGCGAGCCGGTGGACTTCATAGTGCCGCTCGAAGTCGGCGCGGTCGTTGCGCAGAAAGGCCACCGTTGCCAGCACATAGGCGTTCCAGCTGAAGTCCGGGTGCTGGGTCGCCTCGTCGGGGTTGGTCGTCAAGGCGGCCTGCGCCGCCGCAGCGGCATGGTCACCGCTCAGCGCCAGCGTCTGTGCCAGATGCCAACGCACATGGCGTTGCTCCGAAGCCTGGCGCTTCAGATAGCGTTGCAGCAGCTTGGACTGCTGAGCCGTGCATTCCCCGAGTTGACGCCAGCCTGCCTCGGTCTGATCAAACTCCCAGTAAGCCAGCTTCATCGCGGCGTCGCTGACTTCCTTGTATTTCTGCTCGCAATCGACCGACGGGTCTTTGGCGTCAGCACATGCCCCCGCACTCAATGCAGCGAGGAGAACCGGGAACAAGTGACAAGAGCGGAAAGTCATCGAGCGCCAGCCAGTTGCGAGGAGACGGCACGTTATCAGGCCAGCCAGGCCCGCCGCCCCTCCCTTGTCACCTCTTCAAGGGCTCACCTCGTAGAGCAGCCAGGGCGAAAGCAAGACGAATACGAGCAGCAGCAGGGCCGCGGCGAACAGAGAGCGAAAAACCAAACGGGCCATCACAGCGCAATTCCTCGCCCAGGCTGCCTCAATCCCGTTGGAAGGCGCCACTTTTCACGATGCGGCAGAGACCGCGCTTTTCATGGGGGAGGCGTAGGACAGCACTGACAGAGACACGCGACGCAAGCCGCTGTAACGGCAAGGCATAGCCACCCAAAGTCGAAGCATGTCCGCACCCCCTCAACACCCGCCACATGACCTGACGCCCACGGGCGCTGCGCAAGCCTTCGTCAAACTCGCTCGCGGCACGGAAGCCGCTGCACTGCCGGTGCGGGCGGTGCAGTTTGGCGCCGATCGCTTCGCCGAACATGGCCGCAGCCTGGCCGCCGCCCAGCGCGTGGACGACCCGCGCAGCCAGCCTCGCCCCTTCTCACCACGGCTGCGCAGCAACCTGCAGGTCTGGTCCGCGGCACTTGCCGTGCTGTCGGAAGAAGGCCTGCAGGCCGACATCGACCCCGCCCACGCCTGGCTGCTGGACAACGCACGCATCGTGCAACAGCAGCTCGACGAGGTGCTGCACGACCTGCCGCACAGCTATTTCCAGCGCCTGCCCCGGCTGGCCGACGAGCCGCTGCAGGGCCTGCCGCGTGTCTACGGCGTCGCCTGGGCCTGGGTGGCCCACGCGGACAGCTCGCTGGACCTGACCCTGCTGCACCACTTCCTGGCCGGCCATCATGAGGTCGAGGCGCTGACACTGCGGGAGCTGTGGGCCCTGCCCTCGACGCTGCGCGTCGTGCTGGTGGAGAACCTGCGCCGCCTGGCCGAACGCGCCGCCTGGCGTCATCTGGCACGCCGCGCCGCCCAGCGCCTGTTCGAGGCCCTGCCGCATCTGGACGCCGCCGCCGTGCGCCAGCAGCTGCAGCAATGGCAAACCGCCTGGCCGCGCGACCCCGCCCTCACCGCCCTGGCCCTGCGCCTGCATGAGCGTCTGACCGACCGCGCCATGGGCCAGTCCGAGCCACGCGATGCCGAGGACTCGTCCTGGGTCGCCGTGCAGACCTGGCTGGCAGACATGCTGCCCGATCCCGCCGCGGCCCAGGCCGCGGAGCAGGCCGAAAGCGCCGCCGACCACCAGAGCATCCGCAATGCCATCGGCAGCCTGCGCAATCTCGGCGCGGCCAACTGGGCCGGCCTGTTCGAGCATGTACATCCGACGCTGCGCGCCCTGGGTCGCATCGACATCTACCGTCAGGAGCACGAGGCCACGCGCGACATGGCCATGCATGCCATCGAGGCGCTGACGGAAAGGCACAACGTGCCCGAGGCCGATGTGGCCCAGGTGCTGCGCCTGCTCTGCAACGACCCCGGCTGGGCCGAGGATGCCGAAGAACGCGCGCCGCTGTACTGGCTGTCCGGGCCCGGCCGTGCCCGCCTGCTGAGCGAACTGCGCCTCAAGCCCACAACGGGCGAGCGCTTCACCGCCGCACTGCGCCGCCACCGCGCGGCCCTCTATCTGACCAGTCTCGCCGGACTGCTGCTGATGGCCGAGCTGACCCTGCTGCTGCTCGGCCTGCCCGCCGGCGCCCACTGGCCCATGGTGGTGGCCGCGGTGCTGCTGTCGCTGCTGCCGGCCAGCGAAGCCGTCGTCGCCCTGGCCAACCGCCTCATCAGCGAATCCGCCGCACCGGCCCTGCTGCCGCGGCTGAACTGGCCGCAGGGCATCCCGGCCACATCCCGCAGCATCGTCGTCATCCCCTGCATGCTGACGCGGCCCAAAGGCATCACGACACTGCTGGCCCAGCTCGAGCGCCATCACCTCGCCAACCTGGAAGGGGAAGCGCAATTCGCCCTGCTCAGCGACTGGGGCGACGCCAAGGCCCAGCATCAGAACCAGGATGCCGCCCTGCTGGCCCAGGCGCGCGCGGGCATCGAGGCGCTCAACCAACGCCACGGCACGGCCAGCGATGGCCGCCCCCGCTTCCTGCTGCTGCACCGCGAGCGGCGCTGGAGCGAGAGCGAACAGCGCTGGATCGGCTGGGAGCGCAAGCGCGGCAAGACCGAGGCCCTGGCCGCCCTGCTGGCCGGTCAGCCTGCCGAGCAGCTGCCTGACCGCTTCGTCGACCTCGGCGAGCTGTCGACGCCGGCGCCCGGCATCCGCCACATCATCACGCTGGACGCCGACACCGCCCTGCCGCCCGGCGCGCTGCGCGAACTGGTGTCCATCGCCGCCCACCCGCTGAACCGCCCACGCCTGGCCCGCTCGGCCAGCGGCGCCGTCACCGTCGTGCGCGGCCACGGCATGCTGCAGCCGCGCGTGGCCACACCGCTGGCCACGGCCGCCGGCAGCTCTACCGTGCACGGCACCTGGTTCCACAGCCTTTTCGCGGGCCAGCCCGGCCTGGACCCCTACAGCGCCGCCAGCTCCGAGGTCTACCAGGACCTGTTCGACGAAGGCAGCGCCACCGGCAAGGGGCTGATCGACGTGCAGGCCGCGGCCGAGGTGCTGGCCCACAGCCTGCCCGAGGGCCAGGTCTTGAGCCACGACCTGCTGGAAGGCTCGCTGATGCGCTGCGCCGGTGTCAGCGATGTCGTCCTCGTCGAGCCCGCGCCCATGCATGCCGACGTGGCCGCCTCGCGCATCCACCGCTGGACGCGTGGCGACTGGCAGCTCTTGCCCTTCCTCGGCAACCCGCGCCGTTGGGGCCTGCGCGCCATCCATGTCTGGAAGATGCTGGACAACCTGCGCCGCTCCCTGGTGGCGCCGTCGGCCCTGGTGCTGCTGGTGGCCTCCTGGATGGGCCTGGGCCTGACGCCCGCCTATGCCCTGGGTCTGGTCGCCGCAGCCTTCGGCGGCGGGCCGCTGATGGGCGCCCTGGCGGCTTGCGCACCGTCGGGCGAACGCATCTCGCTGCCACGCTTCTATCGCCAGGCCGCCATCGAGCTGGGCCGCGCCATCGGCGGCGTGATCTGGCACCTGGCCATGCTGCCGGCGGCGACCTGGCTCAGCGTCGACGCCATCGTGCGCGCGCTGTGGCGCCAGCGTGTGAGCCACCAGCACCTGCTGGAGTGGACCACGGCCGACGCCGCCGAAGCGGCCGCCCGCACCGACTGGCTGCCGCTGTGGCGCCAGCACAAGCGCCTGACCTTCGCCAGCGGCGCCCTGGCCCTGCTGCTGATGACGCCGGCCCTGATCGGCCGCCCCGTGGACTGGGAACTGGCCCTGCCCATGCTGGTAGCCTGGGCGCTGTCGCCGCTGTGGATAGGCCTGGCCAGCAGGCCGCGCCCGCGCCCGCGCCGCGAGGCGATCAACGACGACGATCGCCAATACCTGCTCAGCGTCGCGCGCGACACCTGGCGCTGGTTCGAGCGCTGGGTCACCAAGGACGACAACGACCTGCCGCCCGACAACGTGCAGTTCGACCCCGACATCGCCGTCGCCCACCGCACCTCGCCGACCAATATCGGCCTGTATCTGTTGTCGGCCTGCTGCGCCCGCGAGTTCGGCTGGCTGCATGACGTCGGCCTGGCCGAACGCATCGGTCGCACCCTGGACACGCTGGACAAGCTGCCCCGCCACCGCGGCCATTTCTACAACTGGATCGACACCCAGCGCCTGGCCGTGCTGGAGCCGCCCTATGTGTCGGCGGTGGACAGCGGCAACCTCTGCGCCCATCTGCTGGTCGTCGCGGCGGCCTGCGAAGGCTTCGCGCACGGCGGCGAAGGCATGCCGCCGCCACCGGCCGTGGCCGAGGCGCTGAACAGCGTCGCGACGCGCGCCCGCGCCCTGGCCCTGGCCCACGACTTCAGCTGGCTCTACGACACCCAGCGCCGCCTGCTCTACATCGGCGCCATCGCGGCCCAGGGCTCGGAGCCCGGCACCGAGAGGTTGGACCAGAACCACTACGACCTGCTCGCTTCCGAGGCCCGCCTGGCCAGCCTGGTCGCCATCGCCAAGGGCGATCTGCCGGCCACGCATTGGGGGGCGCTGGGCCGGCCCTTCTTCTCGCGCGGCCGTGTCACCGGGCTGAAGAGCTGGTCGGGCTCGATGTTCGAGATGCTGATGCCTTCGCTGGTGCTGGACGAGCCCACCGGCAGCGCCCTGGCCGAGGCCTCACGAGCGGCGGTCATGGAGCAGATCCGCGCTGGCCGCGCCGCCGGCCTGCCCTGGGGGGTGTCCGAGAGCGCCTATGCCAAGCGCGACAACAGCCTGGCCTACCAGTACGGTCCGCAAGGCGTGGCCACGTTGGCCCTGCGTGACACGCCGGCCGATGAACTCGTCATCGCACCCTATGCGACGCTGATGGCCACCATGGTGATGCCACGCGCGGCCGTCGCCAACCTGCGCGCCCTGCAGGCCCTGGGCGCCCGCCATGAAGGCGGCTTCGTCGAGGCTTTGGACTACACCGCCAGCCGCCAGCCCGAGGCCCCGGCGGATGCGCCCCTGCAGCCACGCCAGCGCTTCCAGCGCATCGGCACCACCATGGCTCATCACCACGGCATGTCCCTGGTTGCGCTGACCGAGGTGCTGTGCGGCGGTGCGCCACAGCGCTGGGCAGACGCCGAGCCCCGCCTGTGCGCCGTGCGCTGGCTGCTGCACGAACGCGCGCCGCACAAGGTGGCCCCGCTGCGCGAGCCGCCACCGCAACCCACGCGCAGCGCACCGCGCAAGGCCCGCATCTCCCTGGTCGTGCCCGAGCTGCATGGCCGCGCGCTGCCCGCCACCGCCTGGCTGGGCCACGGCAAGCTCAGCGCCATGCTGCGCGAGCACGGCGGCGGCACCCTGGTCTGGGGCGAGCCCGGCAGCCAGGTGCTGGTGAGCCGCTGGCGCGACGACCTCGCGCAGGACCTGCTCGGCCACCACCTGCATCTGCGCGACCTGGACCTGCACTGGAACGGCACGCCCGAGCAGAGCCCCTGGCGGTCCCTCACGCTGCGGCCCACGCCCGGCCCGCAGTGGCGCTACGGCTGCCGGCTGCATCCTGCCAGCGCCCAGTTCACCGCCGAGGGCGAGGAGCTGCATGCCCACACCGAGGCCTGGGTGGCGGTTGAGGACGACGTCGAGCTGCGCCGCATCACGCTGCGCAACCTCGCCAACCGCCCGCGCCGCCTGGCCCTGGTGTCCAGCTTCGAGCCCGTGCTGGCGCCGGCCAAGGCCGACCTGGCCCACCCGGCCTTCGGCAAGCTCTTCCTGCAGGCGCGATGGGAGCCCGGCCAGCAGGCCCTGCACTGGCAGCGCCTGCCGCGCAGCCACAAGGAGCAGGCCCTGCACGCGGTGCACGCCCTGGTGGGCGTGGAGCTGGACGGCGGCGCGCGGCTCGATCAGGTGCGCGCCGGTGCCGACCGCGCCCACTGGCTGGCCCGCGGCGGCACGCAGGGACAGCCCGGCGGCGTCATTGCGCACGCTGGCGTGCAGACCCTGCTCGGCACCGACGTCACCGGCCTCAACAGCGCGGCCGGCTGCCTGGACACCGGCAACGATCCCATCTCGCTGATGCACATGGTGCTGACGCTGCCGCCCGGTGCCCGCATCACGCTGACGCTGGCCACCGCCGCCGCGCGCGAATCGCAAACGCTCAACCACCTGCTGGACAAGCTGCGCCAGCCGGCCCTGGTGGAACGCGCCTTGACGCTCGCCCACACCATGGCTGGCGTGCGCACCCAGGGCGCCGCGCTGGCCCCGGGCGCCTGGCGCGCCGGCCTGACGCTGCAGACCCTGCTGACCTCGCAGGCTGCGCGCGAGGCCCTGCCCCTGCCCGAGACCGGCTTCGAGCGCGACGCGCTGTGGCGCCACGGCATCTCGGGCGACGACCCCATCATCCTGATCCGCGTCGCCGACGCCACCGGCGTCGTCATGGTGCGGGAGCTCTGTGCGCTGCTGCAGGCCCAGGGCAGCCCGCTGCCGGTCGACGTCGTCGTGCTGGACGCCGAGCCGCCCTCCTATCTGGCGCCAGTGTCGCGCGCGTTGCGCTCGCTGGCCGAGCAGCAGGTCTATGGCCGCTGCAAGGTCCATGTGCTGTCCGACGAGACCGTGGGACCGGATACGCGCTTTGCGCTCAACCTGCTGGCCCGCGTGCGCTGGTTTGCGGATGGCCGCCCGCTCGCCCAGCAGCTGGAGCGCCTCGGCATCAACCATGAACAGGCGGCCAAGGCCCGCCGCGGCGCCGGTGCAACGCTGGTGTCCACCGTGGCCCCAGCGCCGGGGGCGGAGACACCGGAGCACGACTTCGACGCCGACAGCGGCGCCTGCCGCTTCGAGCTCACCGAACGCAGCCAGCCGCCGCGGCCGTGGATCAACGTCATCGCCAACGAGAACTTCGGCTGCCAGGTGTCGGAGCGCGGCGCCGGCACGGCCTGGGCCGGCAACAGCCGGCTGCACCAGATCACGCCCTGGTCCAACGACGCGCTGCTCGATTCACCCGGCGAATGGCTGATGCTGCACTGCCTGTCCAGCGGCAAGGTCTGGCTGCTGGGCCGCGCGAGCGCGAAGCAGAACGTGGCCCATCTGCCCGGTGCCACGGCCCTGGCCTTCCAGCTGCCCGGCATGGTGGTGCGGCTGCGCTGGTCGGTGGACGAGAGGACGGCCGTCAAGCAATGCCAGATCGAGCTGCACGCCGCGCCCGGCAAGCCGCCGCGCCCGATGCGCCTGCTGACTGCCGCACAGTGGCAGCTGGGCATGGACAGCAGCGCGCGCCGCAGCGTCGTCACGCGCCTGGAGCCGGCGCAGGGCGACGGCCCGTTGCTGGCCCTGGCCACGCAGGCCGACGGCCTCAACGGTTTTGGCGGCCACACCGCCTGGATGGCCCTGCGCCCGACCCGCGAGGGCGATGCCACGCCCGATCAGATCGACAGCCTGGCCAGCGACCAGGCCCTGTGGCCCTGGCCCAGCGACGCCGGCTTCACGCCCGACCTGAACCGGCCGCGCGCCTGGACGGCCGCCATCGAGGCCAGCGGTGACCGCCGCCTGCTGTTCGACGACGAAGGCCGCCTCGTCATGCCGCATGCGCTGGACGGCCAGGCCGGCCCGGCCACCGACCCGGCCGCCCTGCTGGCCGTGCCGCTGCGCCTGGAGCCCGGCCATGCCTGGCATGCCACGGTGCTGCTCGGCCACGCACCCAGCCTCGCCGCGGCACGCGAGCAGGCGACCGAGGCCTGGGCCGCCGACCCGCTGCGCCGCCTGGCCGCGCAGCGCGAGGTCTGGCGCGCGTTGAGTGCGCCGGTGCAGGTGGACACGCCTGATCCGGCTTTCGATGCCCTGGTCAACCACTGGCTGCCGACCCAGGTGCTGGCCTGCCGCATCTGGGGCCGGGCCGGCTTCTACCAGGCCGGCGGCGCCTTCGGCTTCCGCGACCAGTTGCAGGACGCGATGTCGCTGGTGCAGCACGCGCCCGAACGCCTGGCCGAGCAGATCCGCCGCCATGCGGCGCGCCAGTTCCCGCCCGGCGATGTGCAGCACTGGTGGCATGAGCCCGCCGGCGCCGGCGTGCGCACGCATTTCGCCGACGACCGGCTGTGGCTGGCCCTGGCCCTGGCCCTGTATGTCGAGCGCACCGCCGACACCTCGCTGGCCGACGAGAGCGTGCCTTTCCTGCAGGGCCGCCCCGTGCCGGAAGGTGCCGAGGACATCTACGAAGTGCCGGCCATCAGCGACGAGAAGGCCAGCATCTACGAGCATGCGGCCCGCTCCATCGACGTCAGCCTGCCGGTGGGCGCTCATGGCCTGCCGCTGTTCGGCACCGGCGACTGGAACGACGGCATGAACCGCGTCGGCGCCGAAGGCAAGGGCGAATCGGTGTGGATGGGCTTTTTCCTGTGCGCCGTCATCGATGCCCTGCATCCGCTGGCGATTGCGCGCGGCGAGCAGGCCCGCGCGGCACGCTGGCGCCAGGCCCGCGACCAGCTGGCCAAGGCCCTGGATGCCGAAGCCTGGGACGGCCGCTGGTACCGCCGCGGCTGGTTCGACGACGGCAGCGTCCTCGGCACCCACACCGACACGGAATGCCGCATCGACCTGATCGTGCAGGCCTGGGCCGTGCTGACCGGTGCGGCGGACGCCGACCGCGCCCGCCTGGCCCTGGACAGCGCCTGGCGCGAGCTGCACGACCGCGACGCCCATCTGCTGCGCCTGCTGTGGCCGCCGCTGAAGGACCACCAGCCCGAGGCCGGCTACATCCAGGCCTACCCGGGTGGTGTGCGCGAGAACGGCGGCCAGTACAACCACGGTGCCACCTGGGCGCTGATGGCCAGTGCGAAGCTGGGCCAGGCGGAACGCGCCTGGGCGGCCTTCACGGCCATCAGCCCGGCCCATCGCGGTGCGCATGGGGCGGCTTATGGGCTGGAGCCCTATGCCGTGGCCGGCGACATCGAGACGGCGTCACCGCATGCGGGCCGTGGCGGCTGGAGCTGGTACACGGGCGCCGCCGGTTGGCTGCTGCGGGCCGCCACGGAGTCGTTGTGCGGCGTGAAGCATGCCGACGGCCTGCTGCGCGTGCAGCCCTGCCTGCCGCCGCATTGGAACCAGGCCCGCGTGCGCCTGCAGCACCAGGGCCGTCGCATCGAAGTGCTGGTGCAGCGCGCGCCCACTGGCGCCGGCATGGCACCGCCGCCGGGCTATCGCACCCTGGTGCCGGGCAGCACCCTCGCCCTGGGCGAACTCGAGGGCGATGTGCTGCTGTGGGTGCCGGTGACCGAGACCCCGGTGCGGCGTCCGGAACCCGTCACTTCCTGATGTACCAAAAGCGAAGCGGCCCCGAGGGGCCGCTTTTCACGCGGGGCTTGAAGCGGTCAGACCGTCAGGCTCAGCACCGCGGCAATGACGACGCTGCCCAGCACGACCGTCGTGAAGACGCGCTCGCCGATGGCGGAGTCCAGGGCCTCCAGCGAAGACAGCATGCGCAGGCGGCGGTCGGACAGGGTGCGGCACTGGCGCAGGTGGGCGCCCAGGCTGTCCAGGTGTTGACGCAGCAGATGATCGGTAGCGCGGGACATGGAGGACCTCCTCTGGAAACAATGTCTTCGACTCTAGACACGATGCAGCGCCGTTGCATTCGGACACGAGGGCAGCCTTCTGTAGGGCGGGTCCGACACGTCAGAAATGCCATGAGGCACCATGGGGGCATGAACATTCGCCGGCAAGTCTTACTGCTGCTGACGCTGCTGACGATGTGGACCGTCAGTACGGCAAACGCCGCTCCCGCCCTTCAGGTGGGTTCCAAACGCTTCACCGAGAGCTATCTGCTCGGGGAGATCGTCACCCAGACCCTGGCCCGGCAAGGTGTGACCGCCGAGCACCGCCAGGGCCTGGGCAACACGGCCATCCTGGCGGCGGCCCTGCAGCAGGGCCAGATCGACGTTTACCCCGAATACACCGGCACCATCGTGCGCGAGCTGCTCAAGCGCGAGTCGCCTGCCGACGCGCAGGCGCCGCTGGAAAGCATCAACGCCTGGCTGAAACCGCTCGGGTTGAAGGCCGGCGTGCCGCTGGGCTTCAACAACAGCTACGCGCTGGCGATGCGCGAGGCCGATGCAGCCAAGCTGGGCATCACGACCATCTCCGATCTCGCCGCCAAGGCCCCGGCGCTGAAGCCGGGCCTGTCACACGAATTCCTGGCCCGCGCCGACGGCTGGCCTGCCCTGCAGCAGGCCTATGGCTTGAAGCTGCAACCTGGCAACGGCCTCGACCACGGCCTGGCCTATCAAGCCCTCGCCAGCGGCCAGGTCGACCTCATCGACGTCTACACGACCGATGCCCAGCTCGCCCGCCAGCCGGTGCGCGTGCTGCGCGACGACCGCGGCTTCTTTCCGCGCTATGACGCGGTGCTGCTGATGCGCGCGACGGTGGACGACAAGCCGCTGCAAGGTCTGGCGGGCCGCCTGCCCGAGGCCGAGATGACCCGCCTGAACGCGGCGGCAGAACTGGACGGGCGGCCGTTTGCCGAGGTGGCGCGCGGCTTCCTGCAGTCGGGCTCGGAGCCCGCCGCACGCCAAGGCCTGATGGCGCGGCTGCTGGCGCCCGATCTGACCCAGCTGCTGCTCCAGCACCTGGCCCTGGTGCTGGCCTCGCTGGCCTTGGCCGTCGTGGTGGCAGTGCCGCTGGGCGTCGCTGCCCATCGCCTGCCGCGCCTGGCGGCGCCGGTGATGGCCGTGGCAGGCCTGCTGCAGACCCTGCCCTCGCTGGCCCTGCTGGCCTTCCTGATCGCCGCGGTCGGTCGCATCGGTTTCTTGCCGGCCCTGCTGGCCCTGTTCGTCTATGCACTGCTGCCCATCGTGCGCAACACGCATGCGGGGCTGCAGGCCGTGTCCAGAGGGCTGACCGAGTCGGCCCTGGCCCTGGGCCTGACCCGCGGCCAGACCTTGCGCGCCGTGGAATTGCCGCTGGCCCTGCCGACGCTGATGGCGGGCGTGAAGACGGCCGCGGTGACCAATGTCGGCACGGCGACCGTCGCGGCCTTTGTCGGCGCGGGCGGCCTGGGCGAGCGCATCGTGGCCGGCCTGGCCGTCAACGACAGCACGCTGATGCTGGCCGGCGCCCTGCCGGCCGCCGCCCTGGCCGTGGTGGTGCAACTGCTGTTCGACGCGCTGGAGCGCCGAGTCGCGCACAATGGGCCAAAACAACCTCGGGATCACGGGGCATGAACGTTGGGGCGCGTTGGGGCTGCTGGGCGGCCGCTTGCATGCTGGCCATGGCGACGGCCGCCGAGGCGCGTTGCTCGCGATCCATCCATGTACCCATGGCGCCCATCGGCCTGAGTGTCAGCTTCGACGACGCCAAGCCCCAGGGCATCTATCCGACGCTGTTGCGCGAAGTTGCCGCCGGCGCTCAATGTCAGTTCGACATGCACAAGGTGCCGCGCGCGCGGCTGCAGACCCTGTTCGACGCCGGCCAGGCCGATGTCCTCGTGCCGGCCTCGGCCACGCCGACGCGTGACGTCCTCGGCGAATTCGTGCCACTGATCCAGGTGCGCGCCAGCCTGATCACGCTGGACCCCGAGATGCCGGTGCCGCGCTCCCTGGCGGAACTGCTGGCCCAGCCCGACTACAAGCTGGTCGTCGTGCGCGGCTTCTCCTTCGGCGCGGCCTACGACGGTGCCATCGCCACGCTGCGCCAGCGCCAGCGCCTGCTGGAAGAGGCCGACCCGGCCGGCGTCGCCCGCGCGCTGCGCCAGGGCCTGGCCCAGGCCACGGTGATGACGGCGTCCATCCTGGTCGGCACGCTGGTGGTGGAGCCTGACCTGAACCCACTGCTCAAGCGCCTGCGGGTCGAACCGCTGGAGGAATTGGGCTGGGGCGCCAGCGGTCTCTACCTGTCACGCCGCAGCTTGACCGAGGCCGACCGGCGCACGCTGCGCCTGGCCTTTGGCCAGGTAGCGCGCAGCGGGCGGGTCTGGCAGCTTTTCAACGAGCTGCACCCGCCGGGCAGCCTGGGCGGCAGCATCCGACCGCTGACGCCCTGAGCCTGCTTCAACGCACCTGGCTGTTGTAGTCCAGCGGAACCCACTGCCAGCCCTTGCCGGCCTGGCGCAAACGGCCGACGCCGGGGAAGTTGAAGTGGCTCACCGCCACCAGGCTGCCGTCCTTGGCCAGTTCGGCAAAGACGCGGGCGCGGGTCTTGGCGGCTTGCGCCTCGTCGCCGTCGAAGGCGATGGTGACTTCCGGTGAGGCCAGCTGCACCGACGCGACATGGATGAGGTCGCCGATCAGCACCAGGCGCTTGCCGTCGCTCTCCACCACGTAGACGCTGTGCCCAGGCGTATGCCCATGGGCCTGCGACGCACGGATGCCCGGCACGATCTCACCGTCGCGCTCGAAGGTCGCGAAGCGGCCGGCCTTCACATACGGCGTCAGCGAAGCCTGGGCTCCCTGGAAGAAGCTCTTGGTTTCCTTGGGCGCCGCCTCGGCCTTGTCCTCGGACAGCCAGAAGTCGGCGTCGGCCTTGTCGGCATGCACGGTGGCGTTGGGGAAGACGCGCTGGCCCTCGGCCGCGAGGCCGCCGACATGGTCGGGGTGCATGTGGGTGATGAGGATGTCGTCGATCTGCTCGGGCTGGTAGCCGGCGGCGCGGATTTGCGCCGCGAGCTTGCCCAAGGTGGGGCCGAACAGCGTGCCGGCGCCGGTGTCGACCAGCACGAGGCGGCTGCCGGTGTTGATCAGCCAGGCATTGACCGAAGTCTCCAGCGGCGTCTGCTGGAAGTTCTGCTTCAGGCCCTGGGCGACGCGGCCGGCGGGCGCATGCAGGATCTGGTCGACCGGCAAGCCGACGGTGCCGTCGCTCAGCGAGGTGACCTCGAAGCTGCCCAGCATCAGGCGGTACCAGCCGGGGGCCTGGGTCTTGAGCTGGGGCGCTGCCGCCTGGGCGGATTCGGGCACGGTGACGGTGGCCAGGCCGGACAAGGCCAGGGCCGCGGCGACGGCCAGGCGGCCAAGGGCCATCTGGCGGCGGCGGGAAGGAGTCGGGAAGGGAGTGGAAGGCGTCATGTTGGGCTTCTCGGTGAGGGTGGGATTCGTGAACGGGGTGCATTGTTTTGCTTTGCGTTTCCCGGAACAATCACGCACCACGCAAACCAAGCTTGCGAATTACGCAAAATGATCGAGTCCTTCGAAACCTTTCTGGCCGTCGCCGCCGCCGGCAGCTTTTCCGAGGTGGCGCGCCGCCAGGACGTCGCGGTGTCGTCCGTGACGCGCAAGATCGATGCACTGGAAGCCGAGCTGGGCTCGAAGCTTTTCCACCGCAGCCCACGCCGCCTCTCGCTCACCGACGCCGGCGAGCAATTCCTGCCAAGGGCGCGCCTCATCCTGGGCGAGTTGGCCGGGGCCAAGGAGGCACTGAACGCCGGCGACGCCGAGCCCCGCGGCCTGCTGACGGTGACGGCACCCACGGTCTTCGGCCGCCGCCACGTGGTCGGCGCCCTGGCCAGCTTCCTGAAGCGCTACCCCGACATCGAGGTCGACCTGCACCTCATCGACCAGATCGTCGACCTGTCCGAGCAGCGCATGGACGTGGCCATCCGCATCGGCCTGCTGCCCGACAGCGACCTGCGCGCCACCAAGCTTGCGCAGATCCGCTTCGTCACCTGCGCCAGTCCGGCCTATCTGGCCCGCAAGGGACGGCCGCGCACGCCCGAAGACCTGCTGCAGCACGACTGCATCACCGTCGCATCGCCGCCCGCGCCCAGCTTCGTGTGGCGCTACCCGGGCGTCAACCGCAACCAGCCGCTGCCCGTGCATGGCCGCTACCGCAGCGACGACAAGGACGGCATGCTCCAGGCGGCCCTGCAAGGTGTGGGCGTGTTGCACATGGCCACCTGGGTCGTCTGCGAGCACCTGCGCTCCGGTGAACTGGTGGCCTTGTTCCCCGAAGAGGCCAGCGCCCCGGCGCCACCCGACATGCCGGGCATCCACGCCGTGCGCCTGCCGGGCCGCAGCCATGCCACCAAGGCCAGGCTCTTCATCGACCATCTGCGCACCGAGATCGGCGACACGCCCTGGTGGGACCGCGTGCTGCTGGAGGAGCGGGCGCTGCCGGCCTGAGGGGATCCCTTCCTGCCGATTGGGGATTCACGCGGCGCCACAAGCGCCTAAGGTCACGTCTGTTTGTCGCTGATGGAGGCCGCCATGTGCATTGCCAAGAGCGTCGGGCTGGGTGCCCGCAACGACGTCGCCGACGTCCGCATCGTCCAGGTCCTGCTGAACATGAACAGCGAGGCCTGGAGCGGCGCAGCCATGAAGCAGCTGAGCATGGACGGGCAGATCGGCCCCAACACCATCGACGCCATCCGCGCCTTCGAGACCCAGGCCATGGGCTTGTCGGAGTCCGACGGCCTGGTGACGCCGGGCGATGCCACCATGGCGCGGCTGCTGGCCGGCCTTCCGCCGGGTGCGACCAAGGAGAAGCTCGGCATCGTCATGCCGCGCGCCATGCCCAAGCGCATCGACCTCTATTTCGAACCGCTGGTGAAGGGCATGACGCGCTACGGCATCGACACGCCGCGCCAGATCGCTCATTTCATCGCCCAGCTCGCGCATGAATCCGGCTCGCTGCTGTACTCGGAAGAGCTGGCCAGCGGCAGTGCCTACGACGGTCGCACCGACCTCGGCAACACCCAGCCGGGCGACGGCCCGCGCTACAAGGGCCGCGGCCTGATCCAGCTGACCGGCCGCAACAACTACCGCGACTACAGCCAGTTCACCGGCATTGACTACGTCGGCAACCCGACGCAGCTGGCCGCAGACCCGTTTGCCTGCGTCGACGTGGCCTGCTGGTTCTGGAAGACGCGCGGCATCGGTCCGCTGGCCGAGGCCGACGACGCCCGCGCCGTCACCAAGCGCATCAATGGCGGCTACAACGGACTGGACGATCGCCTCGAACACCTGGCGCGCGCCAAGGCTTTGCTGGGTTTGTAGCCCCCATACCGCGCGGGCAAGAAAAAAGGACTTGTCTCGCGACAAGTCCTTTTTCTTTCTTAATTTTGGTGGGCCCTGAGTGACTCGAACACTCGACCTACGGATTAAGAGTCCGCTGCTCTACCAACTGAGCTAAGAGCCCTGATTCAACTTGGCGTGTGCCATGCTGAGCCAATGATTGTAGCGTGATTCTTTCGAATTACCGCTGGAAATTCTGGTGGGACGTGCAGGATTCGAACCTGCGACCAACGGATTAAAAGTCCGCTGCTCTACCGACTGAGCTAACGTCCCGTGTCAAGCAGAGCCCGCCATTATAGGCAGATTTTTGAGGGCTCCACAAGAATTCCTTGAATTTCTTGTCAGCCCGTTTTCCGGGCCAGGTGCAGGCGCTGCAATTCGGCCGCAGCGCACAGGCCGAAGGTCGCCGTGACGGTGACGCTGGAGCCATAGCCATGGCAGTTCAGGCTGCCGTCGGTGCCCCCGATGTCGCAGGCGTCGCCCTCGCCCTGCTGCGGCAGATGCACCGGCTCGCGCGAGTAGACACAGGCCACATCCATCTTGCCGGCACGAGGCGCAGCGTGATGCTTGCGCAGGCGCTGGCGCAGCGAGGCCAGCAGCGGGTCATGCGTCGTCGCGCTGAGGTCGTCGAGCTGCACGCGATGCGGCTCACGCTTGCCGCCGGCTGCGCCGACGGTGACGAAGGGCATGCGCTGCTCGCGCGCCCAGGCCGCCAACGTCGCTTTCGCACGCACCTGGTCGCAGCAGTCGATGAGGCCATCGAACTCGGCGCCATCAATCAGCGCGGGCCAGTTCTCGGGCTCGACGAATTCCTCGATGACGCGCACGGCGCAGCCGGGATGGATGTCGGCGATGCGCTGCTTCAGCGCCTCGGCCTTGGCCATGCCGACGGTCGAACCCAGGGCCTGGATCTGGCGGTTGATGTTGGATTCGGAGACCTGGTCCAGGTCGATCAGCGTCAGCGCGGCGACGCCGCTGCGCGCCAGCGCTTCGACGGCCCAGGAGCCGACGCCGCCCAGGCCCACGACGGCGAATCTCGCCGTGCGCAGGCGCTGGTAGGCGGCATCACCGTGCAGGCGACGCAGGCCGCCGAAGCGACGCTCCAGATCAGCGTCGAGCTGATCCTGATCCATCGCCATCACTTCAACGAACGCAGGCGTTCCTTGCCCGCTTGCGCGGCCTCGGTGCTCGGGTAAGCCTTGATGAGGTCTTCGAGGCTGCGGCGCGCGGCCTTGTTGTCCTTCAGCTCGATCTGGCAGTTGGCCAGGGCGAGCAGGGCTTCACCGGCGCGCGGATGGTCGGCATTGCCGGCGATGAAGGCCCTGAAGGTCGCGATGGCGTCCTTGTAGTCGCGCTTGCCGTACTGGGCGTTGCCGAGCCAGAAGCGCACCGAGTCGGTGTAGCCGCTGGCGGGGTAACGCTTCAGGAAGGCATTCAGCGCGGCCACGGCCTCGGCGAAGTCGCCGCGGCGCACGAGGCCGATGGCGGCTTCGTACTGATTGCGCTCATCCGGACCGACCTGGAACTCACGGCCATCCAGGCTGACCTTCTGCGGCTCCAGCGGCTTGAAGCGGGCTTCGACAGACTGCGACTGGTCGCTCAGCTTGCGCTGCGTGTCGGACAGGTCGCGGGCGAGCTGCTCGTTGGCGCCGCGCAGCTTGGCGATCTCGGCGCGCAGGGCGTCGATCTGGCTGTTCAGGTCCAGCATGCTGCGACGCAGCGGCTGGAGCTGATCCTGGACCAGCGCGTTGAGCTGCTCGGCACGCTGCTTGGCGGCGTCCTCGTTGGCCTTGACCTGGGCACGCAGATCGAGGATGGCCTTGCGGGCTTCGTCATCCTCGAACAAGCCGGCGCGGGCCGGCTGCATGAAGGCCGCGCCCATGGCGAGCGCCATGAGCGTCAGTCGCAGCACTCGCTTCACTGTCACTTGTCCTTCAGCTCGACGCGGCGGTTCTTGGCCCAGGCTTCTTCGCCACCGCCTTGAACGGCCGGGCGCTCCTTGCCGAAGCTGACGGCTTCGACCTGGTTGGCACCGGCGCCCAGCAGCGTCAGCGACTTGGCGACGGCTTCGGCACGACGCTGGCCCAGGGCCAGGTTGTACTCGCGGCCACCGCGCTCGTCGGTGTTGCCTTCAAGCATCAGGGCCGCTTGCGAACGGGCCTTCAGGCGGCGGGCGTGCAGGTCGACCAGGGGACGGTACTCTTCCTTGACGACGTCGCTGTCGAAGTCGAAGTAGATGGTGCGCTTGCCGCTGCCGTTGGCTTCCTGGCTCAGCTGGGTGAACAGGTCGACGGTCGGCACGGTGGTCTGGGCCGGCTCAGCCGGCTTCTGCGCCTGCGGGGGCTGGGCCGGTTGGCGGTTCTCGACCGGCACGTCCTTGGGCTCGTCCAGCTTGACGGGGGAGCTGCAGCCAACCAGCGCGGCGGCGGCAATCAGGGTGAGTGCGTACAGGGTCGGTTTCATTCGAAGAGTCTCCACAACGGACGGGGGGCGGGGGATGGGGGGCACAGCACCATCGGCGGCGCGGGCGCTGCATTGTCCAACATGGCAGGTGCTGTCAAGTTACTGACGGGTAAAGGGTCCCCAGGTGGGTTCACGCACTTCCACCAGGGTCACGAGCAAGGGGGTCTTGATCTTGCCGTCCAGCGTCGTCGTCATCAGCACCTCCTTGCCGCCGGCGCGGCTGGCGTAGACGATGAGCTTGCCGTTGGGCGCGAAGGCCGGACTCTCGTCGTCGTTGGCCTCGCTGATCTGCTGGGACTGGCCGGTGCCCAGGTCCATCACCGACAGGCGGAAGGCGCCGCTGGTCCGCGTGATGTAGGCCATGGTGCGGCCATCGGGGCTGATGGCGGGGCTGATGTTGTAGTTGCCGCTGAAGGTCACGCGCTCGGCGCTGCCACCGCTGGCCGCCATGCGGTAGATCTGCGGGCCGCCGCCGCGGTCGCTGACGAAATAGATCTTGCTGCCGTCGGGCGCATAGCAGGCCTCGGTGTCGATGGCCCCGCTTTGCGTCAGGCGGCGCAGGCCCGAGCCGTCACGGTTGATGACAAAAAGCTGGGTACCGCCTTCGCGCGACAGGCTGAGCACCAGCTGCTGGCCATCGGGCGACCAGGCCGGCGCGCTGTTGGTGCCCTTGAAGTCGGCCAGCACGCGGCGGCCACCGGTCAGCACGTCCTGGATGCGCACGGTGGCTTTGCGGCTCTCGAAGCTCACATAGGCCAGCTCGCGGCCATTGGGCGCCCAGGCCGGCGAGATGATGGGCTCGGGACTGGTCAGCGCCACCTTGGCGCCCTCGCCGTCCGCGTCGGCAACGACAAGGCTGTAGCGCGGGCCGGCCTTGGTCACATAGGCCATGCGCGTCGCGAACACGCCCTTGTCGCCGATGAGCTTTTCGTAGATGGTGTCGGCGATGCGGTGGGCCGCGAGGCGTGCATCGTCGGGATGCACGGCCTGGGCCTGGCCGACGAGCTCGGTGCCCTTGGCCACATCCCAGAGCTTGAAGCGGATGTCCAGCCGGCCATCGGCGAGGCGGTTGACCGACCCGGCGACCAGGGCATCGGCCTGACGCGCCTTCCAGTCGGCCCAGGCGGGGACGCTCGTCTCGCTCAGGCCGGGCGGCGCGTCGACGCTGCGGAACAGCCCGCTGCGCTCCAGGTCGGCCCGCACGATGGCCGCGATGGGCTGGGTCGAGACCTTGCCATCGTCGCGGAAGTCGACGATGGCCATGGGGTAGCGCGAACCGCCATAGCCGGCGATGTCGATGCGGACCTGGGCGAGCGTGGGGCCAGCGCCCAGAGCGGCGAGGGCCGCAAGGCTGCGGCGGCGGGAGACGTTTGCAGGAGATGCGAGCATGGCGCGCGATTTTGCCGCAGCTGCGCAAGTTGTAACGTCGGACAAGGCCGCATCCCCGTCACACGGTTTTTACAACGCGGGAAAGCGCCGGGCCGCTCCCAAGCTGGCCCGCGGGCGATGTGCACGGGGCTCTATGCCACGTGCATCGCCGTCCCCGCGGGGGCTGAAGCCGGACCCATGGCGCCCAGTGGGCGGCATGTGCCTGCTGAAGAGCTGCGGCGTCTGCCACAGCGCGGTCTGCAAGACCGATTGGACTCGCCTGCGTTCAGCGCGGCGAGGCCAGGCGAGGGGCTCACAACAAGACGATGTCGTAATGCTCGGTCTGGTTGGTCGGCTCGGCCGTCAGCGAGATGGGCTTGCCGATGAAGTCGGACAGGCCGGCCAGATGGGCGCTCTCTTCGTCCAGCATCATCTCGACGACATTGGCGGCCGCCACGACGCGGAACTCGCGCGGCGAGAACTGGCGCGCCTCGCGCAGGATCTCGCGCAGGATGTCGTAGCAGACCGAGCGCGCCGTCTTCACCTGGCCGCGGCCCTCGCAGGTCGGGCAGGGCTCGCAGAGCATGCGGGCCAGCGACTCGCGCGTGCGCTTCCTCGTCATCTCCACCAGGCCGAGCTGGGTGAAGCCACCCACCGTGACCTTGGTGCGGTCGCGCCCCAGCTGCTTGCGGAACTCGGCCAGCACGGCCGTCTTGTGCTCCTCGCGCGTCATGTCGATGAAGTCGACGATGATGATGCCGCCGAGATTCCTCAGGCGCAGCTGGCGGGCGATCGCGCCGGCCGCCTCGAGGTTGGTCTTGAAGATGGTGTCGTCGAAGTTCTTGGCGCCGACGAAGCCGCCGGTGTTGACGTCGATGGTCGTCATCGCCTCGGTCTGGTCGAAGACCAGCGACCCGCCCGACTTCAATTCCACCTTGCGCGCCAGCGCGCGTGCGATCTCGGCGTCGACATTGCACAAGTCGAAGATGGGCCGCTCGCCGCGGTAATGCTCCAGCTTGGCCGTGGCGGCCGGCATGAAGGTCTCGCCGAAGCCGCGCAGCACGTCGTACTGCATCTTGGAGTCGATGCGGATGGAGCCGGTGCGCTCGCTGGTCAGGTCGCGCAGCACGCGCTCGACCAGGCTCAGGTCCTGGTGCAGCAGGCTGGCCGGCGGCGTCGTCAGCGCACCTGCGCGGATCTGCTGCCAGGTCTTGCGCAGATAGGCGATGTCGGCGGCCAGCTCCTCATCGGAGGCGTCTTCCGCATTCGTGCGCAGGATGAAGCCACCACCACCGCCCTGCTCCTTGGTGCCCACCAGGGCCACCATGCGCGCGCGCAAGGCCTCACGCGTCTCCGGCGAACCGATCTTCTGGCTGATGCCGATGTGCTCGTCCTGCGGCAGATAGACCAGCATGCGCCCGGCAACGCTGATCTGGCTGGAAAGACGCGCGCCCTTGGTGCCGATCGGGTCCTTGATGACCTGCACCGTCAGCGGCTGGCCTTCGAAGACGAGGCGCTCGATGGGCGTGGGCGGCGCGTCGGCGTTCTGGTGTCGGCCATGGCCGAACTGCGAGGCGCTGTGCAGGTCGGCCACGTGCAGGAATGCTGCCCGCTCCAGGCCGATGTCGATGAAAGCCGACTGCATGCCCGGAAGCACGCGCACGACCTTGCCGAGATAGACGTTGCCGACCAGGCCCCGCTCCAACGTGCGCTCGATGTGCAGCTCCTGCACCGCGCCGTTCTCGACCACGGCCACTCGCGTCTCCTGCGGTGACCAGTTGATCAGGATGTCTTCCATCTCTCATCCTTGAATGCTGATGCTTGCCGCCGGCCGGAGCGGCATGCATCAAAACTCAAGCGTCAAAACTCAAAGCCAAATTTGTCCAACAGCTGGGCCGTCTCATAGAGGGGCAACCCCATGATGCCTGAGTAGCTGCCGGCAATCTTCACGATCCAGGCCGCTGCCTGACTTTGAATCGCATAGGCGCCGGCCTTGCCGAAGGGTTCCCGGCTGGCGACGTAGCGCTCGATCTGGGCGGCCGACAGCGGCGCGAACTCGACCTGCGAGACGTTCAACGTCGCCGCGCGGCGGCTCGCGTCCGCCACGGCCACGGCCGTGATGACCCTGTGCGTGCGGCCCGACATCAGGCCCAGCATGCGGGCCGCGTCGGCATCGCTCTCGGGCTTGCCGAGGATGAGGTTGTCCACGGCCACCGTCGTGTCGGCGCACAGGATGGGTGCCGGCGGCAGGCCGCGTGCGGCCAGACGCGCCAGCGCCGCATCGAGCTTGGCAGCCGTGACGCGGGCGCAATAGGTCTCGGGCAGCTCGTCCGCCTGCACGGCTTCCAACGCCTCGGCATCCTCGTCGGCGCCCGGCAGCAGCAACTCATGCCGGATGCCGATCTGCTCCAGCAGCTGGCGGCGGCGCGGGCTTTGCGAGGCGAGGTAGACCAAGTTATTCACGGTGATACGGGTGACCGGTGGTGACCGTCCAGGCGCGGTACAAGCCCTCCGCCAGCAGCACGCGGGCAAAGGCATGGGGCAGGGTCAGGTCGGACAGGCGCAGCGTCTCGTCGGCCGTCGCCTTGAGGTCGGGGTGCAGGCCATCCGGCCCACCAATGACCAGCGCCGCGTCACGGCCCTCACCCATCCACAGCTTGAGGCGTTCGGCCAGTTGCACCGAGGTGCGACGCTCGCCGCGCTCGTCCAGGATGATGCGGCGCACGCCTTTCGGCAAGGCGGCCTCGATGCGCGCCGCCTCGGCCGCCATCAGCTGCTCGGCCGTCTTGCTGCCGCGCGTCTCGGCCTTGACGGCCTTCAGCTCGAGCTTGAGCTCGGGCGGAAAGCGCTTGGCGAAGTCTTCATAGGCCGTGTCGGCCCAGGCCGGCTGGCGCTGGCCCACGGCGACGAGAAAAAGGCGCATCAGCCCTTCTTGGCAGCCGTCTTCTTGGCCGGGGCTTTCTTGGCGACGACCTTGGCGGCCGCCGTCTTGGCGGGTGCGGCCTTCTTCACGCCGACCGTGGTCTTGACCGGCGTCTTCTTGGCCGCGGGCTTTTTGGCGGCAGGCTTGGCAGCGCCGACCTTGACGGTCTTGGCCGCCGGCGTCTGGGCGCCCACGACACGGCTCGGCGCCTTCTTGGCGGCGGGCTTCTTGGCGGCAGGCGCCGCCTTCTTGGCCGCCGGGGCCTTCTTCGCAGGTGCTGCAGCCTTCTTCGCAGGTGCGGCCTTCTTGGCCGGCGCCGGTTCTTCCGAAGCCTTCACGAGCTTGACCTCGCCGCTGCCGACCTTGATCTTGACCGGCTTGTCGCCCCAGATTTCCTCGAGGTGGTAGTAGTCGCGGATGGCGGGCTGCATCACGTGCACGACGGCGGCGCCGCAGTCCACGATGATCCATTCACCGTTGTCCTCGCCCTCGGTACGCATGACCTGCATGCCGCGGCCCTTGACCGTTTCACGCACGCTGGACGCGAGGGCCTTGGTCTGCCGGTTGCTCGTGCCCGAGGCGATGATGACGCGCTCGAACAGCGGCGACAGATGCTCGGTGTTGAACACGACGATGTTCTGGGCCTTCACGTCTTCGAGGCCATCGACGATGGCGCGTTGCAGCTTGCGGATGTCCATTCAGTGCTTCTTCTCGTAGAGGCGGTGCGAGGCAATATAGCTCGCCACCTCGGCGCCCACCATGGGGCTGATGTCCTCGCCACGCGCGACGGCGTCGCGTACGGCGGTGGACGAAAGGGGTAAATCGGGCAGGGCCAGCACCTGCAGGCGATGGGCCGGCAGGCCCGGCGGCGTGACGACGGCCTCGCCGGCACGCGGCACGACGACCAGGGTCGCCAGCGCGGTGACCGTCTCCACCTGGTACCAGCTCGGCAGGCGCCCGTACTGGTCCTGGCCGATCAGGAACATCAACTCGGCGCCCGGGTTCTGGCCGGCGAATTCTCGCAGGGTATCGGCCGTGAAGCTGGGACCGCGGCGATGCAGCTCGCGATCGTCCAGCACAAAGCGTGGCTCGCCGGCGATGAGGCGGCGGATCATGCTCGAGCGGTGCACGGCGGCAGCCATGACCTGGTCGGGCTTCTGCCATTGCCGGCCCGCGGGCAGCCAGACGAGTTGGTCCGGCGCCAGCGCGTCCAGCGCGAAGCGGGCGAAGGCCAGGTGACCGAGATGGGGCGGGTCGAAACTCCCGCCGAAGATGGCGAGCTTTACAGCCATAGTGCGGTCGGCGTCTCTTCGGCCCAGTCCCGGGGGCGCAGGAAGTCGCTGTACAGCCGCGCCTCGGGCGTGCCCGCCTCGGGCGTCCAGTCGTAGCGCCACTTCACCTGCGGCGGCATGGACATCAGGATGGACTCGGTGCGGCCGCCCGACTGCAGGCCGAACAGCGTGCCGCGATCCCACACCAGGTTGAACTCGACATAGCGGCCGCGCCGGTAGGCCTGGAAGTCGCGCTCGCGCTCGCCATAGGCATAGCCCTGGCGGCGCTCGAGGATGGGCAGATAAGCCTGCAGGAAGGCGTCGCCCACCGAGCGCATCAACGCAAAGCCGGCGTCGAAGCCCCCATCGGCGAAGTCGTCGAAGAAGATGCCGCCGATGCCGCGCGGCTCCTGGCGGTGCTTCAGGAAGAAGTAGTCGTCGCACCAGGCCTTGAACTTCGGATGCAGCTCCGCACCATGCGGCGCCAGCGCGTCGCGACAGGTGCGGTGGAAATGCTGGGCGTCGCGTTCGTAGCCGTAATAAGGCGTCAGGTCCATGCCGCCGCCAAACCAGGTCACGGCCGGCGCATCCGGCGGCAGAGCGATGAAGGCGCGCACATTCATGTGCACCGTCGGCACAAAGGGGTTGTGCGGGTGCAGCACGAGGGACACGCCCAGGGCCTCGAAAGGCGCGCCGGCCAGTTCGGGTCGGTGCTGGGTGGCCGAAGGCGGCAGCACGCGCCCCTTCACATGCGAGAAGTTGACGCCGCCGCGCTCGAACACCGAGCCGCCCTCGATGAGGCGTGACAGGCCGTCGCCTTCCAGCCGGCCGCCCGGCTCGCGCGTCCAGCCGTCGCTCATGAAGGCATTGCCGTCGGCCGCCTCCAGCGCGCTGACGATGCGCTGCTGCAGACCCAGCAGATAGTCGCGGACGACTTGCGTGTTCATGAGCGCGGACGGATGGGGCTGGCCAGCTCGGGGCGCTTGCCCACGCGGTGGCCGAAGTAGTCGGCAAAGGCTGCGAAATCGGTGTCAACGTTACCCGTCAACTGAACGAAGCGGGTCAGGGATACCGTGCGGGTCTGGAAGTCAAAGTAACAAAGGCCGACCGGCACCCCGGCCTGCACGGCCACCTGGTAGGCGCCGGTGCGCCAGCCGGTGGACAGCGACCGCGTGCCCTCGGGCGCCACGGCGAGCCAGAAGCGCTCGCCGCGCACGGCGGCCTCGCGCATCTGCCTGGCCGTGTCGTCGACGATGCCATGCCGGCTGCTGCGGTCCACCGCCACGCCCCCGATCCAACGCACCCAGCGGCCCAGCAGCGGCACCTTGAACAGGCTGTCCTTGCCCCAGAAGCGCAACTGCAGGCCCAGGGCCCATTTGGCGAGGATGCCGATGACGAAGTCCCAGTTGGACGTGTGCGGATAGACCAGGATGACGCCCTGCTCCGCCGGCAGCCCGGGTGACTCCACCGTCCAGCCGAACAGCCGCAGCACGGCGCGCGCCGTGCGGCTCTGGTGGCCGTGAGGATGCAGCGGCCCGGACAGGACGGCGGGAGCCTGGCTCAACGCTTGATGGCCCGGTGGCCGATGTCGGAGCGGTACTGGCGTCCGGCGAACTGGATGCCGGAGGCCGTGTCATAGGCGCGCTGGGCCGCCGTGCGCACGGATTCGCCCAGGGCCGTCACGCAGAGCACGCGGCCGCCGCTGGTGACGAGCGTCCCGTCGACCACCGCCGTGCCGGCGTGAAAGACCATGGCCTCGTCCTCGTCGGCCGGCAGGCCGCTGATGGCGTCGCCCTTGCGCGGGTTGAGCGGATAGCCCTCGGCCGCCAGCACGACGCCGAGCGCCACGCGGCGGTCCCATTGCAGTTCGACCTGGTCCAGAGTCCCATCGGTGGCATGCATCATCAGCTCGAAGAGGTCGCTCTTCATGCGCATCATGATGGGCTGGGTCTCGGGGTCGCCCATGCGGGTGTTGAACTCGACGGTGCGCGGCTGGCCGTGGTCATCGATCATCAGGCCGGCATACAGGAAGCCGGTGAAGGGATGGCCGTCCTTGGCCATGCCGGCGATGGTCGGCTGGATGATCTCGTGCATGACCTTGGCATGCACATTGGGCGTGACGACCGGCGCGGGCGAATAGGCACCCATGCCGCCCGTGTTGGGGCCGGCATCGCCGTCCAGCAGGCGCTTGTGGTCCTGGCTGGTGGCCAGGGACACCACCTGCCTGCCGTCGCAGACGACGATGAAGCTGGCCTCCTCGCCGGCCAGGAAATCCTCGATGACGACGCGCGCGCCACCGGCGTTGTGGGTCACGCCGAGCTTGTTGTCTTCCAGGATCCACGAGATCGCCTCGTGGGCCTCCGCCAGTGTCATGGCGACGACGACGCCCTTGCCCGCCGCCAGGCCGTCGGCCTTGATGACGATGGGGGCGCCGCGGCCGTCCACATAGGCGTGGGCGGCCGCCGGGTCGGAGAAGGTCTCGTAGGCGGCCGTCGGGATGCCGTGGCGCTTCATGAAGTCCTTGGCGAAGGCCTTGGAGCTCTCGAGCTGGGCGGCCGCCTTGGTGGGGCCGAAGATGCGCAGTCCGCGCGCGCGGAATTCGTCGACGACACCGGCGGCCAGCGAAGCCTCGGGGCCGACGACGGTCAGCGTGATCTTCTGTTCGACGGCGAAGTCGGCCAGGGCCTTCACATCGGTCATGCCGATGGGCACGGTCTCCAGCCGCTCATCGCGCGCCGTGCCGCCGTTGCCGGGGGCCACATAGACCTGGCTGACGCGCTCGCCCTGGGCCAGTTTCCAGGCCAGCGCATGCTCGCGGCCACCATTGCCAATGACAAGGACTCGCATCAGTTCAGCTCGGCGTTGTGATAGACGGCTTGCGTATCGTCCAGGTCTTCGATGACATCCAGCAGCTTCTGCATGCGCTCGGCGTCTTCGCCGCTCAGCTCGATGGTGTTTTCGGCGCGCATGGTCACTTCGGACAGTTCGGGCGTGAGGCCCGCGGCCTCCAGGGCGGCCTTGACGGCTTCGTAGTCGGCGGGGGCGGTCAGCACCTCGATGGCGCCGTCGTCACCGGTGACGACGTCTTCGGCACCGGCGTCCAGGGCCACTTCCATGACCTTGTCTTCCGACGTGCCGGGCGCGAACAGCAGCTGGCCGCAATGCTTGAACTGGAAGGCCACCGAGCCGTCCGTGCCCATGTTGCCGCCGTATTTGCTGAAGGCGTGGCGCACTTCGGCCACGGTGCGGACACGGTTGTCCGTCATCGTGTCGATCATGATGGCCGCGCCGCCGATGCCATAGCCTTCGTAGCGGATTTCCTCGTAGGTCAGGCCATCGATATTGCCGCTGGCCTTGTCGATGTTGTACTTGATGCGGTCGGCCGGCATGTTGGCGGCCTTGGCCTTGTCGACGGCCAGACGCAGGCGCGGGTTGTCCTTGATGTCCGGGCCACCCTGGCGGGCGGCGACCGAGATTTCACGAATGATGCGCGTCCAGATCTTGCCGCGCTTCTCGTCCTGGCGGCCTTTGCGGTGTTGGATATTGGCCCATTTGGAATGTCCGGCCATAAGGTTTGGCTCCCGGCGGCTGACAAGGCAGCGGCCTGATTTATCGTTGGCAGAAGCGAGATTTTAGAGGAGCGCCCCAGGCATCATGACGACCGACCCCATCCTGCTGGCCCGGAACCCGGCCACCGAGTGCCTGCTGCTGCCCGCGCTGGCCAACCGCCACGGCCTCATCACCGGTGCCACCGGCACCGGCAAGACCATCAGCCTGCAGAAGCTGGCGGAGAGCTTTTCCAGGCTCGGCGTGCCCGTTTTCATGGCCGACGTGAAGGGCGACCTGACCGGCATCAGCCAGTCCGGCAATCCCAGCGAGAAGCTGCTCGGCGTGCTGAAGGACCGCGGCCTGGAAGCGCCGGAGAAGATCGCTTGCCCGACCACGCTGTGGGACGTTTTCGGTGAGCAGGGCCACCCGGTGCGCGCCACCGTGTCCGACATGGGTCCGCTGCTGCTGGCCCGCATGCTGGCCCTGAACGAGACCCAGGCCGGCGTGCTGCAGATGGTGTTCAAGATCGCCGACGACAACGGCCTGCTGCTGCTGGACCTGAAGGACCTGCGCGCCATGCTGCAGCACGTGGGCGACAACGCGAGTCAGTTCACCACCCAGTACGGCAATGTCTCGGCCGCCAGCGTCGGCGCCATCCAGCGCGGCCTGCTTCAGATCGAGGCCCAGGGCGGCGACAAGTTCTTCGGCGAGCCCATGCTGAACATCGCCGACTTCATGCAGACCGAGTCCGGTCTCGGCGTCATCAATGTGCTGGCCGCCGACAAGCTGATGAACTCGCCGCGGCTGTACGCGACCTTCCTGCTGTGGATGCTGAGCGAGCTGTTCGAGACCCTGCCCGAGGTTGGCGACCTGGACAAGCCCAAGCTGGTGTTCTTCTTCGACGAGGCCCACCTGCTGTTCAAGGATGCGCCGGACGCGCTGGTCGAGCGCATCGAGCTGGTCGTGCGCCTGGTGCGCTCCAAGGGCGTGGGCGTCTATTTCGTGACCCAGAACCCGCTGGACATCCCCGACGCCGTGCTGGGCCAGCTCGGCAACCGCGTGCAGCATGCGCTGCGCGCCTTCACGCCGCGCGACCAGAAGGCCGTCAAGAGCGCCGCCGACACCATGCGCGCCAAGCCCGGGCTGGACATCGCCACCGCCATCACCGAGCTGGCCGTCGGCGAGGCCCTGGTCAGCCTGCTGGACGACCACGGCCGGCCCAGCATCACGGAGCGCGTCTTCGTGCTGCCGCCGGGCAGCCAGATCGGCCCGATCACGCCGGCGCAGCGCCAGCAGCTGGTCGCCAACTCGCTGGTTGCCGGCGTCTACGAAAAGCAGCTCGACCGCGAATCGGCCTACGAGAAGCTCAACGGCAAGACCGCGGCAGCACCGGCCGGTGGCGGTGTCGCGGCCACTCCGCTGCCCCAGGGCGGCACGGCCGCCGCGCCGGCGCCTGCCCAGGCCGGCGGCGGCATGATGGACAGCTTGAAGGACGTGCTCTTCGGCACCACCGGCCCGCGCGGCGCCCACCATGCCGGCCTGGCCGAGACGGCGGCCAAGTCGGCCGTGCGCAGCATCGGCTCGGCCGTCGGCCGCGAGATCATCCGCGGCGTGCTGGGCAGCATCCTGGGCGGAAGCGGCAGTCGCCGGCGCTGAACAGCCCCGCATGGACATCGCCTGGGTCTGGGATCACCAGGCCCCGCCGCTGCAGGCCAGCGCCTGGGCCGTCACGGTCACGCAGATCCAGCTCGACGGCGCCGGCCTGCGCGAGCGTCCGCGCGCCCGGGCGCTGCCGCCGGCGGGCGACCGCACCGTCATCCCCGTCGTGCATGTGCAGCCCGCGCCGCATCGCCGTGCCGAGCCGCTGAACGACGGGCAGCGCCGCGCCATCACCGAACGCGTCGTGCGCGCCGCCGCGGGAGGCTGGGTTCAGCTCGACTTCGAGGCCCTGCCTTCGCAGCGCGACAGCTACCACGCACTGGTGCGCGAGATCCGCGCGGCCCTGCCGCCATCGACGCGGCTTTCCGTCACCGTGCTGGCCTGGCAATGCCGCAGCGCCGCCTGGATCACGCCTCTCGCAGCCGACGAGATCGTGCCGATGTTCTTCCAGCTCGGCCGCGACGCCGACGCCTGGATCGCCCAAGCCCGAGCCGGTGGGCCGCAACTGCAGCCACGCTGCCGCCAGGCCGGCGGCTTCACCCCCAGTTTGACGCCGCCCGAGGGTCTGCCCGCCACCTGGTCGCGACGTTACTGGTTCAATCTCCAGCGCGGCGCCGCCACCCACTGGACGCCCGAAACCCAGCAGCGCCTCTGGCCCTCATCCACCATCGCCACGCCATGAAGCTCCGCCTGTTCACCGCCGCCCTGCTCGCGGCCATGGTCTCTTTCGCCCAGGCCAGCGGCGCCGGCCCCACCGACATGTTTGTGCAGCGCGACATGCCCGATGTGGCCGCTGACGCCTGGCTGCACGGCCAGCTCGGCATGCTGTTGCCCAGCTATCCGCGCGTGCACCTGATCCCGGCCTGGCGCGCGCTGGCCAGCGCCGACGCCGGCCGGCCGCTGCAGCCCATCTCCGAGGAGGCCTGGCGCCTGGCCTGCTGCGATGGCGGCGCGCTGCAGGTCGCCATGGACGGGCCCGCGACGCCCGGCATCAAGGCCTGGCTGGAAGCCCGCAGCCAGGCCGGCCAGCCCGCACCACGCGCCGCTCCCCAACCCATCAAGCCCCTGGACAAGAACGACTGGGACGGTTTCCTGAACTGCCCCGATCCCGCCTTCGCGTTCGCCACGCAAACCCTGGCGCGGCTGCGCCAGCGCAATGACGCCACGCCGGACCGGCTGCGCGCCTGGGTGCAGGCCCAGGACCAGGTCTTCGAGCACTGCCGCCCCGACGGCAGCGTGCTGCAGCGCCCCGAGGCCCTGGCCGCCCGCGAACCTCTGTTCTGGCGCCAGGCGCGCGACTACCAGCGCGCCGCGGCTGCCTTCTACGCGGCCGACTGGCCCGCCGCCGGCGCCGGCTTCGAGCCCATCGCTCGTGACGACACCCATCCCTGGCAGGCCTGGGCCGCGCTGGCCTTGCTGCGCACCCAGTTGCGCGAGGCGGCGCTGAGCGACAAATTGCGCCCCGAACCCGCCGCCGAGGCCGAGGCCCTGCTGCGCCGCCTGCAGGCCGGCGCCGACCGCCTCGCCCCCATCGCCGCACGCAACCCCGAGGCCGCACCGGCCCTGCGCGGCGCGCGGGAGCTGATCGCACTCGCCCAAGCCAAGCTGAAGCCCGTGCCGCGCCTGGCCGCGCTCGGCGCCGAACTGCGCCTGCTGGACCGCGCGCCCGGCCGCCAGACCCTGGCCGACTGGGTGCGCCTGGCCGATGCGCGCTACGACGGCAAGGCCGAGCTGCGCCAGCGCGAGCAGGCCGCCGATCCCTTGCTGGACTGGGCCAGCACGCTGCAGGCCTGCGAGGCCGAGGCCACCATCCGTGCCACCGCCCTCCAGCACGCGCTGGCCGAGTGGCGTCGCGCCCCCAAGGCCGCGCTGTGGCTGGTACCGGCCCTTAGTTGCGCCGACGGCGCCAAGACCGCACGCGCCGATGTCGACGCCCTGCTGCTGGCCGGCGCCCGCGTGGCCGACGGCCACCCGGCCTCGGCCACGTTGCGCTGGCAGCAGCTGCGCCTGCTGCGCGAGAGCGGCCAGCCGGAAGCCGCCCGCGCCTTGCTGCCGCGTGCCGCGGCCCTGGCCAAGGCATCGGCCGGCGCCCACAACCTCGTGGCCCAGCAAGGCCTGGCGCTGGCGCGCAACCTCGACGAAGCCACGCCCTGGCTGGCCCGCGCCTGGAGCGGCTGGCGCGACCCCGACACCCGCGCCCAAGGGCCGGCCGAGAGCGTCAAGTTCGCGTTGGCCGCTGACAGTGCGGCCTATATCGCCACCCGGCTGACGCTGGCGCAATGGCAGGGCCTCGTCGAAGGCAAGGCCCTGCCCGCGCCGCTGCGGCTGACGCTGGCCGGGGCCCTGTGGTGGCGGGCCGAGTTCATCGGCCAGGCCGACCGCGCCCGCGCGGCAGCCCAGTTGATGCAGACGCTGGATCGCCGCCATGCCCCCGCCGTGCAGCCCTATCTCGCGGCCCGCAGCGCCGAGGCCCGTCGCGACGCGATCTGGCGCGCAGGCCTGCGCCACGACCTGTCAGCCAAGCTCTACAGCGGCTCGGGCAATGATGAGGACAGCGGCAACCGCCCGGAGACGGTCAAGCCGGAAGACGCCGTTGCCGGCGCCTGGTGCACGCTGGCTGAAGCCGAGCACGATGGCCTGGGCGATGCCGAGGTCGAGCGCGCGCCGCCGCTGCCGCCGGCCGAGGCCAGCCCCGAGCTGGCCGCCGAACGCACGGCGCTCGCCGCCCAGGGCACGGCGACTGGCGCCTACGCCCGCTGGGTGCAGGAGGTCGCCCGCCGCCAGCCCGCGCCGGCCGACCTCGACTGGCTGCTTTATGTGGGCGTGCAGTCCACGCGCGGCGGCTGCGTCGACGCCGACAACGGCACGCGCTCCAAGGCCATGCATGCACTGCTGCACAAGCGCTTCCCGCAGTCGCCTTGGGCGGCCAAGTCCCCCTACTGGTATCGCTGAGCGCCTCTTTTCGGGTCGACGGCGTGCGGGCCTTGGGGCAGACTGCTCCAACGCCACCGCCCTGCGGTGACACCCAAGGGAGAGGCCATGGAGACTCTGAAGCAGTTGCGCATCGGCAAGCGGCTGGCCGTCGCGTTCGCGGTGGTGCTGGCGCTGATGCTGGTCGTATCGGTTGTCGGTGTGCGCGGCATCTACCGCGTGGCGGCGGGTCTCGAGACGGTCTACAAGGACCGCACCGTGCCCCTGGCCCAGCTCGGCGAGATCAACAACATCACGACACGCAACCGGCTCATCATCGTGGAGATGTTGCGGGCACCGGGCTTTGACGAGATCAAGAAGCGCAGCGAAGAACTCGGCGCCAACATCAAGCGCGGCCAGGAGCTGCTGGACAACTACCTGGCCACCCAGCTCACCAGCGACGAGCGGACTCTCGCGCAGCGCTTCGTCGAGGCGCGCAAGGCCTACCGGGACGAGGGGCTGCTGCCCGTCGCCACGGCGCTGTCCTCCGGCGGCATGACGACGGCACAGCAAATCTACGAGGAAAAGACGCTGCCCCTGGCGACCAAGGCGCGCGAGCTGGCCGACCAGCTCGTCAAGCTGCAGGTCGACGAGGCCGCGGCCGAGTTCCAGCGCGGGCAGGACACACGCAGCTCGGCCGTCGCCCTGACCGTCATCCTCACCGCCGTGGCGCTCGTGCTGGGCCTGGCGATGGCGTGGATGATCACGCGCTCCATCACGGCGCCGGTGCGCGACGCCGTCGGTTTCGCCCAGGCCGTTGCCGGCGGCGACCTGACCGCCGACATCCGCGCCCAGGGGCGCGACGAGATCGCCGAGCTGCTCGCGGCCCTGTCCAGCATGCGCGACGGCCTGGTGCAGATCGTGCGCCAGGTGCGCAGCGGTGCCGACTCCATCCTGACCGGTGCCGGCGAGATCGCCAGCGGCAACGCCGACCTGTCGCAGCGCACCGAAGAGCAGGCCGCCAATCTCGAGGAGACCGCGGCGTCGATGGAGCAGATGAACGCCACCGTGCGCCAGAACGCCGACACGGCGCAGACGGCGACCCAGCTCGCCGCATCGGCCAGCGGTGTGGCCGCACGCGGCGGCGAGATGGTGCAGCAGGTCACCGCGACCATGGGCGATATCTCGGCCAGCTCGCGCAAGATCGCCGACATCATCGGCACCATCGACGGCATCGCCTTCCAGACCAACATCCTGGCGCTGAATGCCGCGGTGGAAGCCGCGCGGGCCGGCGAGCAGGGCCGCGGCTTCGCCGTCGTGGCCGGTGAGGTGCGCGCCCTGGCCCAGCGCAGCGCCCAGGCCGCGCGCGAGATCAAGGCGCTGATCGGTCAGAGCGTCGACAACGTCGACACCGGCTCGCGCCTGGTGGGCGAGGCCGGCAGCACCATGACGGAAATCGTCACCCAGGTGAAGCGCGTGGCCGACCTGATCGCCGAGATCGGCTCTGCCACCCAGGAGCAGACGACCGGCATCGGCCAGGTCAGCGAGGCCGTGTCGCAATTGGACCGCGTCACGCAGCAGAATGCCGCCCTCGTCGAGCAGGCAGCAGCGGCCGCCGACAGCCTGCGCGGCCAGGCCCAGCGCATGAATGAAGTGGTGGGCGTGTTCAAGATCTCCGGCCACGCCCGCTGAATGCGGCCGACGCCGCTCACCGCCTGTTCGTCACACGGCTCACGCCGGCGGGCCGGCGCTCTGCGATGCTGAGCGGCATGGCTTCCTCGCACCCACCCAACCGCCTGCTGGCCCACGTGGTCGGCACTGCCGCGATCTGCGTTGTCGTCGGCTTCCTGCTCTTCCTGATGCGTGGCCGCAACCTCGGCACGCACATGCTGTACTCCTTCACCATTGGCAGCCAGATCTCGCTCTACATCTCACTGCTGCAGTACGGCGCGGCCGAGGTGCTGCGCCGCCGCGGCGCGGGCGACGAGAAGCTGCAGCAGGGCTGGGTGGGCTGGCGCTGGATGATCCCCTGCACGCTGCTGGGCGCATTCGCCGGCTACTGCGGCGGGCTCTGGCTCGGCGACCTGATCACCGGCCAGCACTCCAGCCAGCCCTGGGACGGCGATCTCGGCGGGTCGGCGACGACGCTGGCCTTCACGCTGCTCATCGCGGCGCTGGGCACGCTGTTCTTCGTGTCCTATTTCAGCCTGCAGGCGCTGAAGCTCGGCGAGGCCCAGGCCCTGCAGCAGGCCGCCGAGGCCAGGCTGACGCTGCTGCAAAGCCAGCTCGAGCCGCACATGCTGTTCAACACCCTGGCCCACCTGCGCGTGCTGATCAAGCTGAGGCCCGACGAGGCCCAGCGCATGCTGGACCGGCTCATCGACTATCTGCGCGCCACGCTGCAGGCCAGCCGCGCGACAGAGCACGCGCTGGCCGACGAGTTCGAGCGCCTGTCGGACTACCTCGCGCTGATGCAGCTGCGCATGGGCGAGCGCCTGCGCGTGAAGCTGGAGCTGCCGGCCGAACTGGGCAGCATCGCCATCCCGCCGCTGCTGCTGCAGCCCCTGGTGGAGAACGCCATCAAGCATGGGCTGGAGCCGCATGTGGATGGCGGCGAGCTGCGCGTGACGGCGGCGAGGCAGCAGGCCCGGCTCATCCTCGAAGTGGCCGACAGCGGTGCCGGGCTGACGCATGCAACCGGCCTGCCCGGCACGGGGTTTGGGCTCTCTCAGGTCCGCGAACGCCTCGCCCAGCGCTACGGCAACGCAGCAAGCTTTGAACTCAAGCCACAACCGGGCGGCGGCAGTGTCGCCCGCATCGAGATCCCGTCATGACCACTGCCCTGATCGCCGAAGACGAACCCCTGCTGGCCGAGAACCTGCGCGCCGAGCTGGCTGCGGCCTGGCCGGCGCTGGACATCGTGGCCCAGGCCGGCAGCGGCACGGCCGCCGTCGAGCTGGCCCTGCAACACCGGCCCCAGCTCTGCTTCCTGGACATCCGCATGCCCGGCATGACGGGGCTGGAAGCGGCCCAGGCCATCAGCGAGGACTGGCCCGAGGAGGCCGGCCCCCTGCCCCTGTTCGTCTTCGTGACCGCCTATGACCAATACGCGCTGCAGGCCTTTGAAACCGCGGCGGCCGACTATCTGCTCAAGCCGGTGACGTCCGAGCGCCTGGCCCAGAGCGTCGCGCGGCTGCAGGCCCGCATCACCCAGCCTGCCGCGGGCGACGCGACGCTGGCCTCGCTGCGCCAACTGCTGACCCAGGTCACGGCACCGGCGCCGCGGCTGCGCCATCTGCAGGCCGCCGTCGGCGATGCCATCGAGCTGGTGCCGCTGGATGACATCGTCTACCTCGAAGCCGCCGACAAATACGTGCGCGCCGTGACGGCCCAGCGCGACTACTGGGTGCGGGTGTCGCTGCGCGAGCTGGTCCCGCAGCTCGATCCCGAACGCTTCTGGCAGGTGCACCGCTCCACCGTCGTGCACATCGACGCCGTCGCCCGCGCCTTGCGCCAGGAGAACGGCACCGTGCTGCTGGAGCTGCGCCAGCGGCCGGAGAAGCTGACCGTCAGCCGCGTGCACGCAAACCGTTTCAAAGCCCTGTAGCCACGCGGTAGCGGGAAAACGATGAAAACCGTATAAACGGTTTTCATCGTTATGAGCCAGCACCGCAAACCCCCGCCCCCTTCTGAGCGCGCCAAGCTCGTGCGCGACGGCTTCACCATGCCCGAGGCCGACTACGCCCTGTTCAAGGAGCTGAAGAACCGGCTCCACGACGTCAAACGCGAGGCCAAGAAGAGCGAACTGCTGCGCGCCGGACTGCAGGCACTCGCCTTGCTGGACGCGCAGGACCTGGCTGCGGCCCTGGACCGGCTGACGCCGGTCAAGACGGGGCGACCGCGCAAGCCGGACTGAGGAGTAGTACGACATGACCGACGCAACCTACTGGTGGCATCTGCTCTGCGCCATTGCCGGCGTGAACCTGATCGCCTGGACGGCCTCGACCGCCTGGCTGCACCGCAACCGACCCGACGGCACGACCTGGCCCCACCAGCGCCTGCAATTGCTGCTGTCGGCCCTGTATGTGCTGGGCTGCGGCTACCGGTCCTTCCTGCCGGTCTTCGACGTGCCGCGCGTCGTCATGGTGGATTCCTGGGCCTCCAGCGTCCTCGTCGGGCGCACGGTGGCCACCATCGCCGAGCTGAGCTTTGCCGCCCAATGGGCCCTGCTGCTGCGCGGCGGCGCCCTCACGACCGGGCACCGCTTCAGCCTCTGGGTGGCCCATGCCATCGTGCCGCTGATCGCCATCGCCGAGGTCAACTCCTGGTATGCCGTGCTGACGACGCGCAATATCGGCCATGTCGTCGAGGAGTCGCTGTGGGGCACGGCCGCGGTGCTCAGCGTGCTCGCCATGCTGGCCATGTGGCCGAAGGCGAATGCCCGCGGCAAGCGCTGGCTGGCCCTGGCCATGGTGGCCGGCGGCCTCTATGCGGCCTATATGTTTGCCGTCGATGTGCCCATGTACTGGGCACGCTGGCTGGCCGACGAAGCCGCCGGCCGCAGCTATGCCACCGTGGCAGCCGGCATCGCGGATGCGTCCAGCCGCTGGACCGTCTCCCACGACTGGGCGCACTGGCACAGCGAGGTGGTCTGGATGACACTGTATTTCAGCGTCGCGGTCTGGATCAGCATCGCCCTGGCCCACGTCAGACTGCCGTTGAAGCTGGAGCAACGGCCCCGTCCTTAGAATCGTCGCTATCGCGGGCCGAAATAACAGCGGCCCGCTTCCATTTGCATAGCCGACGATGAGCAACCCTGCCGCCCCCGCCGCCCCGGCGACGAATTTCCTGCGCCAGCGCATCGAGAACGACCTCGAGACCGGCGTGTTTGCCGGCCGCCACTTCGCCGGCACGCCCGGCGACGCCGCCCACCATGGCGCCGGCCCGCTGGATGAAGCGCGCATCCGCACCCGCTTCCCGCCCGAGCCGAACGGCTATCTGCACATCGGCCATGCCAAGAGCATCTGCCTGAACTTCGGCCTGGCGCGCGACTTCGGCGGCGCCTGCCATCTGCGCTTCGACGACACCAACCCCGAGAAGGAGGAACTGGAGTACGTCAACGCCATCAAGGAGATGGTGCAGTGGCTGGGCTGGAGCTGGGGCGACAACCTGTTCGAGGCCAGCAGCTATTTCGACTTCATGTACGCGGCCGCCGAAGCCCTGGTCAACGCGGGCCATGCCTATGTGGACGAGCAGAGCGCCGAGGACATGAAGGCCAACCGCGGCGACTTCGGCCGTCCGGGCGTCAACAGCCCCTTCCGCGATCGCACGCCGGCGGAGAACCTGGCCCGCCTGCGCGAGATGCGCGACGGCAAGCATGCCGACGGCGCCATGGTGCTGCGGGCCAAGATCGACATGGCCTCGCCCAACATCAATCTGCGCGACCCGACGCTGTACCGCATCAAGCATGCGGAACACCACGCGACCGGCAACAAGTGGTGCATCTACCCGATGTACACCTTCGCCCACCCCATCGAGGACGCGCTGGAGCGCATCACCCACAGCATCTGCACGCTGGAGTTCGAAGACCAGCGGCCCTTCTACGACTGGCTGCTGGAGCACCTGGCGGACTTGGGGCTGCTGGCGCGCCCGCTGCCGCAGCAGATCGAATTCGGCCGCCTCAACCTGAACTACGTCGTCACCAGCAAGCGCAAGCTGCGCCAGCTGGTCGAGGAAAAGCACGTCAACGGCTGGGACGACCCGCGCATGCCGACCCTGGTGGGCCTGCGCCGCCGCGGCTTCACGCCGGCCAGCCTGCGCGCCATGGTCGAGTCCACCGGCGCCAGCAAGCAGAACGCCTGGATCGACGACACCGTCCTCGACCAGGCCCTGCGCGCCGACCTCGAGCCGCAGGCACCGCGCGCCTTCGCCGTGCTGCAGCCCCTCAAACTCAAGCTGACCAACTACGCCGAAGTGTTCGGCTCCGCCGACCATCGCGAGCCCTGCGAAACCGCCGCCCATCCGCACAAGCCCGAACTGGGCCAACGCAAGTTCTCGCTCGGCCCCGAGCTGTGGATCGAGGCGGAAGACTTCGTCGAGACGCCGCCCAAGGGCTACTTCCGCCTGTTCCCGGGCAACAAGGTGCGCCTGAAGGCCGGCTACATCATCGAGTGCACCGGCGCCGAGAAGGATGCCGACGGCAACATCACCGCCGCCCTGGCCACCGTCATTCCCGACACCAAGAGCGGCACGCCGGGCGCGGATGCCGTCAAGGTCAAGGGCACCATCGGCTGGGTGGGTGCGCATGAGGCCGTGCAGGCCGAGGTGCGCTTGTATGAGCGCCTGTTCGCAGAAGCCCAGCCCGACTCCGGTGGCCGCGACTTCCTCGAGTTCGTCAACCCGAATTCACTGCGCGTGGTGCAGGGCTTCGTCGAGCCCTCGCTGGCCGGCGCCGCGGCCGACCAGCGCTGGCAGTTCGAGCGTCACGGCTATTTCGTGACCGACCGCGTCGACCATCGCGCGGACAAGCCGGTGTTCAACAAGATCACGGGGCTGAAGGACAGTTTCGCCAAGTAGCCGGCGGCGTCAGAGGCGGCGGACGGTGGGGCTGGCGTAGTCCCGCCCGACGACGGCGCGGGCGAACAGATAGTTCTGCAGCGCCTTCTCGCTCAGCGAGTCCAGCCGCACGCCACCGCGTGCATCGCACGGAAAGGCCAGCGCGCGACCGGCATGGAACAGGGACTCGAAGCGGAGTTCGTAGTCGTCGGACATCAAGGGCATGGGGCGTGAGTTCATGGGGCACCTCGTCTTGCTTGCAGACTAGGCGCCGCCTCCTCCCATTGCGCGTGAAAACGTCGCAGACCGCCCCGGCGCCCCCCGCAGACGCCTGTCCGGGCGCCAAGATGTCACGGCTGTAGCGGCTGCTAACGCGGTGCGGCCTTGAGCACGTCGATCTGGAAAGGCCGGTCGTTCATCTCGACGACGGCCGGGCTGGGCACGTTCAGCGTCATCAGCCGGCGCTGCGGCAGCTTGAGCAGCGCCAGCGAAGGCTGCAGATGCTGGCGCAGCAGGGCCTGCAACGAGCCGTCGGCATAGGCCTGGCGCAGACCGCGGGCGACGCGCTCGATGGCCGCCTGGTTGCCGGGATGGGTGTAGAGGTATTGCGGCAGGTCATAGGCCAGCAGCAGGCTGTCGTCCAGGGCCAGGCCCTTGAGGCCGGCGTGGGCCTTGGCCTCCTCGCCCACCTCCAGCACGCTGCGGCAGAAAAGGTCGGCCCGGCCCAGGGCCACCATCTGGAACAGGGCCTCGTAGGTGCCGATCTCAGCCACCGTGAAGCCATTGGCACGCAGGATGTCAGCGTCGGCCCATCCGCGACCCTGCACATGGCGCAGCCGGGCCACGGCACTCAGCGTGTCGGCCTCGCGCACCAGGGCGCGGTGTGGTTCATGCACGAAACAGACACGGTAGCGATTCACACCCAGGTGGATGGGAAACGGCACCGGCGCCAGGCCCGCCGCCCGGCCGGCATCCGGCCCGGTGACGACGAGGAAGTTGGGCGCGCTTTGCTGGGCCGCTTCCAGCAGCGCGCGTCGCTTGTTCATGGGCGCCGACAGCTGCAGGCGGTAGGCGCCGTCGCTGGCGCGCGTCTTGTCCAGGGCCAGCTGCACGGCGTCGCGGATATAGGCATTGCGCAGGTCCGTCTCGCTGTCCGGCGCGCGCAGCGTCAGCGTGAGCTCCTGCGCATGGGCCACCCCGGCAGCCAGCGCCATCACGGCGGGCAGGCCCCTCAGCAGTTGGCGTCTGTGCAGGCTGGACACCGGCCGAATGTAGCCCCGCCCGGGCCAGTCGGGAATCGCCAACACCCCTGAATGGCGGCGTTATGAGGCCGACCAGCGGTCGTGACTTCTTCCACACTTTGGGGCAGGCTGCGCGCTGCGCTTGCAATTGCTCACATTCAGCGCCAGAGGCCCTCCCTAGCATCTCGTTCGCCAGAGGAAACGCCATGCCGACCGCCATCACCAACCCCGTCCAACGCCCCGCCCAGCCCCGGCTGCTCAGTGGTGCGGGCGGCCGGTCCGGCGCCGGCACCCGGACAGCCACCGACGCAACCACCTTCACCGCCACCCTGCCCTACAAGCGGCCCGAGGCGACGACTGCGCGCGGGGCCACGGCTGCAGCCCCCGCCAAGGAAGGCCTGCCGCGCTGGGCCAAAGGCTTTGTCATCGGCGGCGTGCTGCTGGCCATCGCCATGCCGGCCTCGGTGCTGATGTCGCGTTCCATGATCGTCCAGGAAGCCCTGGCTCAGGAGAGCGGATCCAAGGCGGCCATGGTCTGCACTGCCGGCGAAGGCCGCGCCGTCGACGATTCCAGCCTGCTGGGCTGGCTGTTCGGCGGCTCCTACTTCAGCTGCGGCGACTGGGAAACCCGCGAGGCTCGCGTGCAGCGCGATCGCGATCGCGACCAGGCCAACTACATGGCCCGCGAACGGGCCAAGCAGGGTCTGCAGTAGAGACTCACTCCAGGTCGGCCATGCGGCGGACCTTGACCTTGCGGCCCTTCAGCTTGCCCAGCGACAGCCGGCGCACCGCTTCTTTCGCAATGCTGCGCTCCACGGCGACATAGCTGTGGAAATCGGTCACGTTGATCTTGCCGATCTGCGTGCCCGCGAAGCCGGCCTCGCCCGTGAGCGCGCCCAGGATGTCGCCGGGGCGGATCTTCTCCTTGCGGCCACCCAGGATCTGCAAGGTGTCCATGGCCGGCAACAGCGGGCCGCCAGGAGCGTCCTTGAGGCTGTCCAGTGGCTCCCACTTGAAGGCTTCGCCCTGCAGCTGCTCGATGCGGCCGATGCGGCCCATCTCGTCAAGACTCGCTAGGCTGAGGGCCAGGCCTTCCGCGCCGGCGCGGCCGGTGCGGCCGATGCGGTGCACATGCTGTTCGACGTCGGCACTGATGTCGACATTGATGACGCAGGCCAGGTTGGCGATGTCCAGGCCGCGCGCAGCCACGTCGGTGGCCACCAGCACCGAGGCGCTGCGGTTGGCGAACTGGATCAGCACCTGGTCGCGGTCGCGCTGCTCCAGGTCGCCATGCAGGGCCAGGGCAACAAAGCCCTGGGCGGCCAGCACCGCTTCCAGGTCGCGGCATTGCTGCTTGGTGTTGCAGAAGGCGATGGTCGACTCGGGCCGGAAGGCGCGCAGCAGGCGCGGCACGGCATCCAGGCGCTCGGCCTCGCTGACCTCGTAGGCGATCTGGCGGATGGTGGACGCGGCAGCGCTGGTCGAGCCAGCCACCTTGACCGTCTGCGGCTCGCGCATGAACTTGGCCGCGATGTCGTTGACGCCCTCGGGGAAGGTGGCCGAGAACAGCAGGGTCTGGCGGTTGCCGGGCGCGCGCTTGGCGATCGCCTTGATGTCGTCGAGGAAGCCCATGTCCAGCATGCGGTCGGCCTCGTCCAGCACCAGGGTGTTCAGCGCCGACAGATCGAGCGAGCCGCGGTCCAGGTGGTCGATGAGGCGGCCCGGCGTGCCGACGACGATGTGGGCGCCGAAGGACAGGCTCTCCATCTGCGGCTTCATGGGGTTGCCGCCGCACAGGCTCAGCACCTTGATGTTGTCGGCGGCGCGCGCCAGGCGGCGGATCTCCTGCGTGACCTGGTCGGCCAGCTCGCGCGTGGGGCAGAGCACCAGGGACTGCACGCGCGGCAGGTCGGCCTTGAGGCGGTGCAGCAGCGCAATGGCGAAGGCCGCCGTCTTGCCCGAGCCGGTCTGCGCCTCGCCGATGACGTCCTTGCCGGCCAGGGCCAGCGGCAGGCTGGCGGCCTGGATGGGCGTCATCTGCACATAGCCCAGTTGGCCGAGGTTGGCCAGCATGGCGGGGCTGAGGGGCAGGCGGTCAAAAGCGGTATCGGTCATACCGCGATTGTCCCCGCCCGTTCAGAGGATGGGATCGAGGACCGCGATCAGGCGGTCGATCTCCTCGGCCGTGTTGTAGTGGGCGATGGACACGCGCACCACGCCGCCCTGCTCGCGCAGGCCCAGGTTGTCGATGAGGCGGCGGGCGTAGAAGTCGCCGAAGCGGATGCCGATGCGGTGGGGGTCGACCTGCCGCACGATGGTCTCGCTGTGCTGGCCGGCGGCCACGAAGCTGATGGTCGGCACGCGCTGCCCGTCCCCTGTGCTGGTGGGCCCGATCAGCTTCACGCCGGGCTTGCTGGCCAGAAAACCCAGCAGCCGCTCGGCCAGCGCGTCCTCATGCTGCTCGAAGGCATCGAAGGCGGCCTGCATGCGCGCCCGCCCGCTGCCTGGCGTGCCCAGGCGCTCGCCCACCTCGACGAGATAGTCGGCAATGCCGGCGCAGCCCCAGCTCAGCTCGTAGTTCACATTGCCGGGCTGCAGCTTGTAGGGCAGCGTGGTCGGCGGGATGAAGTCGTGATTGAGGCTGGCCAGCGACAGCAGCAGCTCGCGCCGCCCCCACAGCACCGCGTAGTGGGGGCCGAACACCTTGTAGAAGCTGAACACGTAGAGATCGGCGCCGCTGGCCTGCACGTCCACCAGCCGGTGCGGGGCATAGGCCACCGCGTCCACGCACAGCCGCGCGCCGGCGGCGTGCACCAAGGCGGCCACCTCGGCCACCGGGTTCACCGCGCCCAGCACATTGGAGGCCTGCGTCATCGCCACCCAGCGCGTGCGGTCGTTCAGCAGGGCTTGCAGGTCATCCAGCTCCAGCCGCATCGTCTCGGGCCGCATGCGCCAGAAGCGGATCACCGCGCCGGCCTCGGCCAGCCGGCCCCAGGCGCCGATATTGGCCTCGTGGTCGGTATCGGTCACGATGATCTCGTCGCCCGGCCGGATGCCAGCGCGGATAGCCTGCGTCACCTGGAACATCAGCAGCGTGGTGGCGCCACCCATCACCACTTCTTCGTCATGCGAGGCGTTGATCAGCCCGGCCACCGCCCGCCGCGCCGCCAGCACCTTCTCGCCCGCCGCCTGCGACACCGCATAGCTCGCGCCAAGCTGCACCGGCGTCGTTACCAGGTAGTCGCGGATGCGGTCCGCCACACGGCCCAGGCACTGCGAGCCGCCGGCGTTGTCGAGGTAGACAAAGTCACCGGCGAGGGCGGGGAACTGGGCGCGGATGAAGGGGAGGTCGAGGGCGGGCATGGGGGAGGTCGGAGTCGGGAGGCCTAGTGCCGGCCTGATAGACGGTCAGTAAAGCTTAATCTCGAGGACAAGGTCGGTCAGTCGGTGAGGGACCCCACTTGACGCCAGGACCCGCGACAACTCGTCCAGGTTCTGCACCTTCGTTCCATGCGTATGCGTATCGTCCGCAAAGTCGCCGGCCTCCCAGTCGAATGTTCGCGGAATAACGATGTGGGCAAGGGTCGTGTAAAGGAAGGGCTGCCCCCACACCCCGCCGTCCTTGACGTGCGAGCCGGCCACGTCCTGCAGTGCGGGAAGGCCACAGGTCCAATAGTGCAGGTCGCTGCTCAACCTATCGAACAGAGTCCACGCGCACCAAGTAGTGCTCTTAGCAGGATCGCGGTGTCCGTCAGAACCAAGGACAGTGGCGCAAGCCTCAAAAAACGTTTTCCACTGCTGGTCGGTCATTGCAAGCGCCTAACACCCAGAGTGCCCATTCTCACCGTCCACAACCTGCACTCTGCGGATTTAGCCGCCGCCGAACGGGTGCGCCAGAGCCTTCAGTAGCCGCCCAGCAACCGCATCGCAGCGGCCAGTTCGGCGTCCACACCAGCGGCCACGTCGGCCCAGCGCGGCCGCACGACAACATCCGGCCGCACACCTGCATCCGGAGGCTCGCCGGGCGCAAAGTTCGCCACCAACGGGATGTCCACGGCCACGCCCGACGCCGGCAGCGTGATCCAGGCCAGTTGCCCGCCATTCAAGCCGCGCAGATTGCCGCCGGTGGGCTGGCCCAGCAGCGTGGCCGCGCCGCTGGCCTTGAGGTCGCGCGCCAGCAGATAGCCGGCCGAGCTGTTGTTGGGGCCGACCAGGGCGATGACGCGGCCTTTGAAGGGCCGGGCCGCCGGTTCGACGATGTTCGGCGGGCTGTCCGCCATCGCCCAGTTGCGGCCCGACGTCTTCGTCACCTGGCCGGTGCGGTCGAAGAAGCCGAAGTCCCAGGTGTCGAGATAGCGCGCCAGCACATAGGGCACACGTTCGTAGGCCGACTCGCGGCGGCTGCCGGGCTGGGTGAAAGGCTGAGTGATCAAGTGGCTGAGCAGGGCTCGGCCGAGGGCGTCGTCGCCGCCTTCGTTGTCGCGCAGGTCGATGACGAGACGGGCGATGCGGCGTTCGGCCAGTTCGGCAAAGGTCCGGTCGAGGAAGGCGGCGCCATCGAATTTGCGGTCCCAGAAGGAGAAGGTGGGCAAAGTCAACACGGCGACGCCGCTCTCGATGCGCAGCCGCCAGCCCGGGTCGGGCTCGCGCCAGCCTGCCACCCGCAGCGCCTGTTCGCGCTCGGCGGCTGTCAGCGCCGGCGCCCTCACCTCCCGCCCATCCGCCAAGCGCAGCCGCCAGCCGTCGGCGGCAGGCGGGAAGAGCAGCGGAAAGATGCGCTGCATCGCACCGCCATTCGCATCGTCGTCCAACTGGATCAGGCGCTTGCCGTCGCTGCTGCCGTCGGCGCGCAGATAGGGCAGCAGGGCGCTGGCGATCTCGGCGGGCGTCAGGCCTTCGATGGCCACCAGCTCACTGCCGGCCGGCACCGTTGGCGTGGCGCTGGCCAACACGCGGATGCGGCCTTCGACAAAGCGCAGCACCAGCGGCAGGGTCTGGCGACCCAGCAGGGCCTGCATGGCCGGCGGCTGGTTGGACGGGTTGGTCCAGGTGTGGCCACAGCGCACCGCGGCGGCCAGGCGGGTGGCCAGCAGATAGAGCTGGGTGCGGCTGGCGCCGTTCGCCACCTCGGCCTGGGCCGCCGCAAAACCGGCCTCGATCTGCGTCGGCGTGACGTAGCGGTAGAGGCCGGGGTGCAGGTCGACGAACGCACGCTTCAGGATGCGCAGATCGCGCTGGGCCTGTTCGGCGCTCAGTTCGGGCGCCGCCTGGGCGAGGCTGAAACCGAGGGCCAGGCAGAGGGCGAGGAGGAGGTTCTTCATGCCCGCCAGCGTCGCCGCGGGCGCCGCGCTGCGCGACCCGAATCGCCGCAAACCCGCGCGCGGCTTCAGTTTTTCAGGATCTGGCACGTCGCCAGGCCGACGGCGTCATGCCGGTCTGGGCCTTGAAGACGCGGTTGAAGCTGGTCTTGGAGCTGAAGCCGGCCTGCAGGGCCAGGTCGAGCAAGTCCTCGCTCGCACCGGCGGCCAGGCGCTGCTGCAGCCAGGCCACGCGCAGGCCGCCGATGACGTCGGCGAAGCCCTGGCCCAGGCCTTCGTTGAAGGCGCGCGACAGATAGCTGGTGTTGGTGCCGAGCTTGCGAGCCAGGCTGTCCAGGCTCAGCTCGGGGTCGCGGAACCAGGCTTCGGCTTGCGTGCGCTCGCGCCAGGCCGCACCCAGCGCAGCCCAGTCGGGCGGCGGGCGAGGCGCTGGCGGCTCGGTGGGCGCCATCTCGGGTTGCAGCGGATGGTGCTGTCCGGCATGTCGCCAGGCCTCCAGGCCCAGGGCGAAGACGAGGCCGGTCAGCGCGAGATAGAGGCCGAAGCGGTCGAAGTAGTTGAGCCGCCAGAGGGCCGTTGCCGCCTCATAGGGCAGGCTGATGGTCAGCAGCAGGGCCAGCGCGATCAGCGTGCCGGAAAGGCCGCTGTAGCGGTGCTCGTCGGCATTGCTGACATGCTGGCCCAGCCAGGCCTGGAAGTCGCGATGCCGGCGCCAGGCCAGGGCCAGATAGAGGGCCAGGGACAGCAGGCCGGCCCAGGTCAGGGCCGGGGCGACGAAACGGGCGTGGACGCTGTCGTTCCAGTCCTCCTTCCAGGCCAGCGGCTGCACGAAGCATGCGCAGTAGTACAGCGCCACCAGCGCGGCCGGCAGCAGATGCCAGGCCCAGCCTCGCGGCAGCGTCGCCCGCGTGCGCTGCTGCACATGCAGCCACAGCAGCGGCCCGAAGGCCAGCCCATGGTCCAGAGGCGCAAAGCTCAGCCAGGGCCAGGCGTCGTAGAAACCGGCATAGCCGATGACATAGGGCGTCAGCTTCAGTGCCATGACGGCCAGCAGCGCTGCCACCCAGCGGTTGGCGTGGCGCTGGGCTGGCACGGCCACCAGGGCTGCGGCCACGGCCAGCGCGAACAGCGCGCCCAGGCCCAGTGTGGTGCTCCAGGGGCCGAAGCGGATCATCCCGATTCAGCCGCCGGCGCGCTTGATCGTCCAGCCCTCGGGGCGCGCCTTCAGCCAGACCATGACCTTGTCCAGGTGGTCGCCCTGGATCTCGACGACGCCGTCCTTGACCGTGCCGCCGCTGCCGCAGGCCGCCTTGAGCTGCTTGGCCAGCGCCACCAACGCCTCGTCGTCCAGTGGCAGGCCCTTGATGAGGGTGACGCCCTTGCCCTTGCGGCCGGCCGTCTCGCGGCTGACGCGCACGATGCCGTCGCCGGCTGGGCGCGCCTTGGCTTTGCAGATGCACTGCGCGATGGGCTGGCCGCAGCCGGGGCAGACGCGGCCGACGTCGGTGGAATAGACGAGGGTCATGGCGCTGGCTTCAGATGCCGCTCGAAGAAGGCATCCATGGTGCGGTAGAGATGCAGGCGCGCCGCGCGGCCGGCGATGCCATGGGCCTTGCCGGGGTAGATCTGCAGGTCGAAGGTCTTGCCCGCGGTCTGCAGCGCTTCCACCAGGCGCAGCGTGTGTTCGAACAACACGTTGTCGTCGGCCGTGCCGTGGACCAGCAGCAGCGGCCTGGACAGCAACGACGCGCGCGCCGGCAGGTTGGCACTCGCGTAGGTGGCGGCCTTGCCGCCGTCCGGCATGCCGAGATAGCGCTCGGTATAGGCCGTGTCGTAGAGCGTCCAGTCGGTCACCGGCGCGACGGCCACGGCGGCGGCAAACGGTGTGTCGGCATCCAGCATGGAGCGCGCACCCAGGAAGCCGCCATAGCTCCAGCCGAAGAAACCGATGCGCGTCGCGTCCACGCTGTTGACGACGCTCGGCAGCTGGCGCACGGCGGCGAAGAGGTCGGCAATCTCGTGCTTGCCGAAGCTGCGGTAGTGGGCCCGCGTGAAGTCGCGGTCGCGGTTCTCCATGCCGCGCCCGTCCACCATCAGCACGCCGTAGCCGCGCTGCTGCCAGTAGGCGATCAGCGGCATGTCACGGCCCCAGCCCCAGTTGACGGTGGCGGAACCCGGGCCGCCATAGGCCAGCACGATGGCGGGGTGCTTGCCGCCGGGGCGCTTGGCCGGGAAGAAGAAGGCGTTCAGCGGCGTCTTGCCGTCGGCAGCCACCAGGTCCAGAGGCTGCGGCGTGTTGCTGAAGGCAGCCAGCGCCGGGTCGGGCGCGTCGCCGGCCAGGGCGATGACGCCGTCGCGGCCCAGGCTGCGCAGTTCCAGCCGCGGCGGCTGGCCCCAGGCGGAGCGCGTGATGAGCAGGCGGCTGCAGGAGCCGTCGGCCTTGGCATCGCGCCATTGATGCTCGGCCGTGCCCGGCAGGGTCAGGGCCTTGCCGCCGGGCAAGGGCTGCAGATAGAGCTCGCGACTCTTGCCGCGGTCGCCGGCGGCGGCAAATACGACGCCCCGCTCGCCCACGCAGATCGCGTGGGCCACGGCCTCGGCCTGCTGGGTCAGCGGCGTGCGCTGGCCGGTCGCGCGGTCGATCAGCAGCAGCTGGCGGCGGCCCGAGGCCTCGCTGGACCACAGCAGGCCGCGCGGCGTCTCCATCAGGTCGTCGTGCACCTCGACCCAGGCGGCGTCGGTCTCGACGGTGATGTCATGGGATGCCGACTTGAACTCGGTCAGCGTCAGCCGCGTCTGGTCGCGGTTGAACCACTGCAGCCAGGGCGTGCCGTCCTTGAACCAACCGGCACGGGCGATGTACTCGGCACCAGCCGGCAGCGGCAGCGGCAGCGCCTCGGCGGTGGCAACACCGATGACAAAAGCGCTGACCGAGGCATTCGCTTCACCGGCGGCCGGGTAGCGCTGCTCCGTCATCTCGGTGCGGTCCGCAAAGATCTGCGCCCGCGTCTTCAGGCCGACCTTGGATTCGTCGACGCGCAGGGCCAGCAGCTGGCGGCCATCGGGGCTCCACCAGTAGCCGCGGTGCCGGCCCAGCTCCTCGCCGGCAATGAACTCGGCCAGGCCCCAGCTGACCTGGCGATCCATGCGCGCGCCGAACAGCGGGCGTGGCTGGGCGCCAGCCTGCAGGGGCAGCACCATCAGCTCGCCGCCCTGCACATAGGCCAGGGTCTTGCCGTCGGGGGCGCAGCGCGGGTCCTGCTTGGGCGCGTCGGGCGTGCTGGTCAGGCGCTGGGCCTGCGGACCACCGGCCGTCAGGCGCACCAGGTAGAGGTCGCCCGACAGCGGGAAGAGCAGCGCGCTGTCGTCAGCGCCGCACCATTGGTAGCCGGTGATGCCGCGCTGGCTGATGCGCTGGCGCTCCAGCGCCATCTTCTCGGCCTCGCTGAGCTTCTGGGCGGCGCCGCCAAGCAGGTCGGCGGCGCTGACGAGCTTGCGTGGCTCGCCGCCACTGCTGGGTTGGGCCCAGAGCTCCAGCACCTCGCTGTCGGCCGCCGACGGGCGCAGGAAGCTGACCCATTGCCCCCCCGGCGAGATCTCCGCCTGGCGCGGCAGACGGCCGGCCAGCGGTGGGTCGGCGGTGAGGCGTTCGAGACTGAGGGCGGGGGTCTGGGCCAGCACCGCGCTTGTGGCGCAGGCAGCCAGCAGGGTCAGCAGGGTTTTCATCCCGCCATGCTAGAGCCTGTTCACGCCACGACCGGGGCCGTGGCCAGCTCGAAGCCTTCGTCCACCCAGCCGGTGATGCCGCCGGCCATGATCTTCACCGGCCGGCCCAGCCGCGCCAGGCGCAGCGCGCCACGAGCGGCGCCGTTGCAGTGCGGGCCGGCGCAGTAGGTGACGAAGAGGGTGTCGGCCGGCCAGGCAGCCAGCTTGCTCTCGACCAGCTTGCCGTGCGGGAAGTGGATGGCGCCGGGCACATGGCCGCGGGCGTAGTGCTCGGCCGAGCGCACGTCCAGCAACACGAAGTCGACCTCGCCGCGGCTGAAGGCATCGTGGACATCCCAGCAGTCGGCCTCGAAAGTGAATTCGGCAGCGAAATGGGCTTGCGCCTGGGCGGAAGGTGCGGCGGGAACAGCGGTCACATGAGAGGGCATGAGGGGCTCCGTTGAAAGGTGAAGCCATGGTCGCGACAGGAGGCTTGCGCCACAATTGGCCGCAATGACGACTATCGACAAGATCACGCCAAAGACGACGGGGCCGCTGGTGGTGGCGCCGGTCTACGACGGCCTGTGCACCTTCGAGTTCGCCATCGCTGCCGAGATCTTCGGCCTGGCGCGGCCGGAGATGGGGCCGGGCTGGTACCGCTTCGCCAGTGCCGCCATCGAGCCCGGGCCGCTGCGCGCGCACGGCGGCCTGAGCGTGACGACCGATGGTGGCTTGGAGCTGCTGGACCGCGCCGACCTCATCGTCATGGCCGGCTGGAAGGGTGCCGATGTGCCGGTGCCCGAGGCCTTTGCCGCGCGATTGCGCCAGGCCTGGCAGCGCGGCGCGCGGCTGGCGTCCATCTGCTCGGGCGCCTTCGCACTGGCGGCCACTGGCCTGCTGGACGGCCGCCGCGCCGCCACGCACTGGCGCTATGCCGACAAGCTCGGCAAGCGCCATCCGGCGATCGATGTCGACGCCGGCGTGCTCTACGTCGAGGAAGACCGCGTGCTGACCTCGGCCGGCAGCGCCGCCGGCATCGACCTGATGCTGCATATCGTGCGCAGCGACTTCGGCGTGGAGGCGGCCAACAGCGTCGCGCGCCGCCTCGTCATGCCGGCCCACCGCAGCGGCGGCCAGGCCCAGTTCATCGAGCGGCCCGTGCCGCCCGACCGCGGCCACCGCCTGGCCGGCGTGATGGAGCAGGTGCGCGCCGACCTGCGGGCGCCCTGGACGGTGGGGCGCATGGCCGAGGCGGCCTTGATGAGCCCACGCACCTTTCTGCGCCGCTTCACCGAAGCCACCAGCCAATCGCCCGGCGACTGGCTGATCGCCGAGCGCGTCGCCGAGGCACAGCGGCTGCTGGAGGCCAGCGCGCTGTCGATTGAGCGGGTTGCCGCGGAAACCGGCTTTGGCAGCGTGCAGGCCCTGCGCCATCACTTCCAGGCCCGGCTGGGACTGGCGCCACGGGCCTACCGCGCATCGTTCGGCGTGGCGCAGCAGGCATAGCCGGTTTCCGAACAAGCTCATGCGCAACAAGAGCTTGCTTACTTCCTATGATCCGCCCCACCCCCGGTCAACCCTGGAGACTTCCATGTCCCTGCGCATCAACGACATCGCCCCCGACTTCACCGCCCAGACCACGCAAGGCGAGATCAAGTTCCACGACTGGATCGGCGACAAGTGGGCCGTGCTGTTCTCCCACCCCAAGGACTTCACGCCGGTGTGCACGACGGAGCTGGGCTATATGGCCAAGATCGAGCCCGAGTTCACCAAGCGCAATGCCAAGCTGATCGGCCTGTCGGTCGACCCCGTGGACAACCACCACCGCTGGGCCGCCGACATCGAGGAGACCCAGGGCCATCTGCCCAAATACCCCATGATCGGCGACCATGACCTGAACGTCGCCAAGCTCTACAACATGCTGCCGGCCGACATCGAGGGCACATCCGAGGGCCGCACCGCCACCACCAACGCCACCGTGCGCTCGGTCTTCATCGTCGGCCCGGACAAGCGCATCAAGCTGATGCTGACCTACCCGATGACGACGGGCCGCAACTTCGACGAGATCCTGCGCGTGCTGGACAGCATGCAGCTGACCGCCAAGCACAAGGTGGCCACGCCGGTGAACTGGAAGCAGGGCGACGACGTCATCATTGCCGGCTCGGTGTCGGATGAAGATGCCAAGACGCTCTTCCCCGCGGGCTGGAAGGCACCCAAGCCCTATCTGCGCATCACCAAGCAACCGAGCTGAAGCACTTCGGTCCCATGAAGCGGCCGGTGCGGGCAGGCAGCCTGCACCGGCCGCTGTGCTTTCAGACTTCTGCCGTCACGGGATCGATGATGCGCCGCACCTGGGCCACCGAGTCGGCCGGGAAGCCGCCCAGCCGCGCATGCTCGCGCACCTTGGCCTCGTCGGGGGCGTTGTAGACGCAGTAGATCTTGTCGTCGGTCACATAGCTGTGCACCCACTGGATGCTCGGACCGAGGTCGCGCAGCACGCCGCAGGACGTGGCCGAGATGGCCTGCAGCTGCTCGCCGCTGAGCTGGCCGGCGCCGGGGATGTTTCTTTCGATGACGAACTTGGGCATGACAGTGCTCCTGAGTTGAAAGCCGCTCGGAGATCGAGTGGCCTGGCGTCATCCTCTTTTCCTGGGGGTGGGCGCGTCCTTTACCCGGCCTGAAATCTGGATAAATTCGCGTTCAGACATGAGCGCTTCCCACTACCGTTTTGGCGACTTCAAGCTGCTGCCGGCCGAGCGACTGCTGTTCCGCCGCGGCAGCGAGGTCGCGCTGACGGCGCGTGCCTTCGAGCTGCTGGTGGCCTTTGTCGAGCGTGCCGGGCAGCTGCTGGCCAAGGACGAGCTGCTGCGGCGCGTCTGGGCCGGCGTCGTGGTCGAGGAGAACAACTTGGCCGTGCAGGTGGGCGCACTGCGCAAGCTGCTGGGCGCCGACGCCATCAACACCATCCCCGGCTTTGGCTACCGCTTTGCCCTGCCGGTACTGGACGTGGCCGAGGCCGCGCCGGCGCAATCCAGCCCGCAAGGACGGCTGCCGCTGCGCCTGCCGCCCCTGATCGGCCGCGAGGATGAACTCGCCGAACTGCAGGCCCTGCTGCGCAGCAGCCCGGCCGTCACGCTGTGCGGCGGGCCGGGGGTGGGCAAGACCCGCCTGGCCCAGGAACTCGCGCTGCGCCTGGTGCGCGAGCAGGCCGACGGCGCCTGGTGGGTGGACCTGACGCTGCTGCGCGAGGAAGAGCCGGTGGTCGCCGCCGTGGCGCGAGCGCTGGGACTGCCGCCCAGCCAACTGACGCTGGCCACCCTGGCCGCGCGGCTGGCGACGCTGCAACTGCTGCTGGTGCTGGACAACGCCGAACACCGCGCTGCCGACGTCGCCGAACTCGTCACCGCCCTGGTGCAGAACACCGAGAGCGTCAGCGTCCTCGTGACCAGCCAGCTGCCGCTGCAGGCCCCGGGCGAGCGCGTCCATCGCCTGGCGCCCCTGCCCCTGCCCGATGCGGTGCGCCTGCTGGCCGCGCGCACCGGCGAGGCCGAGGCCGGCAGCGCCGCCCGCGCCGAGGAGATCTGCGCGGCCCTGGACTGCAACCCCCTGGCCATCGAACTCGCCGCCTCGCGCCTGGACGTGCTCGGCCTGGACGGCCTGGCCGCCCGCCTGCACGAGAGGCTGACGCTGCTGGCCCCGGCCGATGCCCGCAGCCCGTCGCGCCGCAATGCGCTGGCCGAGGCGCTGAGCTGGTCGCACGAACTGCTGGCCGAGCGCGAACGCCGCGTGCTGAGGCGGCTGGCCGTCTTCCCCGGCAGCTTCTCGCTGGAAGGCGCAGCCCTGGTGCTGGCCGACGACGACCTGCCCGCGGCCGCCGCGGTGGCCGCCGTGCTCAGCCTGGTCGAGCGTTCCCTGGTCAGCATCGACCGCGGCACGACGCAGCGACGCTTCCGCCTGCTGGAGACCATGCGCCTGTTCGCCATGGACAAGCTCCTGGCCGCCGGCGAGACCGCCCTGGCCCAGGCCCGCCTTGCCCATGGCCTGGGCTGGCTGCTGGACGATGCCTACGAGGAATCCTGGCGTCTGCCACATGCCGGCTGGAAGGCACGTTATGAGCCCGAGCTGCCGGGCCTGTGGGCCGCCCTGGCCTGGAGCCGCGAGCACGACCTGGCTGGCGCCGTCGCCCTGTTCGGCGCCGCCGCGCCGCTGTGGATGCCGCGCGCCACCCAAGCCCGGCCGCATGCCCTGGCCTTGGCCGAGCAGGTGGCGGAAGCCGGCGGCATCCCGACACCGGTGCTGGCGCGCTTCTGGTGGGCCTGTGCACGCTGCCACAGCGTCGTCCACCCCGGCCTGGCCCGCGAAGCGGCCGAGCGCGCGGCGCGGCTGTACCGCGAGCTGGGCGACGAACGCGGCGAGTACCTCGCCCTGGTCGAACAGGCCTTCAACTGGCGCGTCGATGGCCCCGAGGCGCGCGCCCTGCTGGCGGCCGCCCGCACCCTGGAGAATCCCGCCTGGCCCGCGGCCGTGCTGGAGCGCGGACTGACGACCGAGGCCGTGCTGCACCTGACCTCGGGCCGACACGACGAGGCGCGGCGCTGCTACCGGGCCGCGCTGGACCTCTGCGAGCGCGGCGGCTTCGATGCCGGCGTCGTCCGCGCCAGGCTCAACCTCGCCGACCAGGCCCGTGCCGCCGGCGATCTGGACGGCGCCGTGGCACTGGGCGAGGCCCTGCTGGCGGAGCCCGGCGACGCCGGCGACCTGACCTGCCTGGCCTCCATCATGGGCAACTTGATCGGCGCCCTGGTCGCCCAGGGCCGCTTCGACCGCGCCCGCGAGGTCGCCTTGCAATGCCCGCCGCGCCTGGGCCGGCTGGAACTGGGCGAGCAGCTCTGGGTCAGCCTGGATGCGCTGGCCCTGCTGCATCTGCATGCAGGCCGCACGGCGCTGGCCGCCCGGCTCGCCGGCGTGGCCGATCGCGAGTTCGAGGCCCATGGCCAGATGCAGCGCCAGCCCAACGAGGCCGTAGACCGCGCCGCGCTGGCCGAGGGCCTGGCGGCCCGCTTGAGCGCAGCAGACATCCAGAAGCTGGCCCAGGAGGGCCGGCGCATGAGCCTGCCCGACGCGATGCGGGCGGCCTTCGAGTTGGGCACGGCGTAGGCGCAGTCCTGCGTCGTACCGGAACACCGGCTGACTTTGTCGTTATGTCGGTCGGTCCAGCATCAGGGGGTGCCTCGCGCCGACAGGAGATTCCGCATGGCCCCGCTCACGTCCGCCACCCAGCTCGCCGAGAAGGCCAACCTGCCTTTTCCTGGCGCCTCTGCCGACTACACCCGGGCACGCAAGGCCCTGCTGGCCGAGGAGATCGAATTCCGCCGTCACATGACGCGCGTGGCCGAGCAGCGCCGCGCGCTGCCGCCAGGGCCTGTCATCGCAAAGGACTACCGCTTCAAGGACGAGCAGGGCTTCGAGGTCAGCCTGCTCGAGCTCTTCGGCACCAAGGACGCGCTGGTCACCTATTTCTGGATGTACGGCCCACAGCGCGAACGCCCCTGCCCCATGTGCACCAACTGGCTGGGCGCCGTCAACGGCAACGCGGCCGACATCAAGCAGCGCGTGGCGCTGAAGATCCTCGGCCGCTCGCCCGTCGAACGCCAGTACGCCTTTGCCCAGCAGCGCGGCTGGCGTGACCTGAACTTCGTCCAGACCGTCGGCGATGACTACGCCAGGGACCTGGGCCTGCTCAACCCCGACGGCAGCGAGAACCCGGCCCTGGTCGTGTTCAAGCGCGACGGCGACCAGGTGCGGCTGTTCTGGTCCAGCGCGATGACGCGCGACATGGCCGACCCCGACCAGGACCCCCGCGACGCGCCGGACATTGCCTCGCTGTGGTCCATCCTGGACCTGACACCCGAGGGACGGGCCAAGGACTGGTATCCCAAGCTGCAGTATTAAGGCGGCGTCATGGGCCGGTGGTCGTAGCTGAACACCTTGGCGATCTGCCAGTGGCTGCCGTCGAAGCGCCACAGGATGGTGAAGCGGCCCTGCTGAATGCAATCCGGCCGGCCGGCTTCGGCAAAGCAGTGCCTGCCCATCTGCAGGGCGCCGACCTTGGCCATCGGCCAGACTTCCATCGAGCCGGGCAGCAGCCGGCGCTCCACTTTGCCGCAGATGTTCTTGCGCACCGCCTGGATGAATTGCTCATGGTTCAGGATGCGCCCGGTCAGGTCGTGGAAGAACTCCACGTCGGGCGCGTACAGCGCCTGCAGCGTCGGGATGTCGCAGTGGTTGAAGGCGTCGAAATGGCGCTGGTCCAGCTTGGCGATCAGCGCAGGCAGCTCGGCGTCCGGGATGCTGGGGTGCACCGACTGCGCCTGCGCTGCGCCCATCAGCACCACGCCGAGCGCCAGCAGCCATCGTTTCATGGTCGTTCCTTTTCAGGCGAACAGCCGCCTGGCCAGTTCATCGGCATCGTTGACGGTGCGCAGCTCGGCGTAGGCCTGATCCGCCTCAGGATAGGCGCGCTTCAAATAGTGCAGCCACTGCTTGAGCCGGCCGCCCTGGTGCCTGGCCGCGACGGTGGCGCGCACCTGGGCGAAGAAGACCTGCATCAGCGGCAGCAACTCGGCCCAGGGCAAGGGAGTTTCTCGCGCTCCGGCGACACGCAACGCCAGCCCCGGGTCGGCCACCATGCCGCGGCCCAGCATCAGGTGCTCGCAGCCGCTGCGCTCGCGCGCCAGTTCGGCGTGCTCGACGGTCCAGATCTCGCCATTGGCGATGATCGTCAGTGGCACGGCCTCGCGCACTTCGGCAATGCGCTCCCAGTAGGCCGGCGGCTTGTAGCCATCGGCCTTGGTGCGGGCATGCACGACGATCTCGCTGGCGCCCGCGGCATGGATGGCGCGGGCGACGTCCAGGGTCTTGCTGCTGTCCATATAGCCCAGCCGCATCTTGGCCGACACCATGACGTCGGCCGGCACGGCGCGGCGCACGGCGGAGACGATCTCGTGGATGAGCTCGGGCTCGTCCAGCAGTACCGCACCACCGCGATGGCGGTTCACGCATTTGGCCGGGCAGCCGAAGTTGAGGTCGATGCCCTCGGGCTTGAGTTCAGCCAGGCGGGCCGCGTTCTCGGCCAGGCAGTTGACGTCCGAGCCCAGCAGCTGCGGATGCACGGGCACGCCGGCCAGCGTGCGACCGCCGTTGTGCAGCTCCGGCACGATGCGCGTGAAGACCCGCTTGGGCAGCAGCTGATCGGTCACGCGGATGAACTCGGACACGCAGCGGTCCACGCCGCCGACGCGGGTCAGCACATCGCGCAGGATGTGGTCGAGCAGGCCCTCCATGGGCGCGAGCAAGATCACTGCGGGTTCTCCATATTCATCAGGTAGAGCCGCAGATCGAACTCGAGCTGGAAGTAGTCCGGCTCCATGTGCTGGCAGAGCTGGTAGAAGGCCTTGTTGTGCTCCAGCTCGCGCAGATGCGCCAGTTCGTGCACGACGATCATGTTCAGCAGCGCCGCGGGCGCCTCCTTGAACAGCGTGGCGACGCGGATCTCGCGGCGCGTCTTGAGCTTGGCGCCCTGCACCTGGGTGCGGCGGGTGTGGGTGCCCAGGGCCTGCTGCAGCACACGCAGCTTGGCGTCGAAGCCCACGTATTGCAGCGGGCCGGCGTTGCGCATGTGGCGGTTCTTCAGTTCCTGCACATAGTCGAACAGGGCCGTGTCGCTGCGCACCTCGTGGGCTTCGGGCAGCCGGCGGGCCAGATGGTCAGCGAGACGGCCTTCCAGGCGCAGCGCTTCAGCTTGAGCGATCAGTTCCGGCGGATAGCCGGCGAGGTAGCGGGCGGCAAGCATGCGGTCGGGTCAAAAGGCGCGGCACCCTGGGGCGCCGCGCCGGGAGCGAGGTCAGGCGGCCAGCGCTTCGAGCTGGTCCAAGCTCGCTATTGTCGCGAGGCAGGCGCGCGCCACCTCCAGGCCCTTGGTGGAGAAGTGCTCGGCGAAGAAGCGTTTGTGCTCGCCATGCTCGTGGAAGTGGTGGGGCGTCAGGACGCAGGAGAACACGGGCACGTCGGTCGCCAGCTGCACATCCATCAGCGCCTGGATGACGGTCTGGGCGACAAAGTCATGCCTGTAGATGCCGCCATCGACAACCAGGCCGCAGGCGATGACGGCGTCGAAACGGCCGCTGCGCGCCAGGCGCTGGGCATGCAGCGGGATCTCGAAGGCGCCCGGCACCTCGATGACACTGACCTGGTCGGCCGGGATCCGACATCGGCCGAACTCGCTGCGGATGGCCGAAACGGCGACGCCGACGATGTCCTTGTGCCAGCTGGCAGCCAGGATGGCCACGCGCGGCAGGCGGGACAGATTGAAGGTGGGGTTGAGGGTCTGATTCATGGTGTCCTCTTGAAAGACGGTTTTTCCAGAATCAGGGCAAGCGCACGCAGCAGCGGCGCAGACCATGGGCATGGCTGCGCCGACGCTTGCGCGATCTCTTTCATCCGGACTGTGACCGTCGGCCCTGGCATCGCACCAGGTCTGCTGACCCTTCACCGTTTGGGCGGCGAAGGCGCTCGCGGGCTCGCGCTCTTTCGAACGCATACCGCCGGTGGGGAATTCCGCCCCGCCCTGAGAACGCTGCCGGCCTTGCGGGCCGGCGTGCGCATGTTAGAGCGAGGACGGCATGATGGCGGTCATGTCCGAGACATTCCTGGTGACCCTGCAACCCGGCGGCGAGAGCTTCGCCTGCGCCGCCGACCAGCCGCTGATGCTGGCCGGCCTGGCCGCGGGCGTCACCCTGCCCTGGTCCTGCCGCAACGGCACCTGCCGCACCTGCATATCCAAGCTGGTGGCCGGCCGCATCGAGCACAACATCCCCTGGCCCGGCCTCTCCGCCGAGGAGAAGGCCGAGGGCTGGGTGCTGCCCTGCGTGGCCTGCCCACGCAGCGACGTGACGCTGCAGTGGGTCTGAGTCAGTCCTTTCGAGGCATCACAAGTTTGCCGCCGCCCTGGGTCAGCGTCACCGATGTGGCCTTGCCGTCCTCAGGGCTGAAGTCGAGCTGGGCGTCGACCTCGGTCACATGCACGCGCCGTGGCGTGCTGGCCTTGAGCTCGAAGGCCGGCTGGCCCGGCGCCTGGCCCATCAGCCGGCCATTCTTCTCGTCCATGAAGACCTTGATCGAGAACTCCGGTGCGCTGTAGCTGCCGAGCAGGACCTGCTGCTGCGCCGCGCTGAGCTTGATGAAGGTCCTGGCCACCGGTGCGTCACCGGTGCGCGCCCAGCGCTCGGGTTTGCTGCCACCATCGCTGAAAAGGTTGACGGCCACGGCCTTGCCGTCGGCGCCGCGTTCGATCTGCAGATCGGTCATCTGGTCGGGGAAGGTGTAGCGGTCGTTGCCCAGGGGCGTCAGCGGGCTGGTCATGCCGCCGGCGCGCTGGCTGACCAGCACGCCGTCCTGAACGCTCAGCGTGCGCACCTGCCTCTCGTCGATGGCGTAGACGCCTTCGGCCGATTTCAGCTGCTCGGCCGCCACCGCCACCGCCTTGCGATCGACGAAGGGCTCGCCGATGGCGAATGCAGCCAGCTTGCGCGCGACGCCGTCCGTCGAGAAGCCGGGGCCGTCGCTGTTGCGCAGGATGACCACCGTGGTCTGGCTCTGCGGCAGGTAGTTCAATGCCGACACGAAGCCGTTGATGCCACCGCCATGCGACAGCATGGGCTGGCCGCGCAGCGTGCCGGTGGCGATGCCAAAGCCGTAGTTGCGCGGCTTGGCGGGGCCTTCCGGCGTCGTCATGCGCGCATAGCTGGCGGCGCTGATGAGCTTGCCGCCGTGCAGGGCCTGGTTCCAGCGCCACAGGCCCTCGGTGTTGGCGATCAGCGCGCCGGCCGCGTGCGGCTGGGTCATGCTGAGGAAACCGGCCGGGGCGACCTCGCCCTGGGCATTGAGGGTATAGCCCTGGGCCATACCTTTGAAGAGCTTGTCCCCCTCCGGGAAATGGACGGCGCCGATGCGGGCGGGCTGGAGCAACGCGGCGTCGAGCTGCTGGTACCAGGGCTTGCCGGCGATGGCTTCGATGACGGCGCCGACGAGCACATAGCCGGAGTTGTTGTAGGCCCACTGCTCGCCAGGCGCGAAATCGACCGGCTGATCCTTGAACTCCTTGACCAACTCCGCCGTGCTCAGGTCGCGGCGGATCGGGTTGCCCATATAGCCCGCAATGCCGGTGTAGCTCTTCACGCCCGAGGTGTGGTTGAGCAGCTGCACGACGGTGATCTTGCTGCCGTTGGGGTAGTCGGGCAGGAACTTGGAGAGCGGGTCGTCCAGCTTGGCCTTGCCCTCGTCGATCTGCTTGAGCAGGGTCGTGGCTGCGAACTGCTTGGTGACGGAACCGATGCGCATCAGCTGGTCGGCCTGCATGGGCACGCCCAGCTCGATGCTGGCCATGCCGCGCGCGCCCTTGTAGAGCAGCTGGTTGCCGCGCGCAACCAGCACGGTGACCCCGGGGCCGCCGCGGTCCAGCTTCTGCTCGTCGAGCAGCTTGTCGGCATAGGCCGCCATGGCCGCGGGCGTGGCCGGCTGACCGGCATGGGCCGAGAAGGCGAGCAGGAGGGACAGAGCGGCGACGCTGAGTTGGGTGGGGCGCATGGGTTGACGGGGTGGTTTTGAAGCGGCGCAGCATCGCGGGCCGCCTGCGCCGCGGCAAACTGGCATGCGACGAACGGTACAAACGAAGGCATGAGCTGCAGCGACCCTGAGCGCGGGCGCGCCGATGTTCAGCGGCGCGCGGCGAGCTGCATGGGCACCGGTGGCACCGCACGCGTGCCGGGCGGCAGCGCTGCAACCCGCGACTGCGCGTAAGGCTCACCGATGGCGAAGGCCGCGAGCTGGCGCGACACCAGGTCCATATCGAAACCCCGGACATCGCTGTTGCGCAGGATGACGACCGTGACACGGCTCTCGGGCAGGTAGAGCAACGCCGACACGAAGCCGTGGATGCCACCGTAGTGAAACAGCGTCGCGTGGCCCTGCGTCTTGCCGGTCATGATGCCGAAGCCGTAGCTCTGCGCCCGCGCCGGGCCTTCGGGTGTTGTCATGCGCGTGTAGCTGGCCGCGCTGATGAGCCGGCCACCATGCAGCGCCTGGTTCCAGCGCCACAGGCCTTCGCTGTTGGCGATCAGAGCGCCGGCGGCGTGCGGCTGCGTCATGCTGAGGAGGCCGGCGGGCGCCACCTGGCCATGGCCGTTCAGCGTGTAGCCTCGCGCCATCCCTTTGAACAACTGGTCGCCGGCCTCGTAGTGGACGCTCGTGATCTTTGCCGGCTTGAGCAGCGTGTCGTCCAGCGTCTGGTGCCAGTTCTGGCCGGAAATCGCCTCGATGACGGCGCCGAGCAGCACATAGCCGGAGTTGTTGTATTCCCACTGCTCGCCGGGTGGGAAATCCGCGGGCAGATCCTTGAATTCGCGGATCAGCTCGGCCGTGCTCAGATCGCGACGCACCGGGTTCAGCATGTAGCCCGGGATGCCGGTGAAGCTCTTCACGCCGGACGTGTGGTTGAGCAGTTGCAGCAGTGTGATGCGGCTGCCGTCGGGGTAGTCCGGCAGAAATTTGGACAGCGGGTCGTCGAAGCTCGCCTTGCCCTCGTCGATCTGCCGCAGCAGCGTGGCGGCTGCGAACTGCTTGGTGACGGAGCCGATGCGCAGCAGCTGGTCTGGCCGCATCGGCACGCCCAGCTCCACGCTGGCCATGCCACGCGCGGCCTTGTACAGCAGCTGCTCGCCCCGCGCGACGAGCACGGTGACGCCCGGGCCGTCGCGGGCGATCTCCTGGCCGTCCAGCAGCCGGTCTGCATAAGCCGTCATCGCGGCGCGCGTGGCCGGCGAGCCGGCCTGGACGTTGCCGGTCAGCAGTGCAAGCCCGAAGGCGGCGACGAGCAGGGGGTGGCGCATGGGCGGGAAGCGTGCAGTGGCGAGACGCGCATCATCGTCAACTCGGCGGCACATCGGCACGCCCGCGTGCGGCGGGCTTGCACAAGGCCTCGGAGCGCTGGCCCGCGAATCCACAGCATCTGTGGACAACACCGTGCACAGACTGCGGGCGAATGTCGCAAGTCCTTGGTCGTTCAGGACTTTTCTTAAGCTGCCTCAGTTTCGGGCAGGGGTGTCGGGCGGGACAATCGCCGCCATGCATCGCACCATCTTCACGACGCCCGGACTCAGCACCGTGCTGCGCGGCGTCTCCCTGGCCTGGCTCAAGCTCGCAGGCTGGACCGTCCAGGGCAGCTTGGCGCCCGAGGCGCGCAAGAGCGTCTTCATCGCTGCCCCTCACACCAGCAACTGGGACCTGCCCTACACGCTGTTCGCGTCCTTCGCGCTGCGCCTGACGCCCTACTGGATGGGCAAGTCCTCGATCTTCAAGTTCCCGTTCGGCGGGCTGATGCGCTGGCTGGGCGGCATCCCGGTGGACCGCAGCCAAGCGAACAACCTGGTGGCCGCGTCGGCGGCGGCTCTGCAGGCAGCCGACGGCCCGGTGCAGCTCATCGTGCCGCCGGAGGGCACGCGCAGCAAGACCATCTACTGGAAGACCGGCTTCTACTGGATCGCCGTCACGGCCCAACTGCCCATCGTCATGGCCCACATGGACTATCCGCGCAAGCTGGTAGGCCTGGGCCCGCTGTTCCAGCCGACGGGCGATGTCGAGGCCGACATGGCCGCCATCAAGCGCTACTACGCCCAGTTCAAGGGCAAGAACTCGGACCAGTTCACACACGAATGAACGGCAGCAAAGATCCCCTGCACGGCCTCACCCTCGAGGCCATCGTGACCGAACTGGTCGCGTACTTCGGTTGGCGGGAGCTGGGCCAGCGCATCGAGATCAAATGCTTTCGCATCGATCCCAGCGTGGCGTCCAGCCTGAAGTTCCTGCGCAAGACGCCGTGGGCGCGCGCCAAGGTCGAAAGCCTCTACCTCTTCATGCGGCGCGAGCAGGCGCGCAATGCGCCCAGGGCTTAGCGGCCAGCCGCCGCTTCCGGAAGTTCGATCTTCACTTCGAGCACCTCCAGGTCGCCCTGGCGCTCCATGTGGACCTTGATGTCGTCGGGGTTGATCGACACGTATTTGCTGATGACGGCGACCAGCTCCTTCTGCAGCTGGGGCAGATAGTCGGGGCTGGCGCTGCGGCCATTGCGCTCGTGCGCCAGGATGAGCTGCAGCCGCTCCTTGGCGACGCTGGCCGAGCTCTTCTTCTCGCCGAGGAAAAAGTTCAGGAATCCCATCGCGTGGCTCCCATCACTTGGCGCCGAAGACGCGCTTGAACCAGCTGGGCTTCACGGCTTCGGTGAAGCGCATGGGCTTGTCCTCGCCGAGGAAGCGGGCCACGACGTCCTTGTAGGCCTCGGCCACATCGGTGCCCTGCAGATGGATGGCCGGCGTGCCCTGGTTGGAGGCCTGCAGCACGCTCTCGCTCTCGGGGATGACGCCGATCAGCGGCGTGCGCAGGATCTCGTGGATGTCGTCCAGGCTCAGCATCTGGCCGCCCTCGACGCGATTCGGGTTGTAGCGCGTGATGAGCAGGTGCTCCTTCACGGGCTCGCCGCCTTCGATGGCGCGCTTGGTCTTGCTGGAGAGCATGCCGAGGATGCGGTCGCTGTCGCGCACCGAGGAGACCTCGGGGTTGGTCACCACCAGCGCCTCGTCGGCGTAGTGCATGGCCATCAGCGCGCCGGTCTCGATGCCGGCCGGCGAGTCGCAGACGATGTAGTCGAACTCCATCGCCTTCAGCTCTTCGAGCACGCGTTCGACGCCTTCCTGCTTCAGCGCGTCCTTGTCGCGCGTCTGCGAGGCGGCCAGGATGTAGAGCTTGTCGAGCTGCTTGTCCTTGATCAGGGCCTGGGTCAGCTTGATCTCTTCGTTGACGACGTTGATCAGGTCGTAGACGACGCGGCGCTCGACACCCATGATGAGGTCGAGGTTGCGCAGGCCGACATCGAAGTCGATGACGCAGGTCTTGAGGCCGCGCATGGCGAGGCCAGTGGCGAAGCTCGCGCTGGTGGTGGTCTTGCCGACCCCGCCCTTGCCGGAGGTGACGACGACGATCTTGGTCATCTGGAGCTTTCCTGTTCGTTCAGTTCAATCGGGGGCGTCAGAGAGCGAGGGGCTGCATCAGCAGCTTCTCGCCGTCGAGATAGACCTGGGCCGGCTTGCCCGACACCTCGGGCGGCAGCGGGTTCTCGGTCGTGCGGTAGATGCCGGCAATCGACAGCAGCTCCGCTTCGAGGCTGTGGGCATAGATGCGCGCGGACGTGTCGCCGCGGGCGCCGGCGATGGCCTTGCCGCGCAGCGGTGCGTAGACGTGCACGCTGCCGTCGGCGATGACTTCGGCGCCATGGTTGACGAGGGCCAGCACGACAAGGTCACCGCCCTTGGCGTAGATGCGCTGGCCGGAGCGCAGGGGCTTGTCGACCACCATCGTGGGCGCCGGCGTTGCCACGGGAACAGGCTTCTCGATGATCTTCTCGACGGTGATCTCGCGCACCACCTCTGCCGGTGCCGCCGCAGCGGCACGTTCGACAGCCGGCTCGTCGGCGGCGTCCGCCAGGCCCAGCTCATGGGCCAGGGCCAGCTCCTCGGCCGTCGCACCGGCCACGGCCACCGGCTGCAGCTGGCTCTTGCGCAGCAGCTCGACGATGGATCGGAGGTCGACCGGCGCCGGGCCGTCCAGGGCCAGCGGTGCCTGGCCTTCGACGGCCTCGGTCGTGGTGACGGGCAGGCGCTCCAGCTGGCTGAGGTCGATGACGACGGGCTCATGCTCGAAGCCGCCGGCACCGGCGCGCTGGGACCAGTCGGCGGCCAGCTCGGCCAGGTCGGCGCTGTGCAGCACCAGACCCAAAAGGCTGAAACGGCGCGACTTCAACTCGAAAGTGCCGGCGCGCGATGCGCTCTTGCCACGCCCGCCACTTTCCTTCTGCAAATCCGCCATTGCCCCGCTGTCGCCCCGCTCAAAAGGCCGCGAGTTTAGCCGCCGGCCTCAGGCGCACTTCTTGGGGACTGCCCCCAGAGCCCAGTTCGAGACCGCCTCAAAAGCAGGCAGACCACTCGGAGCGGTGGCCGATCAAGCACTTAGCGCCGCTGTCGTCAGCCCGCCCACAGACTTGTCCACAGTTGACGGGGACAAAGCGCACCGAAATGTCATCCCAACCCGTGACATCTGCACTTGGCGGCTTGACTTATCCCCAAATCTGGAACGCGTCAAGCCCTGCGACCCCGGCCGCCGCCTGCCACATGAGTCCATCGGCGCATGAGGCTAAGTTATTGATTCATATAGCCGCTCCGCGGCTGCCTAGAAATGAGGCAAGCTAAGACAACCCGCATTCCATAAGGGCTTGGCCGCGATGGAGTGGGGTTCTCCACAAAGTTTTCCACAGACTCGGTGGATAGCTTTCGGAAGCGTTACAAATCAGTGACTTAAGCGCGTTCCTTGATGCGGCGTGGAGCTTTCGGCTGCAACTTGGGAGCGCTGTCGGGCCCGGCGCAAGCTACATTGGGCCGGCCACCTCAAGGAGAGTCCATTTTGGCTACCCCGAACTACAGCTATGAAAAACGCCAGCGTGAGCTGGCCAAGAAGCGCAAGGCCGAAGAGAAGCGCCAGCGCAAGCTCAGCGGCAAGCCTGACGACGCCAATGCGCCGGACGAACCCCAGGCCGATGGCGAGGCCGCAGCCGACCCGGCCGCGCCGACCGACCCGCAAACCTAGAATCCGCAGTTCCGCCCGCCAGCCCCGTCACTCGCGCCCATGCCCCGCCAGCTCTTCGTCACCACCGCCCTGCCCTATGCGAACGCCGGTTTCCACATCGGCCACATCATGGAGTACACCCAGGCCGACACCTGGGTGCGCTTCCAGCGCATGGCGGGCCACGAGGTGCACTTCGTCTGCGCGGACGACGCCCACGGCGCGCCCATCATGATCTCGGCCGAGAAGGCCGGAAAGTCGCCGCAGGATTTCGTCGCCGGCATCGCCGCCGGACGCAAGCAATACCTGGACGGCTTCCACATCAGCTTCGACAACTGGCATTCGACCGACGGTCCGGAGAACCATGAGCTGTCCAAGGCCGTCTACCTGGCCCTGCGCCACAACGAGCTCATCTCGACCAAGACCATCGAGCAGTTCTTCGATCCGGCCAAGTCCATGTTCCTGCCGGACCGCTTCATCAAGGGCGAGTGCCCCAAATGCGGGGCCATGGACCAGTACGGCGATTCCTGCGAGGTCTGCGGCGCCGTCTATGCGCCCACCGAGCTGAAGAACCCCTACTCGGTGCTGTCCGGCGCGACGCCGGTGCTCAAGACCAGCGAACACTATTTCTTCAAGCTCAGCGACCCGCGCTGCGTCGACTTCCTGACGCAGTGGACCCAGGAGCCCGGCCGCCTGCAGCCCGAGGTGCTGAACAAGATCCGCGAGTGGTTCGAGACCGACGAGGACGGCAACAACAAGCTCAGCGACTGGGACATCAGCCGCGACGCGCCCTATTTCGGCATCGAGATTCCCGATGCGCCGGGCAAGTATTTCTATGTCTGGCTGGACGCGCCCATCGGCTACCTGGCCTCGCTGAAGAACTACTTCGGCAAGATTGGCAAGGACTACGACGCCTTCATGGCCAACCCTGACGTGGAGCAGATCCACTTCATCGGCAAGGACATCACCTATTTCCACACGCTGTTCTGGCCGGCCATGCTGCACTTCAGCGGCCGCAAGACGCCGAACCACGTCTTCGTGCACGGCTTCATGACCGTGAACGGCGGCGAGAAGATGAGCAAGAGCCGCGGCACCGGCCTGGACCCGCTGAAGTACCTCAGCCTCGGCCTGAACGCCGAATGGCTGCGCTACTACATCGCGGCCAAGCTCAACGCCAAGGTCGAGGACATCGACTTCAACCCCGAGGACTTTGCGGCCCGCGTCAACAGCGACCTGGTCGGCAAGTTCATCAACATCGCCTCGCGCGCCGCCGGCTTCCTGACCAAGCGCTTCGACGGCCACCTGAGCGCTGACCTCGGTGTCGAAGGCCGCACCCTGCTGGACGCGCTGCGCGCCCAGAGCGCCAACATCGCCGAGCTCTACGAAACCCGCGAGTTCGGCAAGGCCATCCGCGAGATCATGCTGCTGGCCGACAAGGTCAATGAATTCGTCGACCAGCACAAGCCCTGGGAGCTGGCCAAGCAGGAGGGCATGGACGCCGCCCTGCACGATGTCTGCAGCGTCTGCATCGAGGCCTTCCGCCTGCTGACCCTCTACCTGAAGCCCGTGCTGCCGGCCCTGGCCACCCAGGTCGAGAGCTTCCTGAAGATTGCCCCCCTGCAGTGGAAGGACAGCGCCCGCGCCCTGGGCGCCCACCAGATCGGCGTCTACCAGCATCTGATGCAGCGCGTGGACCTGGCCAAGGTCGAGCAGCTCTTCGAAGCCCCGCCGGCACCCAAGGTCGTGCCCGGCGGTGAAGACATTGCGGCCGAGATCAAGATCGACGACTTCGCCAAGGTCGACCTGCGCATCGCCAGGATCGTCAAGGCCGAACTGGTGGAAGGCTCGGACAAGCTGCTGCGCCTGACGCTGGATGCCGGCGAAGGCCCCGACCCGCAGGGGCGTCCGATCCATCGCAATGTGTTCAGCGGCATCCGGAGCGCCTACAAGCCCGAGGACCTGGAAGGCAAGCTGACCGTGCTGGTCGCCAACCTCGCGCCGCGCAAGATGAAGTTCGGCATCAGCGAGGGCATGGTGCTGGCCGCCGGCCACGCCGACGAGAAGGCCCACCCCGGCATCTTCGTGCTCGAGCCCCACGCTGGCGCCCAGCCCGGCATGCGTGTCCGATAATCCCGCCCCTCACCGAAAAGACACTGCCATGCCGCTGTTCTGGAAGCCCTACAAGTCCGAAGTCACCAACTTCATCGAGCAACTCAAGGCCCAGCGCCCGACGCTGGAGGCCGAACAGCGCGCCGGCCGCGCCCTGCTGTGGGACAAGGAGCAGGACCGCAGCGCCCAGGCCGGTTTCGACGACGCCCGCGTGCCCCAGCAGCCCTACGTCTATCAAACGTCCGGCAAATAAGTCTTGAGCGTCGTGGCTGAGGAATCCAGCCAGACCGGGTCCGACCTGCCCGAGGTCGTCGATGCGGTGGCCGTGGCACGCCTGTACGGCGAGCCGCTGTTCCAGATGCCGCTGGACCTCTACATCCCGCCGGATGCGCTGGAGGTCTTCCTGGAAGCCTTCCAGGGCCCGCTGGATCTGCTGCTGTACCTGATCCGCAAGCAGAACTTCAACATCCTCGACATCCCGCTGGCCGACGTCACGCGCCAGTACCTGAGCTATGTCGAGCAGCTGCGCAAGCACAACCTCGAGCTGGCCAGCGAATACCTGCTGATGGCCGCGATGCTGATCGAGATCAAGTCGCGCATGCTGCTGCCGCCCAAGAAGAGCGAGGATGGCAAGGAAGCCGAGGATCCGCGCGCCGAACTGGTGCGGCGCCTGCTCGAGTACGAGCAGATGAAGCTGGCCGCGGCGCGGCTGGACCGCCTGCCGGTGCTGGGCCGCGACTTCCTGCGCGCCCAGATTCACATCGAGCAGTCGCTGACGCCGCGCTTCCCCGACGTCAACAGCGACGATCTGCGCGATGCCTGGCTGGACATCCTCAAGCGCGCCAAGCTCAACCAGCACCACAAGATCAGCCGCGAGCAGCTGTCGGTGCGCGAGCACATGAGCATCGTGCTGCGCCGCCTGCAGGGCCAGCGCTTCGTCGAGTTCGAGGCCCTGTTCGACGTCACGCGCGGCCAGGCCGTCCTCGTCGTGACCTTCATCGCGATGCTGGAGCTCGCCAAGGAGCGCCTGCTGGAAATCACGCAGGCCGAGGCCTTCGCGCCCATCTATGTGCGGCTGGCCTACTCGGCCAACTGATCACTTGCCACGCAGCTTCTGCACCGCCATCACGGCGGCCAGCACGAGAGCACCGGCCACCACACCCACCAGCGCATTGGCGCCGTTCTCGATCAGCGCCGACACGGCCCAGGCCTGACCTTCGGCCAGCTGCGCAATGGCGTGATGCAGCGGCGCGATGCCATGCACCAGGATGCCGCCGCCGACCAGGAACATCGCCGCCGTGCCCAGCACGGTCAGCGTTTTCATCAGCAGGGGCGCGGCGGCCAGCAGGAAGCGGCCCAGAGCCTGCGCCGTGGCCCCGGCCTTGCGCGACAGCAACAGACCCGCATCGTCCATCTTGACGATGCCGGCCACGAAACCGTAGACGCCCACCGTCATCGCGATGGACACCGCCACCAGCACCGCCAACTGAGTCTGCAGCGGCGCGCCGGCCACCGTCCCCAGCGCGATGACGATGATCTCGGCCGACAGGATGAAGTCGGTGCGGATGGCGCCCTTGACCTTGTCGCGCTCGAAGGTCGGCATGTCGACCTGCGGATCGGCAATCGCCTGGACCCGTTCCTCGCGATGCGCCTGGTCCTCTTCCTCGCTGTGCAGGAATTTGTGAGCCAGCTTTTCGAAGCCCTCGAAGCACAGATAGGCGCCGCCCACCATCAACAGCGGCGTGATGGCCCAGGGCAGGAAGGCCGAGATGGCCAGGGCCGCCGGCACCAGGATGGCCTTGTTCAGCAGCGAGCCCTTGGCCACGGCCCAGACGACGGGCAGCTCGCGGTCGGCATTGACGCCGGTGACCTGCTGGGCATTGAGGGCCAGGTCGTCGCCCAGCACACCGGCGGTCTTCTTGGCGGCGACCTTGGTCATGGTCGCCACGTCGTCGAGGACGGTGGTGATGTCGTCGAGCAGGACGAGGAGGCTGGAAGCCATGGGACGGTCAGGCGGTCGTGGAAACGGCCGCCATGCTATCGCCCCCGTTCAGCGGAAATGCCGCGCCAGGCTCTCGGCCACGCAAACGGGCTTGGACACCCCCTCGGCTTCGATGGCCACTTCCACGGTCAGCTGCACGGCGCCGCCGGCCACATCGTCCATGGCCAGCAGCTTGAAACCGGCCCTCAGCCGGCTGCCCACCGGCACCGGTGCCGTGAAGCGCACCTTGTTGAGGCCGTAGTTCAGCACCATGCGGCTCTCGCGCACGGCAAAGCCGGTTTCGAAGAAATAGGGAATCAGCGACAGCGTCAGGAAACCATGCGCAATGGGCCCGCCGAAGGGCCCGGCCTGGGCCCGCTCGGGGTCGACATGGATCCACTGCCGGTCCTCGGTCGCCTCGGCGAAGGCGTTGACGCGGGCCTGGTCGACGGTGATCCAGTCGCTGTGGCCCAGGAGCTGGCCCGTCAGGGCCTGGAGCTCGGCGAGGGTGTCGAAATGGCGCATGCGCATGACCCGGGGAAACGGCGGTGGACTACGTTACCCTCGCGCGCCTTGCCCGACCGTAGCCCAGGCGACACCGCCGCCCCCGTTCCATGCACATTCTTTTGATCGAGGACGACCTCGACCTGGGTCGCGCGCTGCAGGCCGCGCTGCAGACCGAAGGTCACAGCAGCACCTGGCTGCGCCGTGCCGGTGATGCACCGCCCCAGCTGGACCCCGCCGCCCAGGACGCCGTGTTGCTCGACCAGACCCTGCCCGATGGTGACGGCCGCCAGCTGCTGACCCGCTGGCGGCGCCAGGGCAGCCTGGTGCCCGTGCTCGTCATCACTGCCCGTGCCGCGCTGGAGGACCGCCTCGCCGGCTTCGACGGCGGCGCCGACGACTACGTCATCAAACCCTTCGAAATGCCCGAACTGATTGCCCGCCTGCGCTCGGTGCTGCGGCGCAGCGCCCAGCAGGCCAGCGATTGCTGGACGCTGGGCGACCTCACCATCGAGCCGCGCCGCCAGCGCGTGCAGCTGAGTGGCGCCGAATTGGCACTGTCGCCGCGCGAATACCAGCTGCTGCTGGAACTGGCACGCGAACGAGGCGGCGTGGTGGCCAAGCACGCGCTGGCGCAGCGCCTGGCGCCGCTCGGCGAGCCGCTGGAGTTCGGCACCCTGGAGGTCCACCTGGCCAATCTCCGCCGCAAGATCGGCCCCGCTCGCATCGGCACGCTGCGCGGTGTGGGTTACTGGCTGGAATGCGCATGAGCTGGAACTGGCTGCGCCCGACACTGACGCGCCGGCTGATCGCCGCGCTGCTGCTGGCCTTCACGCTGTGCGCCGTGCTGCTGCTGGTCGAGGACCAGCTCGACATCCAGCAGACGCTGGCCACCGACTCCCCCTTGCGCCAGTTCGGCAGCGGCATCCTTGCCGGCATCAACGAGATCGACGACGCGACCGTGGCCGCCCAGGTGCTGGACGGCCACATGCGCCATGTCAACCGGGTGCGTGAGGCGCAGCACATGACACAGGGCCCGCTGCTGGCCCGGCTGGTCGACGCCGATGGCCGCGAGGCCTACGGGTCCCCCGTCGCTTTCGACATTGGCAAGGGCGGCATCGGCGAGCAGCAGATCGCGGGCAGGACTTACTGGACCTACCGCCAGGACGGCCCCCGTTGGTCGCTGCGGCTGGCCGAGCCGGCGCTGTCGCGTGCGAGCCTGCTGAGCTTTGCGAGCTGGGAGCTGGGCAAGCAGCTGTTGCTGGCCTTCCCGCTGATGCTGCTGCCGCTGTGGATCGCCGTCTACACGGGCCTCGCGCCGCTGCGCCGCTTTGCGCGCCGGCTGCACGGACTGGACCCCAGGCAAGACCTGGCACCTCTGGACGCCGACCTGCGCTATGGCGAACTGCGCCCATTGGGCCAGGCCTTCGACGCACTGCTGCAGCGCCTGCGCGAGCGCCGCGCCCGCGAACGCGCCTTCGTGCACGAGGCCGCGCACGAGCTGCGCACGCCCCTGGCCGTGGTCGCCACCCAGGCGCACGCTCTCGTACAGGCAGGGGATGAGGCCACCCGCGCCACGGCCGCCGCGGCGCTGCAACAGGCCATCGCCCGCAGCGCCCACCTGTCACGCCAGCTGCTGGATCTGGCCAGCCTGGACAAGGAACAAGCTGCCGAGCCCGCCGCGCTCGACCTGGCCCATTTCTGCGCGCAGCGGCTGGCCGAGCTGGCAGGTGTTGCGCGGGAACGCGGCATCGCGCTGACATTGGATGCACCCGAGCATCTGCCCGCCTTTGTCGATACCGTCGCGCTGCATTCGGTGCTGCAGAACCTGCTCGACAACGCGCTGCTCTATGTCGGCCGCGGTGCAAGTGTCGAAGTGCAGCTGGCCGTCACGCGCGACGGGCTGCGGCTGGCCGTGGCCGACGACGGCCCAGGCATCGCCGCGGCCGATCGCCCCCTGGTGTTCGAGCGCTTCTGGCGCGGCGCCGGTCACGACGTGACCGGCAGCGGCCTGGGGCTGGCCATCGTGGCGCGGGCTGCTGAACGGCTGGGTGGCCGGGTCAGCGTCAGTGATGGCCTGCCACGCGCCGGTGGTTGCGGCGCGCGCTTCGAGCTGCTCCTGCCTGCCACCGTCTTGGGCGTTTCTTAAGGCGCGGATTTCAAGAATGACCGGGTCACTTTCCAACCGACCCGGAGTTCCCTTGAATCTGAGAAGCCTGCCCCTCGCCGCCGCCCTGTTTGCCCTTGCTACCGCGGCCCGTGCCGCCGATCCTTACGTGGGCCTCAACATCACCACGCCGGGCGAAGCCAACTTCAGCATCAACGGCCACGACGTCGGCAATGACAACAAGCCGCATGCGATGAAGCTGTATGCCGGGCTGCAGTTCACGCCGTCCTGGGCGGCCGAACTGGGCTACGGCGCCTTCGGCAGCTATCACGCCGCCGACCCGACGCCGGGTTCGCATTACCAGGTCAAACTGTCCTCCAACGTGGCCTACTTGGCCGCGCGCGCCACCACGCCACTCGGCGAATCCTTCGCCCTCTTCGGCCGGTTCGGCGTGGCAGTGAACCGGCTCAAGGCCAGCGACTCGCTGGGCCATGGCGATCGCGAGTCCTTCGTGCGACCGATGTTCGGTGGCGGCCTGGAATGGAAGCTGGCACCCCAGCTGTCGGCCACTGTCGAATACAACCGCTACGGCTCGCACAACAGCGACGGCAACCGCTTCACGCAGCAGAAGGCCGAGCTGGGGCTGGCCTTCAAGTTCTAGTCGGGGCGGGCAAGTTAATCTCGCGGGCCATGCCTGAAGCCAACGCCCGCGACATCCTTGTCCTCGCCGCCCACCCCGACCTGGCCCGCTCGCATGCGACGCGCACCGTGCTCGACACGCTGCGCGCCTCGCCCGTGGCCGGCCGCGTGGAGCTGCGCGACCTCTACCGCCTCTACCCGGACTTCCACATCCACATCGACGCCGAGCAGCAGGCGCTAACCCATGCCAAGCTGGTCGTCATGCTGCACCCCATCTACTGGTACAGCATGCCGGCCCTGCAAAAGCTCTGGCTGGACGAGGTGGCGCGTCTGGGCTGGGCTTACGGCCCGGGCGGCACGGCCCTGCATGGCAAGGACTTCTGGCTGGTGGCCTCCACCGGCGGCGGCGCCGAGGCCTATGCACCCGGCGGCCACAACCACCACGCCATCGAGGAATTCCTGCTGCCCTACCAGCAGTCGGCCAAGACCTGCGGCATGCACTACCTGCCGCCGCAGATCCTGCACGCGGCCCATCGCGCCACCGACGAGGAGATCACCGCGCACGCCGAGCTGTTCGTGAAGCGGCTGACGCACTACCCCGAGTGGTGCCACCACCTTGCCGCGCCCGAGGTGGGCGATGAGGAAGCGGTGGCCCTGGACGAAAGGCCGCCGATGTTTTCCACGCTGGGCGGAGGGAGCGAGCCATGAGTCATGGCAATTGGCTGCAACTGCCTCTCGTCTTCCTCGCCGCCGCGGTGGTGGCGGTGCCGCTGGCGCGTTGGCTGCGCCTGGGTTCCATCCTCGGCTATCTGGTCGCCGGTGTGCTGATCGGGCCGGCCGTGCTGGCGCTGATCCCGGAGACGACGGCCATCCCCGAGGTCGCCGAACTCGGCGTCGTGCTGATGCTCTTCCTGGTCGGCCTGGAGCTGGAGCCCAAGCGGCTGTGGGCCATGCGCCGACCCATCTTCGGCTGGGGCAGCGTACAGCTGCTGGGCTGCGCGGCGGTGCTGACCGCCGTCGGCATCGCGCTGGGCTACCCGTGGCGGCTGACCGTCGTTGTGGGCCTGGGCCTGGCCATGTCGTCCACTGCTGTCGCCCTGGCCGTGATGGCCGAGCGCAACCTCGGCCGCACCACGGCGGGCGAAAGCATCCTGTCGGTCGCCCTGCTGCAGGACATCGCCGCCATTCCGGTGCTGGCCCTGGTGCCCGTGCTGGCACTCAGCGGCGCGCATGACGACGGCGACGGCAAGACCTGGCTGGCAGGAGCCAAGGCCGTGGGCGCCATCATCGTCATCATCTTCGGCGGCCGCCTCGCCCTGCGCCCGGCCCTGCGCTGGATCGCCCACAGCAAGACGCCCGAGATCTTCACGGCCGCGGCCCTGCTGCTGGTGCTGGGCACGGCAGCCCTGATGCAGCTCGTCGGTCTGTCGATGGCTCTGGGCGCCTTCCTGGCCGGTGTGCTGCTGGCCGAAAGCGAATACCGCCGCGAGCTGGAGACCGACCTCGAGCCCTTCAAGGGCCTGCTGCTGGGGCTGTTCTTCATCGCCGTCGGCATGGGGCTGGACTTGAAGGCCGTGGCGGGCCAGCCAGGCTTGGTGCTGGCCATCCTGGCGGCCCTGCTGGTGTGCAAGATCTTCGTGCTGGTGCTGATGTCCAAGGCCATGAAGATCCCGCTGGTCGAGCGGCCGGCCTTCGTCATCCTGCTGGCCCAGGGCGGCGAGTTCGGCTTCGTCGTCTTCCAGCTCGCCCAGAGCGAGGGCATGATCAACGCGGCCCAGAACTCGGCCCTGGTGGCCGCCGTGGCGCTGTCGCTGGCGTTGACGCCGCTGCTGCTGACCGGCGGCGACCGGCTGATGTCGCAGAAGCTGGCCCGCCGCGGCCTCAAGAAGCAGCGCAACGAAGCGCCGCCCGTCCCTTCGCCCATCATCATTGCCGGCAGCGGCCGCTACGGCCAGGTCGTCGCCCGCATGCTGCGCGCCAACGGCATCGAGGCCACGGTGCTGGACCACGACTCCGAGGCCATCGAGAGCCTGCGCCGCTTCGACTGGACGGTCTACTACGGCGACGCCACACGCCTGGACATGCTGAAGACCGCCGGAGCCGCGAAGGCCCGCATCCTCGTCATCGCCATCGACGACATCGCCCAGAGCGTCGAACTGGCCGAGCTGGTGCGCGAGCATTTCCCGCAGATCACCGTCGTCGCCCGCGCCCGCAATGTGCAGCACTACTACCAGCTGCGCGAGGCCGGTGTCGAGTTCGTTGAACGCGAGACCTTCGACTCGGCACTGATGAGCGCGCGCAGCGTGCTGGAGCTGACCGGCATGGAACCCCATGCCGCACGCCGTCAGGCCATGCGCTTTCGCCACCACAACATCGAGGTGCTGAACCAGATGGTGCCGCTGCAGGGCGACGAAAACGCGTTGATCGCCGCCGCCCGACTGGGCCGTCAGCAGTTCGAGCAGTTGATGGCCGCCGAGCGCGAGGCCGAAGACGCGCACCGCAAGGCCCAGCGCGGCGGCTGGGACAAGCACGACGTCGAACAGGACGCATGAACGAAGCGGCGCTGGACCAGGCCGCCGAGCTGATCGCCCAGGCCGATGCGCTGGTCATCGCCGCCGGCGCAGGCATGGGCGTGGACTCGGGTCTGCCGGATTTCCGCGGCCGTGAGGGCTTCTGGCGCGCCTATCCGGCCCTCGGCCGCGCGGGGCTGGACTTCACCAGCGTGGCCTCACCCCAGACCTTCGAGCGCGACCCGCACCTGGCCTGGGGCTTCTACGGCCATCGCCTGGCTCTCTACCGCCGCACGGTGCCGCACGCCGGCTTCGCGTTGTTGAAGCGCTGGGGCGAGCGCATGCCACAGGGACTGGCCGTGTTCACCAGCAATGTCGACGGCCAGTTCCAGCGCGCCGGCTTCGATGACACGGCGCCCCTGCATGAGTGCCACGGCTCCCTGCACTGGCTGCAATGCCTGCGCGGCTGCGGCCAGGCGCCCTGGCCGGCCGACGGCGTCGAGCCCGACATCAACGAAGCGGAATGCCGCTGGCCAGGTGAGCTGCCCGCCTGCCCCAGCTGCGGCGCCCTCGCTCGGCCCAACCTGCTGATGTTTGGCGACTGGGGCTGGGAGGGCGACCGCTACGAGGCCCAGTCCCGGCGGCTGTCCGACTGGCTGGGCTGCGTGGAGCGCGCCGTCGTCGTCGAACTCGGTGCCGGCACCGCGGTCCCCTCGGTGCGCCATTTCAGCCAGCTCGTCGTCGCTGCCCACGGTGGACAGATCCTGCGCATCAATGTGCGCGAGCCTCAGGTCGCCGCGGCCTTCGGCATCGGCTTGGGCCTGGGCGCGCTGGAGGCCCTGCAAGCCCTGGCGAGACGGCTGGATTGAGGGCGGCGGCGACAATCGCCCCATGTTCGCTCCCTCCCAGCTCGAAGTCCGGCGCTTCTTCTGTGCCACCTACCGCAAATGGCGCGACGGCGCGCCGCTGATCCCGATGGAAGCGATCGCCGCGGACTGGATTGCCGAACACCCCGAGTACCACGAAGACCTGTCCGACGAGGCAGCGGCGCTGGAGAAGGTCTACACGGTCGAGGAAGGCCGCACCAACCCCTTCCTGCATCTGTCCATGCACCTGACGATCACCGAGCAGCACGCCATCGACCAGCCCTCGGGCATCCGCCAGGCCGTCGACCTGCTGTCCGCCAAGCGCAACTCCCGGCACGAGGCCCACCACGTGGCCATGGAGGCGCTGGGCGAAATGATCTGGGCCTCGCAGCGCAGCGGGATGCCGCCCGACGGCCATGTCTATCTGGACAAGGTGCGCCAGGCCGCTACCCGCTGAGCCAGCGAATTCAACCTGTTTTCAGCACGACAGCAATTTGTCGTCGATGATTGTTTTCAATTTTCGAACGACGCATTGCTGCGGCACTGGTGTTTCTACTGAGGGGTGATGCCTACAGTTCAAGCCATGGACACCGCGGTCGCGATGCCCAAGCAAACCAGGCGGCACAACCCGCCACGGAACTTGAAGGAAATCATCATGAGCAAGCTGTCTACCGCCCTGAACACTTTTGCTGCCGCCGCCCTGCTGATCGCCGCCGGCGCCGCCTCTGCCCAAACCACCCGCGAAGCCGTCATCGCCGACCTGGTCGCCGCCCGCAACAGCGGTGAACTGGCCGCCCTGCAAGGCGAAAAGGGCGTCGAAGCAACCGTCCCCGTCGCCGCCAAGCGCTCGGCCGTCGCAACGGTCAAGCTGCCCCGCCAGGCTATCCTGACGGTCAAGCCGACGGAACTGCGCACCGAAACCGCCGCCGCCCTGGCTGCCGACCACGGTGAGAACGCCGCCCGCGAACTGGGCGACTTCCCGGCTCCGGTCGCCCGCCGTGCCACGGCCCTGGCTGCCAAGTAAGCGGCGCCTCGCACCATGACAAGCGACCCTTGGGGTCGCTTTTCTTTTGCCGATTGACAAACCTACCAATTGGTAGGCAAACTAGCGCCATCGACTCAGCCCCCGTGCCATGAAGCACTTCTCCGAACTCAGCCCCACCGCGGAACGCGTCGTCGACGTCGCCGAGAGCCTGCTGCAACTGCAGGGCTACAACGGCTTTTCCTATGACGACGTGGCCCAGCAGGTCGGCATCAAGAAGCCCAGCGTCCACCACCACTTTCCCACCAAGGGCGATCTGGCCGCCATGGTCGTGCAGCGCTACACGCACCGCTTCCGCGAGGAATTGCTGCGCATCGATGGTCGCCACGCGCACGCCCGCGAGCGGCTGGCGGCCTATGCCGAGTTGTTCGATCGCACCTTCGCCCGCGAGCGGCGCCTGTGTGTCTGCGGCATGCTCGGGGCCGAGGCGCACGACCTGCCCGAAACGGTGCGAGACGAGGTGACGCGCTTCTTCGACATCAACCTGCGCTGGCTGCGTGACAGCTTCGACCTGGGCCGCCGCGAAGGTGCGCTGAACCCACAAGCCCAGCCGGAGGCGCTGGCCCGCGCCTATCTGTGCGCGCTGGAAGGCGCCATGGTCGTCGGCCGCGGCCTGGCCGACGGCCAGGGGCCGACCGCTGTCGGCATGGCCATGCTCGATCTCTGCTGGCGCTGAACTGACGCCGGTCGGCGCCGCAGGCTTCACTGAAGGATTCCACCCGGCACCCGCGTGAGCGGGGGTGCAGCCACGGGCAAGCTCCGCTCACAAAACCTACCAATTGATAGGTAGTCAAAGGAGATTTTCATGACCCAGAACTTCCATGGCCACAAGGTACTCGTCATCGGTGGTGGCGGCGGCATCGGTGCGCAAGTCGCTGCCGATTTGCTGGACCAGGGCGCCCACGTGGTGGCGGTCGGCCGCAGCGCCGCCAAGCTGCAGGCGCTGGCCGGCGCGGCAAGCGCACCCAGCCGGCTGGCGACGATTGCGGCGGACATCACGACGCCCGAGGGCTTCGCTGCTGTCACCGCTGCGCTGCATGGGCCGCACCGGGACGTCGACCTGTTGGTCAACGCGGCCGGCGTGTTCGTACCCAAGCCCTTCCTGGCACACGAACCGTCCGACTACGACGCCTACCACGACCTCAACCGCGCCAGTTTCTTTCTGACCCAGGCCGTCGCCCGGCTGTGGGTGGAGGCACAGCGCCCGGGCGCCATCGTCAACATCGGCTCGATGTGGGCAAGGCAGGCCATTGCGGCGACGCCGTCGTCGGCCTATTCCATGGCCAAGGCCGGTCTGCACGCGCTGACCCAGCATCTGGCGATGGAGCTGGCGCCGCACCGCATCCGCGTCAACGCGGTGGCACCGGCCGTCGTGGCCACGCCGATCTACGAGGGCTTCATCGCCAAGGACCAGATCGAGCCGACGCTGCGCAGCTTTGACGCCTTCCACCCCCTGGGCCGTGTGGGCCAGCCGCAGGATGTCGCCAGCGTCATCGGCTTCCTGCTGTCGGAGCAGGCGGGCTGGGTGACCGGCGCGGTGTGGGATGTGGACGGCGGCGTCATGGCCGGCCGCAACTGAGAAATGAAAAAGCCACCCCGCGGGTGGCTTTCTCGAATCGGGGCGCTATCAGGCCTGGTAGCTGCCGCCGCCGACGCTGCGGCGCTCGGCCTTGCCGCCGGCGCCATACAGGCCGGTCGGTTCGCTGGGAATCAGCACGTCCAGGGCTCGATCCAGGGATGCATTGCCACGGGCCAGGGCCTCGCGCTGGGCGGCCAGCAGGCCACCGGCGCGCACCAGGCGGTTGCGCAGCGCGCTGGGCACGCTGCCGTTGCGGGCGGCTTCGCTGAAGCTCTGCACCGCCTTGGCCAGATGCTGATGCAACTCGGCCGCATGCTGCTCGATGGCCGCCGCATCACGGCGAGCCAGCGCATCGCCAAGCTGGTTCAGCGCGGCTTCGACAGCCAGCAGGGGCTGTTCGAGTTCGGCGCTGAGAGGAGACGAAGCGGTGGCGGTCATGTTTCAGTGTTTATTGACGCGGCTGTCCAGCAATTCTTGCGCATTCGAGACCAGCTTGTCCGCGATGGCGTTCGCGTTGACCGTGAACTTACCCTCACTGATGGCCTTGGAGATGCGGGCGACCTTGGCGGCGTCGAAGCTGCCATCGTCATTGCCCTGGGCGGCGGCGATCTTGGCCGTATTGGAAATGGCGACCTGGGCGCTGGGCGACGAGGTGGCGGCCTGGGCGGTCTGACGGACGATGTCGGTCGTGCTGGCGGCCTCGGGCTTGCGCGAGGCGGGACGCTCGGCCTTGGGCGGGCTGGCGGTGCCGTCAGGGCTGTTACCGATCTTCATGAGCTTCTCCAGGGTGCGGGGCGGGCCCCGCAGAGGGCATTGCAGGGGAGTTTCCCCCTGTATCGGCCCCCAGCCTAGGAACTTGAGCGGGAACTGGCGGGTTTTTCCAGCCAGTTGTAGCGATTCGTGGCAGTTTGCTCACAACAGCACATCCACCCGGCGCTCGCCGACCGCCCGGCCGCTGACGACGCGGCCACTTTCGAACCTCACCCTGACCTCCTGGCCCTCGACGCCGGCCGACAGGGCCTGGGCCTCGGAGGCAACGGCAAATCCCTCACCCACGGCCCGAACCTGGACGGTCTCTCCGGCAGCAAACCACTGGCGCGACTTCAGCACCGGCGCTCTGACGGCCTCGGAGGCGCTCAGCGGCCGCGCGAGCGTGCGCCCGATCAACAACGCAGGGTCGGTGAACACGGCGCCCGGCTCGGCAGCGATGTCGATATCGGCCAGGGCCAGTTGTTCTTGAGACAAATTCACGCCGGCCGGCAGAGGCCCGTTGGCGACGACGGCCCGGCCGTATACGGCGACGCGCACCGGCAGCGTCACATTCCAGCGTGCGACGCCATCGGTGCAGCGCAGGCCGATGCGGCTTTTGCCCCAGACGGCCATGCCGGGAGGCAGATAGGGTTGGATCTGCTGGCAGGGCGCCAGGCGCAGCCGGGCGTCGAGGGCGCCGATCTCGACGGCGACGCGGGTATTCGGGGGAGCCGCCGCACGGGCGGCAGTCTCGGCCAGCACGCGAACCCGTTCCAGCAGGGCTGGATCGAGCACGGTCTGCGCCCGCCCGGGCAGGGCGGCAAGCAGGCAGCCGAGGAGCAGGGTGGCACGGAGCATGGGCAGCACTCTAGAGAAGGGAGTCGTCCGCTCTAGGTCGGAATTGAACGGCTTTGGCCCCGCTAATCCCGCTCATGTTTTCGGGCCTGCTTCAGACAATTTGCGCAAGAGCCATCCCGGCCCTTCGGCCAGAAAGCTCCCTCGAAAGAGGCCCCCAGATGTTGAACCGACTCACCGACACGCTGAACTTCCAGACCCAGGCGCTCACGCTGCGGGCGGAGCGCCAGCGCCTGCTCGCCAGCAACATCGCCAATGCCGACACGCCGGGCTACCAGGCCCGCGACATCAATTTCGCCAAGGCGCTGCGCGAGGCCACCGGCGAGGTCGCCACCAACGGCGCCCTGCAGACCACCCAGCGTGGCCACATCGCCCCGCTGGCCGGCGCGCGCGGCGAGAGCGGCAAGGAATATGCGCTGCAGTCCCAGACCAGCCTGGACAGCAACGGCGTCGACATGGACCGCGAGCGCGCCAGCTTCGCCGACAACTCGGTGAAGTACGAGGCCACGCTGCGTTTCATCAACGGCTCGGTGCGCACGACGCTGGACGCCATGAAGTCCTACAACCAAAGCTGAGGGAGGACTGAGCCATGTCGATGTTCCAGATCTTCAACGTGTCGGGCAGCGCGGTCAGCGCGCAAAGCCAGCGCCTCAATGTGGTGGCCAGCAACCTGGCCAACGCCGACACCGTGGCCGGCCCGGACGGCCAGGCCTACAAGGCACGCCAGGTCGTCTTCCAGACCCAGCTGATGGGCGCCGGCAACGACAGCGGCAACGCCGGCGTGCGCGTGACCAATGTGACCGAGGACCAGACCCCAGGCCGCCGCGTGCACGACCCCAAGCACCCGCAGGCCGACGCCGACGGCTATGTGACCTATTCCAACGTGAACCCGGTGGAAGAGATGGTCAACATGATCTCGGCCTCGCGCTCCTACCAGAACAACATCGAAGTCATGAGCACGGCCAAGAGCCTGCTGCTCAAGACCCTGCAACTCGGCCAGTCCTGACCGCTGAAGGCACACCATGGACGTCACAGCACTCAACGGCAGCAGCACCACGCAGACGCCGACCACCTCGGCCAAGAACGCGGCCGAAACCCAGGACCGCTTCCTGAAGCTGCTCGTCGCGCAGATGAACAACCAGGATCCGCTCAACCCCATGGACAACGCCCAGGTGACGAGCCAGATGGCGCAGATCCAGCAGGTCACCAGCCTGTCGACGCTGGACACCAGCATCAAGGGCCTGGGCAGCCAGCTCGGCCAGATGCAGGCCCTGCAGTCCATCTCCCTGGTGGGCCGCGAGGTCAGCGTGCCCAGCGACAAGCTGATGGTGGAAAACGGTGCCGCCGAGGCCAGCTACGAGCTCGACGGCGCGGCCCAGGCCGTCAAGCTGGAGATCCTCGGCCCGGCCGGCAACGTCATCGACACCCAGCAGCTGGGCGCCCAGGGCTCCGGCCGCCAGACCTTCTCCTGGGATGCCACCAACAAGGCGACCAACGGTGCCGAACTGAAGTACCGCATCACCGCCACCAACGGCGCCAAGGCCGTCACGTCCACCCTCTACACCCACGACAAGGTGGACGCCGTCTACAGCGAGAACGGCAGCCTCAAGCTCAATCTCGAACATCTCGGCCCCGTGGACTACACGGCCGTCTCCTCGGTCAACTGATCACCACCCGCACGACAGCAAGGACTCCCCATGAGCTTCCAGCAAGGCCTCTCCGGGCTCAATGCCGCTTCCAAGAACCTGGACGTCATCGGCAACAACATCGCCAATTCCGGCACCTATGGCGCCAAGAGTTCGCGGGCCGAGTTCTCCGACGTCTACGCCGCCGCGCTGAACGGCGCCGGCCAGAACCAGGTCGGTATCGGCACCTCGCTGCAGTCGGTCGCCCAGCAGTTCACGCAAGGCAACATCACCACGACCGAAAACCCGATGGACCTCGCCATCAACGGCGGTGGCTTCTTTCAGGTCAGCGACGGCGTCAATCCGACGCGCTACACCCGCAACGGCCAGTTCAAGGTCAGCAAGGACGGCTTCATCGTCAACAACGATGGCCTCAAGCTGATGGGCTACCCCGCCAATGGCGCCGGCGTCATCCAGCCCGGCACCGCCCAGCCGCTGTCCCTGCCCACCGGCGGCATCCCGCCGGCCGTGACCACCAAGGTCAACATGGAGTTCAACCTCGACTCCCGCCTGAAGATGACGGCGCCCGCTGCCGGTACCGGCACCGGCATGGACCTGAAGGACAGCACGACCTACAACAACGCGACCTCCATGACCGTCTATGACGCCAAGGGCCAGGACGTCGCCGTGACCTTCTACTTCCAGCGCGCTGCCGACCCCAGCGGCGCCGTGCCTCCCAACGACGTCTGGAACGTCTACGCGACCGCCAACGGCACGCCCTTCGATACCGATGCTTCCGGCAACGGCATCGTGCTGGATGCCAACGGCAACCCGACGACGCCCTACACCACCATCACCTTCCCGCCCACCGGCGGCGCACCGTCCGGCATCGCCGGCAGCGCGACGACGCCGCCCGGCACCATTCCCATGCCCGTGCCTGCCGGCACCAGCGCGCGCGGCAACCCGACGCTGGGCATCACCGGCATCCAGCTCGACCTGACCAAGGCCAGCGAGAACGGCAGCAGCTTCGCCGTGACCAACCTGACCCAGGACGGCTATGCGCCGGGCCAGTTGACCGGCATCCAGGTCGCCAACGACGGCATCGTCCAGGCCCGCTATTCCAACGGCCAGAGCAAGCCCGCCGGCCAGGTAGAACTGGCCAGCTTCCGCAACCCGCAGGGCCTGCAGACCATGGGCGGCAACGTCTGGATCCGCACCGTCGCTTCGGGCGACGCTGTCGTCGGCGTGCCGGGTGACGGCAATATGGGTGCGCTGCAGTCCGGCGCCCTGGAAGAAAGCAACGTCGACCTGACCGCCGAGCTCGTCAACATGGTGACGGCCCAGCGCGCCTATCAGGCCAATGCGCAGACGATCAAGACGCAGGACCAGGTCCTGCAGACCATCGTCAACCTGCGCTGATCGCAACCCAGGCTGAGGACGCGCGATGGACCGCATGATCTACCTCTCGATGGCCGGCGCCAAGGCGGCCATGCAGCGGCAGGACGTGCTCTCGCACAACCTCGCCAACGTGACGACCAATGGCTTTCGCGCCGAGTTGCAGGCCTTCCGCGCCGTGCCGGTGCGCGGCGACGGCGCGTCCACGCGTGCCTACTCGCTGGAAACCACCATCGGCTACAACGATGCCCAGGGCCCGCTGACGCCCACCGGCCGCAACCTGGACGTCGCCATGCAGGGCAATGCCTGGCTGGCCGTGCAGGCCAACGACGGCACCGAGGCCTACACCCGCGCCGGGTCGCTGGACGTGAATGCCGAGGGCATCCTCGTCATGCGCAACGGCATGCCGGTGCTGGGCGATGGCGGCCCCATCAATGTGCCGCCCAACAGCGAGGTGTCCATTGGCAGCGACGGCACCGTCAGCGCCAAGGCGCCCAACCAGAAACCGACGACGGTGGGCCGGCTCAAGCTGGTCACGCCCGAAGCGGCCAACCAGCTCACCCGTGGCGACGACGGCCTGTTCCGCGCTGCCGACGGAGACCTACCCGCCAACCAGGCCGCCCGCCTGCAGGACGGCGCGCTGGAAGGCAGCAACGTCAGCCCGGTCGAGACCATGGTCGCCATGATCGCGGCCGGCCGCCAGTTCGAGCAGCAGATGAAGCTGCTGCAGATTGCACAGACCCAAGGCCAGCAATCGGCCAAGCTCCTCGGGAGTACCTGACCATGATGCGCTCGCTCTGGATTGCCAAGACCGGCATGGAAGCCCAGCAGACCCAGCTGGACAACATCTCTCACAACCTCGCCAACGTCGCCACCAATGGCTACAAGCGTTCGCACGCGGTGTTCGAGGATCTGATCTACCAGAACATGCGCCAGGCCGGCGCCAACAGCACCGACCAGACCACGCTGCCCACCGGCCTGCAGGTCGGCCTGGGCGTGCGCCCGGTGGCCACGGCCCGCATCTACACGCAAGGCAACTTGCAGCAGACCAGCAACAACCTGGACCTGGCCATCAAGGGCGACGGCTTCTTCCAGGTGCAGATGCCCGATGGCACCACCAACTACACCCGCGACGGCAGCTTCCAGCTCAGCGCCACGGGCCAGGTGGTGACCAGCAACGGCTACACCGTGCTGCCCGGCATCACGATCCCGCAGAACGCGCAGACGCTGACCATCGGCAACGACGGCACCGTCAGCGTCACCCTGCCCGGCCAGACGGCGGCGCAGACGGTCGGACAGATCCAGATGGCCAACTTCGTGAACCCGGCCGGCCTGGATCCGCGCGGCCAGAACCTGTTCGCCGAGACCGCCGCCAGCGGCACGCCCAACACCGGCGCCCCCAGCGCCAACGGCATGGGCGCGCTGCAGCAGGGTTTCGTCGAAACCTCCAACGTCAACGTCGTCGAGGAGCTGGTGCAGATGATCCAGACCCAGCGCGCCTACGAGCTGAACTCCAAGGCGGTGCAGACGTCGGACCAGATGCTGCAAAAGCTCGCCCAGATCTAAGGCAAACCGCCATGAAGTACCTCGCCCTCCTCGCTCTTCCCGCCCTGCTGGCCGGCTGCTCCACGCCCTATCCCGAGCCGCATGTGGAGATGGCCGCCACGCCGGTCGTCAACCTGCCGCCGGTGCAGCCCATGGCCACGACCAACGGCTCCATCTACCAGGCCGCCGCCTATCGCCCGCTGTTCGAGGATCACCGTGCTCGCCTCGTCGGCGACACGCTGACCATCAACATCACGGAGAAGGTGTCAGCCTCGCAGACCAGCACCAGCGAACTGAGCAAGACCGGCAGCCTGTCGGCCGGCATCACGGCCCTGCCCGCCATCTCGCCCAAGGCCTTCGCGCGCGCCGGTGCCGAGGCCACCTCGGCCAACGACAACAAGGGCAAGGGCAGCAACCAGAACACCAACGAGTTCACCGGCGCCATCACCGCCGTCGTGACCGGCGTGCTGCCCAACGGCCACCTGATGATCAGCGGCGAGAAGCAGATCGGCGTCAATCACAACGTCGACGTGCTGCGCTTCTCCGGCCAGGTCGACCCGCGCATGATCGGCCAGGGCAATGCCGTGGTGTCGACCGCCGTCGCCAATGTGCGCATCGAGCAGCGCGGCCGTGGCGCCACGTCCGACGCCCATGCCGTGGGCTGGCTGTCGCGCTTCTTCCTGAACATCGCACCGAGCTGACCCGCTGCGCGCCTCGTCGGCATACCATCGGCCCCAGGGGAGAACCCACGAGCTGAGGGGCGATAGGCATGAAGCTGTGGCGACGCCGCGAAGCCGTTTCGGCCCTCGCCGGGGCCTTGCCTTGGGCGGTACTGGCCGAACCGCCGCCGCTGCGTTTCGCCACCGACGCCAACGACCAGAGCGGCCTCGCGCCCGCCGGCCGTGCTGTCCTGAGCCGCGCCCTGCAACGCCTCGGGCTGTCGGTCCGCTTCGACGCCCTGCCGCTGCGCCGCTCGCTGCGCATGACCGAGCAGGGCCAACTGGACGGCGAGACGCTGCGCATCCGCGGCATCGTCGAGGGCCATCCCCATCTGCTGCTGGTCCCGGTCGCCATTGCCACCGTCCGGGTCGTGGGCTGGGTGCGCCAGCGCGCGCCCGGACCGGGTGACTGGTCGGCCCTGCCGCAGCTGCGCGTGGGCTATCCGCGCGGCATCGTGCTGATCGAAAACCTGCTGACCGGCGTGCCGCAAAAAATCGAGGCGACGACACACGCCGACCTGCTGCGCCTGTTGCGATCCCATGCCATCGATATCGCCCTGCTCACGCTGGCGGCCGGCGAGCCGGAGCCCGACGCCGAGCAGATGGCCGGCCTGGCCTTGATGCCGAGCCCGCTCAGCACGACTCCCCTGCATCCCCTGCTGCACGAAAGCCACCGCGAACTGCTGCCGCGCCTGACCGCCACGCTGCAGCAGATGGAAGACAGCGGCGAGTCCGAGCGACTGCGCCGCATCGCCTGGAACAACTCCCTCATCCCTTGATCGAGGCGAGATAGTCCACGGCCAGATTGGCCAGGGCGCGCACCCCCACCTCCAGGCCACGCTCATCGACAACGAAGCGCGGCGAATGGTTGGAGTAGGCCTTGCTCGGCTCGATCTCCGGCGGCGTCACGCCGACGAAGAAGAACAGCCCGGGGATCAGGCGCTGGAAGAAGGAGAAGTCCTCGGCCCCCGTCGCCTTGGGCACGACCTCGATGCCCATGGGACGCGGGCCGGTGCTGGCGACGCGGGTCAGCGTGGGCACCATCTGCTCGGTCAGCACGGGATCGTTGCGCGTCACCGGGTAGTTGCGCGTGATGCAGACCTTGCACGAGGCGCGTGAGGCCGCCGAGATTCCCTCGGCCAGCTGCGTGACGCGCTCGTGGATGGCCTCGCGCATGCCTTCGTCGAAGCTGCGGATGGTGCCGCGCATCTCCACCGTGTCCGGGATGATGTTCTCGCGCACGCCGCCCTTGATGGCGCCGATGGTGACGACCGCCGGCTCGCGGTTCAGGTCCAGCGTGCGGCTGACGATGGTCTGCAGGCCCAGCACGATCTGGGCCGAGGTGACGATGGGGTCGACACCCAGCCAGGGCGCCGCGCCATGGGTCTGCTTGCCCTGCACGGTGATCTTGAGCTTGTCCGAACTGGCCATCGTCGGACCGGGCCGGTAGCCGATGACGCCGGCGGGCTGGCGCGACGTGACGTGCAGGCCGAAGATGGCGCTGGGCGTCGGGTTCTCCAGCGCGCCCTCCTTGATCATCAGCGCCGCGCCGCCCTCCTCGCCCTCGGGCGGCATTTCCTCGGCGGGCTGGAACAGGAATTTGAGGGTGCCGGGGATGTCGTCGCGCAGGCTGGCCAGGATGCTGGCCACGCCCATCAGGATGGCGACATGGCAGTCATGGCCACAGGCATGCATGACGCCGACCTCTTCGCCATTCCAGACCGCGCGGGCCTTGGACGCGAAGGGCAGTTCCACCTCCTCGGTGACGGGCAGGCCGTCCATGTCGGCGCGCAGCGCCACCACGCCGCCAGGCTTGCCACCCTTGAGCAGGCCGATGACGCCGGTGTGGGCGACACCGGTCTTGACCTCATCGAAACCCAGGCTGCGCAGATGCTCGGCGACGACGGCGGCGGTACGGAATTCGCGGTTGCCGAGCTCGGGATGCTGGTGCAGGTCACGCCGCCAGGCGATGACCTGGGGTTCGAGCGCCGCCGTCAGCGCGGCGATGCGTTCGCTCAGGGAGGACTGGGGGCTCATGCAGCCATGGTAGGCCGCGGCGGGCCGGCTGTGTGCCGCTCCGTGTCAGCCGCCCCACATGCGGCGTAACCGACGTTTCCAGTCCAGCCATTGCTTGGCCCGCGAACGGTCGATGCGCTTCACATCGATCAGCGTGTAGTCGCCGCAGCCGGTCAGCGTGTGCAGGCCGGCCGTGTGGCTGTCACTGGCAAGGTCACCCGTCAGGCGCTCGGTGCCGGCCGCGATCTCCACATGTTCGGGCGTCAGCACCGGGAAGCGCAGCAGTCGCGTGGCGCCGCCGTAGCCGGTCGTGCTGTCCTGCACCGGCAGGGTTAGCACGCCGTCGCGGCCGACAAAGGGGCGGCCGGCGGGGCGGGCACCCTCACGATTCACCCGCACCGGGTTGGTGGCCAGCGGCGTCCAGGGGCCGACGAGGGCGGGGGCATGCGCGATATGCAGCTCGCGCTGGTCGCGCGCGCCCGGGCCGACCAGGGTGTAGAACATCCACCAGCGGCCCTGATGCTCGATGACCGAGGCGTCGGCACCGGGAATGCCGCCCAGCAGGGCGCACTCGCGTTCCCAATGGTTCAGCGAGCTGTCGGTGGCGCGGTAGAGGGCGATCTCGCCGGCCTGGTAGCTCTCCGGCACCATCCAGGTATCGCCGTCATGCTCGAAGACCTGGGGGTAGGACAGGTGAAAGGGCTTGTCCAGCACCGTGGCCTGGCGGCGCCAGCTCAGGTCGGCCAGGTCGAACTCGTGGCGCTCGATGGTGGCGCGCTTGATGCGGTAGTCGAAGGCCTCGACGAAGACGTGCAGGACGTCGCCGCGCACCAGGCCAAAGGGGTCGGCCAGATAGCGCCAGCGCCCGGCTTCGGGCAGCCAGGTGATGCGCTCGCGCACCGCGCTGAGGCGGCGGGCATCGAGATCTTCGACGCGCAGGGGGACGATGCCGACTTGCCAGAAGTCGGTCCGCGGACGCTTGAACATCAGACGTGCCAAGCGGCGTAGGCCTCTTCCTCGCCGTCGAAGCTCGTGGCTTGGGCGGCCTGGTGAACCATCACGTCGCGATAGAAGCCCAGGGTGCGGGCGACCGCATTGGACCGGTCATAGGCTGCCGTGGCGTAGCGCACGCTGCGCTCCTGGGGCGCCAGCGGACGCATGCGCGCCAGCTCTTCAGCCAGGGCGTGGCCGAGGGCGTGGGCGTCGCCCACGGGAACGAGCCGGGCCGGCTGGCCGGCCAGCATTTCCTGGGGCCCCTGGGTGGCGCTGGACAGCACCGGCCGTCCGGCACGCATCGCCTCCAGGATGGCCAGGGGGAAGGCTTCCTCGCGCGAGGGCGACACGAAGAGGTCGAAGGATTTCAGGCATTGATCGACGTCGCTGCGGAAACCCAGCAGGCGCACCCGCGCGTCGCCGGCCGCCAGTTGCTTCAGCGCCGTCTCGTGCGGGCCTTCGCCCAGGATGGCCAGCACCGCGTCGGCGGGCGCATGGGCCTTGAAGCCGGCGATCAGCAGGTCCATGCCTTTGCTGGGATGCAGACGGCCGACACTGCCGACCAGCAGCTGGCCCGGCGCCAGGCCCAGTTCGGCACGCAGGTCGGTATGGCGGGCAGCGCTGGCGGCATCGCGCTCGGGTGCCCAGTTGTAGATGACGCTGGCCAGGCCGTCGATGGCGGGCAGGCCGTCATGCTGGGCTCGATTCACGCAGACCAGCCCGTCCAGGCGGGCATGGTGATGGGCCTTGTAGCCGACATGCAGGGTGCCGATGCGCGTCGCCGAGCGGGCGTGCGCCACCGCCTTGCAGGCCGGGCCGAGGTGGCCGTGGCAGATGACGGCGCCCAGGCGGCGCACCAGGGCCGCAACGCGCCAGCCACGCAGCAGCGGCAGCTTGAGGCCGTGGAAGCTCACACCCGGGGCCAGTGCGCCAGCGACGGCAGAGCCGGCGGTACCGATGACATGGACGCGGTGGCCGAGGGCGGCTTGGGCATTGGCCAGGTCAACACAATGTCGCTCCCCCCCCGCGAGACGGGACGAAAACACGACGTGAACCAGGGTCAACGGCTCGAAGGGCGGGGGCATGGCAGGTCTTGCAAACGAATGCAGCTCGGGTCGGTATGCAAAACTTTACCGAGGTACACATTCAGAAACCTGTCATGAACCCCAGCGAATCGGGGCCTGAGTGCGCCGGAATTTCCGTGAAACGCCAACAAATGGCGAGAAATCGGCGGATACGTGAACTAATTCCATCCGCATCAACCGACCTGCATGAACTCGCCGCGCAGTTCGCGGGGTCAGGAGTCGGGATTGACAGAGCATCCCATGACGTTCCGCCCCAAGCTGAGTACGAGCTTGCAGCAGGCCCACAGGAAAATGCCCGACCGAGCGGTCGGGCATTGGTGCCGACGCCGGCCGAACCGGCCTGCGGGCGGCCTCAGCGCACCTTGCTGATCCACTCGTTTTGCTGCTCGTCGTAGCGGTACATCATCAGAAAGCGCAGCGTTTCCATGTTGACCTGCTCACGGGTCAATGTGCTCATGTCGCGCGGCGCCTTGACGGGCACCCAGGTGCCAACGGTGTCGTCGTAAACATTCATGCGCAGGAACTGGTCGCGCATGGCGATGACTTCGGCGCGCGACATGACGCCCTTGGGCGGCTCCATGCCGGACTTCAGCACCCACATGCCGGTCAGTTCGTCCCAGCGCATCAGCGCTAGGAAGGCATCGCGCTCCATCTTGACCTGTTCGCGGGTCAGGCCCTGGGCCTGGCCAGGGACAGAGAAAGCGGCGAGGGAGGCGGCCAGCAGCAGGGGCAGCAGGGAAAGGCGGTTCTTCATTTCGGTCTCCAAAAAGGGGTTGGGGCAAAGATCGCTGTGCTGCCTGGGCGCCTCAGTCTTCACAGGTGCTCTGTGGTCGGGCGAGGCCCGCCAGCCTTACAGCCCTGGCGGGGTGTGAAAAATCCCCGCCCTGCTCCGGGGCCACGACCGATGGTTTGAAAAAGGGGGGCTGTCGGCGTCCTTTTCTATGGCTTCGCGGGCTCAAGCGTCCGCAGAATCTGCCGAGTGAAGTCCCTGAAAGTCCTCCTCCTCTGCCTGGCCGTCGTGCTGGCGCCCTTCTCCCATGCCACGCGCATCAAGGAAGTGGCGTCGGTGGCCGGGGTGCGTTCCAACCCGTTGACGGGCTATGGCCTGGTCGTCGGCCTCGACGGCACGGGCGACCAGACGACGCAGGCGCCCTTCACCGGCCAGAGCCTGACGGCCATGCTGCAGCAGTTCGGCGTGCTGCTGCCCCAGGGCGTGACCATGCAGCCGCGCAATATCGCCGCCGTCATGGTGACGGCCTCGCTGCCGCCCTTCGCCCAGCCCGGCCAGCAACTGGACATCAATGTCTCCTCCATCGGCAATGCCAAGAGCCTGCGCGGCGGCACGCTGATCGCCACGCCGCTGCGCGGTGCCGACGGCCAGATCTATGCCATCGCCCAGGGCAACCTGGTCGTCGGCGGCGCCGGCGCCTCGGCAGGCGGCTCCAAGGTGCAGATCAACCACCTCAGCGCCGGCCGCATCCCGGCAGGCGCCCTCGTCGAGCGCTCGGTGCCGACGCCCCTCGCCCAGGGCGACAGCCTGCAGTTCGACCTCAACAGCAGCGACTTCACCACCGCCCGCGCCGTGGCCCAGGCCATCAACAAGGCCAAGGGCGCCGGCACGGCCCAGGCCCTGGACGGCCGCGTCGTGCGCGTGAAGGCGCCCACGACGCCGGACGACCGCGTCGCCTTCCTCGCCGATGTCGAGAACCTCGACGTCAGCATGGCCGCACCCGCCGCCCGCATCGTCATCAATGCCCGCACCGGCTCGGTCGTCATGAACCAGGCCGTCACGCTGTCGGCCTGCGCCGTCGCCCACGGCAGCCTGTCGGTGACCATCAGCTCCACGCCCGTCATCAGCCAGCCCAACGCCTTGTCCAGCGGGCAGACCGTGGTGGCCGAGAAGGCCGACATCTCCATCCGCCAGGAGCCCGGCAGCCTCATCCAGCTGGCCGCGGGCGCCCGCCTGTCGGACGTGGTCAAGGCGCTGAACTCCCTTGGCGCCACACCTCAGGATCTGCTCGCCATCCTGCAGGCCATGAAGAGTGCGGGCGCCTTGAATGCCGAGCTTGAGGTGATTTGATGGCCTCCACCTTCCAGTCCATTTCCGGGCAGAGCCTCGGCAGCGTCGACGCCCTGAACGGGCTCAAGGCCCAGGCCGCGCGCGACCCCAAGGCGACCATCCGCGAGACGGCCAAGCAGTTCGAATCGCTCTTCATGCAGGAAGTCATGAAGAGCATGCGCGCTTCCACGCTGTCCAGCGGCATGCTGGACAACAACGCGACCCAGCTCGGTACGGAAATGCTGGACACCCAATTCGCCGGCAAGCTCAGCGGCCTGCCGGGCGGACTGTCGGACGCCATCCAGAAGCAGTTGCAGCGCCAGATGGGCATCCAGGACCTGTCGCCCGAGAACATCCGCAAGAACAGCCAGACCACGCTCGCCCAGGCCCTGCCGGCCCTGGCCACCAAGGGCATTCCCAACCACGTGCAGGGCTTCATCCAGAAGCACGACGCCTCGGCCCGCGCCGCTTCGGCCGCCACCGGCATCCCGGCCAGCTTCATGGTGGCCCAGGCCGCCCACGAGAGCGGCTGGGGCAAGCGCGAGATCACCGGCGCCGACGGCACGCCTTCGCACAACGTCTTCGGCATCAAGGCCACGCCGGGCTGGACGGGCAAGACCGTCGACGTGCAGACGACCGAGGTCATCAACGGCCAGGCTCACAAGGTCACGGCCAAGTTCCGCGCCTACGGCAGCTATGACGAAGCCTTCAAGGACTACGCCAAGCTCATCAGCGGCAACGAGCGCTATGCCAAGGTCGTCGCCCAGGCCCAGAGCGGCAACGCCGCCGGCTTCGCCCGCGGCCTGCAGCAGGCCGGCTACGCCACCGACCCCGCCTATGCCGAGAAGCTGGCCAAGACCATCCAGACCACCCAGCGCGTGCAAAGCACGATGATGGCTTGAGGACCTAGACATGGCCGGCTTGCTCACCCTCGGCGCCCGCGCGATGTTCGCCAACCAGGCGGCATTGCAGACCATTGGCCAGAACATCGCCAACGCCAACACGCCGGGCTATTCGCGCCAGTCCGTGGTGCTGACGACGTCGCCCGGCCAGTACACCGGCGCCGGCTTCTTCGGCAAGGGCGTGGACGTGCAGACCGTCGTGCGCTCGCACAACGAGTTCCTGACCAAGGAAGCCGCCAGCTCCAAGGCCACGGCCACGGCCGATGCCACCCGCGCCGAGCAGCTGGCGCGCATGGAAAAGATCTTCCCGCCCGGCACCGACGGCCTGGGCTATGCGGCCAGCCAGTTCCTGAACTCCATGGTCGACGTGACCAGCCGCCCCAACGATCCCTCGGCCCGCCAGGTCGCCCTGGGCCGCGCCAACGAGCTGGCCGTGCGCTTCTCCAACGCCGGCCAGCAGATCACCGACCTGCAGTCGGGCATCGTCAGCGACCTCAAGGCCAACGTCGTCGTCGTCAACCAGCTGGCGCAGCAGATCGCCAACATCAACGACCAGATTTCCAAGACCCGCGGCAGCGGCCACACGCCCAACGACCTGCTGGACCAGCGCGAAAAGCTGATCTCCCAGCTCGGCGAGCATGTCGCCGTCACGACGCTGCCAGCCGACGATGACACCGTCGGCGTCTTCATCGGCGGCGGCCAGCGCCTGGTGCTCGGCAACCAGGCCTCCACACTGCAGGTGTCCGCCGACGCCTATGACCCGTCGCGCGCCGTGGTCTCCCTCAGCGAAGGCGGCATCACCCGCCCGCTGGATGAAAGCGTGCTGACCGGCGGCTCCATCACCGCCCTGCTGAGCTTCCAGAACAAGGACCTGCAGGACGCCAAGAACATGCTCGGCCAGCTCGCCGCGGCCATCGGCACGCGCGTCAACGAGCAGAACGCCCTGGGCCTGGATCTGTCCAACCCGCCCGGCCAGGGCGCGGCCATCTTCAAGGTGGCGCCGCCCAATGTGCTGCCGGCTGCCACCAACCAGCGCACCCCCGGCGGCGGCTTCACCAACGGCGTCGCGGCCACCATCGTCGACGCCAGCCAGCTGCAGGCCAGCGGCTACAAGCTGACCTCCCCCACGGCCGGCACCTACGAGCTGACGAGGCTGTCCGACGGCCTGGTGCGCACCGTCAACGACGGCGACACCATCGACGGCTTCAAGATCCAGTTCACGCCGGCCCCGCCCGCCGCGGGCGAGAGCTTCCTCATCGAGCCCGTGGGCAGCGCCGCCGTCAACATGAAGCGCGTGCTGGACAACCCCAACGGCATCGCCGCCGCGTCGCCGCTGACGGCGTCCGCCAGCGTCACCAACACCGGCACTCTCAGCGTCGACAGCCTCTACGCGGTCAACCAGAACTTCAGCGCGGCCAACGCGCCCATGACGCTGCAGTTCGGCGGCCCGGACCCGGCCAACGCGAACAGCGTGCTCTACACGCTGACGTTGGCCAACGGCACCGTGCTGAACGGCAGCTGGAGCGCCGGCCAGCCCATCGGCAACCAGCCGGCGGCCGGCATCGACCTGGGTTTCGAGCTGCGCACCAATGGCGTGCCGCGCAATGGCGACAAGATTTCCATCGACCCGACCATCTACACCGCCACCAACAACGGCAATGCCAAGGCCTTCCTGAACATCCAGGCCGAGACCTTCGTCGGCCGTCAGCTGCTGGCCGGCGGCGGCACCACCCAGGGCTCGACCATCAACGACGCCTATGCCGCGGCGATGAGCGATGTCGGCGCCCGCGTACAGAGCGCGAACTACCTGTCGGACGTCTCCACCAGCGTCGCCGGCGACGCCGAAACCAACCGAGCCGGCCAGGCCGGCGTCAATCTCGATGAGGAAGCCTCGCGGCTGATGCAGTTCCAGCAGGGCTACCAGGCCGCCGCCAAGGTGCTGCAGACGGCCCAGACCCTTTTCGACGAACTGATGCGCATCGCTCAGAGGTAATCATGAGACTTTCGACGGCCAACCTCTTCGACAACTCCATCGCCAATCTGCAGCGTCGCCAGACCACGCTGCAGAACCAGCAGGAGCAGCTGACGTCCGGCAAGCGCATCGCCCTGGCCAGCGACGACCCGACCGGCGCCGCGCGCGCCGAACGTGCCCTCGCCTCCATCGGCCGCGTCGAGGCCAACCAGCGCGCGCTGGAAGCCAGCCGCAACAGCATGACCCTGGGCGAATCGGCCCTGGGCGACGCCAACGAGCTGCTGCAGCAGGCCCGCGAGACCATGGTCTCGGCCGGCAACGCCAGCTATTCCGACTCCGAACGCGCCGGCCTGGCGACCAAGCTCAAGGGCATCCGCGACCAGCTGCTGGCCATCGCCAACCGGCCCGACGGCTCCGGCGGCTACATCTTCTCGGGCCAGGGCGCCTCCACCCCGCCCTTCCTGGACCAGGCCGGCGGCGTCGCCTACATCGGCGTGCCGGGCAGCATCCAGACCGGCAACCTCGACAATTTCCAGCTCACCATCGACGGCCGCTCCTCCTGGGAGGAAGCCTCCAGCGGCAACGGCAGCTTCGAGACCGCGCCGCGCATCCTGACCACCGACCCCAGCACCGGCAAGCCGGTCGTGCAGTTGATCGACCCCGCCACCGGCGGCCCGCTGGTCAACGGCATCTCCGGCCAGGTCGCCTCGGGCTGGATCGACAGCGGTCGCACCACCGACCCCAAGCTGCTGACCGGCCACAACTACCGCATCGACATCGCCGGCACCACGCCCAGCCAGACCTACACCCTGACCGACACCGACCTCGGCAGCGTCGTCTCCAGCGGCGCCTTCAAGCCCGGCCAGGCCATCACTGGCGACGGCATGGCCGTCACCATCTCCGGCGCGCCGGTGGACGGCGACGCCTTCGCCATTGCCGGCTCCAAGAACAGCCTCAAGGTCTTCGACGTCATCGACAAGGCCATCGCCGACCTCAACACCACCAACCGCACGCCGACCCAGGTCACCCAGGCCAACACCGCCAGCATCCGCGACATCGACGCCGTGATGGGCAATATGCAGAGCATCCGCAGCCAGGTCGGCGAGCGGCTGAACAACCTCGACGGCACCGAAAGCCGCCTGGCCGCGCTGAAGCAATACAGCGCGGAAGAGAAAAGCGCCGCGGAGGATCTGGACATGGTCCAGGGCATCTCCGAGTTCCAGAACCAGCAGACCGGCTACCAGACCGCCTTGCAGACCTACGCGACGGTGCAGCGCATGTCGCTGTTCCAGTACCTGCAGGGCGGCTGACACAAAGCTTCTAGACGCCGCTGGGACGGCAGCGCTAGCGTCTCCTGCACAAGGAGATGCTCATGGAAATCGGATTCATCGGACTCGGCGTCATGGGCCTGCCCATGGCGCGCCGGCTCGCTGCTGCGGGGCGGTCGCTGCTCGTCTGGAGCCGCAGTGGCACCTCAGCCTTGACCGAAACGCCGGGTGTGCGCCATGCAGCGAGCGCTGCCGAGGTGTTTGCCCAGGCCGACACCGTGCTGCTGATGCTGGCCAATGCCGCCGCCAGCGACGCCGTGCTGACCCGCGGCACGCCGGAGTTCGCAAGCCTCGTCCAGGCCCGCACCGTGGTGCAGATGGGCACGACGGCCCCCGAATACTCCGCCAGCCTGGCCGCCGACGTGCGCGCCGCGGGCGGCCGCTATGTCGAGGCGCCGGTCTCAGGCTCCCGCGTGCCGGCGGAGAACGGCCAGCTCGTCTGCATGCTGGCGGGTGAACCCGACGACGTGGCCCGCGTGCGGGAGTTGCTGGCGCCGCTCTACAAGGACTGCTTCGCCTGCGGCGCCCCGCCCGCTGCCCTGCGCATGAAGCTGTCGGTCAACCTTTTCCTCATCACCCTCGTGGCGGGCCTGGCCGAGGCGGTGCACTTCGCCCGGCGCCAGGGCGTGGACCCGGAGCTGCTGCGCGCCGTGCTGGACGCCGGGCCCATGGCCAGCGCCGTCTCGCGCATCAAGATGGACAAGCTCGTCAGGCAGGACTTCAGCGTCCAGGCCGCCATCAGCGACGTGCTGATGAATGCCCGCCTCGTCGCCGCCGCCGCGCGCCAGGCCGGCGCCACGACGCCGCTGCTGGACGACAGCCTGCAGCTCTTCGCCGCCACCGAGGCCCTGGGCCTGGGCCGCGAGGACATGGCCGCCGTCATCCAGGCGTTCGAAGCAGCGCCGCCCGCCACCGGGCCGGCGTGAGGCCCACCGTACGGCGGAACTGCCGGGTGAGGTGGCTCTGGTCGGCAAACCCGGCTTCAGCTGCCGCCGCCGCCAGCGCCAGGCCGGCGCGCATCAGCGCCTGGGCTCGGGCGACCTGGCGCTGCACGCGATAGCCACTGGGGCTGACGCCATAGGCCAGGCGGAACTGGCGTGCCAACGTCCAGCGGTCCAGGCCGGACAACGCCTCCAAACCGGCCATGGCCGGCTGCCGCTCGGGCGCGGCCGCGAGGCACTCGCGCACCCGGGCCAGCGCGGGGCGGTCCAGGGCGATGGGCGCCGGCCTGCGCCCCGCGGCCCTGGCCAGCAGATCGGCCAGGCCCTGCACCAGGTCATGGCTCGCCAACGCGTCCAAAGGGCCTTCGAATTGCCAGGGTGACAGGTCGGCCCCATCCAGCAGCGGCGCCGCCACGAAAGGCAAGGCGCCGCCGCCCAGGGCCTCGCCGACCCGGGCCGGGTCCAGATAGACCATGCGATAGGCAAAGCCGGCCGCCGTGCCCGGCACGCCGTCATGCAGTTCGTCCGGATGCAGCACGTGCACCTGGCCCGGCATGCCATTCCAGCTTGCGCCCCGGTAGCGGAAGCGCTGCACGCCCCGCAGCGTCAGTCCCAAGGCATAGCAGTCGTGCCGGTGCAGTGCGAAACCGCGGCCGGCAATCGCCGCGTCAAAACGCGCCACGCCGGGCGCCGAGCCCTGTGGGCGGATGCTGACGGATTGATCGGCCATGGCAGGAGTGTCATCCCGGCGAATGAATTCGGTCACGATTCGTCCGCATGGGCTGGCGGCGCTCATGGCAGACTGCCGCATTCACCGCCAGCCACGTGCCGCGCCATGTCAGACAACACACCCGACGCCCTCGACCACGCCATCCTGCCCGGTGTCGCCCTGGGCTACGCACCGGTCATCGACCGCCAGCGCAACATTGCCGGCACCCGGCTGACGCTGGTGCCGCTGCGCGCCGACGCCAAACCCGACCATGCCGAGCTGCTGGCCGCGCTGTCCGCCACCTGGCCCAAAGGCGGTGAGGTCATCAGCGCCCAGGGTGAGGCCCTGCTGGCCGCCCTGCTGGCCCAGCCGCCCGCCGAGCCGACCCAGATCGAGGTGCCGGCCTTCATCGCCGCCGACCCCGCCCATGCCGACGCCATTGCCGCGCTGAAGGCGGCGGGTCATACCGGCCTGCTCAAGGGCCTGCCCAACGCACCGCTGCCGGCAAACGTCGCCGCCCTCTTCAAGCAGGTGGTGCTGGAGCCCGGCCAGGCCGCCCCGGCCGGCGTCGCGGTGGTGCACGCCGGCGTGCGTGGTGCCGACGCCATCGACGCCAGCTTCAAGGCCGGCGCGGCAACCGTCATCGGCTGGCCCATGGACGGCGCCTTCGAAGCCGCTGCCGGCGCCCCCAAGACCGAGATCGCTGCCGACCTGCAGGTCATCATGGAGCTCATTTCACGCGTCGACGAGGGTGAGGACGTCGAGCGCCTGGAGCAGACGCTGAAGCGCGACCCCAGCCTGGCCTTCAAGCTGCTGCGCTACATGAACTCGGCCGCCTTCGGCCTGCCGGTCGAGGTGTCCAGCTTCCGCCACGCCATCATGCTGCTGGGCTATGCCCGCCTGAAGCGCTGGCTGGCCCTGCTGCTGACGACGGCCAGCAAGGACCACAGCATGCGCCCCATCATGTTCGGCGCCGTGCGCCGCGGCCTGCTGATGGAAGAGCTGGCCGCCGGCATCGAAGACCGCGAGCAGCGCGACGAGATGTTCATCTGCGGCCTGTTCTCGCTGCTGGACCACATGCTCAAGCAGCCCTTCGAGAAGCTGCTGCAGTCCATCCCCGTGCCCGAGCGCGTACGCCAGGCCCTGGTAGACGAGAGCGGCCCCTTCCTGCCCTATCTGCAGCTGGTGCAGGCCATCGAGTCCGAGAGCGTGTTCGACTACCGCGAGCGCGCCGATGCGCTGATGATCGGCGCCGGCGAGGTCAATGCCTGCGTGCTGCGGGCCCTGCACAAGGCAGCCCAACTGGAATGATGCGGCCGACATCGGACGGCTGACCCGCCATGTTCGGCGCGCCCGCCTCCCCTGCCCTGCTGGACCTCGTCGGCGACCCGGTGCTGACGCTGCGGGCCGACCTGTCGGCCCTGCGTGCCAATCCGGCCGCGCGCGAATGGCTGGGCAGCGACGCCGCCGAAGGCTGGCGGCTGCTGCGCCATGCGGCCGGCATGCGGCTGGAAACCTGGCTGCGCGAGGCCACCCATGCCATCGACGCCGGCCGCGCGCCGCCGCCCGCTCCGCCCCTGAAGCTGGCCGACGGCCAGCGCGCCACCCTGCACCTGCTGCGTGAGCGGCCCAACTGGCTGCTGCATGCCCGCCTCAGCGCCGCCGACCCGGGCGAGCCGCCGCTGGCCGAGTGGCTGGCGCTGTCCCCGCAGCCCGCCATGCTCGCCGACGCCGCCAGCGGTGCGCTGCTGCGCCACAACGCGGCTTTCGACGCCCTGTGCGCCGCCCCACCCCGCCATCTGAACGACCTGCCCGACCTGCTGCAGGCCCTGCTGGGCTGGATGCGCGGCGCACCGCTGCCGGCGCTGACGGACCAGCGCGCCCAGGACGGGCCACTGCTCACCGAAGCGGAATTCATCGACCCCCAGGGCCGCCACCGCTGGCTGCAGGCCCGGCTGCGGCTGTGGCGTCACGACGGCCGCGCCCTGCTGCTGGCCCAGCTCGAGGACCAGAGCACCCTGCACGAGCGCGACCTGGCCCACCAGCAGCTCGACGCCCTGATGGACACGGCCGCCGTCGGCCTGGCCACCTTCCAGCCCGAGGCAGGCTGGCTCAAGGCCCATCGCAAGGGGTCGCCCTTCAAGCCCGGCGCCAAGCCCTCCGTCGGCTCGCTGCAGGGCATCAACCGCGAGATCGTCGAGCCGGCATCATTGCCCGAATTCGAGCGCCTGCAGCGCGCGCTGAAGAAGGGCGATGCCGTCGAGGTGCGCTATGCGGTGCGCCACCCCGAGCTGGGCCGGCGCTGGCTGCTGACGCGCGTCGCGCCGGGCCTGCTGGCCGGCGGGCGGCGCAGCACTTCGGTCGTCACCCTGGACGTGACCGCCCAGGCGCAGGCCGAGAACGCCCTGCTGCTGCGCGCCGAAAGCGAGCGTGCGGTGCTGGATTCGGTGCTGGTGGGCATCGTCACCGTCGGGCCCGACGGCATCGAGTGGATGAACCGCTCGGCACGGCGCATGTTCGACTGCGAGCTGGAAGACGTGCAGGGCCAGCCCATGGGCGTGCTGGCGCCGGAGGACGACGAACACGCCTTCCACGCCGAGCCGGGCACCGATGTCTTCGAGTGCCGGCTGCGCGGCCGCGACGGGCGAGAGTTCTGGGTCATCGGCAACGCGGTGCAGACGCCGCGCGAGGACGGTGGCACCCAGACCACCTATGCGCTGCTGGATATCGACCGCCGCCGCCAGGCCGAAGCCCAGAGCCGCATGGCCCAGGCCTCGCTGGCCCGCATCATCGAAGGCGCGCCGCTGGCCATCACCCTGCACGAGGCGCAGAGCCTGCGCATCGTCAAGCTCAACCACGCCGCGGCCACGCTGGCCGGCCGGCCCGAGGCGGCCATGCTGGGCGGCACGCCGGCCCAGCTCTTCGGCGACGAACAGGGCGCCCAGGTGGTGGCCGACATGCGCGAGGCGCTGGAATCGCAGACCGTCGTGCAGCGCGAATACCGCGTGCCGGCCGGGGGGGCCACACGCATCTGGGACGCGCGCCTGCTGCACCTCGCCGGCGTCGGCGGCGACGACACGCCCGAGCTGCTGCTGCTGGTTGCCAGTGACGTGACCGAGCAGCGCGCCGCCGAGCAGGCGCGGCTGCAGGCCGCCATCTCGCAGCGCGAACTGCTGGTGCGCGAAGTGCACCACCGCATCAAGAACAACCTCCAGGGCGTCGCCGGCCTGCTGCAGCAGATCGCCGTGCGCCGCCCCGAAGTGGCCGGCGTGCTGAAGGAAGCCGTCGGCCAGGTGCAGGCGATTGCCCAGGTCTACGGCCTGCAGGTCGGTGCGACGGGGCCGCTGGTGCTGAAGCGAGTGTTCGACGCCATCGTCGGCTCGGTGCAGCGCATGCAGGGCCGCGTCCTGACCACGACGGCCGAGGGTGGCGCGTTGCTGAACGACTGGTGCCTGCCGGAGGCCGAGGCCATCCCGATTGCACTGAGCCTCAACGAGTTGCTGGGCAACGCGCTGAAGCACAGCAACGAAGCCCAGGTGCGCTGCCAGCTGATCTGCGACACGGCCGGCGTCACCGTCGAGATCGCCAACCCCGGCCGCCTGCCCGAAGGCTTTGCGCTGCAAAACGTCAAGAGCGGCGTGTCGGGCCTGGGCCTGGTGCGGGCCCTGCTGCCGCGGCGCAGCGCCATCCTGAGCCTGGAGCAGCAGGGCGAGGACGTGGTTTGCCGCCTGGAACTGATTCCACCCAGCGTGGTTCACAATCCGGCCACAAAACCAAGTTCTGGATAGAGGGGCACGGTGAGCAAGGGCAAGATCCTGGTCGTCGATGACGACCGTCTGGTATTGGCGACGCTGAGCTACGGGCTCACGCAGGCCGGCTTCGAGGTCATCGACGCCGACAACGGCGACGACGCCATCCTGCTGGCCCGCGAACACCGGCCCGAGCTGGCCCTGCTGGACATCCGCATGGAAGGCCTGACCGGCTTCGATGTGGCCGCCTATCTGCGTGAATACCTGCAGACGCCCTTCATGTTCCTGTCCGCCTTCGCCGACGAGGCGACGGTGGCCAAGGTCAAGGAGCTGGGCGCCGTCGCCTACCTCGTCAAGCCGCTGGACATCTCGCAGATCGTGCCCGCCGTCGAAGCCGCCTTCGCACGCTCGACGCCCCCTGTTCCCGCCACGCCTGCGGCTCCGGCCACCATGGCCGAAGCCTTCGAAGCGCCTTCCGAGCTGCCGCAACTGGACATGACGGCCGTGGCCGTTGGCGTGCTGATGCATCGCTACTCGCTGCCCCGCGACGAGGCGCTGGCGCGGCTGATGAGCCTGGCTTCGGCCGACGGCCACAGCCTGCCCGAGCAGGCACGGCGGATCGTCGATGCGCTGGAGCTGCTGGCTCGGCCCGGGGCTCGCTAAGCCAGCGTGAAGTAGAAGCGGGAGCCTTCTCCCACCGCAGATTCCGCCCAGATGTCCCCGCCATGGCGGCGGACGATGCGCCGCACCAGGGCCAGACCCACGCCCGTGCCCTGGAAATCGCTGGCGCTGTGCAGGCGCTGGAAGACGCCGAACAGGCGTTCGGCAAAGCGCATGTCGAAGCCGGCACCGTTGTCCGACACGACAAACACGCGACGGCCCCCTTGCTGCACGCTGCCGAAGCTGATCTCGGTCTGCGGCACCTTGCTGCTGTACTTCCAGGCATTGCCCAGCAGGTTCTCCAGCACCATGCGCAACAGCGTCGGGTCGCCCTGCACCGTCAGGCCCGGCTCGATGTCCAGCACCAGCTCGCGCTGCGGCGCACCGCGGCGGATCTCTTCCATCACGTAGCCGGCCTGCTGCGACAGGTTGACCGGCTGACAGGCCAGTGGCCGCGTCGACAGCTGGCTCAGCGACAGCAGCGCGTCGATCATGCTGTTCATGCGCGCCGCGGCGCTCATGACACGATCGAGGTGGTCGTTGCCGACGCGATCCAGGCGGGTGCCGTAGTCTTCCTTGAGGATGCGCGCAAAGCCTTCGACGACGCGCAGCGGCGCGCGCAGGTCGTGGGAGACGGTGTAGCTGAAGGACTCGTGCTCGGCCGTCAGGTCGGCGGCCTGGGCCGGCTGCGGCGCCGGCGTGGCCTCCGGCTCGTCAAGACGCGCCGTGCCCAGATAACCGGCGAAATGCCCCTGGGAATCGATGCACGGCAGGCCGCGCAGCTGCCAGCGCAGGGCGCCATCGGCAGCCGCCAGCTTCAGGTCGGCAAAGGGCTGGTGGACGGCGAGCCGCTCACGCAAATGGGCGGCCGGCTCGGCATCCTCGAAACGGTCCCACAACAGCTGGGTGCCAACGCCGCCCGCCACCCAGCTCGACGACGGCACACCCTGCGGGGCCTGCCAGCGCACCAGGCGATGCTCGGCATCGGTGGCCCATTGCCAGTCGCGCTGCAACTGGGCCTGCATCAGGATCTGCTGGCGCGCCTCGCGCAGCGGCTCGGACAGGCGCTGGCGCGTCAGGCGAACGCCCGCATGCCAGCCCAGGGCCGCCGCAACCAGCACCATGACTCCGGTGAAGAAAGCCGTCAGCACCAGCGCGGCGTGCACGAGGCCGACCTCGCCGCCCCAGACGCGCATCAGCGCGAGCACCACCAGCCCCCCCAGCACCAGCATCAGGATGGAGACCGTGGCCAGCGCCAGCATCAGCAGCCGCATCGGCAGTCGTCGCTCCTGGCGGCGCGACGTGAGCGCGCTGTCCTCGCTGAGGCTGTTCATGCGATTCATTGTAGGCAGCGCTTTCCCGGCGACAGGCGGGGGCAAGCCCGGTGTGGTTCGATGTCAATAACCACAGCGCGCAGCGCTGAATGTGTGCATTTCTTCGCGTCTGACCCCCCTCCCACCCGAGATACATTTAGAGGCATGCCGAGTCCCTGACCCGCAGACTTCTTCATGACCGCCCCAAATCCCGCAGCCCTGCTCGATCCCGAGGCGATCCGTCGCCTGCGGGAGCTTGACCCGAGCGGTGGCAACAAGCTGCTGGAGCGCGTGGTGGCGGCCTTTTCCAACTCACTGGACCGTTTGCTGCCCGACCTTGCCCGCGCCCGAGAAGGCGACGCGATCGACCTCGCCGTCGTGCGCCATGTCAGCCACACGCTGAAGTCCTCGTCGGCCAGCCTGGGCGCCATGGCCCTGTCGGCACGCTGTGCCGACATCGAAACCATGGCCCGCGACGGTCGCACGGACGGTCTGGACGCGCAGTTGGACGCTATGCTCCAAGACATCCAACAGGTACGCACGGCCCTGGCCGCGCTGCTTTGACACCCAGCCTCATGCTGCCCACCGGTCAAGCCCTCGACGACCTGCCGCCACGCCCGCGCGTGTTGCTGGTGGACGATGACGAGGTCAACCTGCTGTTGACCGCTGCGGCGCTGCGCGAGCGTGGCTTCGAAGTCACCGAAGCCCCCAGCGGCAGCGAGGCCCTGGGCCTGCTGTCCACGCGTACGCCCGACGTCGTCGTGCTGGACGCGCTGATGCCCGAGCTCGATGGTTTCGAGACCTGCTCGCTGCTGCGCGCCACGCCCGGCTTCGAATCCCTGCCCGTGCTGATGCTGACCGGCCTGGACGACGAGGCCTCCATCAACCGTGCCTACCAGGCCGGTGCGACGGACTTCTTCGTCAAGTCACCGCAATGGAGCCTGCTGGACGGGCGGCTGCGCTATCTGCTGCGCAGCTCGCGCACGCGGCTGGAGCTGGAGCGCAGCAAGGCCAAGCTGGCGCGCGCCCAGGACCTGGCCCGCATGGGCAGCTTCGAATGGTGGCGCGACACCAGCGCCAGCTTCGCCATCTCCGCCGAGGGCCTGCGCGTCTTCGGCCGCGGCCCGCAGGACCGGCTCGACTTCATCGGCGTCATGCGCATGGTGCCGACCGATGACCGCCATGTCTTCCTGCGCCTGCTGCGCGACGTCATCGCCCACACTTCCGTCCTCGTCACCGACCTGCCGCTGACCCTGCCCGATGGTCGCCAGCGCGTCGTCCACATCGAGGCCGAGCCCGAATTCAACGAGCAGGGCGGCGTCAACGGCTACACCGGCATCCTGCAGGACGTGACCGACCGCCGCCAGGCCGAGGACCGCATCCGCCAGCTCGCCCACTTCGACGCGCTGACCGGCCTGCCGAATCGCCGCCAGCTCATCTACCGCGTCGAGCGCGCCATCGAGAGTGCCCGCCGCGGCGGGCATGAAGTCGGCCTGCTGCTGATCGACCTGGACCGCTTCAAGGTCATCAACGACACCCTGGGCCATGCCGCCGGCGACGAGCTTCTCGTCGAGGTCGGCCGTCGCCTGCGCAGCTGTGTGCGCCATTCCGACCAGATCCTGGAAGGCGTCCTCGACGGCCTGGGCAACCGCAGCCACCGCGGCCTGGAAGCCGTGGGGCGCCTGGGTGGCGACGAGTTCGTCGCCCTGCTGCCCGAGGTGGCCGACGAGCGCGATGCCGAGCGCGTTGCCCAGCGTGTGCTGGACGCCCTGCGCGAGCCCATCTTCGTCGGCGGCCAGGAATGCTTCGTCACCGCCTCGGTCGGCATTGCGCTCTACCCGCGCGACGGCCAGACCATGGCCGATCTGCTGCGCAATTCCGACGTCGCCATGTATGCCGTCAAGAGCCAGGGCCGCAACGCCTCGGCCGTCTATTCGCCGCAACTGGCCGGCCACGGCAAGCAGAAGCTGGAGCTGGAGAGCGCCCTGCACAAGGCGCTGGAGCGCAACGAGATCGTGCTGCACTACCAGCCCAAGATCGACGTGCGCGCCGCCCGCATGGTGGGCGCCGAGGCGCTGATGCGCTGGCAGCGCGGCAATGTGCTGGTGCCGCCGGCCGACTTCATCCCGCTGGCCGAGGAGACCGGCCTCATCGTGCCGCTGTCCGAATGGGCCCTGAAGGAAGCCGCCCGCCAGGCCAAGCTGTGGTCGCTGCAGTTCGGCTTCAGCGACTCCATCGCCGTCAACCTGCCCAGCCGGCTGTTCGAGCGCACCGATCTCGTCGAGCACATCCACCAGTGCGTCAGCGCCTATGGCGTGCCGCACCGTTCCATCCAGCTCGAGATCACCGAAAACAACCTGATGAAGGACCTGCAGAACGTCATCCCGTCGCTGCACCGCTTGAACGAGGTCGGCGTCGAAATCTCCATCGATGACTTCGGCACCGGTTATTCGTCCCTCGGCTACCTGACCACGCTGCCGATCTCGGAAGTGAAGGTCGACCGCACCTTTGTGCGCGACCTCGGCATCACGCCGCAGAGTTCCGCCGTCGTCACCGCCATCATTGCCTTGGCGCGCGCCCTGGGCCTGCGCGTCATCGCCGAAGGCGTCGAGACGCTGCGGCAGATGGAAGTCCTGCACCGCCTCGGCTGCTCGCTGATGCAGGGCTTCCTGTTCAGCAAGGCCCTGCCGGCCGAAGAGCTGGAGCGCTGGATCGCCCAGACCGTGCTGCCGCGCAAGGCGCCGTGGATCACGCAGGCCGACGGCGCTTCCGACATCGCATCGCGCGGGCAACGCTAAGCCATGCGGTCCAGCCTCCCGCCGGCGCAAATCGCCAAGGCCGCGCTGCAACGCCTGGCCCAGGCGCGCCTGGAGCCCACGCCCGAGAACTACGCCCGCGCCTACGCCATCGAAGGCGGCGGCGAGCCGGCGGCAGCCGCCAACGGCTCCAATGGCGCCGTGCCGGAGCGCATCCAGCAGCTGATGTCCAAGCTCATCAGCCTGGCCCTGCCCTCGGGCAGCACGCGCCAGGACCTGCAGACGACGCTGCGCGAACAAAAGCTCGACGAGTTGCAGCGCCAGGTCGACAAGCTCCTGGACGTGGCCGGCCCCGGCGCCCAGGCCGAAGCCCTGGCCCAGGCTATCGAGCGCCTGGTGCGCGGCCTGGAGCGCGGCGGCAAGCACTGGACGCTGGCGCGCAAGAAGGACGGCATCAACCGCGTGCTGGAACTGGGCCGCAACGACAGCCAGAAGCTGGTCAAGCGCCTGGGCCAGCTGGTTGCGAGCTGGGACAAGGACGGCGACGGCAGCGGCGTCGAGACGGACGAGGACGGCGGCACACCCAGCCAGTTCTTCTCCGAAAGCACGTTTGCCGAGACGGGATTCCGCGACAGCAGCGGCTTTGGCGAGCTGAGCCGCACCGGCCTGCGCGACACGCCCGCCGCCGCGCCCGGCATAGACACCAGCCCGCAATGGGCCGACGTCAGCGGTGAACTCAACGGCACCGTGCGCCATGCGCTGCGCTCGCCGCAGACCGAGGCGACGCCGGCCGACGCGCTGATGCGCGAGCTGGACGCCGCCCAGGCCGAACTCAAGGCCAAGGGGGCCAGCCCCGAACGCGCGACGCAGATGGCCGCCTTGTGCCTGCGCGCCCGCCATCTGCTGGACCACCGCCGCCATCTCTTCGACGAGCTCGGCGGCCTGTGCCGCGAGCTGAGCGGCAGCCTGGTCGACCTGGCCGAGGACGATTCCTGGGCCCGCGGCCAGGCCGAGGCCATGAACAACACGCTGGCCCAGGGCCTGTCGGGCCGCGGCGTGCGCACGGTGTCCGAGCTGCTGGCCGGCACGCGCGATCGCCAGCGCGCCTTGCGCGACGAGCGCTCCAGGGCACGCGACGCTCTCAAGGGCTTGATCCAGCGCATGCTGACCGAGCTCGGCGAGCTGGGCCAGCACACCGACCGCTTCCAGAACAACGTCGGCCGCTATGCCGATGCCATCGAGCAGGCCGACACGCTGGAAAGCCTGGCCGGCACCGTCCGCGAGATGGTCGAGGAAAGCCGCAGCGTGCAGAGCCTGGTGAGCCAGACGCAGCAGCGCCTGACCCTCGAACACGACCGCGCGGCCGCGCTGACCCAGCGCGTGGACGAGCTCGAAGGCGAGTTGCGCCGCCTGTCCAACGAGGTCCACACCGACCAGCTGACCCAGGTCGCGAATCGCCGCGGCCTCATCCAGGCCTTCGGCATCGAGCAGGCCAAGGCCGAGCGGGAGTCAACTCGCGTCGCCCTGGCCCTGCTGGACATCGACAACTTCAAGAAGCTCAACGACAGCCTGGGCCACCATGCCGGCGACATCGCGCTGAAGTCGCTGGCCGAGCGCACCCAGGCCTCGCTGCGCCCCGGCGACATGGTGGCGCGCTACGGCGGCGAGGAGTTCGTGCTGATGCTGCCCAACACGCCGCTGGACGAGGCCCAGCAGGTGCTGGTGCGGTTGCAGCGCTCGCTGTCCAGCGCCCTTTTCAACCACGAAGGCAAGGACGTCTTCGTGACCTTCTCGGCCGGCGTGACGCTGTACCGCGCCGGCGAGACGCTGGAGCAGGCCCTCGACCGCGCTGACGTGGCCCTGTACGAGGCCAAGCACACCGGCAAGAACAGGGCTTGCATCGCGGAGTGAGGCTGTCGTGCTGCTGATCCGCACGACACCCGAGAGCCTCTTCGACGCCAATGTGCTGCTGCGCGCGCGGGGTCGCGTGCATCACGTGCGCGCCTATCCAGGCCCGCTGTCGATCAAGTCGGTCGTGCGCGGCCAGGCGCGCTGGACCGTTGGCGGCCAGACCTTCACGCTGAGGCCCGGGCGCTTTCTCGTCACCACGCACGGTGAGCCCTATGACCTCGACATCGCCGCGCCTGAGGCGGTGCAGACGCGGGTCTTGTTCTTCGCCGATGCCCTGGTGCGCGACGTCGCCTCGACGCGGCTCAGCGCCCTGGTGCGCCTGCTGGATGCACCGGATGCCCGCGACACCGAGGCCATGCCCGTCAACCGGCGCCTGTGGGACCGCGACTCGGCCATCGGCCGCTTCATGCTCGGCCTGGACCGCCTGCCCGCCGGTGGCGCGACGGATGGTTCCGGTCATTGGGACGGCTGGCTGCGCGAGGCCCTGGATGCCCTGGCCGACCTGGCCACCCAGGTGCGCGAGGAGCGCGAGCGCATCGTCGCCGCCAAGCCCGCCGTGCGCCAGGAAATCCACCGCCGCGTGCTGCGCGGCAAGGCCTGGCTGGACGAGCATTTCGAGCAGGCCTTCGACCTCGCCAGCGCCGCCCGCGAGGCGGCGATGGCGCCACACCACTTCCACCGCAGCTTCCGGGCGCTGGTGGGCGAACCGCCCGCCGCCCATGTCGCCCGGCTGCGGCTGGAACGGGCGCGCGGCATGCTGGAGGAGGACGGTCTGTCCATCACCGACGTCTGCGCGGCCGTCGGCTACGACAGCCTGCCCACGTTCTCGCGCCGCTTCAGCGCCGCCTACGGCCAGTCACCGTCGCGCTACCGCCAGACCTTCAAGACAATTGGCAAGCCAGGATAAGCGGCCTGGGCCGATCCGACCTAGGCTTGCACCCATGAACGCCGAACCCGCACTGCAAGCCCTGCTGGACGCCATTGCCCAGCGCAACACCGATGCCGCCCTGGCCCTGGCCGATGCCGACCCCAGCCTGCTGAGCCAACGCTCGGCGGCGGGTGTCTCGGCGCTGACCTGGGCCGCCTACATGTCGCTGAGCGATCTCGTGGCAGCGCTGCGCCAGCGCCGTGGCAGGCCGGACTTCTTCGAGGCGCTGATCCTGGGTGAGACCGACGTGGTCGAGAGCGCGCTGGCGGCCGGCCAGGACGTCAACCAGCTCGCGCCCGACGGCTTCACGCCGCTGGGCCTGGCGGTGTTCTTCCACCACGACGGGCTGGCGCTGCGGCTGCTGGAGGCCGGCGCCGATGTGAATGCACAGGCGAACAACGCCCAGCGTGTCGCCGCCCTGCATGCGGCCGTCGCCCGCGGCAATGCCGCCATGGTCGAGGAACTGCTGAAACGCGGCGCCACCGTCGACCTGCCCCAGCAGCAGGGTGTCACGCCGCTGCAGGGCGCGGCCGGCGCCGGGCGGGCCGATCTGGTCGACCTGCTGCGTCGGGCTGGTGCCGACCCACACCGGCTGGACGATGCCGGCCGCGATGCGGCGGCCCATGCGCTGGCACACGGCCATGCCGAGCTGGCCCGGGCGCTGACCGGCTGAAGCCGAGTCAAACCACACGCGCGGCGCTCACGACCCGGATTGCCGAATGACGGCGGTCTGGCTAGGCTCAGTGCTGAGCCGCCCGCATGAATCATCCGCCCTCCGCTCCGCTGCGCCCCCTCTTCGCCCGCCTGTTGACGACTGCCTTGGTGATGCTGGGCGCCGCCGTGGCGCAGGCCCGGCCTGCGGCGCGCACCGTGCCGCTGTGCCTGACCGAATTTCCGCCTTATGTGAGCGCCGACCTGCCCGACGGCGGCAGCCTCGGCGCATTGGCGCGGCGGGCCTTCAACGCGGGTGGGCTGGGCGTGCAGGTCTTGCAAGTGCCCTGGGCGCGCGCCTTCCTGTTGGCGAAGAACGGCGATTGCGTCCTGCTGACGCTGTGGCGCAATGAGGAGCGCGACGCCCTCTTCCGCTATTCGCTGCCGGTTGCGCGCATGCAGCTGGGTTTCTTCGTGCACACCGACCGCAAGACCGCGTTGCCGCCCGATGCCGCAGTGGCCTTCCAGCGCGGCTCATACCTGCCGCCCGATCTGGCCAACGGCAGCTACCGCCTGCACGAGCTGACCGACTTTCGCCCCGGCATCGAGATGCTCCGGCTGGGCCGCGTGGACGCCGTGTTCTCGGAGCGCGCCTCGCTCGAATACCTGCTGGAACGCCAGCCTCGGCTGAGCAAGCTGTTGCGCTGGCAGGCGCCGCCACTGGAGGTCAAGACGACCTTCATGGCCATCAGCAAGAACCACCCCCAGGCCGATGCCTGGCTGGAGCTGCTGAATCAGGAAATCCGAGCCTCGATCAAAAATTGAACGCGAGGCGCAGGCCACCCCAATGCTTGCCGGCGACGTGGATGGGGGCGGTGGCTTCCTTGAGCACCACAAAGCGGCCACCGCCCATGTCGCGGCGGTAGGTCTGCAGCAGGAAGGGCCGGGTGTTGCGCGCCGACGCGAGGCCGGTGCGGTCATTGAAGATGCGGCGGTAGCGGCTGTTGGCCGTGTTCCAGACCGTGTCGCCCGGCCGCTGCGGCTGGCAGTATTTGCGGTTGTGCGTCGCGATATAGCCGTTGCGATCGGCCGCGATGCAGAACACCACCTTGTCGCTGAAGGCCAGCGCCTTCTCCTGCACGGTTGGAAAGAGCTTGTCCGTCAGCTGGCAGAAGCGCGTCGTGTGCTGCGGCGGGTTCGTACCTTCGATGGGGCGGTAGCTCTGGTCGAAGAGGTCGGCGGCACTGATCTGGCCGCTCTTCAGCGCGTCCTCGAGCAGGCCGGCAATCTCGTCGGCGGCCGCCTGGGCGGCGCGGATGAAAGGCATGTCGTCGACCTCGACACCGCTCTCGGCAATCTGCTCGACCAGCTCCTCCGACATGCGCAGGAAGCGGTCACTGCCGTCGAAGGCGACCTTGAGGCCGTGCGAGGCCTCCGACACCTCGCGCTCCAGCTCATGGGCCTGCTCGTTGAGCAGCCTCATCTGCTGGCCGCTCTCGCCGGCCGACACCGAGATGCGCTGCACGTCCTGCTCAACCTCGTGGAAGGCGGCGTGGATTTGGCTGGGCTTGGCGGCGTTCTCGGTCAGCTCGGCGCTGAAACGGTCGATGCGCTCCTGCAGGCTGGAGATGGCGCTGACGATGGCCTTGGACGAGGCTTCGACCTGGCCGGCCAGGGCCTTGACAGCCTCGGCGACGACCGCAAAGCCGCGGCCGGCATCGCCGGCATGCTTGGCCTCGACGGCGGCGTTGAAAGCCACCAGGCGGGTCTGCAATGAAATCTTGGTGATCTCGGCGGCCGCGTCGGACACCTGGGCCAGCGTGGACGCCATGCCGACGACCTCGCCACCGACGACGCCCAGCGCGCCGCGGGCGCGCTGCACGGCGGCGGCGCTCTGGGCGGTGGCATTGGCGATGGCGGCCTGGGCCTGGCCGATCTGGTTGAGCTGCTGGGCCAGGGCCTGCATGGCCTGACTCTGGGCCTGCACGATGCGCTGGGTGTCCTCGAGGGCGCCACGCACTTCGGCGGCATCCTTGCCGACCGTGGAAATCGAGCGGGCCAGCCGTTTGACGACGTTCAATGCCGCGCTGTCATCGCGCCGGTAGGGCTCGTCGCGAGGTGTGGCGGTGGACGAGCCACCGCTCTTGGGCCACTTGAACATGCGTTGTCCCCGCTTTATTGGCCGGGGCTCGGCAAGAAGTGGCCCCGTGGATTACCAGTCCCGCAGCTTAACGCGCAACCTTGCAATCGACTGACTGTGCAATTGGCAGACGCGCGACTCCGTGACCTTGAGCACGGCCGCAATCTCCTTGAGATTCATGTCGTGCTCGTAGTACATGCTCATGACGAACTGCTCGCGCTCGGGCAGGTTTTTGATCGCTTCCACCAGCGCCTCGCGCATGCGGTGGTCCTGCAGCATCGCGACCGGGTTGGCGTTCTCGTCGGCCACGTGGCGGTCGAGGTAGTCGTTGTCGCCATCGTCGCCGGACATGTCTTCCAGATAGACCAGCTGGGTGCCGCGCACCTTGCCGAGCAGTTCCTGGTATTCGGCCAGCGGCAGGCCCATCTCGGCAGCGATCTCGTCCTCGCGCGGCGCGCGGCCGAGACGCTGCTCGACCTTGTGCACGGCGACCTCGATCTCGCGCTGCTGGCGGCGCGTGCCGCGGCTCATCCAGTCGCCGCCGCGCAGCTCGTCGAGCATGGCGCCGCGGATGCGCTGGGTGGCGAAGGTCTCGAACTGCACGCCCTGCTCGGCATCGAAGCGCGACAGCGCATCGTTCAAGCCGATCAGCCCGACCTGGATCAAGTCGTTGACTTCCACGTTGGCCGGCAGCTTGGCAATCATCTGGTGCGCCAGGCGTCGGACCAACGGGCTGTACTGCTTGATCAGCGTGTTGTTGTCGAGGCGGCCTTTGGGCGTGTACATATCAGCTCCCGGCGGAGTCAATGCGCTGCGATGAGGGGGTTAGACACCTTGCGCGCCGGGCGCAGCGGGGTCGCGTCGGAGGCGGCCGCGTCGACGGCCGCTCCGGGAGGCGCCGCGAGCAGCAGCTCGCGGGCGAGATGGCGCAACTCAGGCGTCAGCGGTGCGTTCTGGGAGGCTCTCGGGTCCAGGCAGGCCCAGTCGCGCAGCACCGCGCCGAGGAAGCCGTCGGCGCAGGAGTGAAGCTGTTGCGCGATGCGGGTGGCCACGCGCAGCTGAGGGTGGCAGGCCATGAGCAGACTGTAGACCATCAGGCCGGCCCGTTGTGTGAGCCATTTCATGCCGGCATAGGCTTCCGTCACGCTGGCCGGCTCGGTATCAGCCAGCAGCAGCGGGCGCACCTCGCGCAGGGCCACGACGCGGGCCAGTTCGGCCGCCGGTGCATGCAGCAGGATGACGTCGGCATCCGGCGCGGCATCAGCCACGGCTTCCAGGAAGGAGGCCGCCGAACCATGGGCGTTGATGTGGCGCAGCGGCAGGCCGCGGGCGGCCAGGTAGGACACCTTGGGCGACAGGCGCTCGATGCAGTTGGAGAGGTCCACGCCCGCCAGCTCGGAGGGCTTGGGCGAATGCTCGCCGGCATCGACGACCAGGGTGTGCAGATTCAGCTCGGCAAAGGCCGAGCACAGGCCTTCGAGCAGAGCGCCGGCACCCATCACGCGCGGGTTGCTGACCACCGGCACGAAGCGGGTCTTGGACGCCGCGAACAGGCGGCGCAGGCCATGGGCTTGGTCGACCATCATCAGTGGACAGCCCTCATGCCTTCGGTCAGCGGCGCGCCGGCAAAGATGAGGTTGACGTCGGTGTTGTCCATGCGCCAGGCACCCGAGGCGGCGCCCTTCAGCGCGCGCTGCACCAGGGCCACGCTGGGCAGGCGATGCCAGTCTTCCGGCACGCGCTGGCCGTTGGCCACGCCCAGCACCTTGAGCTTGTGGCGGATCAGGGTGTCCAGGGCCGGGGCCAGCTTCACGGCTTCGTCGATCTTGCTGAGCACGACGCCTTCGCAGGCGGCGCCCTTCCAGGCGTTGACGACGTCTTCGATGGTCTCGCCCTGCTGGGCAGCATTGATGACGAGCAGCTTCTTGATGCTGGGATGGGCCAGCATCTCCAGCAGCTCTTGCGTGCGGCTGTCGCGCTGGGCCATGCCGGCGGTGTCGATGAGGACCAGCTTCTTGCTGGACAGCAGGTCCAGCAGGTCGTCCAGCGAGGCGCGGTCGTGGGCGGTGTGCACGGGCACGCCGAGGATGCGGCCGTAGGCACGCAGCTGTTCGTGGGCGCCGATGCGGTAGGCGTCCAGCGTGATCAGGCCGAGCTGGCTGGCGCCGAACTTGGTGGCGAAGTGGGCGGCCAGCTTGGCGGTCGTCGTCGTCTTGCCGACGCCGGTGGAGCCGATCAGCGCAAACACGCCACCGCGGTCCTCGATGGCCCGGGCGGCCTCGTCGGTCTGCAGATTGCGCGACAGCACATGGGCGGCCCAGGCGGTCTCGTCGGCGACGTCGGTGCCGCGGAAGTCGGACGGGCAGCTCTCGGCCAGCTTGCGCACCAGGGCGGGCGAGAAACCCAGCTCCAGCAGCTTCTGCGTCAGGCGGGCCTGTACCGGCTGGCGCTGCAGCTTTTCCATGAAGGCCAGCGAGGAGAAGCGCTCCTCGATGAGGCCGCGCATCTGGCGCAGCTCGGAGGCCATGTCCATCTGGCTGCGCTGGTTGGCGGTCGGCTGGCCCGGCAGGGGCATGGGTTCCATCGCGCTGATGTCGCTCAGTTGCGGCACGGCACGCTGGGCGGTGGCCGTCGGGATGCGGATCTCGTCGCGCAGCACCGGCGGCGCGGGGCGTGCCTGAGGCGGCGTGGGCGGCGGCATGGCGCGCTTGGGCGCCAGCGCGGCCATGGCTTCGGCGGCACGCTGCTCGCGACGGGCGCGGGCCGCGTCCAGCGAGGTCGCGGCCGGCTGGGTCGGCGGCGGGGCGATGCGCGGGGCCGCGGCCGCGACAGGGTCGGGCTGGCCGGTCATCTCGGCCTGGCGGCGGCGCAGCACGCGCTCGCGCACATAGTCCTGGAAGCTCAGCGTGCTCATGGCCAGCTGCTCAACGTCGCCACCCACTTCGGGGCTGCCGAAGCTCGGCTCCATGCGGGCGCGGTCGGCGAAGCTGCCGCGGGCGGCGGGCTGCTGGGGCACGGTCGGCGGCGGGGCGACCTGCGGGCGGGCCACGGTGCGCGGCGCCGACTGGGCGATCTGCTCGATCTGTCCCATGCCTTCGGGCGCCATGGCCAGCACTTCCACGCCTTCCGGCACGTTCTTGTTGGACAGCACGACCGCGTCGGGACCGAAGGCCTGCTTGACGAGGGCCAACGCCTCGCGCGAGGAGCGGGCGGTGAATTTACGGACGTTCATGCTGTGCCTCCGATGATGGAGCCGATGCGGATGGTGTGGGTCTCAGGAATCTCACTGTGGCCGAGCACCTTGAGTCGGGGTGCCGCGCGCTTGAGCAGGCGGGCCATGGGTGCGCGGATCAGGTCGGGCACCAGCAGCGTGGCCGGCACGCCGCGGTCTTCCTGTTTCTGGGCCGTCTCGGCAGCGCTGCGGGCCAGGGTGTCGGCGACACCGGGGTCCAGGGCCGCGCCATGCGGCGAATTGAGGGCTTGCGTGACCAGGCGCTCGAGCTCGGGCTCCAGCGCGATGACGTCCAGCTCCTTGGTGGAGCCGTAGATCTGCTGCACGATGGCCGGGGCGATGTGGGTGCGGATGCGGCGGGCCAGCTCGACCGGGTCGGTGACGGCGGCGGCGTTCTCGGCCAGGCATTCGACGATGGAGCGCATGTCGCGGACGTGCACGCCCTCCTCCAGCAGCAGCTGGAGAACGCGTTGCAGGGTGGCGATGCTGACCATCTTGGGAATCACGTCTTCGATCAATTGCGGCGCCTGCTTGGTGAGGTGTTCCACCAGGGCTTGCGTCTCCACACGGCCCAACAACTTGGCCGCGTGCACTTGCATCAAGTGTGAAAGGTGGGTGGCCACGACGGTCGAGCAATCAACGACCGTAAACCCGCTCATTTGGGCCATCTCCTTCTGCCGTTCCTCGACCCACACCGCCGGCAGGCCGAAGGCGGGGTCGGTGGTCGGCGTGCCGATCAGCTTCTGCGTCGCGTGGCCGGGGTTGATGGCCAGCCACATGCCGGGGTAGGCCTCGGCTTCGCCGACGACGGCGCCGCGCAGCGAGATGCGGTACTGGCTGGGGCGCAGCTCGAGGTTGTCGCGGATGTGCACCGGCGGCGGCAGGAAGCCGACTTCCTGCGCGAACTTGCGGCGCACGCCCTTGATGCGGCTGAGCAGGTCGCCCTCGCGGGTCTTGTCCACCAGCGTGATGAGGCGGTAGCCGACTTCCAGGCCCAGGGTGTCGACGGGCACCAGGTCTTCCCAGCTGGCCTCGCCGGCGCCTTCGGTGCTGGGCATGATGGGCTTGACGGCCTTGGCGGCCTCCAGGGCCTGCTCCTTGCTGCGCAGCCAGTAGGCCAGGTAGCCCAGGCCGGCGGCGATCAGCAGGAAGACGATGTGCGGCATGCCCGGGATCAGACCGAGAGCGCCGATGACGCCAGCCGTGATGGCCAACGACTTGGCCGAACCGAAGACCTGCTTGCCGATCTGGCTGCCGATGTCCTTGTCGGTACCGACGCGCGACACCACCATGGCGGCGGCGACCGAGATCAGCAGAGCCGGCACCTGGGCGACCAGGGCATCACCGACGGCCAGCAGGATGTAGCTGTCGGCGGCCTGGCCGGCCGAGAGGCCGTGCTGGGCGACGCCGATGATGAAGCCACCGACGATGTTGATGGCCAGGATCAGCATGCCGGCGACCGCGTCACCGCGCACGAACTTGCTGGCACCGTCCATGGAACCGAAGAAGTCGGCTTCGTCGGACAGTTCGGCGCGGCGGCGCTTGGCCTCCGCCTCGTTGATGAGGCCGGCGTTCAGGTCGGCGTCCACCGCCATCTGCTTGCCGGGCATGGCATCCAGGGTGAAGCGCGCACCAACTTCCGCGATCCGCTCGGCACCCTTGGTCACCACGATGAAGTTGATGACAACGAGGATGGCGAACACGATCAGGCCGACCGCGAAATTGCCGCCGATCAGGAAGTGGCCGAAGGACTCGATGACCTTGCCGGCGGCGCCCGTGCCGGTGTGGCCCTGCAGCAGCACCACGCGCGTGGACGCAACGTTCAGCGACAGGCGCATCAGCGTGGTCAGCAGCAGCACGGTCGGGAAGGCCGCGAAGTCCAGCGGCCTGACCATGTGGGCTGCCACCATCATGACCATGACGGCCATGGCGATGTTGAAGGTGAACAGCAGGTCCAGCGCGAAGGGCGGCAGCGGCAGCACCATCATCGACAGCACCAGCAGCACCGCGATCGGCGCGCCAAGCGCCGCGATGATGCCGGCACGCGGGCCGAGCAGGGATTGCAGCTTCTGGATCAGCGGGTTCATGGATCGGCTTGGGGCCAGCGGGTCGAAAGCGGTCGGATGAGGGACTTCGTGAACTGGCGCACAAAGCGCGGACGCCATGAGCCCAGATCACCTGGGAAGCCATTGTTCTGGGCGGGTCCGAAAACTTGAGCCGGAAATGAGGGGGGATTCCAGGCCAATCCCCGGGTCTGGAGCTGCGGCCGACCCTAGCGCCGCGCGGCGCCGAAATAGGAGCGCCGGCAATTGCCCACAAAGTCACGCCCCCGTTCAATGGCGCCACCAGAGAACCCAGGGAGAAAGCCTTGCGCTTGGAAACCTTTGGCGCCGTCCCTTTCGAGGACTTGGCGCCCAGCGAGACTTCGGAAATCGCCGAACCGGCAGCAGTGCCAGCAGAAGTGCAACCCCAGGAATCCAGCCAGACGCTGAGCGACATGGGCCAGCAGCTGCCGCATTGGGTCAACCTGGCGCCGGCCGCCCACGACACGCCCGCCGGCGCCGCACTAACGCCCCCGCCGCCAGAGCCGCAAGAACCCGACGCCGCAGCCGACCGCAGCGCCGACCTCGCTTTCATCTCCCAGCATCAGGCCACTCTCGCCAGCATGCTGGAACAGGCGCAAGCACGGCTGGGCCGGGTGGACACCTTCCACCACGGCGTCAGCGAGGGCTATCTGGACTACGCCTCCGAGATGGAATTCGACGCCGCCAGCAGCGAGGTGCAAAGGCTGGAGACGGAGATGGCGGAGAGCGCAGGCCCGCAGGACTACGAGTCGGAATTGGCCATCGACGAACCGGAGCCGCTGCCCACGGAACTGCCGCCGGAGCCCGTCGAGGATGCGCCGCCCCCGACGGGCGACAGAAGCCTGCTCAACGCCGTGGAGCAATCGGCGAACCCTGCGGCCTACGCCACGGTCAAGAGCCGCACGGCCGAAAGCGGTGACTCGTGGGCCCGAATCGCCAAGCAGGAATACGGCGACGAACGCTATGCGCAGGCACTGGCCCAGGCCAATGGCGCCTCATCTTCATTGCTCTTGCGGGGTCAGCAGGTGATGCTGCCCGACCTGAGCGGCGCCAACTTGAGGGCGGGCGGCGCCTTCATCGCGGCAGATGCGGCGACCCGCGCAGTCCCGGCGCACTCAGTCATTGATGCTTCGGGCATCGATTTGAGCGGTGCCAGCTTTGAGCAGATGAGTGCACAGGCGCCTGCAACCGTTGCAGCCCGACCTGCACCTCAGACGCCCGCGAAGCAGGAGATTGATGAAGCTGCCACATACGCAGCGTTGGGAGACGCAAATCCAATGGCCTACGCCCTGGATGGCGACTCGACGCGCGGCAAGTTCGTCACCGGGATTGCCAACGGGCTGTGGAAAGGCCTCACCGAGCTTCCGCTTGAAGTCACGGACGTGGTGACCGCCGCCTGGAACGTTGCCACGGGCGATGACCTGCACGTGGGCTACAGCATGCTGGGCGAGAAGCTGATGGCCGGCCCGGGCGGACTGCAGGGCACCGGCATAGGCCTTTGGGAAACCGCGAAGAACACGGTTTCCGTCATTCCGCTGGTGGGTGGGACGCGCGCAGCCTACAACCTCGGCGAAGCTTTGCAGAACGGCGATCCGGCAGCCGCCGGCGCCGCCGTGGCTGGGCTTGGGACCAGCTTGGTAGCCGCGAAAGCACTGGACTACGGCACGACGGCCATCGTTTCAGAGGGTTTGAAAGGACCGCTGTCTCAACGAGGCGCCATCGCAAACTTCCGGCTTGAACCCCTGTTCGAAAACCAACTGCCCGGCAGTCTGGCCGAAGAACTGGCCATCGCCCGGAGCAGTGGTGTCAGCCCCATATCGCCGGTCGGCCCTGGGTTCGATGCAGCCATTGGCCAAGGCACGATCAAATACGCCGTGACAGCCTCGGGAGACCTTCTCGTCATTCCGAAGCTGGCCGCTGGCGGAACTGAAATCTCACATGCCGTGATCACCGGAGGCAAGCCGGTCATTGCCGCCGGCGAGGCTGAAATTGCCGGCAACGCACGGGACGGTTATGTAGGCCTTGACATCAACGAGCACAGCGGACACTTCATGAATGGCAATACTGCCGCGCAAAATGCGGCCGTGTTGGTTCGGGCGAAGAACGCTTTTGCCAAGTACGGCATTGAGTTCTGAAAGGACAGTGATGAAGGTGCACTCTTGGACGGAGATCTCCGATAGAGATCTCACAGAAGATGCGGTGAAAGCGCTCTTCCCGGCGGAACAGGGACATCGGTTTTTCCCCAACCGCTATGACGCGGGGGCGAAGTTTTCGGGAAGCCTGTCTCAGGCCAGTCGGGTGTATGTCTTTGAAGGCCGCTGCACCTATCACACGGATGCGGGCCCGGCCCTCGTGCACGCTGGAGAGTATGCAGATTTGCTGCCAGGCCCCTATGAGTTCGAGGCGTCGGTCGAATCGGCCGTTTGCCTGATGAAGGTTTACAGGCTCCCGCAATTCACCGATAAAGCAAGCTGACGCGATTGAGCCCTCGCGCCGACAACATCCGCAGTTTCCTCGACGCCTCGTTGAATGACTTGAACATGGAGCTGATGGTCGTCAAGGACGTCGTGCCGACCGCAGGCGGCCAGACCCTGCTCACCGGACCTCTTTTGCTGAAGGAGTTCTCGCGAAGAAGCGAAGTGGAGCAGGCGTTTGGAGCGCGCGTGACTGTGTCCAGCGTCGGTGGCCAGCGGGTGCTGGTACCGGTGAACGGCGTGTCCGTAAGCCAAGCCATGTCGGGCAGCTGGCAAGTCAGCGTCGCCATCGACTTTCCGGGTGAGCTGTCCGATGTCGCTCTTGAAAGCCTGGTCACACGCGAGCCATGAGCCCGATGACGATGCCGTTTGCCGCCATGCGCTGGAAGTACTACCAGCTTACCGATGGCTCCGGTGGCCCCTACGAGATCTATAGGCAGTTGGACGATGGCAAGCCCTTTTTTTCGCCGCACGAACCGGGCGGCTTGTACCTGGCGCGCAGGAACGGCGGGTGGTCCAATCACACCGACGACATCCGCGGCTTCCTCAACGCTTCGCTGTCCGGAGAGTTCGATCCCGATGATGACGAGATCACTGAAGCGCAGGCGCTGAGCTATCTTGAACAGTGGCGCACCGTCGGCCCTTGGCCGGGAAGACGGTGGTGATCTGCACTCTCGCGATCACGCGCGTTGCCCCAAAGGCATGTTGAGATGGATACCGGTCTGTACAACGACACGCTGCGCGGGCTGTAGTTGCCAGCCTCAGCGACAAACCCATGCCTTTTGTGCTGCTGTTCAATGCGTCAGATCGACAGGAGGCCGTACTGAATGAGTTCAAGAGCCTGCTTCCGGGCTCGGAACAAGTGCGCGGCGCATTGGTATACCGGGATACCGTGCTCAAGTTCGAGAAGAACCCACTCCAGGGGGAGGGTGACGAATGCGATCTGCAAATCTCGGCGTTCCCTCTCCTCGTTCTGAACGAAGCGCAGCAGCAGGCGGTTCTCAACGAAGTGCTGGGCGCGCTGCAGGGCCTTGTCGGCCATGTGGACGTGCTGGCCGAGGATGAGCTGCGATAGAACGTGCGAGGTCGCAAACCCATGGAGCTGGTCGTTTCAGCCGATGACGACGTCAAGGAACTCTTCAGGCATGTCGCCAGGGAGTTGCAGCAGGCGTTCGGCCATTCGCAGGTGCAGGCTGAGCGCCTGGCCAAGGACTACCACGACCGATTCACGGATGCCGGGTTCTGCAAGTCGATAGGCATCCCACCGCAGGACGACGACTTTTTCTTCCACGAAGCTGCGGGTGGCGTTGCCTTGCGGGCCGAGTACTACCTGGTGATCCAAGGACCCTCGGACCCCTTTGAATTCATCAAGTGGCGCACGACCTAGTGCGAGTCACGGCGCAGGCCTTAGAAATCCTCGTCAGGCTCCGGCTGCCAGCCCGGCTTGTTGTGCGGGTCGAGCTCCGGCGGCACATGCGGCTTGGGCACGTCCGGCCGCGCCACGTTGCGTGAGGCCAGGGCGGCGCGCAGCTGGTAGACATAGGCCAGCACCTGGGCCACGGCGCTGAACAGCGCAGCGGGGATCTCGTGGTCGACCTTGGCGTGGGCGTAGAGGGCACGGGCCAGCACGGGCTGCTGCAGCACCGGCACCTTGCTCTCCTTGGCCAGGTCGCGGATCTTCATGGCCAGCAGGTCGGCGCCCTTGGCCACGACCTTCGGAGCAGCCATCTTGCCTTCCTCGTACTTGAGGGCCACGGCGTAGTGGGTCGGGTTCATGACCACCAGGTCGGCCTGGGGCACCGCGGCCAGCATGCGGCGCTTGGCCATCTCGCGCATCTTGGCGCGCACCTTGGCCTTGATCTCGAGGTTGCCTTCAACCTCCTTCATTTCCTGCTTGACCTCTTCGCGCGTCATGCGCATGCGGCGCATCCAGAGCTGGCGCTGCAGCGGCACATCGATGGCGGCAAAGACGGCCAGTGCAACCGCCAGCAGGCCCAGGCCCCCCATCAGTTGCTGGCCGGCATAGGCGAGGGCCGACGGCAGGGGCACGGACATGATGCCCACATAGGCCGCCAGGCGGTCCTTCAGCACCATGGCGCCGACGATGCCGAGCACCAGGGCCAGCAGAACCGCCTTCAACGCCGAGCCAAAGCCCTGGCCGCTGAAGAGGCGGCCCAGGCCGGCCAAGGGGTTGAGATGCGTGAACTTGGGGGCCAGCGGCTTCATCGTCCAGTTCCAGCCGCCGCTGGCCAGGTTGCTGGCGATGCCGACCAGCATCAGCAGGGCTGCGATCGGTCCGGCGACGGCGGCAAAGGCCAGTGTCATCTCGGCGAGGCGCTCGCCCATGAAGCCGGGCCGGGCCAGCAGGCTGGCGTCGAAATGCAGGCCGGTGATCAGGGTCTGGCGCATCTTCTCGATGATCTGCGGCCCCCCGGCGGCCAGGGCGGCGCCGCCGGCGACCATCATGGCGAAATGCGGCAGGTCGCGCGAACGCGGCAATTGCCCCTCGGCCCGGGATCTTTCGATCTTCTTGGGCGAGGCGGGTAAGTTGCGATCCTGTGCGTCGTGGTCGGCCATGGGGGTGATGCAGCGCTGGACAGCATTGTTCGAGGCGCCCTGCCCGACTTGAGCGAGAAAAGCGGGAGGCTTGGCCGGCTATTCCGCGCCGGGCGGCGTAGCCAGGGCCAGGATGTGAAGGATTGCCGCTCCAACGGTGGTGACGACCGTCTGGCTGGGGCTAATCTTCCATCCATGGCCCGCCTCGCCCGCTTGCTCGCCGTGACCGTCGCCTCTTGCGCCGGCGCCACCGTGGCGCAGCCGCTGACCATCGAGTACCGCGACAAGCCGCCCTACACCCATACCGTGGACGGCAAGCCGGCCGGCTTCCTGATGGAGCGCACCATCAAGCTGCTCAAGCGTGCCGGCGTCCAGGCGCAATACGCCGAAGTGCCCATCCGCCGCACGCTGCAGCATCTGCAGGCCAACCAGGCACCGCTGTGCTCGCCGGGCCTGTACAAGAACCCGGAACGCGAGGCCTTTGCCCGCTTCAGTCTGCCCATCCACCGCGACAAGCCGCATGTGGTGCTTGCCCACGCCGCCGTTGCGGTGCAGATCCGCGCCATCCCGCGCATCGCCCAGCTGTTTGCAGACGGCTCCCTGCAGCCCGGCCTGATGGAGGGCGTGTCCTACGGCCAGCAGCTCGACCAGCTCCTGGCGAGCGCCGCCAGGCCGCCGCTGCGCGCCCAGCTCGCGCCGCTGCAGCTGGCGCGCATGGTGGGTGTGCGCCGGGTCGACTACATGCTGATCGACGAGGAGGACCTGAGCTGGCTGCGCAAGGATCCCGAGTTCACACCACTGCCGCTGGTGCGCATCGAGTTCGCCGACATGCCGCGCGGGGAGCTGCGCTACCTGGCCTGTTCACAGTTGGTGGCGCAGCAGACTCTGGACAAGCTCAACCAGGCCATCCGCGAGCTGGTGCCCGAGGCGCAGCCGGACTGAGGGTCAGAAGCGCTGGCGGAAACCCAGCGTGACGGGCACGGCGTCGGTACGGGCGCCGCTGGCATCGCGGGCACTCAGGATGTCGAAGCCCAGTTCCAGCGTCGACGTTTCGGTCGTGCGCCAGCCGAGGGAGAAACCGCCGGTGGCGCGAACGTCGTGCTGGCTGCCGCCGTCGCCGGTCGCATTGACAAAGGCCGCGCCGACACGCCAGGTGGCCTCGACGTACCGCCCCCAGCGCGCAGACCAGGCACCGCCCAGCACGGCGGCGCGCATATGGGCCGAGGTGGCAGGACCCCAATAGTCGGCGCCGAAATTGGCCTTGCCGAGGTCCATATACCAAGCCTCGACGGCCGAGACGCCGAAGCGATAGCCGGCGCCGACCTTGAGGGCCGTGGCGCTGCCCTTGCGGCAACGGCAGAGGACAAAGCCGGGTTCGGACTCGTAGCGGGTGCCGCCGACCGCGAAGTCGCCGTACCAGCCGATGCGCGAGTCCGTCTCGCTGGCTTGCGCCTGGGCCTGGGCTTGCGGCGCCGCAACGGCCAAGGCCGCCGCGAAGGCGAGCGTCGCCTGCTTGAATCGAATCATTTGATGATCTCCCTGATGTTGTTGACCTCGCCCTTGTGAGGCGAGGCGGCGTTTTTAGCAGAAGCGCAGCACCCCGCCGGGCGACCCGCATCACAACATTCGAGGACAAGAAAAAAGCCCGCCGATGGCGGGCTTGATGCCGAGCGCAGGGCGCGCGTCAGAAGCCGAGGCTGGCCAGCAGGTCGTCGACTTCGCCCTGGTTGGTGACGACATCGGTACGGCCCTCGGCGTTGACGACCGGGCCCTGCAGGATGGTCGGATCGACCTTCTCGCGCTGCTCGGGCGGCACAACCTGCACCAGCAACTTGACCAGGCTGTCTTCCAGGTCATTGGCCAGCTTGACGACCTTGGCCACGACCTGACCGGTCAGGTCGTGGAAGTCCTGGGCCAGCATGATGTCGGTCAGGTGGTTGTCGATGCTCGTGGTGCGGTTCTCGACATCCTTGACGAAGTTCATGACGGCGCCGCTGGCGACGGCGCGAACCGGATCGGCCACGATGGCAGCCGCCAGTTCCTTGGTGGCATTGCTGATGCCGGCGTGCTCGGCCTTGGCCTGGTCGACGGAGTTCAGCACCTTCTCGGCGGCGGCGGCCGTCTTTTCGGCGATATAGCTCAGGCGGCTGCGCGCGTCGGGCAGGCCGTCGGTGGCCACCTGCAGCTTGGGCATGACGCCCAAGCGCTGCATGGTGTCGTGCAGCGTGCGTGTGATCGTGCCGAGTTGCTGGAAGACTTCGGGCGAGACAAGCAACGGCTCCTGGGCCTTGCTCAATTGGTCCAACTGTTCCATCGACATGGCAGTCCCCTTGATTGTTGTTGTCAGGCGGCCGCGGCCAGCTTCTGCATGATCTTCAGGACTTTTTCTTCCAGCGTCGCCTTCGTGAAGGGCTTGACGATGTAGCCCGCGGCGCCCGACTGGGCGGCCAGCACGATGTCTTCCTTGCGCGCTTCGGCGGTGACCATCAGCACCGGCAGGTGCTTCAGGTTGGGATCTTCCTTGATGGCCTTCAGCAGCTCGAAGCCCGTCATGTTGGGCATGTTGATGTCGCTGACGACGAAGTCGAACTTGGCGCCCTTGAGCATGCTCAACGCCTCGACGCCGTCTTCGGCCTCTTCGCAGTTGTTGTAGCCGATTTCCTTCAGCAGGCCGCGCACGATGCGGCGCATGGTGGAGAAGTCGTCGACGACCAGGAATTTCATGTCAGCGCTCATGGCGATCCTCTCTCGGGTGCGGGCAGTTTTTCGGGGTCAGCACGCAGTCTAGTTCTAGCGCGCCGGAGCCGGCGTTTGAGTTTGCGGCATTTTGCCGGTCCCCGGCACTTGCGTGAGCCCGCCAGCAGGCGCTTGTGTGCCTGCGGCATCGGCGGCGGGCGCCTCGGCCTCCGGCTCATCGGGCAGGTTCTTCAGCACGGCGTCCTCGGCATCACGGTTCATGACGATGATGCTGATGCGACGGTTCAGTGCGCCATTGGGATCCTTGGCGTCGAGCAGCTTGCTGGCGGCCAGGCCCTGCACGCGCAGCATGCGCGCCTCCGACAGCCCACCGGCGACGAGTTCGCGGCGCGAGGCATTGGCGCGGTCGGCCGACAGCTCCCAGTTGCTGTAGCCCTTGTCGCCGCCCGGGAAGGCCTGGGCGTCGGTGTGACCTTCCACGGTCAGGCGGTTGGGCACCTCGGTCAGCACGCTGCCGAGCTCGCGCAGCAACTCGCGCATATACGGTTTCACGACGGCGCTGCCGCTGTCGAACATGGGCCGGTTGCCCTCGTCGACGATCTGGATGCGCAGGCCCTCGCGGGTCATGTCCAGGCGGATCTGGCCGCCCAGGGCCGCCAGCTTGGGGTTCTCGGCCAGCACCTCTTCGACCTTGGTCTTGAGCTGCTCCAGCCGCGCCCGCTCCGCCTTGCGCTGCTCTTCCTTCAGCGCACGCAGGGTGTAGCTGGACTTCTTGGCCTCGCTCTGGCCTTCCTTGACCTGGCCGGTCTCGCGTGTCAGGTCCTTGCCACCGCCACGCACCACGCTGGAGGAGTCGCCCGAGCCCGAACCGCCCAGCATGGCCACCTTCAGCGGCGACTGGAAGAAGTCGGCAATGCCCTTCTTGTCGCCCTCGGTCGTGGAGCCGAGCAGCCACATCAGCAGGAAGAAGGCCATCATGGCCGTGACGAAGTCGGCGTAGGCAATCTTCCACGCGCCGCCATGGGCCGCGTGGCCGCCCTTCTTCACCTTCTTGATGATGATGGGCTGGAGCTTCTTGGCGTCGCCGGCCATTCAGGGCTCCATCACTTCTTTTTCACGTGACCTTCGAGCTCGCTGAAGCTCGGACGGTCACCGGAGAACAGCACCTTGCGGCCGAACTCGATGGCCACCTGGGGCGCATAGCCCTGCATGCTGGCCAGCAGCGTCGTCTTGATGCACTGGAATTCCTTGCCGCCGTCCTCGACCTTCTGCTCCAGCAGGCCTGCCAGCGGCTCGGCGAAGCCATAGGCCAGCAGAATGCCCAGGAAGGTACCGACCAGGGCGGAACCGATCATGCCGCCCAGCACGGCCGGCGGCTGGCCGACCGAGCCCATGGTGTTCACGACACCCAGCACGGCCGCCACGATGCCGAAGGCCGGCAGGCCGCCCGCCAGGCGCTGCAGGGCCGCAACGGCCGCATGCTCTTCCTGGTGGTGGGTCTCGATCTCGCTGTCCATCAGCGATTCGATCTCGTGGGCGTTCAGGTTGCCCGACACCATCATGCGCAGGTAGTCGGTGATGAATTCTGTGACGTGGTGGTCGTTGCCCACCGTCGTGTATTTCTGGAACAGCGGCGAGCTGTGCGGGTCCTCGACATCCTTTTCAATGGACATCAGGCCTTCCTTGCGCGCCTTCTGCAGGATGTCGTACATGAGAGCCAGCAGCTCCATGTAGCGGGCCTTGCTGTATTTGCTGCCCTTGAAGCACAGGCCCAGGCCGGCAGCCGTCGCCTTGACGACCTTCATCTGGTTGTTGGCCAGGAAGGCACCAATGGCGGCGCCGAAGATGGTGATCATCTCGAAGGGCAAGGCGTGCAGGATGACGCCGATGTTCCCGCCGTGGGCGATGAACACGCCGAAGATGCAGGCCATGGAGATGGCCCAGCCGATGATGACGAACATGCGCGGTTGAGTTGGGGGTGTTCAGGCCATATCGGCCCGGTGCCGGGGGGCTTGAGCAAAGTATGCCGCGATGAAGCCCGCCGTATGCACTCAATTGGCGGGCTTTGCCGGCCCATTCCGTACCGGGCGGTAAAGCCACACGTTCTGGCCGTTGGACAGTTGCCAGTTCGCCACCGGTGTCACATCGGGCACGGCGAAGTCCAGACTGGCCAGCCAGGCGTCGGGCGCCAGCTCGGCACAGGCCTTGGCCCAGACGCGGGGCATGGATTCGGGCCGCTGGAAGACATAGACCAGGGCAAAGGGCGCCCAGTCGTCGGCCCAGAGGTCGCCCTGGCGCACCCGGGCGCCGCGCGCCCGCAGCCGGGCAACCCAAGCCAGCGGCCGGCTCCACTCGACGCCCTCGACGCGGGCTTGCGGGTAGGCGTGAAGCAGTTCACGAAGGCCATCACCGACGCCGCAGCCGGCGTCCAGCACACGCGCCTGCGCCTGCAGCGGAGCCAGGGTCGGCAGTTGCTGCAGCGCACCACGCGGCGTGGGGAAGAGCGGCGCCTCGGACCAGGTCCGGCGCGGGTAGAGCCACCACAGCAGGGCCAACGGCGCCAGCCACAGCAAGCCAGACGCCCCGCCCTGCCAGCCCAGGGCCAGCACCGAGGCCGGGAAACCCAGGGCGACGATGAGACGACGCCAGCGCTCGTCATTCAGCCAGGCGAGCGCGGCGGCGACGGCGGCGCCCAGCGCCAAAGCCGGCCCGGGCGACAGGCCGGCCCACAACGAAGCCGCATAAATGAACCAGGCCGCCAGCCAGCTCAACAGAGCCGGCAGCGGCCAACGGGTGATCCACATGGCGACAGTGTCGCCCTATTAAGTTAGTGCATCTGGATGGAGCCCTGGGCGCGGCCCTTGCCGGCGCGTGCGGGCGGGTTGCAAAGGCCACAGACGAAGTGGCGGGCCGTCTCGTGCGGGTGGGTGACGAACTGGCCATTGCACTTGGAGCACTTGGTCAGCGTCAGCATGCCGTTGTCGACGAACTTCACCAGGCGCCAGGCGCGGGTGACGGACAGCATGGCTTCCAGGCCCTGGGCCGTGGTCTGCTCCTGATAGAGCTGGTAGGCCTTGATGACGGTGTCGATCTCGTCAAGTGCCGCAGCCTTGTTCAGGTACTCATGGATGTTCAGGAAGAGGCTGGCGTGGATATTGGGCTGCCAGGTCATGAACCAGTCGGTCGAGAAGGGCAGCTGGCCCTTGGACGGCGACTTGCCGCTCACTTCTTTATAGAGACGCAGCAGGCGCTCGTAGGACAGATCGGTTTCGGATTCCAGCACCTGCAGGCGAGCACCGAGGTGGATCAGCTGAACGGCACGGTCGATCTGCTTGGCTTCGGTGAGGATGCTCTTGACGCGCATGGTGGGCTCCGGAATCTGTAACTGGGGTGGGCAGCGAATCGGGGAAGACGGATCAGGCGTGCTCGTGGCGGCCGGCCATCAGGATGGAAGCGTGCAGGCGGGACACGCTCTCGTTCGCGCCGGGCTTGCTGTGGTTGGTCAGCAGGCCCCACACCAGGTCGTCGCTCATGCGGAAGGCGCACAGCAGGGTGTTGCCGGAAGCGATCTTCATGATCTGGGCCGGGCTCAGCGTGCCGATCAGCGCGGCCGTGTCCTCGCTGATGCCCAGGCGGTACAGGGCCTGTTCGCGGTCGGCGCGGATCAGGCTCTGGGCCAGCATCAGGTAGGACAGGTTGGCTTCACGGATCTCGGCGAGCATTTGGTCGGCGTTCATGGCGGGCTTCCGTTTCAGAGGTAGAGGGGTGTTGCGGATCAGTGAAACGGATTGTGTTGAAGGCCCTTTTCTCGCGATATCAGGCTGCGTCGGTGCGCAGCGTCACCCTGACAGGAAGCCCTTGTCAGCGAAATTCCTACAGCCGCGTCGGGGTCTCCCGCCGCCAAAGAATCGGGGCCCCGCCAGCTTGCGCCGGCGGGGCCCCGAAAGTGTGGAATCCGTCTCGTCAGCCGAGCAGTCGCTGCAATTCCGTCATGGCCACGGGCATCAGCTCGGGCGACTCGGCGCGCAGGCTGTCAGCGGCCGGGCCGGCCTTCAGCGCGCTCAGCACCTCGATGGCCTGCTTCTTCTGGCCGCGGCCCGACAGCGCAAAACCCAGGGTGTAGAGGCTGGGGCCGTGGTCGGGGTGGATCTTGAGGGCACGCTCTGCGCATTGCGCGGCCTGATCGTGGCGGCCAGCGACGAGCAGCAGGGCGCCCATGTCGGCCAGCAGCTCGTGACTCATGGGTTCGTCCTCCAGGGCATCCTGCAGGATGCCCAGGCCCTGTCCCAGATTGCCTCGAGCGGCCTCGGCGAAGGCGGCGTTGCGGGCTCGGGCCAGCAGCATCAGGGCGTCTTCCGGCATCGCCTGGGCGGCGGTGGGAAGCTGAACAACGTTTTGACGGGTCGAGGCGGACAAGGCGGGCATCTGAGGCTCCAGTCCGGCGCGGGGTATCGGCCGGGATGGAGCGCACTTTAGGCAGGCCGGTTTCGGCCGATCCCATGAAAAGCCAGGCCCTTTCGGGCCAAAAAAACGCCGTCCGGCCGATCCGATGAACAAGGCTTTGCACCTGCCTCTGTTCAAAAGATCACACCCCTTGACAAAAGCGCCTCAAGAAACGTGTGGAGACATCCGATAGCCATTCCAACGGCGCCGGCAACGGTTCCGTGGTCCGGCTGGAAAGCCGAGGTGGTGTCCCATCGCCCAAGCGATGGGACAGACTTCAACGGTTGACTGGCGTCGGGCGTAGCCACAAGGGCTTGCCACTAACTAATAAGGCGGGTCTGCGTGGGCAGCACGGGTGCCTCACCCGGGCACCTGGGTCTTCGCCGGCGCCTTTGCCGGGTTATCTCTAGCTAAAAGGAAGCATCATGCCCGCAGTCATCAATACCAACCTGCTGTCGCTGAACGCACAGCGCAACGCCAGCTCCGCCCAAAGCTCGCTGGCCACTTCGATGCAACGTCTGTCGTCCGGCCTGCGGGTGAACTCCGCACGCGACGACGCCGCCGGCCTGGCCATCGCGGAACGCATGAATTCCCAGGTCAAGGGGATGAATGTCGCCATCCGCAACGCCAACGACGGCATTTCGCTGTCGCAGACGGCTGAAGGCGCCCTCGGCAAAGTGAACGACATGCTGCAGCGCATGCGTGAACTCGCCGTGCAGTCCGCCAACGGCACCAACAACACCGACGACCGCACCGCGCTGAACAACGAGTTCACGCAGCTGCAAAGCGAAATCACCCGCCTGAGCACCAACACGACCTTCAACGGTCAGGCCGTGCTGACGAACACGACGTCGTTCAACTTCCAGGTCGGCGCCAACGCCACCACCAACGACACCATCACCATCAGCGGTCAGAACATGCTGGGCACCGTCACGGCTGCCGGCAAGAACGACGGCGCCCTGGCTGAAGTGGCCAACTCGGCCAACACCGACATCTCCAACGTCGGCGCGGCCGGCACCGGCGCCACCTTCGACGCCTATGCCGGCGCCACCAAGGGTGCGCTGGATTCGATCGCCAAGATCGACCAGGCCATCTCCCAGGTCAACGTGGCCCGCTCGACCTTCGGTGCCGCCCAGAACCGCTTCGACGCCGTGATTTCCAGCCTGGGTACCGCGGTCGAGAACCAGTCCGCCGCCCGCAGCCGCATCATGGATGCCGACTATGCGATGGAAACCGCCAACCTGAGCCGCGCCCAGATCCTGCAGCAAGCCGGTACGGCCATGATTGCCCAAGCCAACCAGCAGCCGCAGCAAGTGCTGTCGCTTCTTCGATGATCCTGGGCCAGCCTCAACGCTGGCCCTGAGCTCAACAACAGCGACGGCAGTCGTCGTTGACCCCCGAGGGCAAAGCCCGCCAGCTCAAGCACCCTAAAAGGCCGCCAATCACCCCGCAATTCGCGAGATTGAGCGGCCCGTTTTACACAGGATCACTCTCAAGCGCCTCCTCACCCGGTCCGATAACGGTCTCAACGGGTCCCAGCTCGCAGCCAACGCAAAGGCCAACATGCCACCAGCGTCGACTGCCAGGGCTCGGATTCCACCTATTGGCACTGAAAGGAACGCGCCATGTCTGCCACCATCAACACCAACATCGCCTCGCTGAACGCTCAGCGCAACACCTCCGCCTCGCAGGGCTCGCTGATGGTCAGCATGCAGCGCCTGTCATCGGGCCTGCGTGTCAACTCGGCCAAGGACGACGCCGCCGGCCTCGCCATTGCCGAACGCATGAACACCCAGGTGCGCGGCATGAGCGTCGCCATCCGCAACGCCAACGACGGCATCTCCTTCGCGCAGACCGCTGAAGGCGCGCTGGGCAAGATCGGCGACATGCTGCAGCGCATGCGTGAGCTGGCCGTGCAATCAGCCAACGGCACCAACAACGCCGACGACCGCACCGCGCTGAACAACGAGTTCTCGCTGCTGCAGTCCGAAATCACGCGCCTGTCCAGCAACACCAACTTCAACGGCAACTCCATCCTGACGGGTTCCGCTGCCACCACCTTCCAGGTGGGCGCCAACGCGACGGCCAACGACACCATCACGATCACGGGCTCCGACATCCTGAATACCGCCACGGCCGCCGGCACCAATCAGGGCGCCCTGGCCGAGGTCGCCAATGCGGCCAACACCGACATCTCCAACGTCGGCGCAGCCGGCACCGGCGCCACCTACGATGTCTACGCTGGCGCCACCAAGGGTGCGCTGGACTCGGTTGCCAAGATCGACCAGGCCCTGTCCCAGGTCAACACGGCCCGCTCCACCTTCGGTGCGGCCCAGAACCGCTTCGACGCCGTCATCTCGAGCCTGCAGGTGTCGGTGGAAAGCCAGTCGGCCGCCCGCAGCCGCATCATGGACGCCGACTACGCCAGCGAAACCGCCAACCTCAGCCGCGCGCAGATCCTGCAGCAGGCCGGTACCGCGATGATTTCGCAGGCCAACCAGCTGCCCCAACAGGTCCTGACGCTGCTGCGCGGCGGCTGATAGAAGCCCCGGAAGACGGCGGTGGGGGCACCGCCGGTACAGGCCTTTAATGGCCGTGGTTTTGGGCGCTGTTCGCGGCTTTGGGCGGTGAACAGCGCCAACACAATGCACTCCATGACGTCGCTGATTTTGCGGCGGCGACACCGGAATCCACCGGGCTGTTTGCAGGAGTGCTCAAATGCCCCAGACCATCAATACCAATATTGCCTCGATGAACGCGCAGCGGAACTTGAACAGTTCCCAAGGGCTGCTGGCGGTCTCGATGCAACGCCTGTCCTCTGGCATGCGTGTCAACTCGGCCAAGGACGACGCCGCCGGTCTGGCGATCGCCGAACGCATGAACACGCAGGTCCGCGGCATGTCGGTGGCCATGCGCAATGCCAATGACGGCATCTCGCTGGCGCAGACGGCTGAAGGCTCGCTCGGCAAGGTGGGCGACATGCTGCAACGCATGCGTGAACTGGCCGTGCAGGCGGCCAACGGCACCAACAACGTGCAGGACCGCGCCGCGCTGAACAACGAGTTCACGCAGCTGCAGACCGAAGTGGGTCGCCTCATCCGCAACACCAACTTCAACGGTTCGCAGATCCTGACCGGCTCGTCGACCTCGTTCACCTTCCAGGTGGGCGCCAACGCGACGGTGGATGACCAGATCGTCATCACCCAGAGCGACATCCTGACGACGACCGTCGGCACGACCGGCACGCCCAACGGCAACGACGGCGCCCTGGAGGCGGCCATCAACAGCACCAAGATCAACATCCTGGGTGCCTCCGGCAGCGGCACGGGCGGTGTACCGCCGACCGCGGCGGTGGACTTCGCCGCCGCCGGCGCGCCGCCTGCTCTGACCGGCGCCAACTCCGATCAGGGCGACCCGTCGGTGGCCGTCCAGTTCCTGGACTTTGCCCTGGCCCAGGTCAACCTGGCCCGCTCCACCTACGGCGCGACCCAGAACCGCTTCGATTCCGTGATCGGCAACCTGCAGGTGGCCGTCGAGAACCAGACCGCGGCCCGTTCGCGCATCATGGATGCCGACTACGCCCAGGAAACGTCCAACATGTCGCGGGCACAAATCCTGCAACAGGCGGGCAATGCCATGGTCGCCCAGGCCAACCAGCTGCCGCAGCAGGTGCTGCAACTGCTGAAGGGCTGAAGCGCCCGACCCCAGCAACGCCGGGATTCCGCGTGTCGGAAGTCCCGGCGTCGTCGTTTCAGCGCCGGCCCCGCGAAAATTTTCCTAAAGTTCGCTCCCGGCATGCCGAAGGCCCTACCGAACGGGTCTCAATAGGAAAGGGATATGGCCACCATCTCATCGCTCGGAATCGGCAGCGGTCTCGATGTCGAAACCTTGGTTACCAAGCTGATGTCGATCGAGCAGCAGCCGATCAATGACATCAAGACAGCTTCCGCCAAGCTTCAGACCAAGATCTCTGCCTATGGCCAGATGCAGTCGGCCGTATCCAGCATGCAGACGGCCGCCCAGAAGCTGTCCGACGCCGGCCTGTGGAACGCCTCCACGGCCAGCGTGTCCGACACCTCGGTCGCCACTGTCAGCGCCAGCAGCGCCGGCAGCCAGAACCACCTGCTCAAGGTCAGCCAGCTGGCGTCCGCCCAGTCGGTCGCCAGCCGCATCTTCACCAACGGCAGCCAGACACTGGGCGATGGCACGTTGACCATCGCCCTCGGCCGATGGGACGGCGACCCGCCGGTCTTCACGCCCGGCAGCAGCACCCCCGCGGCCATCACGGTCAACGCAACCGACACCCTGTCCAGCATCCGCGACAAGATCAATGCCGCCAACGTCGGCGTCAACGCCAGCCTGGTGAACGACGCCGCCGGCACCCGCCTGGTCATCCGCTCGCTGAGCACCGGTGAAAACCAGGCCTTCCAGATCAGCAGCCCCGACGCCGCCCTGGCCGACCTCGTCTACGACGGCAGCGGCACCGGCATGAACCAAACCCAGGCAGCCAGCAATGCCAAGTTCAACTGGGATGGCCTGGACCTGACCTCGCAGAGCAACACCCTGTCGGGCCTGTCTGACGGCATCACGGTGAACCTGCTCAAGACGACCGTGCCCGCGGGCGGCACAGCCGCCAACGCCGCCACCGTCAGCATCGGCACCAGCAACGACACGACCAGCATCAAGAAGGCGATCACGGATTTCGTGGACTCCTACAACAAGCTGTTCAACCTGATGCGTGACCAGACCAAGTACGACGCCGGCACCAAGACCGCCGGCGTGCTGCAAGGTGACACCAAGGCGGTGTCGGTACAGCAGATGCTGCGCGGCATCACGGGTGGTACGACGACGCTGGCGGGCGCCTTTGGCCGCCTGTCCGACATCGGGCTGGAACCCGGCCAGAACGGCACGCTGACCGTCAACTCGACCAAGCTCGACAAGGCCCTGACCAATCTGCCAGACCTCAAGAAGCTGTTCTCCGCGCCGGACACCGCCCACAAGCAAAACCAGGGCTTTGCCCTGCAGTGGAACAGCTTCGCCACCCAGATCCTGGGCACGGACGGTGCCATCACCACCGGCCAGAGCAGCCTGCAAAAGCGCATTGCCAACAACGACACCACGATCAGCAAGATGCAGGACTCGCTGACCCTGACCGAGAAGCGCCTGCGGGCCCAGTACAGCGCGCTGGACACCAAGATGGCCTCGCTCAACCAGCTGTCGGCCTACGTCACCAAACAGTTCAGCAGCTCGTCGAGCTGAGCGCCTCAGCAAACTTTGTAAACAAGGCGCCTTAGGGCGCCTTTTTTCACGCCGCCAGGGTGGGTCGGCTCCCTCAAGTTCCTCCGCAGGGCGCCGAAATTTGAAGGTATCCAGCCCAGAGAGCCCTCATGTACGGATCCTCCTCCCCGTTTGCCTCCCGAGCCCACCGCAGCGGTTCGGCCTATGGCAAGGTCGGCGTCGAAACCGACGTCCTCAGCGCCAGCCCGCACCGCCTCGTGGCCCTGCTGTTCGATGGCGTCGTCGAAGGCATGAACCTGGCCCTGGCCGCCATCCAGGCGGGCAACACCCCCGTCAAGAACAACTCGCTGTGCCGCTGCGTGCGCATCCTGGACGAGGGCCTCAAGGCCGCCCTCAACCTGGAATCGAACCCGCTGGCCCACGATCTGCGTGACCTCTACGCCTACCTGTGCATGCGGCTGACCTACGCCAATCTGCACAGCGACATCGCCGCGATCGAGGAATGCAAGCGCCTGCTGCTGCCGGTGCGCGACGCCTGGCACGCCATCGCCGACAACCCGGCGGTGCGCCCTCCCCAGGCCGCCTGACGCGCCCCCTTCGCCCCGCCCCGATCACGCTTTCCGGTACGCCCCCATGAATTCCGAACTGCTCAACTATTACGAGGCCATCGAACAAGCCAGCGCCGACATGCTGTCGGCCGCCCGCACCGGCAACTGGGACGAAGTGGTCAAGCTCGAAGGCGCCTGTGTGCTGCTGATTTCGCAGCTCAAGTCCGCCGCCAGCCAGGCCCAGTTGGCGCCGGGCGAGTCGCAGCTGAAGACGCGCATCATGCAGCGCATCCTGCTGAACGACGCCGAGATCCGCCACCTGGCCGAGCCCTGGCTGGAGGACCTGGATCAGGTGATGAAGGGCAAGAGCCGGATGGTGCATTGAAGCCACTCGCTCAGCCTTGCACCGGCTGAACGCCGGCAAGGCTGATCGGTCCCCCGAGGGGACGGCGATGCTTGCGGCGTCGAGCCGCAAGCACATCGCCCAAGGCGAGCCGGCTAGGGAGCGGCCCGGCGCTCGGCCCGCAAGACAAACAGCCCAGCTACCATCGCGGCATGACCGCTTCTGAAGCCACCCCCGAGGAATTGCGCGTCGCCTCCGGCGCCGAGATCGCGGCCTATCTGCAGCAGTTGCAGCGTGAGAACGCCGGCGTGCTGCTGAGTGGTCCCCAGGGGCAGAGCCTGTCCAGCCGCATCGTCGCGCTGGATGTCGACGCCGACCTGGTCGGGCTGGAGATCGGTACCGACCCCGAGGGCATCAGCCAGGCCCTGGTGGCAGAAGGCGAAATCACCGCCGTCGCCTACCTGGGCGCCATCAAGCTGCAGTTCGAACTCGAAGCGCCCGTGCTGGTCAGCGGCCAGCACGGCACCGCACTGCGCAGCGCCCTGCCGACCCGCCTCTATCGTTTCCAGCGCCGCCAGTCGTTCCGCGTGCAACCGGCCGGCAGTGCCTATCCGCGCATCGTGCTGCCCGGTGCCGAGCAACCCGGCCAGGCCCTGCGCGTGCTGGACATCAGCATCGGCGGCCTGGCGCTGGCGTTGCCGCCGGATTTCTCACCTTTGCCCCTGGGCCAGGTCAGCGACAAACTGGTGCTCGAACTGGACCGCATCAGCGCCTTGCGGGTCACGCTGCTGCCCCATCACGTCAGCCCGATCGCCGGAGACGGCAGCGGCCAGCAGCAGCTGGGATGCTCTTTCGTCGACCTCGACGCCAATGCCGGCCGGTCGCTGCAGGTCTATGTGGACCAGACGCAGAAACGCCGCCGCTTGCTGAAGCTGGATCCCTGACGCCCATGCGGGCCGTGTCCGGTGCCCGCTTTGCGAGCGGCCCGGAGCGCCGGCCTCAGATCTGCATGTTCATGATCTCGGAGTAGGCCGAGACCAGGCGATTGCGCACCTGCAGCGTCGCCTGGAATCCGATCTGGGCCTTCTGCATCGAGACCATGGTCTCTTCGAGGCTGACGGTCGGGTTGTCCAGCTGGACCTCGCGCTGCAGCCGGGCGGACTCGTTCTGCTGGGCGCTGACGCCCTTGAGCGCCTGCGTCATGGCGTCGCCGAAGCTGGCACCGCCAACGGCCGCCGGCTTGGATGACAGCGGCGTGCCATTGACCGCCAGGCCCGCTCGGGCGGCGGCCTGGGCAAAGTCGAAGGGGCGCAGCTTCATGTCCATGGGACAGGACTTTGGCAGCAAGTCACGCCCGCGAAGCGCAGAGATGCGCCACCCGCGTCGGCCACTTCAGCGCTTTCTTGAGGGTGGCGGCACGAATAATTTGCGCCATCGCCGGATTCCCCGGCCTCCGCTGTATCTGCCCCTCCGATGGACAACGCCCTGAGCGCCCCCGCTGCCGCCGCCCCGGTGATGATCACCCCGGTCGACGGTCAGCCCAACTTCGTGCAGCGCCTCAACGGCCTGCCGCTGCGCAGCAAGCTGACCATGGGCGCCGGCCTGCTGGCCTTGGCCGGCGCGGTGCTCGCCATCACGCTCTGGTCCAGCCAGGGCGACTACCGCCCCCTCTTCACCGGCCTGGCCGACAAGGACGGCGGCGCCGTCATCGGCGCGCTGTCGGCCATGCAGGTGCCCTACAAGCACGAAGCCGGCGGCACCATCCTCGTCCCCGCCGGCCAGGTGTACGACCTGCGCATGAAGCTGGCCGCCCAGGGCCTGCCCAAGGGCGGCAGCGGCAACGCCGTCGGCTTCGAGCTGATGGACAAGTCCTCCATCGGCCAGACCCAGTTCAACGAGCGCCTGAACTTCCAGCGCGCGCTGGAAGGCGAGCTGACCCGCACCATCACCGCCATGTCCGACGTGGCCGACGCCCGCGTGCACCTGGCCATCCCGCAGCAGAACGGCTTTTTCCGCGAACAGCAGAAGCCCAGCGCCTCCGTCATGCTGACGCTGCGCGGCGGCCGCACCCTGGACCGCAACCAGATCGCCGGCATCGTCCACCTCGTCTCCAGCAGCGTGCCCGAGCTGTCGCCCAAGGCCGTCAGCGTGCTGGACCAGACCGGCGCGCTGATCTCCCAGACCGGCGCGGACAACGCCACCGGCCTGGACAGCCAGCAACTGCTCTACAAGCAGCAGGTCGAGGCCGGCTACAACAAGCGCATCCTCGAACTGCTGGAACCCGTCGTCGGCCGCGACAACCTGCGCGCCACGGTCACCGCCGACGTGGACTTCTCGCAGACCGAGGCCACCGCCGAGGAATACCGCCCCAACCAGGGCCCCAACGCCCAGGCCGCGGTGCGATCCAGCCAGAGCAACGAATCCAGCAACAGCAGCAGCGCCACGCCCACCGGCGTGCCGGGCGCGGCCACCAACCAGCCGCCGGTGCCGGCCACGGCCCCCGTCAACGGCGCCAGCGCCCCGCTGCAGGCCACCCAGACCGGCGGCGGCAATGGCAACAACCGCCGCGAGCAGGTCACCAACTACGAAGTTGACAAGACCGTGCGCGTCACGCGCGGCGCCGTGGGCAACGTCAAGCGCCTGAATGCCGCCATCGTCGTCAACCAGAAGCAGGTGACCGATGCCAAGGGCAAGACGACGAGCCAGCCGGTGCCGGCCGAAGAGATCACCCGCCTGACCGACCTCGTCAAGGAAGCCATGGGCTTCAGCGCCGACCGCGGTGACTCGGTCAAGGTCATCAGCGCACCCTTCGTCGTCGACAAGGTGGAGCCGACCGACGTGCCGGTGTGGAAGCAGCCCTGGCTGCTGGACATCGCCCGCAGCGCCATCGTGCCGCTGGCTTTCGTCGCCATCGCGCTGATCGCCGTCTTCGGCATGATCCGCCCTGCCATCAAGGCCGCCGCACCGCTGCCGCCGGAAGAGAAGCCGGAAACCGTGGACGAAGTCGTCGACGATGCCGAACTGCTGCCCGGTGCCGATGGCATGCCGCGCCTGGAGGCGCCCATGCACAACGAAAAACTCGACCGTGCCCGCGCCCTGGCCCGCGACAATCCGGTCGCCGTCGCCAACATCGTGCGCGACTGGATGGCCGGCGAAGCGGCATAACATGGACCACCCCCTGCTCGCTTCGCGAGCCCCCTCGAGGGGGCGCTGCCAATGGCCTGGCAAAGCCAGTTCCATGGCAGCCACTGGGGAAGGCACTACGCCTCGGGTTGAGGTTTGATCATGGACGACAAAGGGACCGAAAACGCCGCAATCCTGTTGATGTCGCTGGGCGAAGAAGAAGCCAGCGAGGTCTTCAAGCATCTGTCGCCCAAGGAAGTGCAGGCGCTGGGCGAGACCATCGCCAAGCTCAAGGTCATCAAGCGCGCCCAGGTCGAGACCGTGCTCGACAAGTTCGACTCGGTCGCCGAGACCCAGAGCACCCTGGTCACCGACACCGATGAATACGTGCGCGCCGTGCTGCGCAAGGCCCTCGGCGAGGACAAGGCCAATCTGCTGCTGGACCGCATCCTGCAAGGCAGCGACGTGTCGTCCATCGAGAGCCTGAAGTGGATGGACGCCGCCAGCGTGGCCGAGCTGCTGCGCAACGAGCACCCGCAGATCATCGCGGCCATCCTGGCCCACCTGGACTTCGACCAGACCAGTTCGGTGCTGAAGATGTTCACCGAGCGCGGCCGCAACGAGGTGCTGATCCGCATCGCCACGCTGGACGGCATCCAGCCGACGGCGCTGAAGGACCTCAACGAGGTCATGAGCCAGATCCTGGCCGGCGGCGAGCGCATGAAGAAGAGCTCGCTGGGCGGTGCCAAGACGGCCGCCGAAATCATCAACATGATGGGCTCCAGCGTCGAAGCCTCGGTGCTGGACTACATCCGCGAGGCCGACTCCGACCTGGCCCAGAAGATCATGGACAACATGTTCACGTTCGACGACGTGAACAAGATCGACGACAAGGGCATCCAGGCCGTACTCAAGGAAGTGCAGAGCGAGAGCCTCGTCGTCGCGCTCAAGGGTGCCAGCGCCGACCTGCGCGAGAAGGTCTTCCGCAACATGTCCACCCGCGCCGCCGAAACGCTGCGCGAAGACCTCGAGACCCGCGGTCCGGTGCGGCTGTCGGAGGTCGAGGCCGAGCAGAAGGAAATGCTCAAGATCGTGCGCCGCCTCGTCGACGAGGGCCAGATCGTCCTGGCCGGTGGCGGCGACGACCAATTCGTTTAAGGTTAGGCGATGGTCACCCGTCAGCCCCCGCGGCAAGTGCCGCCGCCCGACCGCCGCGAAAGCGACCGCCGCAACACCTACGCCCGCTTCATCCCCGGCGAGGAAGTCCAGGGCGCCAAGGCCTGGAGCATGGACAACCTGGGCAACACCGCGCCCTCGCCGTTTGCGCCGATGCGTCCGGGCACACCACAGCCGCCGGCCGCCGCTGCGGCACCGGTGGAGCCCCCTCCTCCGCCCGAGCCCAGCGCCCAGGAACAGTTGCACGCCGCCCGCCAGAGCGGCTACCAGGACGGCTACCGCGACGGCATGGCCGCGCTGGACGCCTTCAAGCAGAGCTTTGCCCAGCAGATGAGCAAGCAGCTCGGTGGGCTGGTGACCGGCTTCGACACCGAGATGCGCGCACTGGAAGACGAGATGGCGGCAGCGATAGCCCGCATTGCCGTCGAACTGGCCCGCCAGGTCGTGCGCAGCGAGCTCGAGCAGCGCCCCGAGCTGATCGCCCGTGTCGCCCATGACGCCGTCGAGGCCCTGCAGCTGTCGGCCCGCCATGTGCGCGTGCGCGTCCACCCCGACGACCACGCCCTGGTACAGGAAGGCGCCGGCAACGAGCTGCAGGCCCGCGAGGCCCAGCTCATCCCCGATCCGGAAGTGCCGCGCGGCGGCGTCAAGGTCGATGCCGACGTCGCCAGCGTGGATGCCACCATCGCGACGCGCTGGCAGCAGGCCGTCTCGGCCATCGGCCAGCAGTCGATCTGGGAAGACCGCCGCGGCGCGGACGACGAATGACTTCCGCCCGGACGGACCGCTGGCAGCGCTACCTGGGCGACCTCGAGACGCTGGCCGCCAACGCCGCGCCGCTGGAATGCCAGGGCAAGCTGGTGCGCGTCGCCGGCCTGGTGCTGGAAGCCACCGGCATCAAGGTGCCGCTGGGCTCGGTCTGCCGCATCCAGATGCCCAGCAGCGGCAACAACCCGCGTCGCGGCTCAAGCCCGGTGAACGCCGAAGTGGTCGGCTTCTCCGGGGATCGCGCCTATCTGATGCCCACCGACGAGGTGCAGGGCCTGTCCAGCGGCGCCACCGTCGTACCCCGTCATCTGCCGCCGCTGGCACCGCAGCTGGGCCAGCCCCTGCATCCCTGGCGCCGCGGCGAGGACCGCGGCCTGCACCTGCCCATGGGCGACGGCCTGCTCGGCCGCGTCGTCGACCCGCACGGCCACCCGCTGGACCGCGGCGGCGAACTGGGCAACATCCACAACGAACCCATGGTGCGGCGCCCCATCAATGCGATGGACCGCGACCCCGTGCGCACGCCGCTGGACACGGGCGTGCGCGCCATCAACGCCATGCTGACCGTCGGCCGCGGCCAGCGCCTGGGCCTGTTCGCCGGCACCGGCGTCGGCAAGTCGGTGCTGCTGGGCATGATGGCGCGCTACACCCAGGCCGATGTCATCGTCGTCGGCCTGATCGGCGAGCGCGGCCGCGAAGTCAAGGAATTCATCGAGGACATCCTCGGCGACGAAGGCCGCAAGCGCAGCGTCGTCGTCGCGGCGCCGGCCGACGCCCCGCCGCTGATGCGCATGCAGGGCGCCCACTACGCCACGGCGATCGCGGAGTATTTCCGCGACCAGGGCCGGCATGTGCTGCTGCTGATGGACTCGCTGACCCGCTACGCCATGGCCCAGCGTGAAATTGCTCTCGCCATCGGCGAGCCGCCCGCCACCAAGGGCTATCCGCCGAGCTGCTTCGCCAAGCTGCCCCAATTGGTGGAGCGCAGCGGCAATGGCCTGCCGGGCGAGGGATCCATCACGGCTTTCTACACGGTGCTGACCGAGGGCGACGACCCCCAGGACCCGATTGCCGACGCGGCGCGCGGCATCCTGGACGGCCATATCGTGCTGTCGCGCGAGCTTGCCGAGGCCGGCCACTACCCGGCCATCGACATCGAGCGCTCCATTTCCCGGGTGATGACCAGTGTTGCACCCCAAAACCAGGTCGATTCCGCGCGTCGATTCCGCCAGCTTCTGGCGAAATACAACAAGGCCCGCGACCTGATCCAGCTCGGTGCCTATGCCCCGGGCGCCGACCCCGAGCTGGACCTGGCCGTACGCCTGCATGCCGACATGACGCGGCTGCTGCAACAGGACATGCACAGCCCGGCACTTCTTCACGCCAGCGTCAGCCAATTGCAGGCTGTGGTCCAAGGCGCCTAAACCTCCAGGTCGGCGCCGCCGATACCTCTTTAGCGCCCGACCGCGGGTTAGGCGCTGCGCTGGAGTTTTGAATGAGTGCACCCGCCAAAGACACCCTGGGCCTGCTGCTGGAACGCGCCGAGAGCGAGCGCGACGCCGCTGCACAGGCCCTGCATGCCGCCAGCACCCAGGCGCAGCACGCGCGCGCCCAGCACGGCGAACTGGCCGGCTATCGCCAGGACTACCAGCAGCGCTGGACCCAGAGCTTCGCCCAGGCCACCACCATGGACATCGTCGGCTGCTACCAGAGCTTCGGCCGCCGCATCGACCAGGCGATAGACACCCAGGGCCACGTGGCCAACCATGCCGACGCCCGCCAGCAGCGCGCCCGCGACGCCCTGCGCGAAGCCGAAATGCGTGTCGCCGCCCTGCGACAGCTGATCGCCCGCCGCCAGGCCGAGGCCGACAAGGTGGTTCAGCGCCGCGAACAGCGTGCTACCGACGAATTCGCCGCGCGCGCCCATCTGCGCCGCATGGCCCACGTCTGAGAGGGCCCGCCACCATGCTCAGCAACGCCTCATCCGTCACGCCCAAGCCGGCCGCCATGCCGCCCGCCGCCCCGGCGGCCCAGCCCGCCCTGCCCACCCCGGGTTCGGCCGGTGGCCCCACTTTCGCCCAGTTCCTGAACGACCAGCCCAATCTGCCGCCGGCCCATCCCGATCCCGTGCCGAGGGATCCGGACACGGCTGGCGAGGCCAAGACCGCGGCTCCCGCTCCTGCGGCAAACACGGCACCGGCCCGCCGCAAGGATGGCAATGCCTCGGCCACCAAGCCGGCCCAGGGTCGCCCGTCCGAAGCCACGGATACCGCCAAGCCGGTCAAGGATGCCAAGGTCAGCGACGACAAGACCGAAGCCGCCGACGCCGCATCGGCCAGCGACAAGGACCCCGAGACCTCCGGCCTGGACGAATTCACCCAGCTCATCGGCCTGGCCGTGCCGCCGCAGACGGCTGGACCTCAGCCGGTCACCCCGGGCCTGCCGGGCGCCGCGGATGCCGTGGCCGAAGCCGGCGGCAAGGGCGTGCGTGCCTTGCGCACCGGCCGCGAGGCCGACGATGCCACCACGCGCGGCGACGCCACCGAATCCACCGCCACGTCGTCGTCCGAACGCCGCCCGTCCGATTCGCACGCACGCGCGGCCGACACACCGCATGCCAAGGGCATCGAGCTTGCCGCCGACAAGGCCGCGGCCGCCCGCAGCGACAGCAGCCAGGCCCTGCAGACCGCCACCGCCACACCCAGTGAGGCCGCACCTCGCGCCGCGGCCGTGACGGATGTCGCAGCTCCGAACTTTGCCGCCGTGCTGGCCCAGGCCATGCCGGCAACGGCCGCGGCCGCGGACACGGCGCCCGTCGGCGCCAACGGCCAGGTCAACGCCGCCGTGCACAGCAGCGCCTTCGCACCGGAACTCGGCGCGCGCGTCAGCCTGCTGGCCGTGGACGGCGTGCAACAGGCCGAACTGCAGCTCAACCCGTCCGACATGGGCCCGGTGGCGGTGCAGATCGTCGTCGATGGCAATCAGGCCCAGGTCTCCTTCCATGCGGCCCAGGCCGAGACCCGCCAGGCCCTGGAACAGAGCCTGCCGGATCTGGCAGCCGCCCTGCAGAACCAGGGTCTGACGCTGTCCGGCGGGGGTGTCTTCCAGCAAGCGCCCCGTGACGCCCAGGGCGGCGACGCCGAGGCGGGTCGCGATGAGGGTCGCAGCTCGCGCAGCGGCAGCGGCACATCCCGCATCGGCGCCAGCGCCGGCGTGGCAGCGGCTCCGGTACGCCGCAGCGTGGGCCTGCTCGACACATTTGCCTGATCCTGAAGCGGAAATAGCCACGACTGGCTTGACCTAATCGGGGCTTGCCGGACGGGCCTCAGGTCAATAATCAGGCGCAATGGTGCCCCTGGTCTGCAAAGGCCGCCGGGGTGAAAGACGTCTCAAGGAGTTCACATGGCGACTGCGCCGGCTGCCGAAGCCGCCGCGCCCAAGGGCGGCGGCAGCAAGAAGCTCATCATCATCATTGCCGCCGTGCTCGTGCTGGTGCTGGTGGGCGGCGGCGCGGCCGTCATGCTGCTGAAGAAGAAGCCCCCGGCCGAGGATGGTGAGGACGGCGCCGAAGCCACCGAAGCACCAGCCAAGCCCAAGGCCCACGCCAAGAGCGACCACCCGCCCACCTTCGTGCCGCTGGACCCCTTCACGGTCAACCTGGCCGACAAGGACGTGGACCGCTTTGCCCAGGTCGGCGTCACGCTGCAGGTCGAGGACCCCAAGTTCGCCGACCAGATCAAGGCCTACATGCCGGCCATCCGCAGCAATGTGCTGATGGTGCTGGCGCACAAGACCGCGGCCGAGCTCCTCACCAAGGAAGGCAAGGAAAAGCTCGCCAAGGACATCATGCGTGAGTCGGTGCGCCCCATGGGCATCGAACTCGACGACGAGGACGAGGACGACCACGCCGCTGCCGCCGACGCGCCCAAGAAGAAAAAGAAGAAGAAAAAGGCCCACGTCGAAAGTCCCGTGACGCAAGTCCTGTTCTCCAACTTCATCGTGCAGTAAAGCCGCGCAAATGAATCAGCAGATTCTTTCGCAAGACGAAGTCGATGCACTGCTCCAGGGCATCACCGGCGAGAGCCAGAAGCTCGAGGCCGAAGAGGAGCAGGTCGGCGGCATACGCGAGTACAACCTCGCCAGCCAGGAACGCATCGTTCGTGGGCGCATGCCCACGATGGAAATCATCAACGAGCGGTTCGCGCGCAACATCCGCGTCGGCCTGTTCAACTTCATCCGCAAGAGCCCGGAAGTCGCCATCGGCGGCATCAAGGTGCAGAAGTACAGCGCCTTCCTGCGCGAGATCGTCGTCCCGACCAACTTCAACATCGTGTCGGTCAAGCCGCTGCGCGGCAGCGGCCTGATCGTCTGCGACCCGACGCTGGTGTTCGCCGTCATCGATTCGCTGTTCGGCGGCATCGGCAAGTTCCACGCCCGCATCGAAGGCCGCGACTTCTCGCCCACCGAGCAGCGCGTCATCACCCGCATCGTCGAGGTCATCCTCGCCGAGTACCACAAGGCCTGGAAGGGCATCTACCCGCTCGAGCTGGAATACCAGCGCTCGGAGATGCAGCCCCAGTTCGCCAACATCGCCACGCCCAGCGAAATCGTCGTGTCGACGTCCTTCACGCTGGAAATCGGCGAGACCAGCGGCACCATCTACTTCTGCATTCCCTACTCGACGCTGGAACCCATCCGCGACGTGTTGTATTCGACAACGGTCGGCGACTCCTCCGAGCCGGACCGGCGCTGGATCAATCTGCTCAAGACCCAGATCCAATCGGCCGAAGTGGAACTGGTGGCCGAGCTGGGCACGGCGCCGGCCACGGTCGAGCAGCTGCTGGCCTTCAAGCCGGGCGATTTCATAGAACTGGATCTGAACCCCATGATCCAGACCAAGGTGGACGGCGTCCCCGTCTTCGACTGCCACTACGGCACGTCCAACGGGCGCTATGCCCTCAAGATCGACAAGATGCTGACTGGCCCGCAAGAGGGCTGGTTGGGAGCCAAACATGAGTCCTGATTCACCCAGCCAAGAAGAACAGGACGCGATGGCGGCCGAATGGGCTGCGGCCCTGGCCGAAGCCGCGCCTGCCGCGTCTCCCGCCACCGAAGTGGTCGCCGAGGTGCCTGAACAGGTGTCCACGCCCAGCTTCGCCAACTTCACGCCGACCAGCGGCGCGGGGCCGGGCAACGACATCAACATGATCCTGGACATTCCCGTCCAGCTGACCGTGGAACTGGGCCGCACCCGCATCCCGATCAAGAACATCCTGCAACTGGCCCAGGGCTCGGTCGTGGAGCTGGACGCCCTGGCCGGCGAGCCCATGGACGTGCTGGTCAACGGCTACCTGATCGCCCAGGGCGAGGTGGTGGTCGTGAACGACAAATTCGGTATCCGCCTGACCGACATCGTCACGCCGTCCGAGCGCATGCGCCGCCTGTCCAAGGCCGCTTGAGGGCTGCGCCGCCAGCACGCGGCGTGCAGCCGAAAGCCCGTGCCGTTGGCGCGGTCTTGGGACAACCAAGGGTTTGCCGGGCCATTTAGGGGGTTCGGCCGCTCAAGTCCGTCCGCAGAATGCCGAGGCATGAATGCTTCCGGCCTGCTCCCCTTTCTCTGGTTCCTCGGCATCGTCGCGCTGATCCCGGTCGCGCTGTGGCTGCTCAAGCGCACGCCGCTGGGCGGCGCCGCGGCAGCCGGCGTGCTGCGCGTGGTGGCCCAGCTGCCCACCGCGCCCAACCAGCGCCTCCTCGTCGTCGAGGTCGGCCAGGGCGAAGACCGCCGCTGGCTGGTGCTGGGCGCCACCGCCCAGAACATCACGACCCTGCATGTGATGCCGCCCCAGGCCGAGCCGGTCGCACCGGCCAGCTTTGCCAAGCTGCTCAGCAAGGAGCGCGGCAATGAAGCCTAAATCCCTGTTGATGGCCGGCCTGCTGCTTGCAGCCGGCTCCGCCTTCGCCCAGCAAGGCCAGACCCCGCCGGCTTCACTGCCCTTGCTGGTCGGCCAGGGCTCGGGCGGCAGCTATTCGGTGCCCATCCAGACCCTGCTGTTCTTCACGGCCCTGGGCTTCCTGCCCGCCGTCATCCTGATGATGACGGCCTTCACACGCATCGCCATCGTGCTGAGCCTGATGCGCCAGGCCCTGGGCACACAGTCGGCGCCGCCCAACCAGGTCATCGTCGGCCTGAGCCTGTTCCTGACCTTCTTCGTCATGAGCCCGACGCTGGACAAGGTCTACGCCGAGGCCTGGCAACCCTACAGCGCCGGCACCATCCAGTTCGATGAGGCCTTGAAGCGCGCCGAGGTACCGATGCGCGGCTTCATGCTGAAGCAGACCCGCCAGGCCGACGTGGCCCTGTTCTCGCGCCTGGCCAAGCTGGACGCCAGCGTCAAGGCCGAGGACGTGCCCTTCAAGGTGCTGGTGCCCGCCTTCGTGACCAGCGAGCTGAAAAGCGCCTTCCAGATCGCCTTCCTGATCTTCATCCCTTTCCTCGTCATCGACATGATCGTGGCGAGCGTGCTGATGAGCCTGGGCATGATGATGCTGTCGCCCGTGCTCGTCGCCCTGCCCTTCAAGCTGATGCTGTTCGTGCTCGCGGACGGCTGGAACCTGCTGCTCGGCTCTTTGGCCGCCAGCTTCGTGACCTGAGAACCGACCATGGACGCCCAACAAGTCTTCACCTTTGGCCAGCAAGGCCTCTACATGATGATGCTCGTGGCCGCACCGGTCCTCATCGTCGTGCTGCTCGTTGGCGTCGTCGTCAGCGTGATCCAGGCGGCCACGCAGATCAATGAGGCGACGCTGTCCTTCGTGCCCAAAGTCATCGCCACCGTGCTGACGCTGGCCGTCGCCGGGCCGTGGATGATGACGACGCTGGTGGAGTACATCCAGCGGACGTTGATGACGATTCCCAACGTGGTTGGCTGAGGCTGTCGCAGTGGCGCCGGCTTTCTGCCAAGGCCCAGCCGGGAGTCCCGCCCGGCGGCGGGGTAACTTTCTTCTGCGGGGCCAGAAGAAAGTCACCAAAGAAGAGGCCCTGAACCGCACACGAGTATCACGACGCCATGAACGGCGCGCGAAAACGACCAGCGGCATCGCACCCAGACGCGACCCGCTGCGCTCTCGCTGCTGTCCCTATGACGAGCATCACGCATCGCGCCAGCGGGGCGCTGAACGCGCGGCTGCACGCCGGGCTCACCAGAAAACAAGAAACAGCGTCGCTCGGGCGACGCGACGAGTGCGCCCGTTCGATGCGTCGCCCCAGCGACGCTGCATTCCTGGTGAGCCCGGCGTGCAGCCGGCGTTAACGGGCGTGAAGGAGCGATGGATGGCTCTCTTCACAGGGACAGCAGCGAGAGCGCAGCGGGTCGCGTTTGGGCACGGTCCAGTTCCGAGCATCGCGAGCGCATGCCACCGCTCGAGTGCGGATTGCATTCAGCGCTCCTCTTTTGGTGACTTTTCTCTGGCGCGTCAGAGAAAGCCGAAGGCTTCGCCAAAAGTTACCCGCCCTGCCGGGGCGGACTCCCGGCTCACTGCACCGAGCCGAAAGGCTCTACGCAAAAGTGTCCCGACACAATCTGCCTCTGAGTGACGAAGCGACCAGCAAGAACATGTTCTCCGTCACCGAAGCCCAACTCCTCGCCTGGCTGAACCCACTCCTGTGGCCCTTCATCCGCACGCTGGCCCTGTTCGCCGGCATGCCCACCTTCAGCCAGCGCAATGTGCCGCTGCGCCTGCGCATCGGCCTGGCCCTCTTCATCTCGGTGGCGGCCCAGCCGTCGCTGCCGACCATGCCGGTCACGCCGCTGGACTCCCTGCCCGGCCTGACGCTGCTGGTGGCCCAGCAGCTGCTCATCGGCCTGTCCATGGGCTTCGCGGTGCGCATCGTGTTCGCGGCCCTGGAGTTCGCCGGTGAAATCATCGGCCTGCAGATGGGCCTGAACTTCGCCGGCTTCTTCGATCCCAGCACCGGCGCCCAGGGCACGGCCAGCGCACGCTTCTTCGGCAGCATGGTGGCCTTCCTGTTCATCGCCATCAACGGCCATCTGCTGCTGATCAACGCGTTGATCCAGAGCTTCTACGCCTTCCCGGTCGGCACCGAACCCTTCGCCTTCCTGCGCATGGCGAAGCCCCAACAATGGGGCGCCGAGATCTTCAGCATCGGCCTGTGGATCGCGCTGCCGCTGATCACCATGCTGATGTTCGTCAACCTCGTGCTCGGCGTGATCTCCCGCGTCGCGCCCCAGATCGGCGTCTTCTCGGTCGGCTTCCCGCTGACCGTCAGCATCGGCCTGATCGGCATGGTGGCCACGCTGCCGCTGATGCAGACGCCGTTCACGGTGGCGCTGGAAAGATTGCTGGCGGCGTTCAGTTAGGCGCAGGGTGTCGGCGGCTCTCGGATGGCCAGCCAGGTCTGCCCCATGCGGATCCGCGGCGTCTGCAAGAATGACCGCAACCCAAGGCGCCATCAAGGACCGTCATGAAGTCGATCTGCATCAGTTTCCTGCTCATGGCGGCGTCGGGCCTGGGCGCGCCTGCGCTCGCGGCCGATATGCCAGCGCAGGCGGGCAAGCCCTTGATCTCGGGCGTCGACGTCAAGTCCTTCGATCCGGCCGTGCGGCCGCAGGACGACTTCTACGCCTACATCAACGGCCGCTGGGCGCGCGGCACGCAGATCCCGGCCAGCAAGGCGCGCTGGGGCACCTACGACGAACTGCGCGAGACGGCAGCCTTGCAGGTGCGGGCGATCCTGGAAGACGTTCTGAAGAACCCGGGCGCGGCCGGCAGCGAGACCCGAAAGATCGCCGACCTGTACACCACGTTCACCGACGACAAGGCGCGCGACGCGCGCGACTTCGCACCGCTGGCGCCTGAATTCGCGCGCATCACCGCCGTCACCCGCCACCAGGACCTGGCCGCCTTGATGGCCGAGCTGGAACGACAGGGCGTGACCGTGCCCTTCAGCGTCTTCGTCGGGCAGGACGCCCAGAACGCGGAACGCTACGTCGTCTATGCGGCCCAGTCCGGGCTGGGCCTGCCCGACCGGGACTACTACCTCAACGAGACGGACCAGAAGCTGACGGCCGTGCGGCAGGCCTATGTGCAGCACATCACCAAGCTCTTCACGATGCAGGGCGATGCGCAGGCCGAGCGCCATGCGGCCAACGTGCTGGCCCTGGAGACCCGGCTGGCCCAGCTGCAATGGAACCGCGTGGACAACCGCGACGCCCTGAAGACCTACAACCCGCGCACCTTCGCGCAGCTGGCCGAAGAGGCGCCCGGACTGGAATGGCCGGCCTACCTGCAGGCCGCAGGCATCGCGGGCAAGGCCACGTCGCTGGTGGTGCGCCAGCCGAGCTACTTCGCAGGCCTTTCGAAGCTGGTGACCGAGGTGCCGCTGGAGCAGTGGCAAAGCTATTTCAAGTGGCAGGTGCTGGCGGCCTATGCACCCTACCTCACGCGGGCCGCGGCCGATGAGCGCTTCGCATTCACCGGCACGGTGCTGCGCGGTGTGCCCGAGAACGAGCCGCCCTGGCGCCAGGCCCAGCAGTTCGTCGACTCCGTCATGGGCGAGGCGGTGGGCAAGCTCTATGTGGCCCGGCACTTTCCGCCCGAGAACAAGGCGCGCGTGCTGGCCATGGTGAACAATTTCCTCGCCACCTTCCGCGAAGGCATCGCTGAACTGGAGTGGATGAGCCCGGCAACGAAGAAAGAGGCGCAGGCCAAGCTGGCGCTGTTCACGCCCAAGATCGGCTACCCGGATGTCTGGCGCGACTACACGGCCCTGACCACCAGCAGCACCGACCTGATCGCCAACGTGCGCGCGGGCCGCCGCCATGCCTTCGACCGCGGCATCGCCAAGCTCGGCAAGCCGGTGGACCATGGCGAATGGGGCTTCACGCCGCAGACCGTCAACGCCAGCTACAGCCCGCTGCAGAACGCCATCACCTTTCCGGCGGCGCTGCTGCAGCCGCCCTTCTTCGACGTGAAGGCGGAGGACGCCATCAACTACGGCACCGTCGGCACCAGCATCGGCCACGAGATCAGCCATGGTTTCGACGACCAGGGCAGCCGCTACGACGGCCATGGCAACCTCCGCAACTGGTGGACGGCGGAAGACCGCGCCGCCTTCACCGCGCGTGCCAACGGGCTGGTGCAGCAGTACAGCGCCTTCAGCCCGGTGCCGGGCTACTTCGTCAACGGCCAGTTCACGCTGGGCGAGAACATCGGCGACAACTCCGGCGTGACCATCGCCTACAAGGCCTACCGCAAGTCACTGGGCGGCCAACCTTCGCCCGTGATCGACGGGCTGACCGGCGAGCAGCGGCTGTACATCGGCTGGGCCGTCAAGTTCCGCACGCTGCAGCGCGAAGAGGCGGCCATCGTCCAGATCAAGAGCGACCCGCATTCGCCGGGCGAATTCCGCGTCAAGGGCACGCTGGCCAACCAGGCCGGCTTCTACGAGGCCTTCGACATCAAGCCAGGCGACAAGATGTATCGCCCCCCTGACCAGCGCGTGAAACTGTGGTGAGCGGCCACAGGCCTCGATAGCTGGCAGCGGTCAGGCCTGACGCGAACGGCAGCCTTCGGCCTGCAGCCAACGCCCATCACCAGCGCCCTCATGCGCTGTCGCTGGCTGGGAAAGAGGCGAATCCATCAAACTGAGGCCGGCGCCACCGCGATCGGCCTCCCAGATCACGCCGTCCGCCGGCTCAAATCTAGCGCGCCCTGTCCCACGCAAACGCGAAGATGTCGGCGTACTCGGCCGCCCTCGCTTCCTCGGCGGTACCGTGGCCGTGGCCGCCATCGGTTTCGGCGCGCAGCCAGATCTTGCGCCGGTCGCCGAACCTGGCTTGCGCCCGTGCGGCGAACTTGGCACTCATCCAGGGGGCGACGCGCTTGTCGTTGAGGCCGATGGTGATCAAGGTGTCGGGCATGTCTGTCGCCGTGGTCAGGGCCTGGTAGGCGTCCATGGCGAGCAGAGCCTTGAAACCTTCAGGGGTCGCTGGGTCGCCGAACTCGTCGAACTGGTTGGCGCCGTTGGGCGCTGCAGCCAGGCGCGAGGTGTTGAGCACGGCCACGCGCGGCACCAGGCCTGCAAAGGCGCCGGGCTGCTTCAGCGCCGCGGGCGGGACGAGAGCGCCGCCTGCGCTGGTGCCCATGCCGACGACGCCCTTGGGCTTGGCAATGCCCTTGGCCTTGAGCGTCTGCGCGCAGGCGATGAAGTCGGCATGGCCATTGGGCTTGTTGGCGCTGCGCCCGCCTTCATGCCAGGCCCGACCGCGCTCGCTGCCGCCGCGCACGCCGCAAAAGGCCATCGCCCCACCGCGCGAGAGCCATGCCATGAAGTCGCGCCAGTAGACGGGCGTCGTGGAGGACACGCCGTAGGAGCCGTAGGCTTCCAGGATGGTGGGCATGCCGCCCTTGGGCAGCGGCCCCTTCCTGTGCAGCACCACCAGCGGCACCATCGTGCCGTCGGCGCTTCTGGCCTGCATGCGGTCCACCTGCATGCCGCGGGCCCCGTCCCACGTCTGGCTGCCGATGCCGGTATCGGTGATCCTGCCCTTGGCCAGCGCGTAGCTGCGAGCGTTGGACACCCAGCCCATCAGCCCCAGCGTGGCGCCGCTGCCGTCGACATTGACGTGCGGGTCGAGGATGTCGCCGGCCTCCAGCGGCAGCTTGACCTCGGCGAACTTGCGCTGCCCGTCAGGGCTGTAGAAGAGACGCGTGACGCCGTCGGTCTGCGCGGCGGCATAGATGCCGTCCTTGGCGACGATGAGGCCGGTCAGCACGAGCCGCGCGCCCCCTTCGAACACCGTGGCGGGCTCGCCCAGGCCCGGGCCGTTGAGGGTGCGGCGGACGATGGCACCCGAGGGGTTGGTCTTGGTGGTCAGCACAAAAGCGGCGTTGCCGAACACGTCGGCATCATTGGCCTTGTCGTCCAACGTGGCGAGCACCGTCCACGCCGGCTTGCCGGCAGTCAGGTCGGCCTTGCGTGCGATCCAGTAGTTGACGTCGACCCGCGCACCGCCGCCCGTGGCCAGCACCCACTCGCTCCATGGGGTGCCGCGCACGGCGGGAAAGTCTTTCTCGGCGAAGGCAGGCCCCTGCGACTCAAACCCGAAGACGGGCTGCCCGGGACCGGCGTCGGACACTCGCTTGAGGAAGGTGCGCATGCCGGTGATGGGGTCGGCGCGGCTGCCGGCGGGCGCCATCTGCGTGTAACTCACCCAGTCGTCACCCAGCCATTGCAGCGCAAACTCACTCCAGATGTTCGGGATGGGCGCGCCCACCGCCTGGCCCGTGGCGACGTCGTAGAGGGTGATGTCTCCCACCTCGGCGCCGCCCTTGGACTGGTGCACCGCCACCAGCTTGCCGTCGGGCGACAGCGACACACTGCCTATCGCCACGACCGAGCCCTGCACCGTGTTGGGATCGATCAGCACGCGTTCCTTGCCGTTCTCCCGGACGATGAGCTTGGCTGTCTTGTCGCCGGCGGCGGTGCGGCGAAACACGGTCACAGGGCCAGCGACCTGCACGTCGCGCACCTTGGTGAGATCGGACGACACCTCCCTGAGCGCCGCCGCGAACGCTCCGCGCTCGGGCAACGCCCGCAGCGAAGCATGGGCGGTAGACGATTCGGACAACACCCAGGCGCTCAGTTCTGCGGCCTTGGCGGGATCCTCCATCCAGCGGTACTCGTCCGCCAGCGGGATGCCGTTCACGGTCTCCATGAACGGCAAGGCAGCAGGCGGAGCCGCAGCAGCCAGCGAGGCCAGGCATGCGGCGGACAGGGCGAAATGCTTCATGCGGGGAATCCTCTTCGTCCGTCGTGCAGCCGACGGCGAAGGGATTCCAGCATGGATGGGACGCCGCCCTGTCCTGAACGTCCCCAAGGTTGAGGGCATGAAGCTGCCGGGCGCCGCCGGCTCACGCCTCCCGCAGCGCCGTCGTCACCGGCAGCGAAGCCGCCCGCACCGCCGGGAACAGCCCGCCCACAAAGCCGATGGCCAGGGCCCATTTGATGCCCTCCCACAGCAGGCCCGGCGAAACGGCCAGGTTGAAGCTGAGCTTGCCGACCGAACCGGCCGCCATCGTCGAGGCCTCGAAGCCGTTGAAGATCAGCCAGGCCACGCCGCCACCGATGAGGCCGCCGATCAGGGCCAGCAGCGTCGTCTCCAGCATCACGGCCACCACCACCGGCAGGCCGCGGAAGCCGATGGCCCGCAGCGTGGCGATCTCACGGGCCCGCGCCGCCACGGCCGCGAACATGGTGTTCAGTGCGCCGAACACCGCGCCGACGGCCATGATGGAGCCGACCACGATGCCGATGATGCGCAGCACCTTGGTCATCTGCTCGCTCTGCTTGGCGAAGAAGTCCAGCGTCGTGCTGGCCTTGACCTTGAGCTGCGGGTTGTTTTCGAGCGACTCGCTGAAGGCCTTGATGGCCGCCGGGTTCTCGAGCTTGACCGTGGCCGAGTTGCGGCCGCTGCCGCGCTTGTAGGCGTCGTTGACGACATTGGCGTCGGCCCACAGCTCCGACTCCATCGCGTCGCCCGAGGCGAAGATGCCGACGATGGTCCAGGGCTGGTTGCCCAGCTTCAGCGTCGCGCCGACCTTGAGGCCCTCGAACTGGCGCACGGCGCCCTTGCCGACGACGATCTCGCGCAGGCCGGGCTGGAAGATCTTGCCCTCGACGATCTTGGCGTTGGGGCGCACGACGAAGGCCGCCTCGCTGATGCCGCGCACCTGGGCGCTGCCGGACTCGTCGGCCTTGCCGCCCTTGATGGGCAGGTTGGCCGCCACCACCGTCTCGGCCGAGATCAGCGGCTCGCCCTTGGCGTTACGGGCGATGCCCGGGGCCTGCTCGATCTGCACGATGTCCTCACGGCTCAGCGAGGACGACACCTCGTTGGCTGAGGCGCCGCGCATGACGATGGCCGTGTCCAGCGACCCGGAGTTGCGCAGGGTCTGCGCATAGCCCTCGGCCATGGCCAGCAGGGCCACCAGCACGCCCACCACGCCGGCGATGCCGACAACGATGACGGCCGACGAGCCCAGGCGCTGCGTCAGCGTGCTGATGCCCACCGCGGTGACCGAGCGGGCCTGCGCGCCGCTGCGGAACAGGAACATCCACAGGCCCAGCAGCACAGCCACGGCGAGTGCGCCCTGCCAAGGCATCATCACCCAGGCCACTAACACGATGACGAGCAGCAGGACGAGCCCGAAGTTCTTCAGGAATTTCATGTCATGCCCTCCCGGCCAGTGCATCGGTGATGTTCACGCGCATGGCACGTACCGCGGGCAGCGCGCCCACGGCCAGGCCGAAAAACAGCGCCAGGCCGATGCCCGTCATCCAGCTCGCGGCTCCCGCCGCCGGCAGATTCAGCGCGCCACCGCTGCCCTTGCTGACGACGGGGCCAATGACGCTGGCCAGCAGCAGGCCGACCGAACCACCGATCAGCAGCAACAGCACCGACTCGGCCAGCACCATGGACAGCACGCTCTCGCCCGAGAAGCCCAGCGTCTTCAGCACCGCGATCTCGCCGGTGCGCTCGCGCACCGCCTGCATCATGGTGTTGCCGGCCAGCAGCAGCAGCGTGAAGAACACGGCGCCCATGATGGAGGTGACGATGAGGTTGATGTCGGCCACCTGCTTCATCCAGCTGGACATGGCCGCCGCCTCGGTCTGGGTGCGCGTCTCGTGGTCGGAATTGGCCGAGATCTCGTCGATGGCCTTCAGCACGCGGTCGGCCTGGTTGACGTCCTTGACGCGGGTCACATACCAGCCCACCTGGCCGTTGTTCCAGGGCGTGGTGTCGTCGAAATACTTCCAGTTCAGCAGGAACATCTGGTCGTACCAGGCGCCCGACTTCTTGTCGGCCACATGGATGAGGCCGACGATCTTGAACGGCCAGTTCTGGCTGCCGTTGCGGTCCGGAAAGATGGTGGATTGCATGGGCACCGTGTCGCCCACCTTCCAGCCGAACTTGCGCGCCAGACCTTCGCCGACGATGGCACCGTCCTTGGTTTCGGCAAAGGCCTTGCGATGCTCGGCCGAGACTTCCATCTCCGGATAGACATCCAGGTAGTTGGGCGCGACGGCGAAGCTGAAGACTTGGTTCTCGGGCTTCTGGTAGGCCCCACCAAACCAGTTGGCGAAGGCCACGTCCTTGACGCCGTCGATCTGCGAGATGCGCGCGCTCAATGACATCGGCAGCAGCTGGATGAAGCTGAGCTTGGAGCCCGTCTGCAATCTCTGGGCGCCGTTGGCACTCTTGCCGGCCTGGTCAAAACCGACGCGCACCGCGTCCAGCAGGCCGAACAGCAGGAAGGCCGTGATGATGGACACCAGGGTCAGGAAGGTCCTGCCCTTGCGCCGGAACAGCGCGGCCCAGATGAGATGGAGGTATTTCATCGCGCCTCCTCAAGCGGTGGCTTCGGTCACCAGCGTGCCCTTGTCGAGGTGCAGGGTGTGGCTGGCACGGGCGGCGGCGCGCGGGTCGTGGGTGACCATGACGATGGTCTTGCCATGCTCGCGGTTCAGGGCCTGCAGCAGCGTCAGCACATCCTCGGCCGACTGGCGGTCCAGGTCACCGGTGGGTTCGTCGCAGACCAGCAGCGTCGGGTCGGACACGATGGCGCGGGCAATGGACACGCGCTGCTGCTGGCCGCCCGACAGCTCGGTGGGCTTGTGCGAGGCGCGGTCGGCCAGGCCGACGAGTTGCAGCGCGATGGCCGCGCGCTTCTTGCGCTCGCCGGCGGACAGCTTGGTCAGCAGCAGCGGCAGCTCGACGTTCTTCTGCGCCGACAGCGTCGGCATCAGGTTGTAGAACTGGAAGACGAAACCGACCTTGGACGCACGCCATTTGGCCAGGGCCGCGCCCGACAGCTTGTCGATGCGCTCGCCGCCCACGCTGATGGCGCCGCCGCTGGGGGCGTCCAGCCCACCCATCAGATTCAGCAGCGTCGTCTTGCCCGAACCCGAGGGGCCCATCAGCGCCAGGAAATCGCCCTGCTGCACATCGAGGTCGATGTGGTGCAGCACCTCCACCTTCTGCTTGCCGCGGGTGTAGACCTTGGACAGGTCACGGACTTCGATCAAAGCGCTCATCTTCATTCCTTGTTGGAAATGGTGGATCCCTGCTTCAGCTCGGCCGGGGGCGACACGACGACCGTCTCACCCGCCTTCAGGCCGGAGGTGACGAGCTTGAACTTGCCCACGTCTGCACCGAGCTTGACAGCTCGCTGTTCGGCGCGGTTGTCATGGACGACGAAGACGGCATCGCTTCCATCGCGCTGGGCCAGCGCGTCCGGCGGCAGCAGCACGCCGGGCACGACCGCCACCTCGGCCTTGGGCTTGGTAGCCAGGAAGCTGACGCGCACCCCCATGTCGGGCACGACGCGGTCGTCCTTTTTCTCCAGGGCCACGCGCACCTTGACGGTGGCCTTGCCGCGGTCGGCGCTGGGGATGACGGCCACGACGTGGGCGGGGATCTTCCAGTCCGGGTAGGCGTCCAGCACGGCCTCGCAGGGCATGTCGGCCTTGACCTGGGCGATATAGGCCTCGTTGACGTCGACGTTCACCTCCAGCGAGTCCATGTCGACGATGGTGCCCACGCCGGTGCGCGTGAAGCCGCCGCCGGCGGACAACGGCGAGATGATTTCGCCCACCTGGGCTGCGCGGGCCGTGACGACGCCGTCGAACGGCGCCTTCACGGTGGCGTAGTCGAAGTTGACGCGCGCCTGGCGCACCTGGGCCTGCGCCGCCTCGGCCTGGCGCAGCGAGGCCTCGATCTGGGCCTTGATGGTCTTCACGGCAGTGGCCGTCTGCTCCTGGTTCTGGCGCGTGCTCATGCCGCTGGCCGACAGTTCGGCCTGGCGGCGCGCATCGGCCTCGGCCTGCGCGAGCTGGGCGCGCAACTGGCCGGTGGACGCCTCGGCTGCGGCGGCCTGCGCCTGGGCCGCTGCCAGGCCGGCCTTCAACCCGGTGTCGTCCAGCCGTGCCAGCACCTGGCCCTTCTTGACCTTGAAGCCTTCGTCGATGAGAACCTCGGTCAGCGTGCCGGTCATCTGGGCCGACACGGTCGCCATGCGGCGTGCCGTCACATAGCCCGTGGCCTGCAGCACGGCATCGGCACTGGCGCCCTGGCCATTGGCGCGGACCGTGGCGGTCTGCACCGGCACGGGCTTGTTGCCCGACAGCCACCACCAGGCCCAGGCGCCACCGCCGGCCAGCAGCACGACGGCCACGATCAAGGCCCACACCCATTTGGGCGGCCCGCCGCCGTCATGGTCCTCGCGATGCGCACCTTCGATGCGCAGCTCCTTCAGCAATCCGGTATCGATGACACGCCCCCTGAAAGTCCTGCTCGCCAGACCTCAACGGCCCACGAACGCACCGGCCTCACGGCCACCCTTTTGGAACCGGGGCGGATTGTGCAGCGCCTGCTGCCACAGGGTGTCATCAATCGATGAACGGCGACCCGGGCTGGCGAATCGACAGCCCGGGGGGATGAACGGCGGGTGCGCCCGCCTTAACGAACCTCGCGGGCCAGCTTCAGCACCGGGGCCGCCAGGCTCAGGCCGCGCCGGCGCGACTCGCCATGGTTGACGGCAAAAGCCATGCCCTGGGGCTCGCTGATGAGGGCGATGCAGACACCGGCGCGCATCGCCTCGGGGCTGGTGGCGATGACGAGAACGGGTCCGTCGCCGGCGGCCGCGATCCAGTGGCGCAGCGTCGCCGCGTCGGCATGGCCGAGCAGCAGCACCTGGCAGTCACGCGCCGCGTCGCGCGGCTCGCCGAGCACCCTCACCTTGAGCTGGGCCGCCCCCACCTGGCGGCTCGCCAGTGCGCGCACGGCCTCCAACCCGGCGGGCTGCAGGCCCGCCGCGCACAGCGACAGCGTCGGGCTCTCGGCCGCCGGCGCCGGCCATTGGGTGTACTGGGCCAGGCGCAGCACGAATGCGGCGCGCAGCCTGTCCTCGTCCAGGCTGTCGGCCCGCACCAGCGCGGCGGCCAGCAGCAGCGGCAACAACCGCCAGGATCTCAAGGCGCGTCTCCGCGCCAGGTCAGGCCGGCCTGCCAGCGCGTGCCCTGGTGATAGGCGGGTGCGGTATAGCCGGCGCCGCTGGACTCGGCATAGGCGCGGCCGCCCACGTTCTCGGCGCCGACGAAGAAGTCCCAGCGCCGGCTCGGTTGCCACAGCAGATGGGCCTGATGCTGGGCGTAGCCGGGCAGGCGCTGATCGCCGACGCGCTCGGTCGTCGCCCAGCCGCTCAGCGACAGGCGCAGCGTCGGTCCCGCCACGGGCATCTGCAGCGCCCACTTCAATGTCTCGCCGGGGCTGTAGGCCTGGCGGCTGCCGTCGGCCGCGCGGTTGCGCTGGCCCATGAGGCTGAGCTGCAGCTGCCAGCCCTCGCCCCAATGGCCGTTCAAGCCCAGCTCGGCGCCGCGCGAACGCGCGACCGGCATGTTGGCAAAGGGCTTGGCGTCGCCGCGCTCGATGAAGTTGACGAGATGACTCGTGAACAGCGAGGCCTGCCAGGTCCAGGCCCCGACGCCCCAACCGGGCAGCGGTCCTTGCCAGGCCAGTTCGGTGGTGCGCAGGCGCTCCGGCCGGGGCGCGTCGACACCCGAGCCCTGGTTCAGCGAACGCTCGAAGCGGTTGGGCGCGCGAAAGGCCGTGCCCCACATCAGCTTCAGGCTCTGCCCCGGCGCGGGCGACCAGACCCAGGCCGCGCGCGGGTTCCAGCTCGAGTCGCCGCCCTGCACGCCGTCCTGGCGCAGGCCCAGCACCAGGCGTTGGCGCTCGGCCAGCCGCCACTCGTCCTGCAGATAGAAGCCGAGGCGCTGCGACGTGTAGTTCTCGTCATAGGGCGCCTCGCCCAGGTAGACGTAGCGGAAGCGCTGCACGCTGTCACGCTGCCAGTCCATGCCGAAACTGGTGGTGTGGCTGTCGCCGTCGGGGCCACCCCAGGCGCGCGCCAGGCGCAGCTCACCCAGCCACCAGCGTCCCAGCGCCTCGAAGCGGCTGGTGCGCAGCTCGGCCTCGCTGTCGTCGGCCTGCTCCTCGCGGTAGCGCGACTGCTGCCAGGCCAGGCCCAGGTGCAGGTCCCAGTCGGCGGCCCGCCCCTCCCAACCGGCCTGGGCGAAGTTCTCGCGCAGGGAGTTGACGCCGCCGGTGATGTCGCCCGACTTGGGCAGGAAGGTGTAGAGGCCGCGCTCGCGCTGCACGCCGCCGACGCGCAGCGACAGCCCGCCGGCCCGCCCGCCCAGCAGCCAGCGCCTGGCCCTGTCCCATTCCAGCGGCTGCAGTTGCGCGCGGTATTCCTGCGGCTCGCCGAACAGCAGCGGCGTGTGGGGCTCCTCGTCGCTGCTGAAGGCGGCGAGCCACTCGGCGCCACTGTCCAGGCGCTGGGCATAGCTCAGCCGCGCGCTGACCTGGCCACGCGGCGACAGCACCACATGGGCTTGCGGGCCGGCCAGGGTGTCGGCACGCTGGGTGACGATGTTGACGACGCCCAGCAGCGCGTTGCTGCCATACAGGGCCGAGCCGGGACCGGGCGTGAACTCGACACGCTCGATGAGGCTGACGTCGACATAGAACTCCCGGTTGATGGGGCCGGCGTCGTAGAGGTTGTCGTTCAGCCGCAGGCCGTCGAGCAGGAAGAGGACGCGGCCGTTGAAGTCGCCCGGCGCCACGCCGCGCACGGCCACGCGGGTGAACTCGTCGTCCTCGCGCACCTCCAGGCCTGGCATGCGGCGCAGCACGTCGCCCAGGGTGCGCAGGCCCAGGCGGGCGATGTCCTGGCGGCTGACGACATGGGTGACGGCAGGCGCCAGATCGGCGCTCTGGGCCTGGCGCGAGGCGGTGCTGACCGACACATCGGCAGCCGCGCCGCGCCGTTCCGTGCGGATCAGGTCTTCCAGGCTGGGAATGTCACTGTTCTGGGCCAGGGCGGGCGCGCCCAGCAACAGCAAGGCGCAGAGCTCAAGGGCCCGCAGGGTGGTCGCTGGTCGCCCTGCGAAAGGTGTTCTTGCCGGCATGCTTGGCAGCGTACATGGCGGCGTCCGCAGCGGACAGCAGCGACTGGGGGTCGGTTGCGTCATCGGGCACGAAAGCCAGGCCCACGGTGGCCCCGACGGGCTGGACCTGGCCCTGAACCACGAGGGGCTGGTTCACGCTGTCGATGAGGCGGCCGGCCAGCTGCTCGACGACGTCGGGTTCCGCGACGTCGGCCACCAGCAGGGCGAACTCGTCGCCGCCGAGGCGGAACAGGGTGTCGCTGGCGCGCAGCACGCTGCTCATGCGCCGGCTGACCTCGGTGAGCACGGCGTCGCCCGCGGCATGGCCGCAACGGTCGTTGACATGCTTGAAGTTGTCCAGGTCGATGAAGAGCAGGGCCAGGCGTTGCCCCCCGGCCTGGCCGGTCGGGGGTGCGTGGTGCAGATCGATGAAGAGGCGTTCCAGCGTCAGCTCGAAGGCCAGGCGGTTGGGCAGGCCGGTCAGGGTGTCGCGATGGGCCAGTTGCTGCAAGGCGCGGCCGCTCTGCTGCTCCTGGGCGAGCCGCTGGTTCATGTCCTCGTGCCAGACTTCGATGCGCCTGAGCATGCCGTTGAAACGCTCGGCCAGCCGTCCGACCTCGTCGTTCTCGCGCACGGCGGCGCGCAGGCTGTAGTCCTGGCTGGTGGCGACCCGCTCGGCCAGGCGCGACAGCGCAATCAGCGGCGCCAGCGCACGCCGCTGCGTCCAGCGCAGCAGCAGGCTGGCGCCCACCAGGGCGAGGGCCAGCACCGTGACGGCGCCAGCGGCCAGTCGCAGCAAGGTGTCGTTCAAGGCCTCAAATGACTCCTGCCAGCCCAGGCTGCCGAGGCGTTCACCGTGCAGCCGCACCGGCACCACCAGGCGCAGCCCCTGCCAGTCGACCTGGACCGGCGCATCGCTCCAGGGCGCCGCCGCGATCGCCCCCGGCCAATGCGAGAAGGTTTCGCCATTGGGTTGGCGCACGACCAGGCTTTGCAGGCCCTCACGGCGGCTGAAGGCGACCAAGGCCTCGCGCGTCGCTCTCTCGTCATGGAAGGCCAGGGCCGGCGCCAGGTTCTCGGCCAGCAGCTGGGCTGACTGTTCGGCCGCCTTGAGCTGGGCCTCGCGCAGGCTGTGGTGCACCCACACGGCCAGGGCCAGCGAGCTCAACAACAGGGCGGCGCCCATGACGGTGACGCTGAGCCGCGTCAGCCGCCGGACCAGCGAAGGCCGACGGCGCGGTCGTCCGGACGGCCCCTCAGCTGGCGACGAGGCCATTGCGGATGGCATAGACCGTCAGCTCGGAATTGTTCGTCAGCCCCAGTTTCTCCAGCACGCGGGCGCGGTAGACGCTGACGGTCTTGGGGCTGAGCATCAGCTCCTCGGCGATGTCCGACAGGCGCTTTCCCGAGGCGATCATGACCAGGGTCTGCAGTTCGCGGTCGGACAGCTTGTGGTGGGCCTGCTCGGTGACGGGCGCGGTCAGGCTCTCGACCAGCATCTGCGCGATCTCGGGCGTCACGTATTTGCGGCCCTGGGCCACGGTGCGCACCGCCTGCACCAGCGTGGCCGGGTCACCGCCCTTGTTGACATAGCCATAGGCGCCGGCCTTCAGCGCGCGGATGGCGTACTGGTCTTCCGGGTACATGGACACGATCAGCGTGCGCACCGGGTTGCCCTCGTCCTTGAGCACATGCAGCACGTCCAGGCCCGAGCGGCCCGGCATGTTGATGTCCAGCACCAGCACGTCGCAGGGGTTGTCCTTGCCCAGGGTGTGCAGCAGGCCGCGCAGCTCGGTGTAGTCGCCGGCTTCGCCGACGACCTCGATGTCCTGGGCATCGGCCAGCGTGTCGCGGATGCCGCGGCGGATCAGGCCATGGTCGTCACAGAGGATGACGCGGATCACACACGCCCCCAGATCGAGTTGCCGTCATCCTTGCTGAAGTCGGTCGAGTCGTCCAGCGCGTCGATGGCGTCCTGGGCCAGCGGCACGGTCAGGATGAGGCTGGTGCCCCCGCCCGGCGGGCTGGACAGGTCGACCCAGCCACCCACGGTGGCGGCGCGCTCATGCAGGCCGCGGATGCCGAAGGACCGCTCCTTGGCGAGGTCGTTGGCGCCCATGCCGCGGCCGTTGTCGCGGATCTCCAGTGTCAGCACGCCGGAATCCTGGCTGAGTTCGATGTCGACCCGGGTCGCCAGCGCATGCTTGGACACATTGGTCAGCGCCTCCTGGGCGGTGCGGTAGGCCACCAGGGGCACGCCCGAGGGCAGCTCCAGCCTCTCCTCGCCGATGCGCAGGCCGGCCTCGATGCCCGTGCGGCGCTCGAAGCGGGCCGTCATCCACTGCAGGGCCGCTACCAGGCCCTGCTCCAGGATGGCCGGGCGCAGGTTGTGCATGATGCGCTGGCTGGCCTCGATGGCGGCATTGACCGTCTCCAGGGCCGCGCTGACCCGCGCCCTCACCTCGGGCTCCTGGGCATGGCGGTCGATCCAGGCCAGGTCGAACTTGACGGCCGTCAGCGACCCGCCGACATCGTCATGGATCTCGCGCGCGATGGCGGCCCGCTCCAGCTCGACGCTGGTCTGCAGATGGCCGGCCAACTGGTGCAGGCGCTGCTTGGACTTGACCAGCTCGTGGTCGGCCGCGGCGCGGGCCTTTTCGCTCTCGGCCGCGTCGATGGCATGCAGCAGGGCCGGCGCCAGGCGGTTGAGGTTGTTCTTCAGCAGGTAGTCGGAGGCGCCGTTGCGCATCGCCCCGACGGCGGTGTCCTCGCCGATCTCGCCGGACACCAGGATGAAGGGCATCAGCAGGCGGCGTTCCTTCAGGGCCTCCAGCACCTCCAGGCCCGTGAAGCCCGGCAGGTTGTAGTCCGAGATGATGGCGTCCCACGGGCGATCCAGCGCAGCCAGCACGGCCGGCAGCGCATCCAGCCTCTCCATCTCGACCTTCAGCCCGGCGCGGCCGAGCTGGGCGAGGATGAGTTGATGGTCGAGTTCGGAGTCCTCGACATGCAGCACACGCAGGAGCCGGGGCGCCTGCCCCACACCAGAAATCGTCATGGGGGCGCAGTATGCCGCCGCCTGCGACATATGGCCCGGCACCACACTCGACCCGGTTCAGACCGGTAATACGGCTCGTTCTCGCGACATCTCAAGGTCGACAGTGGCCGAAAAAGGGGTGAACATGCCATGATGCATTCGCCCTGAGGGTATCCACAGGGCTTGGGACAAGAAGCAGCATCCCCTCGCGGAGACACGATGCAGACAGAACCTTCCACCGCCGCTGAATTCGATGGAGCCGTGGCCGCCATGCCGCTGCTGGCGGCCGCGGAACTGCAGGATCACCTGATGACGGTGACCCACGACCTCGAGCGCCTGCAACGCCTGCTGGACGACGCCGGCGAAGCCCTGTCCAACCATTTCTACAGCGCCTCCAACCAGGCCATGTCGCTGTTGAGCGGCACGGATGGCGGCCCCGCCGCCGATGGCCTGAAGCAGATCATGCAGGACATCGCCGGCGCCATCACGGCCCTGCAATTCCAGGACATGGCGACACAGCTCATCGCCCACACCAGCCAGCGCCTGCGCAACTGCTCCGACCAACTGGCCCGCGACACCTTCGGCATGGACGACGAGGACGGCGCGGCCGTCGTCGAGATCGCGCCGCTGCGGCCCAACCCGGTCACGCAGGACGAGATGGACGCTGGTTCCATCGAACTCTTCTGAATCCCCCCGCCAATCTCAGCCCCCAGGCAACAAGTCCCCTCGGAGAAAAACAGATGACCCACTCAATCCTTGCTGTCGACGACTCGGCCTCGATGCGCCAGATGGTGGCCTTCACGCTCAAGAACGCCGGCTTCAACGTGGTGGAAGCGGTGGATGGGCAGGACGCCTGGGAAAAATCCGGCCAGCGCGACTTCGACCTCGTGCTGACCGACCAGAACATGCCGCGCATGGATGGCATCAGCCTGACCAAGAAGCTGCGCGAGAACCCCAAGTTCAAGACCACGCCCATCCTGATCCTGACCACCGAGTCCAGCGACGCGATGAAGCAGGCGGGCCGCGCCGCCGGCGCCACCGGCTGGCTGGTCAAGCCTTTCGATCCGGCCAAGCTGATCGAAGTGATCGGCAAGGTCATCCGCTGAAGTCAGAGTTTCCAGGGGAGCACCAGCCATGGGTGACATGACCTCAGAAGGCGCCAGCATCAGTGCTGGCATCGACCTCAGCCAGTTCTACCAGGTCTTCTTCGAAGAAGCCGGCGAGAACCTCGACAACATGGAGCAGTTGCTGCTCAATGTGAACGTCGAGGCGGCCGACGATGAAGAGCTGAACGCCATCTTCCGCTGCGCCCACTCCATCAAGGGTGGTGCGGCGACCTTCGGCTTCAGCGACGTTGCCGAGCTGACCCACCAGATGGAGACGCTGCTGGACAAGCTGCGCCGCCACGAACTGCAGCCCAATGCGGCCATGGTGGACGTGCTGCTGCAGTCGGGCGACGCGCTGCGCGCCCAGCTCGGCCGCCACCAGGGCTCGGGCGCCGACCCTTTCGACACGACCGACCTGCTGGTCAGCATCAAGAGCTTCGTCGAAGGCGGCGGCGCTCCGGCGGCTGCGCCCGCACCGAAGGCTGCCGCCGCACCGGCCTCCGCCCCCGTGGCTGCCGCACCCGCAGCGCCGGCCAAGCCCGGCGCGCGCCTGCTGGAGTTGCAGGTCGGCCCGCTGACCGACATGAGCCTGGCCGACAACCTGGTCGAGCTGTTCAAGGAAATCACCGATCTCGGCACCATCGAGCCGCTGGACGCGGGCCAGAGCTCGGACGGCATGCGTCGTTTCAAGGTGCTGACCAGCTCCACCGACAACGACCTGCTGGACCTCTTCACCTTCCACGTGGCCCGCGAGCAGGTCAAGCTGATGCCCCTGGGCACCGGCTTCGGCTTCTACGACGGCGCTCCGGGCGCCCCGCCGGCCGAAGCGCCGTCCGGCGACCCCGGCTATGGTTTCTTCGACGACGCCCCGGGTGTGCCGGCCGGCGCTGCGGTCGAAGCCACCCCCACCGCAGCGCCCGCACCGGCTGCCGCCATCGTGCCGGCCCGTGCCGCCACGCCGGCCAAGACCGATGCCAAGCCCGCGGGCGGCGGCATGGACCAGACGACGCTGCGCGTCTCCATTGAAAAGGTCGACCAGCTCATCAACCTCGTCGGTGAACTCGTCATCACCCAGGCCATGCTGGCCCAGAACAGCCGCGAGCTCGATCCCGGCCTCTACCAGCAGCTGACCTCGGGCCTGGCCGACCTGGAGCGCAACACGCGCGACCTGCAAGAGTCCGTCATGTCGATCCGGATGATTCCGATGTCGACGGTGTTCAACCGCTTCCCGCGCATGCTGCGCGACCTGGCCGCCAAGCTGGGCAAGAAGGTCGAGCTGGTCACCCAGGGTGAAGCCACCGAACTGGACAAGAGCCTGGTCGAGAAGATCACCGACCCGCTGACCCACCTGGTGCGCAACAGCTGCGACCACGGTGTCGAAATGCCGGCCGACCGCATCGCCCGCGGCAAGCCCGAGCAGGGCACGATCACACTGGTCGCTTCCCACCAGGGCGGCAGCATCGTCATCGAAGTGCGCGACGACGGCCGCGGCCTGAACCGCGACAAGCTGATCAAGAAGGCCCGTGAAAAAGGCATCGACGCGCCGGACACCATGACCGACGCCGAATGCTGGAACCTGATCTTCGCGCCCGGCTTCTCCACCGCCGAGCAGGTCACCGACGTGTCCGGCCGCGGTGTGGGCATGGACGTGGTCAAGAAGAACATCACCTCGCTGGGCGGCACGGTCGAGATCGACTCCGCCGAAGGCTACGGCATGAAGGTGTCCGTGCGCCTGCCGCTGACGCTGGCCATCATGGACGGCATGAGCGTGGGCGTCGGCGACGAGTGCTACATCCTGCCGCTGTCCTCCGTCGTCGAGTCCTTCCAGGTTCAGGCCGACACCATCAAGACCGTCGCCGGCTCCGGCCGCGTCGTCGAGGTCCGTGACGAGTACATGCCCGTCATCGAGCTCGAGAAGGTCTTCGACGTGCCGCGCTTCGACTTCGAGCACGTGTCATCCATCATGGTCGTCGTCGAGGCCGAAGGCGGCCGCGTCGCGCTGCTGGTGGACGAACTGCTCGGCCAGCAGCAGGTCGTCGTCAAGAACCTCGAGGCCAACTACCGCAAGGTCAACGACGTGTCCGGCGCCACCATCATGGGCGACGGCCGCGTGGCCCTGATCCTGGACGTCGGCAGCCTGGTGCGCCGCTCGCGCCACTGAACCATCACAACACTAGGAGAGGTCTGCATGGAAGCCAACGTTCCGGCCCTGCGCCAGCAAGGCGCCGTCACTGCCAAGGCCCACGGCCCCAAGAGTGGCGAATACCTGACCTTCCGCCTCGGCTCCGAGGAATACGGCATCGACATCCTGAAGGTGCAGGAGATCCGTTCCTACGAGCAGCCCACGCGCATCGCCAATGCGCCGGACTTCATCAAGGGTGTCGTCAACCTGCGCGGCGTCATCGTTCCCATCGTCGACCTGCGCCTGAAGCTCAACTGCGCCACGGCCGAGTACAACAGCTTCACGGTCGTCATCGTCTTGAACGTGAAGAACCGCGTCGTCGGTGCCGTCGTGGACTCGGTCTCCGACGTGCTGGAACTGAGCCGCGACGCGATCAAGCCGGCCCCCGAGCTCAGCTCGGCGTCGGTGGACACCAGCTTCATCACCGGCATCGGCTCGGTCGGCGAACGCATGCTGATCCTGATGGACATCGAAGGCCTGATGAGCAGCGCCGAGATGGGCCTGATGGACGCGGCCATCGCCGCCTGATCACCGGCCCTGATTCACGTTCACGTGCCCCCGCGACGAGGCGGGGTGCGCGGAGCCTTGCACGCTTTGGTTTCTGGAGATTCGCATGAGTCAGCCCGTCAACTCCATTGCCCGCCAGGTCTCGCTGACCGGCGCCGTCGCCGTCGCAGGGGTGCTGCTGGTTGTCAGCCTCATCGTCGGCACCCTGCTGAAGCGCTCCGCCAATGAGCAGGTGCAGACCTGGGTCGGCGACAAGGCCGCCACCCTGGTCGACACGATGCAGGCCATGGACGAAGTCGCCGCCAAGCAGGTGCAGCGCAGCTTCGGCTCCTTCCGCCAGGACTTCGGCCCCAGCTTCAACCTCGACGAGGCCACCGGAGACCTGCGCGACTGGGGTCCCAAGCTCAACGGCAACTTCACCCAGGTCGACAAGTTCGCGGCCGTCAATGGCGGCGTGGCCACCGTCTTCGCGCTCAAGGGCGACGACTTCGAGCGCATCACCACCTCGCTGAAGAACGACAAGGGTGAGCGCGCCATGGGCACCATGCTGGGCAAGCAGCACCCGGCCTACGCGAATGTCATGGCCGGCAAGTCCTATACAGGCCGCGCGCTGTTGTTCGGGCGTGCCTACATGACGCATTACGAGCCCATCAAGAGTGACGCCGGCAAAGTCGTGGGCATCCTCTTCGTCGGCTTCGACCTCGATGCCTTCGAGCAGGCCATGGACCGCATGGCCGGCAGCGCCAAGTTCTTCGAGCATGGCGGCACCTACATCGTCGCCGTACCCAGCGATCCGTCCAAGGCCCAGCTCGCCGCCCACCCGACGGCCAAGGGCAAGCTGCTGTCGAGCGTCGCACCGGGCTTCGAGAAGATCCTGGCCGAGCAGAAGGAGAGTGCCGTCATCTTCGACGACGCGCCCGACGTGCTCGGCAACGGCCTCTCCGACAACTTCGCCATCGCCCGCAAGAGCGACAAGACCGGCTACTGGGTCGTCGCCCAGGTCTCGCGCGGTGAGGCCTCGGCCGCCGGCCGCTCGACGCTGTTCTTCTTCTGGGGCGCCCTGGCCCTGACGGCCGTGGGCCTGGGTTTCGGCCTGCTGTGGATGATGCGTCGCTGGGTGGCTCAGCCGCTGGCGTCGCTGCAGAAGGCCGTTGGCGCGATTGCCGACGGCGACCTCAGCCAGTCGGTCAGCAGCACGCGCAACGACGAGATCGGCTCGCTGATCCAGGACACCGAGAGCATGCGCCAGCGCCTGGCCTCCACCATCGGCACGGTACGCAACTCGGTCGACAGCATCGGCACCGCCAGCACCGAGATTGCCACCGGCAACCTCGACCTCAGCCAGCGCACCGAACAGACGGCCAGCAATCTGCAGAACGCCGCCTCGTCGATGAGCGAGCTGACCGGCACCGTGCGCCAGACCGCCGACTCGGCCCGCACCGCCAACCAGCTGGTGCAGTCCGCTGTGTCCGCGGCCACGCGTGGCGGTGAGGTCGTCGGCCAGGTCGTCACGACCATGGACGAGATCAACGCGGCCAGCAAGAAGATCAGCGACATCATCGGCACCATCGACGGCATCGCCTTCCAGACCAATATCCTGGCGTTGAACGCCGCGGTGGAAGCAGCGCGCGCCGGCGAACAGGGGCGCGGCTTCGCGGTCGTGGCCGGCGAGGTGCGCTCCCTGGCGGGCCGCAGCGCCGAAGCCGCCAAGGAGATCAAGGCCCTGATCGGCAACAGCGTCGAACGCGTCGAGAACGGTGCCCGCCTGGTGCAGACGGCCGGCACCACCATGGGCGAGATCGTCTCCAGCGTGCAGCGTGTGCAGGACATCATCGGCGAGATCAGCTCGGCCGCCACCGAGCAGAGCGAAGGCATCGCCTCGGTCAACACCTCGGTCGTGCAGCTCGACCAGATGACGCAGCAGAACGCGGCCCTGGTGGAAGAGTCCGCCGCCGCGGCCGAAAGCCTGAAGGAACAGGCCCAGCGCCTGGTCGAAGCGGTGGCCGTCTTCCGTGTTTCAGGCAGCGAATCGCATCGCGTCTCGGCACCCCGGCCGGCTCCGGCTCCCGTCACGGCTTCCAAGCCTGCGGCCGCCAAGCCCGCGGCACCGGCGCCCAAGGCGGCGACGCCCCGCCCTGCCCCGCCGGCAGCCAAGCCCGCACCGGTCAGTGCGCCGAGGCCGGCGCCGGCGCCCGCCGCAGCCACCGATGAAGGCGACTGGGAGACCTTCTGAGTCGCCCACGCGGCTGTTGATGCGCGCCTAGGGCGCCATCGCCTTGAGCGTGGCGATCGCCACCGCACGAACGGCCTTGTCGGCCTCGACGTCTTCACTGGCATTGCCTGTCACCAGCACGGCGTCTTCGGTGTCCGGCTTCAGCACGATGAGGGCGAACCAGGCGCCGTTGCTGCCGGTATGGGCGAGGTGGCGGGCGTTCACGCCGGCCATGCTGTTCTGCGCCCGCCAGCCAAGCGCGAACTTGCCACCTTCACGTGCCGGTTGGTGCAGCAGACGGTAGGTCTCGGCCTTCAGCAGCTTGCCGCGGCCCTGCTCGCCGGCCATCTGATCGATGGCGAACCTGGCCCAGTCTTCCAGCGACAAGGTGATGCCACCGGCGGGCGCAATGACGGCGGGGTTGTCCGCCTCAACGCCTTCGACAGGCTCGCCCGCCTTGTGCCCCAGGGGCTGCCCGCGGTGGGTGGCGCCGAAACCCGCGCTGCGCAGGCCCAGCGGTTCGAACAGCTCGCGCTGCATCAGGGCCTCGTAGGGCAGGCCGGTGGCCCGCTCGGCGGCCAGGCCAGCGATCAGCACCCCTGAGTTCGAATAGCCGTCGCCGGCACCACGCGCATAGGCCGGGGCCTGCGCAAGCGCAATGCGGGCGAAGGCCAGGCGCTGTTCATGCAAGGCGCGCTTGTCCTTGTAGAAGACGGCCATCCAGGATTCGTCGATATCCCCCTGGAGGCCGGCCTGGTGGGCGAGCAGGTCACGCAGGGTGACGTCACGATAGGCGGCCTGCATGTCGGCGGCCAGCTCAGGCAGCAACTGACCCAGCGGCGCGTCCCAGGACAACACGCCCTTCTCCACCAGGCGCGCGACCATCGTGGCCGTCATGGCCTTGCCGTTGGAGCCGAGGTGCCAGACATCGCCGCGCTGAACCGCTTCGGCGCCGCCCTTGGCGCGCAGGCCGGCGACCGCAAGCTCCATCACCTGGCCATGGCGTATCACCACGGCGCCCATGGCCGGCACCTTGCTGCCGTTCACGCTGGCCGTGAGTCGGGCCTGCAGGCTGGCGGCGGGCGCAGCCTGGGCAGCGGAGGCGGGCGTCTGAGGCGCATCGGCAGCATGGGTTGCGAATGAGGCAGCGCATGCGGCCAGAGCGATCATGCAGATTCTGTGGTTCATCACGGGAGCTTCTTCAGTTGGGACACACCGATCCCGAAGCTCGACGCGACGACGCAGGACCGCCCTCCTGAGGCGTGGGCAGGATGGAGGGCCGGCGCAGTGTTGTCGGCGCCCTCCTCGCGAACCAGCACTTGCCGACGAAACGCAGGAACGTCGGCATGGTCGGCAGCCCGCCGCCCCAGGCCGTACCTGCCAAAGAAAAAGGCCCGCAATCAGCGGGCCTCGTTCGTGGGGGCAGGTGTTGACTACACGCGCTCTGCGACCCAGCCTGCGACGCTGTTCAGCGCAGCAGCCACACCCGCGGGTTGCGTGCCGCCAGCCATGGCCAGGTCGGGCTTGCCGCCGCCCTTGCCGCCGACCTGCTGGGCGACGAAGTTGACCAGATCGCCGGCCTTGACCTTGCCAATGCTGTCGGCCGTGACGCCGGCCGCCAGCTGGACCTTGTCGCCGTCCACGGCCGCCAGCACGATGGCCGCCGTCTTCAGCTTGTCCTTGAGCTTGTCCATGGTCTCGCGCAGGGTCTTGGCATCGGCGCCTTCGAGCCTCGCGGCCAGCACCTTGAGGCCCTTCACGTCCACGGCCTGGGCCAGCAGCTCGTCGCCCTGGGCGGAAGCCAGCTTGCTCTTGGCCGCGGTGAGTTCCTTCTCCAGCGACTTGATCTGATCCAGCACCGCGTGCAGGCGGGCGCCCAGCTCGTGCGGCGAGGTCTTCAGCGTCATGGCGGCGCCCTGCACCGTCGTCTCGAGCGACTGCAGATAGGCCAACGCGTTGTCGCCGGTGACGGCTTCGACGCGGCGGATGCCAGCGGCAACGCCCGATTCGGCCACGATCTTGAACAGGCCGATGTCGCCGGTCGCCTTCACGTGGGTGCCGCCGCAGAGTTCCTTGGACGAGCCGATGGACAGCACGCGCACGGTCTCGCCGTACTTCTCGCCGAACAGCATCATGGCGCCCGACTTCTGCGCGTCGTCCAGGGCCATGACCTGCGCATTGGCGCCGGCGTTGCCGAGGATCTCGGCATTGACCAGCGCCTCGATCTCGCGGATCTCCTCGGCCGTCATGGGCGCGTTGTGGGCGAAGTCGAAGCGCGTGCGCTCGGCGTTCACCAGCGAGCCCTTCTGCTGCACATGGGCGCCCAGCACCTCGCGCAGGGCCTTGTGCATCAGGTGGGTGGCGCTGTGGTTGCGCACGGTCTTGGCGCGACGCTCAGCGTCGACGCGCGCGACGAACACGTCACCGACCTTGACCGTGCCCTCGACGACCTGGCCATGGTGGCCGAACACGTCGGCCTGGATCTTCAGCGTGTCGGCCACGACGACGCGCGTCGTGCCGTTGCGCAGCTCGCCGGCGTCGCCGACCTGGCCGCCGCTCTCGGCATAGAAGGGGGTGTGGTCCAGCACGATGACGGCGTCGTCACCGGCCTGGGCCTCATTGACTTGCGCGCCATCGACGTAGATGGCCGTGACCTTGCTGTGCTCGCAGACGAGGTGCTCGTAGCCGTGGAACTCGGTGGCCGCGCCGCTGTAGGCCAGGCCCTGGGCCATCTTGAACTTGCCGGCGGCGCGGGCACGGTTCTTCTGCTCTTCCAGCAGCTCGTTGAAGCGGGCCTCGTCCACCGTCACGCCGCGCTCGCGGCAGACGTCGGCGGTCAGGTCGACCGGGAAGCCATAGGTGTCATGCAGCTTGAAGGCGGTGTCGCCATCGACGTTGCCGCCCTTGGCCAGCGCCGCTTCGAGGATTTCCATGCCGGTGGCGATGGTCTGGAAGAAGCGCTCTTCCTCCTGCTTCAGCACGTCGGTCACGCGTCCTTGAGCCTGGCGCAGTTCGGGATAGGCGTCGCCCATCTCAGCACTCAGCGCCGCCACCAGCTTGTGGAAGAAAGGCGTGCGAGCGCCCAGCTTGTAGCCGTGGCGGATGGCGCGGCGGGCGATGCGGCGCAGCACATAGCCACGGCCGGCGTTGCCGGGGATGACGCCGTCGACGATGGTGAAGGAGCAGGCGCGGATGTGGTCGGCAATGACCTTCAGCGACGGGCTCGTGGCATCACAGTCGCCACCGCCGGCTGCGTCGACCGCCGACTTGGCGGCCGCCAGCAGGTTCACGAAGGTGTCGATCTCATAGTTGCTGTGCACATGCTGCAGCACCGCGGCCAGGCGCTCCAGGCCCATGCCGGTGTCCACCGACGGCTTGGGCAGCTTGTGCATGACGCCGTCTTCAGTGCGGTTGAACTGCATGAAGACGTTGTTCCAGATCTCGATGTAGCGGTCGCCGTCCTGCTCGGCCGAGCCCGGGGGGCCGCCGGCCACGTCGGGGCCGTGGTCGTAGAAGATCTCGGTGCAGGGGCCGCAGGGACCGGTGTCGCCCATCATCCAGAAGTTGTCGGACATGTAGCGCGCGCCCTTGTTGTCGCCGATGCGCACGATGCGCTCTTGCGGCACGCCCACCACCTGGTTCCAGATCTCGTAGGCCTCGTCGTCCTCTTCGTAGACCGTGACCCAGAGCTTGTCCTTGGGCAGGCCGAAGTTGACGGTCAGCAGCTCCCAGGCGTAGCTGATGGCGTCATGCTTGAAATAGTCGCCGAACGAGAAGTTGCCCAGCATCTCGAAGAACGTGTGATGGCGGGCGGTGTAGCCGACGTTGTCCAGGTCGTTGTGCTTGCCACCGGCGCGGATGCACTTCTGGCTGGTCGTCGCGCGGGTGTAGGCGCGCTTGTCGAAGCCCAGGAACACGTCCTTGAACTGGTTCATGCCCGCGTTGGTGAACAGCAGCGTCGGGTCGTCGCCCGGCACCACCGGGCTGGAGGCGACGATCTGGTGGCCCTTCGACTCGAAGAACTTCAGAAAGGTCTGGCGGATCTCGGCGGCTTTCATCCCGGGGGCTTCCTGGAAAAGGTCAGTGACAAAGAGGGGCGATTGTAGAGAGGGGGCTTTACGTCCCGCGGGTAGAGTGGGTGTCAATACGACTGGAGAAGCCCCTGATGGACGCGAATTCCCCCCTGGAAGCGCTCGAAAACCCCGGATTGCTGCGCACCCAGGCCCTGATCAATGGCAATTGGGTGGACGGCCCGGCCACCTTTGCCGTGACCGACCCGGCCACCGGCCGCGAGCTGGCCCGGGTGCCCAATCTGGGCCGCGCCGACGCTGAAGCCGCGATTGCAGCGGCTGCCAACGCGCTGAACGCCTGGCGCTCCAAGCCCGCCAAGGAACGCGCCGCCGTGCTGATGCGCTGGCAGCAGCTGCTGGTCAAGCATGCCGACGACCTGGCCCGGCTGATGACGGCCGAACAGGGCAAGCCCCTGGCCGAGGCCCGCGGCGAGGTCATCTACGGCGCCAGCTTCCTCGACTGGTTTGCCGAGGAAGGCAAGCGCGTCTACGGCGAAACCATCCCGACGACCGACCCCACCAAGCGCTATCTGGTCATCAAGCAGGCCGTCGGCGTCTGCGCCGCCATCACGCCGTGGAACTTCCCGCTGGCCATGATCACGCGCAAGGTCGCTCCGGCGCTCGCCGCGGGCTGCCCCGTCATCATCAAGCCGGCCGAGGCCACGCCGCTGACGGCCCTGGCCGCGGCCGAACTGGCCCAGCAGGCCGGCATGCCTGCGGGCGTCCTGAACGTGCTGACGGCCGACTCGCAGCAGTCCATCGAGATCGGCCAGGTGCTGTGCGAGAGCGACGTGGTGCGCCACCTGTCCTTCACCGGCTCCACCGAGGTCGGCCGCATCCTGATGAAGCAGTGCGCGCCCTCCATCAAGAAGCTCAGCCTTGAGCTGGGTGGCAATGCGCCCTTCATCGTCTTCGACGACGCCGACCTCGACTCGGCCGTGGAAGGCGCCATCGCCAGCAAATACCGCAACGCCGGCCAGACCTGCGTCTGCGCCAACCGCATCTATGTGCAGGCCAGCGTCTACGACGCCTTCCTGGAGAAGTTCGCGGCCAAGGTCGGCGCGCTGAAGACAGGCAACGGGTTTGACGCCGGCATCAACGTCGGCCCGCTGATCGACGACGCGGCGCTGCAGAAGGTCGAGACCCATGTGGCCGACGCCATTGCCCTGGGCGCCAAGCTGCTGACGGGCGGCAAGCGCCTCGAGACCGCGGGCGGCAACTTCTTCGAGCCGACGCTGCTGGCCGATGCGACACCGCAGATGCTGTGCTCGCGCGAGGAGACCTTCGGCCCGGTGGCGCCCATCTTCAAGTTCCAGACCGAAGAGGATGCGATCCGCCTGGCCAACTCCACCGAGTTCGGACTGGCCAGCTATTTCTACAGCCGCGACATCGGCCGCATTTTCCGCGTCGGCGAGGCGCTGGAATACGGCATGGTGGGCATCAACACCGGCCTGATCTCCACGGCCGAGGTGCCTTTCGGCGGCGTCAAGCAATCCGGCCTGGGCCGCGAGGGCGGCCGCCAGGGCATCGAGGACTATGTGGAGGTGAAGTACCTCTGCCTGGGCGACATCCAGAAATAGCCGGTTCGCGCGGCAATGAAAAAGGGGCCCTTTTGGGGCCCCTTTGCTTTGGCAGGACCGATAAGGCGGTCCAGCTTTTCTGCTCTTTTAGAACTCGTACTTGGCCGTGATCTGCATGGCCCACTGCGATTCGCCGCGGGTCTGCTTGGTCGTGTAGTCGGTCGGATCGTTCACGGCATAGATCATCTTGCCGGTCGAGGGATCGATACCGCCGTAGTTCACGAAACGGCGCGTTGCGCCGCCAGTGCCGAAGGCGACTTCGTCGATGTGGCCCCAACGCTTGTTGATCAGGTTGCCGAAGTTCAGGATGTCCAGCGTCAGCGTGCCCTTGTTGTTGCCGAAGAGGCCAGGCATTTCCTGGCTGACGCGCACGTCGAAGCTGTTGACGAAGGGCGAGAACGACGCGTTGCGGCCGACGACCTTGCCCTTGGAGTTGCGCAGACCCGGATTGGCATCGACGATGGACCAGAACTTGGCCTCGGCAGCCGAGGAGGTCTGCTGCGTGAAGGCGTCCAGTCCGGCCTGGGTCGTGATGGTGTTGGTGGTGCTGCTCGAGCGGAAGATCACTTCGCCGGAGCCCGGGCCCTTCGGAACGTACAGCAGGTCGTTGCCCGCCACGCCGTCGCCGTTGACGTCGTTGTTGAACGTCCAGCTGTACGGGTGGCCCGAACGGCCTTCGTAGAACAGGCCGAAGGTGGTCTTGTACTTGCCGAAGAAGGCCTTGGCCCAGTTCACATTGCCCGTGAAGCGGTTGCGGATCAACGTCGCTGCGTTTGCCGCCACTTCTTCGTTCGGGTTGTAGACCGCGCGGTTCAGCCAGCCGGAGTTGGCGGTCGACGAGGTCAGGCCGCTGACTTCCGTGGCGCGGGTGTAGCTGTAGGCCACGCCCCAGCCCAGGCCGGACCTGTTGGGCGAGTTCAACGACAGCGTCAGCACGTCGCCATCACCCTTGCTGGTGTTCTGCAGCAGGGTGACGTTGCCGTAGGACGTGTTGTTCAGCGCCTTGCCGCCGCGACCAGCGCCGCCATTGCAGGCGGTGGCCAGTGCACCGGTAGGTGCCGCATCGTTCGAACCCGCGTAGCACAGTGGGTTGCGGCCCTGCAGGTTGTAGTACATGTCGCGGCCGTCGGTCGGCGACTTGGAAATGGACGGCCCCAGGTTCAGGTACTGGTAGTACAGGCCCTTGTCGACTTCCGTGTGCAACCACTCGGCACCAGCCACGAGGCCGTACCAGGGCAGTTCCTTGTCCAGCGCCAGGTTCATCTTCCAGACGGTCGGCTGCTTCACGCCCGGGGCGATGAAGTCGACGTTGGCCGCCGGCGGATTGGTCGCAGGCAGCGTCGGCTGGGCGTTCGGATCAGGCGAGTAGTGGATGGTGTTGCAGGCGACCGTGCTGTTGCCGCACTGCAGGTTGGCGGTCGTGACACCCGTGTTCTGGTACGGGTTGGTCAGCCACACCGAGGCGGCCGAGCCCATGAACAGGCCCACGCCACCGCGCAGCTGGGTCTTGAGCTTGTCGACAGCGTCGAACTGATAGTTGAAGCCGACGCGCGGCTGCACGATCTTCTGGCCATCCAGCGTGTAGCTGTTGTCGTAGCCGAAGCCGCCCGTCTGGCGAGTGTTGGTGCCGGGGTTGCCCGCCACGAACGCGCCAGATGCAGCTGCGTTGAATTTGGGCTTGTCGTCAGTCTTGAGCGTGTCCAGGCGCAGGCCGCCGACGATGCTCAGCTGCTTGCTGACCTTCCAGGTGTCCTGCACGAACAGGCCGATGTTGGACAGCGTCCAGTTGGCGGCACCGTCGCGCAGCGTGTTGCCTCCCAGCGGCGTCTGGTCCTGGTAGGAGAACGGCACGCCAGCCTTCCAATCGGCGATCGGGTCGGTCGACTGGAAGACGTAGACGCCCTTGGTGTTCTGCAGGAAGGCGTTGAAGATCTCGTTGCGCTCGACGTCAACGCCGGCCTTGATCTCGTGCTTGTCCAGGAACAGGTTGCCTGCGAAGAAGCCATTGAAGGTCTTCGTGTGCAAGCTGTTGAAGTGGCGGCTCATTTCCGTGCCGAGGTACAGCGTCCGGTTGCCGGTTTGCGTGCCGGCCGGTGCGGGCGTCGTCCAGATCAGCGCAACCTGCGGCAGGTTGGAGTTGTTCGTCGGATCGCTCTTGTAGTCGCGCTGCGAAAGCTTCAGTTCGGTGGAGAAGTTGTCCGTCCAGTCGGCGAACCACTGGCCGACGACGGTCTCCAGGGTCTTGACCTGGGTGTACCAGTTCGACGACAGCGACAGCGTGTTCGCGGCGAAGTTCGGGAAGATCGGGTTGCTCTCTTCCGACTTCGTGTAGCGCAGGTTGACCTTGTGGTTGTCGCTGACGTTCCAGTCCAGCTTCAGCAGCGTGTCCTTGGCCACCAGTTCCACGCCCTGGGGCGTCGACAGGTCGCCAGCGGCGATGTGATAAGTGTTGGTCGCAACGTCCTGGGCCGCGGCGATCTGGGCCGCGGTGATGCCGACGTTGGTGGAGTTGCTGCCCACCGGACCGAAGGCCGGCGAGGAGCGGCTGCTCTTGAGCTCTTCATAGCCGGCGAAGAAGAACAGCTTGTCCTTGATGATGGGGCCACCCGCGGTGAAGCCCATCAGCTTCTCGTAGAAGCCCGGGGTGCGGTTGTAGACGTTGCGGCCGCGGTCGTAGCGGTCACCGGTCAGCTTCTCGTCGCGATAGGCGTAATAGACGCTGCCCGTGAACTCGTTGGTGCCGGACTTGGTCACGGCGTTGATGTTGGCGCCGGTGTAGCCCTGCTGCGTCACATCGTAGTTCGAGATGTTGACCTGCACGGCCTGGATGGCGTCGATGGAGATCGGCTGCTTCAGCGTGGGCAGGCCGTTCAGTTCCAGACCGAAGGTGTCGTTGATCTTCACACCGTCGATGGTGACGGTGTTGAAGCGGCCGTTCTGACCGGCGACGGAGATTTCGCCGTTGCCCTTGTCGGACTGGGCGACGCGCGGGTCATTGCGGGCGTAGTCCTGCAGGCTGCGCGAGATGGACGCGTAGGCGGCCAGCTCTTGCTTGTTGATGCTGGTGCCAGCACCCATGGCGCTGCTGTCGAACTTGTTGCTGCCGGTAGCGCTGCCCGTCGTCACGACGGTGTCCAGCACATTGGAGCCGCGGAAGCGCAGTTCCAGGTTCTGCGTTTCGGCCAGGGCCAGGTAGACGTCGTTCTGGACTTCGCGATCGCCGCCCTTGATGGCGGTGATGGTGTAGGGACCGCCGACGCGCAGGCCGCGAGCCGAGAAGCGGCCATCCGCGTCGGTCGTCAGCGTGTTGGTCGAGCCCGATTCACGGTGCACGATGGTGACGGTGGCACCCGACATCGGCTTGCCGTCGGCACCGATCACCTGGCCGCCGATGGCAGCCGTGGTGTTCTGCGCCATCGCCGGCGCGGCGGCCACGATGGCCACGGCGGCGCACAGCGCCGATAGCGGGAACCCAGACCCAAACCTGTTGCTCATCCCAATCACTCCTGTTGTGCGCGTGGCGGGGCACGCGGCTGATGTGTCGAAAGCTGTCACGCAAACGTCATGAAACGCTTGCGGCGGTTGCGTTTTCCGGCGCCGGCAGAGGGCCCGGCCGCAACGGTGACGGAATTGTCATGACTTTCTGTGACAGAACTTTACGGGTAAGTCAGAAGTGGCCCGTTTCAGACACTCGCGCCCCGCAGCGGGCACTGGGACAGTGCGTCGCCGACCGGCGACAACCCCCCAATTCCTGCCGGTGAGCTCCGGCAAGGACGTCCAAAACCTAGCCATCTGGCGACTTTTGCACCACGTTGGTGCAATCTTTACGGGAATGTAAACCTAGCTCCGACGACCTTACGCTGTCGCAAAACCGCGACAAACTAGCGCTACAAATCCACCTCACCGACCTCATCCAACCCAGCTCGTCATGGCCCTGACCTCTTCCTTCCGGCTCAGCACCGGCCTCCTCCTTGGCGCCCTGCTCGTTGGTTGCGCCACCCGGCAGCCCGGCGCCCCGACCGAGCTGACGCTGCTGTCGATCAATGACTTCCACGGCAACATCCAGCCGAACGACCCGACACCGTTGATGCCCCGCCTGCCCGACGCGACCGGCGCGCTGAAGGCCCAGCCGGCTGGCGGTGTGGCGTATCTGGCGACCGCCATGGCGGACCTGAAAGCCAAGAATCCCGACGCCCTGGTGCTCGCCGGTGGCGACCTGATCGGCGCCTCGCCGCTGATCTCCAACCTGCTGCGCGACGAGCCCACACTGACGGCCATGTCCCAGCTCGGCATCACGGCCAGCGCCCTGGGCAACCATGAGCTGGATGCCGGCCTGCCGGAACTGCTGCGCAAGGCGCGCGGCGAATGCGGCCCCGGCGAATGCCTGTGGCCAGGCTTCAAGGGCCCCGGCTTCCCCTACCTCGGCGCCAATGTGCTGGACGCCAACACCGGCAAGCCGCTGCTGCCCACCCACGTCATCAAGCAGGCCGGCAAGCTCAAGGTCGCCGTCGCCGGCGTGGCGACGCTGGAGACACCCCATGTCATCGTCGCCCGGGCCATCCAGGGCATCCACTTCGCCGACGAGGCCGACACCCTGAACGCCCTGGTGCCCCAGCTCAAGGCCGAAGGCGCCCAGGTGCTGGTGGCCGTCATGCACGAGGGCGGCGTGCAGGCCCAGGGCGCCGGCGCCAACGACTCGACCTACGCCTGCCCGACGCTGACGGGCCGCGTGCAGGACATCGCCAAGCGCCTGGACCCCGCCTACGCCATCATCGTCGGCGGCCACACCCACCAGGCCTACACGTGCAAGATCGACGGCCGCCTCGTCGTGCAGGCGGGCAGCTATGGCGGCTGGATCACCGAAAGCCATCTGAAGTTCGACGCCGCCGGCAAGGTCATCGATGCGCAGGCCGTGAACCACCCGGTGCTGCAATCGGCCTATGCCCCCAACCCGGCCCTGGTCGCCCTGGTGGCCCAGGCCGCCGCGCTGACCGAAGCCGCCCGCAACAAGCCCGTCGCCACGCTGGCCCAGAGTGCCTCGCGCAACGCCAAAGAGCCCAACGGCGACTCCACACTGGGCAATCTGATTGCCGACAGCCAGCTCGCCTTTGCGCGCAAGCAGGGGCCGGCCGACGTGGCCTTCATGAACCCGGGCGGCATCCGCGCCGAGCTGACGGTCAAACCCGGCAAGCCGACGACGATGAGCGACCTGCTCGCCATCCAGCCCTTCGGCAACGACATCGTCGCCGTCACGCTGAGCGGCCAGCAGCTGCTGGACATCCTGCAGCGCCAGCTGCCCAAGGCCGACGCCGCGCCGCGCATGCTGCAGCCCTCGTCCACGCTGCGCTACCGCTACCGCATGGGTGCCGACGGCGTCGCCCAACTCGTCGACCCGCGCATTAATGGCGAACCGGTCGACCCGGCGCGCAACTACCGCGTCATCATCAACAACTTCCTGTCCGAAGGCGGCGATGCGCAAACCGGCTTCAAGCATGGCCGCGACCGCGCCGTGCTGGGCACCGACATCGACGCCCTGGTCGAACTGCTGCGTGACAACCCCCAGGCCCTCGCCCAGGCCGCCCCCGGCCGCATCACGCGCGAGTGAGGGGGTGCCCGTTACCACTCGAACGGTGGCCTAGGGCAAACCTGTAACTTCTTGTAGCGACCCGCCAGCGGCAGCCCGGTGGGCCGTCCTAGACTCGAAGCGCCCGGCATCGCTCGCCGGGCAGCAGCGGGTCGGGGGAGTGATGGCGTGGGACATGCAAGCTGGCACTGACGCCGAGCCTCGGGCCGGCCCCGCGGCCGCGGGTACTTCGCGGGACTCCTCCAGTCCCTTGGTCCGCGAAGTCATCGCCCACCTGCCCTGCGGCCTGGCGGTTTTCGACGCCGAACGACGGCTGCTGGTGCACAACGCCGAATTCGAGCGCCTGCTCCATGTGCCGGCCTCGCTGTTCGAAGAGCCGCCGCTGCGCTTCGACGACCTCATCCTCTTCTTCGCCGCCCGCGGCGACTATGGCGAGGGCGAAAAGGCCCGCGCCTGCGTCGACGCGGCCCTCGCCCTGGGCCGGGACCAGCGTGCCAACCGCCTCGAAACCTATCGCACCGGCGACCGCCTCATCGAGGCCCGCACCGCACCGCTGCCCGATGGTGGCTTGGTCCTCACCGTGCTGGACCTGACGCCGCAAGCCCAGGCACGGCTGGCCGCCGAACGCGCCTCACAGGCCAAGACGCGCTTCCTGGCCAATATGAGCCACGAGATCCGCACGCCGATGAACGCGGTGCTCGGCATGTTGCGCCTGCTGCAGAAGACGCCGCTGGATGCCCGCCAGCGCGACTACGCCGTCAAGAGCGAAGGCGCCGCCCGCGGCCTGCTCGGCCTGCTCAACGACATCCTCGACTTCTCCAAGATCGAGGCCGGCCACCTCGGCCTGGACCCGCACCCCACCCGCCTGGACGAGCTGCTGCGCGACCTGTCCGTCATCCTGGCCGCCAATGTCGACAAGCGCGAGCTAGAGCTGATCTTCGATCTCGACCCGGCCCTGCCGCCCATCATCCTGGCCGACGCGCTGCGACTGCAGCAGGTCCTCATCAACCTGGCCGGCAATGCCATCAAGTTCACCTCCACCGGCGAGGTCGTGCTCGGCATCAGCCGCGTGTCGCAGAGTGCCAGCGGCGTCGTGCTCGCCTTTTCCGTGCGCGACACCGGCATCGGCATCGCGCCCGAGCAGCAGCAGCGCATCTTCTCGGGCTTTGCGCAGGCCGAGGCCTCCACGGCGCGACGCTTCGGCGGCACCGGCCTGGGCCTGGCCATCAGCCGCCGCCTGGTGCGGCTGATGGGCGGCGACATCCACCTCGACAGTGCCCCCGGCCGCGGCAGCTGCTTCAGCTTCACGCTGAGCTTCCCGCTCCCCGCCGAAGAACCTGCCCCGACGCCCCGGCAGCACCTGCAGGCCCTGGTCATCGACGATCACCCCGAGGCCCGCCGCGTCATCGGTGCGCTGGCCGAATCCCTGGGCTGGGCGCCCCGCCTGGCGGCCAGCGGTGCCGAGGCCCTGCAACTCATCGAGACCGGTACGCCGGAAGTCGTGCTGCTCGACTGGGTCATGCCCGGCATGGACGGCTGGCAGACCGCTGTGCGACTGCGCCAGCGCCTCGGCCCCGAGCCGCTGATCCTGATGGTCACCAGCCACGACCGCGAGCGACTGTCCCAGCGCAGCGCGCCCGAGCAGGCCCTGCTCGACGGCTTCCTCGTCAAACCCGTCACGGCAGCCCTGCTGAGCCAGGCCGTGAACGCCGCCATCCAGGCCCGCTGCAGCGACGGCGCCACGCCCGAACCGGCGCCGCAGCGCCTGGCCGGGCTGCACCTGCTCGTCGTCGAGGACAACCCCGGCAACCAGCAGGTCACGCGCGAATTGCTCGAACTCGAGGGCGCCGAGATCAGCCTGGCCGGCGACGGCCAGCAAGCCCTGACCCTGCTGGCCCAGACCCGCGGTCGGCGCGGCTTCGACGCCGTGCTGATGGACGTGCAGATGCCCGTCATGGACGGCACGACGGCGACGCGGCTGATCCGCCGCCGCCTCGGCCTGACCCTGCCCGTCATCGCGATGACGGCCGGTGCCCTCGACACCGAACGCCAGGCCTGCCTGGAGGCGGGCATGGACGAGCACATCGGCAAGCCCTTCGACCCGGACGTCGTCGTGGCCGTGCTCAGGCGGCGCTGCGGCGCGGCGCCCGTCGCCCCCAAGGCCGCGGCTGACGAGCTGCCGCCGAGGTTGCTCGCCGACGCCGGCCGCGCCGGCATTGCGCTGGCCGAGGCGCTGGCGCGCATGTCGGGCCGCGTCGAGCTGTTCGAGCGCACGCTGGCCGCCCTTCACGAGCAGGACCGCAAGCTCGCCCAGTTGCTGGCGGAAGGGGGCCGGGTCGCGACCCGCGGCCTGCACGGCTATCGCGGGCTGGCTGCCATGCTGGGCGCAGGAGAACTCGCTGCCCTGGCTGCCGAGGGCGAACATGCCGCTGAACCCAACGACGACTGGCGCCGCCGCTTTCTCGAACGCCGCCAGGCCGACCTCGCCGCGCTGGATCGCCTCGCCGCTGACCTGCAGGCCCGCCAGGCCGTGCATGACCACCATGCCGAGCAGGACAGGCCGGCGCCGACCGGCAGCCTCGCCCAGCGCCTGGATCGCCTGGCCGAACTGCTCGACGGAGCCGACCTCGAGGCCCTGGACGTGCACCAGAGCCTGCGCGAAGGCATGCCCAACGAAGACGCCACGGCCGAACTGGACGCCGCCATGTCCGCCCTCGACTTCTCCACCGCGCTGACGCTGTGCCGCCGCCTGCGCACCTCGCTGGAGGCCCAACCATGATGCAGCTCTTCCTGCCCGAGCGCACGCCGCTGGCGCCTGGCCACGCCCCACCCGGCCGCCGGCCGCGGCTGCTGCTCGTCGACGACCAGCCCGTCAACATCCAGGCCCTGCACCGCGTCTTTGCCAGCGACTGCCAGGTGCTCATGGCCACCGACGGCGCCCGCGCCCTGCAGCTCTGCCGCGACCGCCAGCCCGACCTGGTGCTGCTGGACGTGCAGATGCCCGGCATGGACGGCCACCAGCTCTGCGCGGAAATGAAGTCCGACCCGCTGCTGCGCTCGATTGCCGTCATCTTCGTGACCTCCCAGGACCAGCCCGAGGACGAGACACGGGCCCTGGACGCAGGCGCCGCGGACTTCATCACCAAGCCCTTCAATCCCACCGTGGTGCGGGCGCGGGTGCGGACGCAACTGACCTTGAAGGCGCAGTCCGACCTGCTGCGCGAACTGGCCTTCGTCGACGGTCTGACCGGCGTGCACAACCGCCGGCATTTCGACGAGCGCTTCGTTGCCGAAGCGCGCCGCTCCCAGCGCTCCCGTTCCCCGCTGGCCGTGGTGCTGGCGGACGTCGACCATTTCAAGCGCTACAACGATGCGCTGGGGCATCTGGCGGGCGACGACTGCCTGCGGCGTGTCGCGGGGGCCTTGCGGGCCTGTTTGCGGCGGCCGACGGACCTGCTGGCGCGCTATGGCGGCGAGGAGTTCGTCTGCCTGCTGCCGGACACCGATCTCGCCGGAGCTATCGGCGTGGCGCAGCTGATGGAGGACACGGTGAGGAATCTGTCGTTGCCGCATCCGGGAGTGGAAGGCAGCGTGACAATCAGCCTCGGCGTGTCGGCCGGGAACCAGGGCCAGGGGCTGGTGGAGGCGGCGGACAAGGCGCTGTACCTGGCGAAAGCGGCCGGCCGCGGGCGCGTCAGCTGGGTGGAAGGCTGATTGCCGGTCATCCTGCCGAGCACCTCTAGAATGAAGGTGCCAACGCGGGATTCGTATAGTGGCAATACCCTAGCTTCCCAAGCTAGAGCCGCGGGTTCGATTCCCGCATCCCGCTCCATCGCGCGGCCCTGAGCAACGCCCTTGGAGTGCATCGATGCCTCCTCCAAGGAGGCCAAGATCAGCGCCTACGTCAGCGCTGCTGGGCGGCAACCTTCAGCCCCAGCGAGACGAAGATCACGCCGATCACCTTGCCTTGCCAGCGGCTGAACCGGCTGAAGCGCTTCAACAGGCGACCCAGGGGCTTGATGGCCAGCGCGAGCAGCGTCGTGTAGACAGAACTCAGCGCCACGAAGATCAGCCCCAGCACCATGAACTGCAGGAAGGCTGAGCCGCGCTCCGGGTGCACGAACTGCGGCATGAAGGCCAGGAAGAACAGGGCGGTCTTGGGGTTGAGCACCTCGGCCGGAATGGCCTGCACGAAGGCCCGCAGCGGCGCGACGGCCTGGGTCTTGGGCAGCGACGGATCGGTCGGCTTCTCCAGGAAGGCCCGCACGCCGAGATAGATCAGGTAGGCCGCCCCGACGAACTTGACGACGTTGAACGCGAGCGCAGACGTCATCAACAACGCGGACAGACCTACTGCCGCGAAAAGCGTGTGGATGAAGTCGCCGGTGGCGATCCCCAGCCCGGTGGCGACGCCGGCCTGGCGGCCGCCCTCCACCGTGCGGCTCAGCACCAGCAGCACGGCCGGCCCCGGAATCAGGAACAGGCCCAGCACGATGGCCACGAATCCGGCAAGCGTCGAGAACTCGAACATCACGATCTCCAGTGGGGTCCAGCCGCAGCCTCCGGCGCGGGCCAGCGGCCGATTCTGCAGGCCGCGGCGGTGCCCCGTGCGTCAAGGGGAAATGCAGCGCTCCGGGGCCTGACCGACGTCAGGCCCCATCGCGCGCGGCTACAGTCGCGCGCATGACGTCCCCTGCTGTTTCGCGTCCGCCCGCCACGCTGTTGATTGCCTGGCGGCAATTGCTGCGGGACTGGCGCGCGGGTGAGCTGCGCCTGCTGATGCTGGCCGTGGCCCTCGCCGTCGCCGCCCTGTGCGCCGTGGCCTTCCTGTCCGACCGCCTCGACCAGGGCCTGCGCCGCGATGCGGCCCAGCTGCTGGGGGGTGATGCCGTCGTCGCCAGCGACCAGCCCACGCCGCAGGCCCTGGTCGACCTGGCCGCCACGCAGAACCTGACGACGGTGCGCACGGCCACCTTCCCCAGCATGGCGCGCAGCGACGAGGCCCAGGGCGGCGAGAGCCGGCTGGTGGCCGTCAAGGCAGTCGGCGCCGGCTATCCATTGCGCGGCAGCATCAAGCTCCGCGACGCCCTGCCCGGCCGCAGCGGCTCGCCCGCGGCCGGCGAGGTCTGGGCCGACCCGGCCGTGGCCGACGGCCTGGGGCTCAAGCTCGGCGACATGCTGCTGCTGGGTGACGCGCGGCTCAAGCTCGCCGCCCTCATCGAGACCGAGCCCGACCGCGGCGCCGGCTTCATGAACTTCGCGCCGCGGGTCATGCTGGCCGAGGCTGATCTCGACGCGACCCGTCTCGTGCAGCCAGCCAGCCGCCTGACCTATCGCATGGCCGTGGTCCCCGGTTCGGCCGCCGCGCCGGAGTCGGTCGCCAACTTCGTGAAGGGCGCGGAGCAGCTCGTCGAGAAGGACAAGCTGCGCGGGGTGCGCCTGGAGTCGCTGGAATTCGGACGCCCCGAGATGCGCCAGACCCTGGACCGCGCGGCGCGCTTCCTGCGCCTGGTGGCCATGCTGTCGGCGCTGCTCGCGGCCGTCGCCGTGGCCCTGGCCGCGCGCGACTTCGCGGCCCGGCATCTGGACGACTGCGCCATGCTGCGCGTGCTCGGCCAGCCGCAGCGCCGCATCGCCTGGGCCTACGGGCTGGAGTTCCTGCTCGCGGGCCTCAGCGCCAGCGCCGTCGGCGTCCTCGGCGGCTTGGCCCTGCACCAGGTCTTCGTGTCGCTGCTGGCCGGGCTCATCGACGTCAACCTGCCGCCGCCCAGCATCTGGCCGGCCCTGCTGGGCCTGGGCCTGGGCCTGTCGCTGCTGATGGGCTTCGGCCTGCCGCCGGTATTGCAACTCGCCGCCGTGCCGCCGCTGCGCGTCATCCGCCGCGATCTGGGGGCGCCCAAGGCCGGCTCCCTGCTCGTGCTTGGCGCAGGCGTGGCGGGCCTCGCTGCCATCCTGGTCGTGCTGGCCGGCGACATGAAGCTGGGCGCCATCGCCGCCGCGGGCTTTGCCGGCGCGGTGCTGCTGTTCGCCCTGCTGGCCTGGTGCGCGGTCTGGCTGCTGCGCCGCGTCGTGCCGGTCAATGTCAGTGGCGCCGGCGTGCCGCGCTGGCTGCTGCTGGCGACGCGCCAGGTCGCCGCGCGGCCGGCCTTTGCCGTCATGCAGGTGGCCTCGCTGGCCGTGGGCCTGCTGGCCCTGGCCCTGCTCGTGCTGCTGCGCACCGACCTCATCGACAGCTGGCGCCGCGCCACGCCGGCCGCGGCCCCGGACCGCTTCGTCATCAACATCCAGCCCGATCAGGGCGAGGCCTTCCGCAAGACGCTGCGCGACGCCGGTGTGAAGGACTTCGACTGGTACCCCATGATCCGCGGTCGCCTGACCACCATCAATGGTGATCCGGTGCAGGCCAAGCGCTTTGCCGAGGAGCGCGCCCAGCGCCTGGCCGAGCGCGAGTTCAACCTCAGCCACACGGCCGACAAGCCGGCCCACAACCAGATCACCAGTGGCCACTGGGGCGACGCCAGGCCCGGTGAGATGGGCATGAGCGTGGAGGAAGGCCTGGCCACGACGCTCGGCCTCAAGCTCGGCGACACCCTGGCCTTCGACATCGCCGGCCAGCCCGTGCAGGGGCGCATCACCAGCCTGCGCAAGGTCGACTGGTCGTCGATGCGGGTCAACTTCTTCGTGCTGTTCGAGAAGGCCGAACTGCCCGACCTGCCGGCCACACAGATTGCGGCCTATCGCAGCCCGCCGGCCACCAAACTGGACCGCGAACTGGCGCGCCAGTTCCCCAACCTGACCGTCATCGACGTGTCGGCCCAGCTCAACCAGGTGCAGGGCGTGCTCGACCAGGTCATCCAGGCCGTGCAGTTCCTGTTCGGCTTCACCTTGGCCACGGGCCTTGTCGTGCTGCTGGCCGCCGTCGGCAGCACGCGCGAAGCCCGCACCCGCGAGTTCGCGCTGATGCGGGCCCTGGGCGCGCCGTCATCGTTGCTGGCCCAGGTGCAGCGTGCCGAGTTGCTGGGCGTCGGCGCCCTCGCCGGCTTCCTCGCCGGCGCCGTGGCCCTGGTGCTGGCGGCCCTGCTGGCGCGCTTCGTCTTCGAGTTCGACTGGCACATCAAGCCCTGGGTCCCGTTTGTCGGTGCGGCCTGCGGTGCCCTGCTGGCCTGGAGTGCCGGCTGGTGGAGCCTGCGCGGCGTGCTGCAGCGGCCCGTGGTGCAGACGCTGCGGGAGGCGCAAGCCGAATGAAGTCGGTTGACGCCCGCGACATCGGCCGCTATCTGGCGCTGTCCGCGGCCGTCATCGGCGTCTACTATCTGCTGGCCCGCCTGGGCCTCTTGATGGTGCTGCCGCCCTACCAGGTGGCTCCCATCTACCCGGCCGCCGGCTGGGGCCTGGCCGTGCTGCTGGCCTGGGGCCTACGCTACACGCCGGCCGTGGCCCTGGGCTCCTTCATCGTGCAGGCCACGATGATGAGCGAACAGGGTGGCGTGCTGCCGCTGTCCCTCGGCATCGGCCTGGGCGCGGCCGCCCAGGCGGTGGCGGGCACGCTGCTGATGCGGCGCTGGTGCGGCCAACCGCTGGTGCTGGCCTCCCCGCGCGAGGTGGCTGGCTATCTGGCCGCCGCCGCCCTGGCCGGCTGCATCAGCCCGAGCTGTGCAACGCTGCTGCTGAAAGTCTTCGGCGTCATCTCGACGGCTCAAACCACGCTGGTCTGGACGGTCTGGTGGACCGGCGACCTGATGGGCGTGCTGATCGCCACGCCCATCACGCTGGCCCTGATCGGCAAGCCACGCTCGGCCTGGGCCACGCGACGCTTCAGCGTCGGCCTGCCCATGCTGCTGACGACGCTGCTGGTGGGCCTGGGCGTCGCGGCGACGATGGAGTGGGACCACCAGCGCAACCGCGCCGACTTCACGCGTGATGCGAGCAGCGCAGCCCAGGACCTGGCGGGCCGGCTGCGCGAGCCGCTGCTGGCACTGGAGGGCGTGCACGGCCTGGTCAAGGTCAAGCCGCGGCCGACGCGCGAGGAGTTCGCCCGGGTGACCCAGGGCTTTCTGACGCAGGACAGCCCGCTGATCGCCCTGGGCCTGACGCTGCGCGTGGCGCGAGCCGACGTCGACCGTTTCAACGCCGGCGCCCTGGTCGACTTCCCGAGCGGCTACCAGGCGCGCGACCGCCTGCGCGCCGGTGATCTGCGCCCGCCGGCCGACGAGGACATGATGGCCATCCGCCTCATCGAGCCGCTGTCGCGCAATGCCGGCGCGCTGGGCATCAATGTGCGCACCATCCCCGGCGCCCGCGCCGCCATCGAGAAGGCGGCCCGCCTGGGCCGGCCGCTGGCGTCGGCGGGCTTCCAGCTGTCGCAGGACAAGGAGGCCGCTGTCGGCGTCGTCGTCTACCAGCCGCTGTACCGCGGCAGCGGCGGCCCCAGCGAGCAGGCCCTGGACGGCGTCGTCTTCGCCACGCTGCGGCCCGACCTGCTGCTGTCACGCCTGTCGGCCAACTGGCCCGAACACCTGGGTGCCTGCCTCGTCGACATGGAGCCGGGTGCCCTCTATCCCCGCCTGGGCGGCCGCATCGGCTGCGAGGCCGTGCAGCGCGGCGACGACGCCCTGCTGCCGCTGGTCAAGCTGCCCCTGGAATTCGGCGGTCGCCAATGGGAGGTGCGCATCTACGACCTGCCGGGCCTGGTGCAGGCGCCGGGGCGCAGCTGGGCCTTCGCCCTGGTCGGCCTGCTGGCCACGGCCATGGTGGGCGCTCTGCTGCTGCTGATGTCGGGCCGCACCCAGCACGTCGAGGCCCTGGTCAGCGAACGCACGGCGGCGCTGGAGCGCGAGGTGGCCAGCCGCGCGCAGGGCGAGCGGGCGCTGAGCCAGAGCGAGCAGCGTTTTCACAGCATCTTCGAGACCGCCCCCATCGGCATCGCCTTCACCGACCTGAACGGCGGCTTCCAGGAGGTCAACGCGCATTTCTGCAACCTGGTCGGCTACCCGGCCGAGGCCCTGCTGAGCCGGCGTTCCATCGACGTGACGCATGCGGACGACCGCCGCGAGGACATCCGCCTGGCGCGCCGTCTGATGCGCGGCGAAATCCCCTACTACCGGCGGCTCAAGCGTTATGTGCGGCCGGACGGCAGCGTCGCCCACGCGCGCGTGCTGGTCAGCCTGCTGCGTGGCGCCGATGGCCGGCCGTACCGGCTGGTGGGCGTGGTCGAGGACATCACCGACCAGTTGCGCATCGAGGAGCTGGACCGCGCCCGCGAGGCCGCCGAGGCGGCCAACCAGGCCAAGAACGAATTCCTGTCGCGCATGAGCCATGAGCTGCGCACGCCGATGAATGCCATCCTGGGCTTCACCCAGCTGATGCAGATGGACGCCAGCGAGCCGCTGCCGCCGGGCCAGCGCGGCCGCGCCCAGCAGATCGCCCAGGCGGGCTGGCATCTGCTGGAAATGATCAACGACACGCTGGACCTTTCGCGCATCGAGGCCGGCTCGCTGCGCCTGGAGCCCGCGCTGCTGGACCTGCCGCCGCTGCTGGCCCGCGCCCTGACCCTGGTGCAGGGCCAGGCGGCCGAGCGGGGCCTGGCCATCGGCCAGCGTGTCGACCCGAGCGCCATGCGCCTGGTCGGCGACCCAACGCGGGTGACGCAGATCCTGACCAATCTGCTCAGCAACGCGGTCAAGTACAACCGGCCGAACGGCAGCGTGAACGTGGAAGCTGTCAGCCCGGAGCCGGGCTGGGTCGAAATCGCCGTGCGCGACACCGGCCTGGGCCTGACGCCGGAGCAGCATGCCGCCCTCTTCCAGCCCTTCAACCGCCTGGGCCGGGAGCGCAGCGGCCTGCCGGGCACCGGCATCGGCCTGGTCATCAGCCAGCGGCTGGCCGAGATGATGGGCGGCAGCCTGCGGGCCGAAGTGCTGGACGGCCCGGGCGCCTGCTTCGTGCTGAGATTGCCCGCCAGCGGAGACGCCAAGCCGCTGTCTCAAGAAGCCGCGCCGCAGGAGCCCACCGGCCCACGCCCGGGACCGCAGCGGCGGCTGCTCTACGTGGAGGACAACCCCCTCAATGCCGAGGTCATGCGCGGCATCCTGGAGCAGCGGCCCGGCATCGAACTCGATGTCGCGCCCACGGTCGAGGCCGGTGTGCGAGCCCTGCGCGAGCATCCGCCCGCCCTGCTGCTGCTGGACTGGCAACTGCCAGACGGTGACGGCCTGACGCTGTTGAGCCGCATGCGCGAGCTCGGCATCACACTGCCACCCGTTGTCGTCGTCTCCGCCAATGCCCAGCCCGAGCAGATCGCCGCGGCCCAGGTGGCGGGCGCCCAGCACTACCTGACCAAGCCGCTGGACGTGCGTGAATTGCTCGCCCTGGTCGATGAATTGTTGGCGCCGACAGCCGGGCCGGAACGTGCAGAATGAGGGCCCAGCCCCCCACACGCAACAGCGCAAGATGAGTTCGACCGACCTTGTTCCCAGCACCGGTGCCCAGGCCGTGCAGGCCCTGGCACGCAACGATGGCCGCCAGTTCCTGACCTTCCGCATCGGCGCGGAGGAGTACGGCCTGGACATCCTGCGCGTGCAGGAGATCCGCTCCTACGAGCCGCCCACCCGCGTCGCCAATGCGCCGTCCTTCGTCAAGGGCGTCGTCAACCTGCGCGGCGTCATCGTGCCCATCCTGGACATGCGCCTGCGCCTGGGCCAGGCCGGCGAATACAACGCCTTCACGGTCGTCATCGTGCTGAACGTCGCCGGCCGCATCGTCGGCGTCGTCGTGGACTCGGTGTCCGACGTGCTGGAACTGAGCGCCGACGCCATCAAGCCCCGCCCCGAGGTGGCCGCCGCCCTGGACGCCCGCTTCATCACCGGCCTGGGCAAGATCGGCGAGCGCCTGCTGATCCTGCTGGACATCGAGGCCATGATCAAGAGTCCGGATTTCGGCTTGGTTGACTGAAGCACAGCCCCGGTTTCCGGCATTCGGCATGCCTGGAAGTTAGCGGTCGCCCACTGTTTCAACCTGAGAAACATTGCATTCCAAACGAGTCATCGTCTGACTTAGCACTCGCCCAAGTGGAGTGCTAATATCTCGTTCACCGCGGCATTCCGCGCTGCGGTTAGCAAGGATTCAAGACGATGTCCGCTTCTTCTGCCATTGCCGTCCGCGACCCCTGGGCCCTCGTGCCCTCGCTGGGCAATCTGGACGCATACATCTCCGCCGTCAACCGCCTGCCGCTGCTGACGGCCGAGGAAGAAGGTTCCGCTGCGCGCAGCCTGCGCGACAAGGGCGACCTCGAAGCCGCCGGCCGCATGGTGCTGTCGCACCTGCGCCTGGTGGTGTCCATCTCCCGCCAGTACATGGGCTATGGCCTGCCCCAGGGCGACCTGATCCAGGAAGGCAATGTCGGCCTGATGAAGGCCGTCAAGCGCTTCGACCCGGATCAAGGCGTGCGCCTGGTCAGCTACGCCATGCACTGGATCAAGGCCGAGATCCACGAGTACATCCTGAAGAACTGGCGCATGGTCAAGGTCGCGACGACCAAGGCCCAGCGCAAGCTGTTCTTCAACCTGCGCTCGATGAAGCACCAGCTCAAGGCCGACCAGGCCGAGGGCCAGACGCACCGCAACACGCTGAGCGAAGCCGAGGTGGCCCATGTCGCCCGTGAGCTCAACGTCAAGCGCGAGGAAGTGCTCGAGATGGAGACCCGCCTGTCGGGCGGCGACGTGGCCCTGGAGCCGCAGACCGACGACGACGGTGAGAGCTTCGCCCCCATCGCCTATCTGGCCGACGACAGCCATGAGCCCACCCGCGTCATCGAGGCCCGCTCGCGCGACTCGCTGGCCGGCGACGGCATCCAGCGCGCGCTGGACGTGCTGGACCCGCGCAGCCGCCGCATCGTCGAAGAGCGCTGGCTGAAGGTCAACGACGACGCCTCGGGCGGCATGACGCTGCACGAGCTGGCCGCCGAATACGGCGTGTCGGCCGAGCGCATCCGCCAGATCGAGGTCGCGGCGATGAAGAAGATGAAGAAGGCGCTCACCGAAGCGGCCTGATCTTCAGCACCCGCCAAGCAAAAGGCCCCGTCAGGGGCCTTTTTTCATTTCTTGCCAGCCTCGGCCAGCAGCAGCTTGATGTCGTCCGCCAGCGGCTGGGCACCGGCGCCATAGCGGGCATAGACGCGCACCCGGCCCTCGGTGTCGAAGATGAAGCTGGCGGCCGTGTGGTCCATGGTGTAGGTCTCGGGCGTCTTGCCCGGCACCTTGGCGAAGAAGACCTTGAACTCCTTGGCGGCGGCCTGGGTCTGCTCCTCGCTGCCGCGCAGGCCGACGAAGCTGGGGTCGAAGCTGGCCAGATAGGCCTTCAACAGCTGGGCGGTGTCGCGTTCGGGGTCGATGGTGACGAAGACGCCCTGCACCTTGTCGCCATCGGCGCCCAGGCTGCGCTTGACCTCGGCCACCTCGGCCATGGTCGTCGGGCAAACGTCGGGGCACTGGGTGTAGCCGAAGAAGACCACCAGCACCTTGCCCTTGAAGTCGGCCAGGGAGCGGGCGCGGCCGTCCTGGTCGGTCAGGTTGAGGGTGCGGGCGTACTCGGCGCCGGTCAGGTCGATGCCCTTGAAGGCCGGCTTGTCGGGACCCGACTTCTGGCAGGCAGCAAGGAAAACCAGCGAGGAGGCGGCGAGCGCAGCCAGCGCGAAACGACGGGTGTTCATCATGCGATGTAGTGGTCGATCAACAGGGCCGCGAACAGCAGCGACAGATACCAGATGGAGAACCAGAAGGTCCGGCGCGCCAGCATCTCGGAATAGGACCGCCACAGCCGGAAGCCATAGGCGCAAAAGCCCAGGCCCAGCGCCACCGCGGCGACCAGGTAGAACCAGCCGCTCATGCCGGTCAGGAAGGGCAGCAGCGTGGCCGCCAGCAGCACCCAGGTGTAGAGCAGGATCTGCAGCCGGGTGTAGTCGTTGCCGTGGGTGACGGGCAGCATGGGCAGGCCGGCGCGGGCGTAGTCCTCGGCGCGGTACAGGGCCAGGGCCCAGAAGTGCGGCGGCGTCCACAGGAAGATGATGAGGCAGAGCAGCCAGGCCTCGAAACCCACGTCGCCGCGCATCGCGGCCCAGCCCAGCACCGGCGGCATGGCGCCCGAGGCGCCCCCGATGACGATGTTCTGCGGTGTCGTCGGCTTCAGGATGACGGTGTAGACGATGGCGTAGCCGACGAAGGTGGCGAGGGTCAGCCACATGGTCAGCAGGTTGACGTAGACACCCAGGATGGCCATGCCGATGCCGCACAGCAGGGCCGAGAAGGCCAGGGTCTGCGGGCGGCTGAGCTCGCCCTTGGCCGTGGCGCGCCAGGCGGTGCGCTTCATGCGCGCGTCGATGCCGTCCTCGATCAGGCAATTGAAGGCGGCGGCCGCACCGGCCACCAGCCAGATGCCGGCGACCGCGGCCAGCATGGTCAGGGCCTGCTGCAGGTCGGGCAGGCCCGGCACGGCCAGGGCCATGCCGATGGCGGCGCAGAAGACGATGAGCTGGACGACGCGCGGCTTGGTCAGCTGGTAGAACTGCTGCCAGCGCGGGCTGTGCACGAGGGCACTGGCGGTGGACGTGGAAGCCATGGTCAGGATCCGGCGCGCTTCAGGCGCGCAAGCAAGGTGGTGAGCAGGGCCAGCAGCATGGCGGCACCTGCGGTGTGGGCGAGGGCGGCAACGATGGGCCAGTCGAGCACGACATTGGACAGGCCCGAGGCCAGTTGCCAGCCGGCGGCGGCAAGCAGCCAGCGCGACCACTGCGGTGCTGTCTGGCGCAGCCACCAGGCTAGCGCCAGGATGGCAGCGAAGACGAAGCCGGCGCCGATGCGGTGGGCCATGTGGATGGCCGCGAGGGCCTCGAAACCGAGATAGCCGCCGTCGGCACGCTGGCCCAGTTCGCGCCAGAGCTGGAAGCCCTGGGCGAAGTCCAGATGCGGCCACCACTCGCCGCCATGGCAGGTCGGGAACTCGTCGCAGGCCAGCACCGCGTAGTTGGTGCTGACCCAACCGCCCAGGGCGACCTGCAGCAGGGCCAGCAGCAGGACCGCAGCCACGGCAGCGCGCAGCCAGCGCGGCACGACGATGCGCTGCGGCGCGAAGGCCTCGCCCTGCCAAGCCAGCAGCATCAAGAGTCCCAGCCCGAACAGCAGGTGCAGGGTGACGATGGCCGGGAAGAGCTTCATCGTGACGGTCAGCGCGCCAAAAGCGCCCTGCACGCAGACCCACAGCAGCGTCAACGTCGGCAGCCAGGGCGACGGGGTCCCCTCGCCGCCCTTTGTCCGTGTCTGGCGCTTCAGCCGCCAGCTCAGCACCGTCATGACGAGGATGAGCAGGCCCACGCCGCTGGCGAGGTAGCGGTGGACCATCTCGATCCAGGCTTTGCCATGCGTCACCGGGCCGGTCGGCATCGCCGTCTGCGCCGCCTCGATGTGCTCGTGCGCGCCGACGGGACTGGCCGCGCTGTAGCAGCCGGGCCAGTCGGGACAGCCCAGGCCCGAGTCGGTCAGGCGCGTGAAGGCACCGAAGACGATGAGGTCGAAGGTCAGGAACAGCGTCAGCAGCGTCAGCGCGCGCAGCCGCCCAGCCGGCGTGTTCGCACGCGAGCGCTGGCGCCACCAGATCAGCGGGCCAAGGGCCACCGCGCCGCCGATGGCGGCGACCTGGCCCAGCGGGAGCAGCAGCTCGTTCATCGGCCGGCCGTATCCCAGCTGGCGCTGGCGCGCAGCACCTTGTCGAGGTCGGCCTTGAGCTTCTTGGGCTCGGGGTCGGCGGGAGCGCGCTCCATCCAGTTGCCCATGGGGTCGACAAGGAAGAAGTGGTCGGCCAGCGTCTTGCCGGCGGCCGGCTTGAGCCAGGCTTCCAGGCGGTCCTGGGGCACGCGCAGCACGGTCACTTCGGCACCCTTCTGGCTCAGGGCGGCCAGCAGCTTGGCGTTGGGGACGGCGTCGCCCGGCACCAGCCAGACCTTGTCCACGCGGCCGCGCTCCTTGCCCAGCATCTCGCGCAGTTGGCGCTGCACATAGAGCTGGCGCTCGCAGGCCTCGGGGCAAGCCGCGGGCTGGGCCACCACCAGCAGCCACTGGCCATGCAGCGACTTCGGCGCCACGGTAGCGCCTTGCAGGTCGGTCAGCGGCAGGTCGGCCGGCATCTCGACGACGGGCGCAAGCAACTCGTAGTTGGCCGAGCCGCGCGGCTTGAGCACGTAGAAGGTGAAGTAGGAGCCCACCACCGGCGCGGCGCACATGGCCATCACCAGCAGCATCTTCCAGCGGCCCACGCGCTGCTGTGCAGTGGCCTGCGGGTCGGGCAGGCTGTGCACCGCGAAGCTCAACGGTTCAGGGCTGCTGGCGGAGGCGGGGACGGAGGAGTTGGAACCAGACATAGAGACCGACGATCAGCGCGCAGAGCGCGAACCATTGAAAGGCATAGCCATAGTGTTTCTGCAGGCCGAGATCGGGCGCCGGCCAATGGCGCAGCAGCGTGTCGTCGGGCGAATCGGCGGCGGCCTGCACGACGGTCAGCGGCAGCAGCTTCAGGCCGGACTCGACGGCAAAGGCCGCAGGATCGAGATTTTGCCGGATCGCGCCGGGCGAGCCTTCGCCGAGCTCATAAAGCCGGGAGGGCGAGGCCGCCAGCCGGCCTTGCACAACGACCTCGCCGGTGGACGTGGCCAGCGGCGGCAACTGCTGCCGGTCCAGCTGGTTGCGCGGTGCCCAGCCGCGTTGCACGAGGATGACATCATCGCGGCCGGCCAGGCGCAGCGGCGTGACGACGAAGAAGCCGGTGTGGCCGTCCATGGGCCGGTTGTCCAGCCAGACGGTGCGCTCGGCCACCCAATGGCCGCGCAAGACCACGCGGCGGTGCAACTGCTCGCGGCTGCCCAGTTCAGCATTGGCCAGGGCTGACTTGCCCGCCTCGGCGTCGATGGCGGCCTGCAAGGCGATCTTCTGCGCGGCGCGGTCGAGCTGCCAGACGCCCAGCCGGGCCGTCAGCGCCGCGGACAGCAGGGCCGCCAGCAGCACCAGCCAACGGCGGCCCGTCATGAACCGACCTCGCGCGGATAATTCGACCCCATGAAATTCGTGATCCTGGTCGCCTTCATCGGCATCCTCGGCGCCCTCGCCGCCGCCGGCTTCTTCATGCTGCGCAAGGGCGGCAACAAGAAAAGTCCCAACATGGCTCGCGCGCTGGCGGTGCGGGTCGCCGTGTCGGTGACGCTCTTTCTCATCATCCTGCTGAGCTGGAAGATGGGCTGGATACAGCCGACGGGCCTGCCGGTGAAATCTGCATAAAAAAAGCGCCGCGACTGCGGCGCTTTCTCATTGTGGGTGAAGGGAGGGCCTGCACAGGCCCTCCCTCCACGATCACATCCAGTAGACGATGATGTACAGGCCCAGCCAGACCACGTCCACGAAGTGCCAGTACCAGGCGGCACCTTCGAAGCCGAAGTGGCGCTCGGGCGTGAAGTGGCCCTTCATCAGGCGGATGGTGATGAACAGCAGCATCAGCGCGCCCACGCAGACGTGGAAGCCGTGAAAGCCCGTCAGCATGAAGAAGGTCGAGCCGTAGATGCCCGAGTTCAGCTTCAGGTTCAGCTCGGTGTAGGCGTGGTGGTATTCGTAGGCCTGGAAGCCGACGAAGGTCGCGCCCAGCAGCACCGTGATCCACATCCAGGCGATGGTCTTGCCGCGGTTGCCGGCGATCAGCGCATGGTGGGCGATGGTCAGCGTGATGCCCGAGGTCAGCAGCAGCGCCGTGTTGATCGTCGGGATGGGCCAGGGGCCCATGGTGCTGAAGGCCTCGACCGTGCCGGCCGGCGCAGCGGTGAAGCCCGCGGCGGTGCTCGGCCAGATGGCCTTGAAGTCGGGCCACAGCAGCGCGTTCTGCAGGCTGCCCAGTTCCGGCACCGAGTACAGGCGGGCCCAGCCCAGCGCGCCGAAGAAGGCGGCGAAGAACATCACCTCCGAGAAGATGAACCAGCCCATGCTCCAGCGGAAGGAGACGTCGATGCGGTCGCTGTAGAGGCCGCCCTCGCTCTCGCTGATGGCGTCACGGAACCAGGCCTGCAGCACGAAGGCCCAGAAGGCCAGGCCGCCGAACAGCGAGTACATGCCCCAGCCGTGGCCGTTGATCCACTGGCCGGCGCCAAGGATGACGAAGAACAGGCCGGTGGCGGCCATCACCGGATGCCTCGAGGGCGCCGGGACGAAGTAGTACGGGGCCTTGCCCGGGGTAGTCGTTGCCGACATGTCGTTCTCCTAGTTCTCGCTCGTTCTAACCTTGTTGCGGCAGGCCGTCAGGCCGCCGCCACGCCGCTGCCGATGACCCAACGGACCAGCAGCACCAGCATCAATACAAACAGGGCGGCACCAAGCACGCCCGCAATCACCACATGCACCGGGTTGAGCTTGGCCATGTCGTTCTCATGGTCGCGGCCCCGGCGCACGCCGAAAAAACTCCAGGCCACGGCCGAGATCGTCTGGGCGAGGGAGGCCTTGCGGCCCACCGCTTCCTTCAGATCCTGGCCTGGCTTGTCACTGCTCACAGCGCGGCTCCCTTGCCCGAATTTCCGCTTTGGGGCGCCTGGCCGAGCTTGACCCCGCCCTTGCCCGCCACCTCGAAGAAGGTGTAGGACAGGGTGATGGTCTTCACATCCTTGGGCAGCTTGGGGTCGATGACGAACACGACCGGCCACTGCTTGCTCTCGCCCGGCTTCAACGTGTATTCGTTGAAGCAGAAGCATTCCAGCTTGTTGAAATGCGCGCTCGCCTGCATCGGCGCATAGCTCGGGATGGCCTGGGCGGCCATGGTCCGATCCTGGATGTTCTTGAACTCGTACATGACCTGGGTCAGCTCGCCCGGGTGCACCGTCAGGTGGCGCACCGCCGGCTTGAAGTCCCAGGGGCCGCGCGCGTTGGTGTCGAACTCGACCGTGATCTCGCGGCTGAAGTCGATCTGGCCATTGCCGTTGGCCACGCCCTTCTCGGCCAGCAGCGTCTGCTTCTCGGCCAGCGACAGCACATTGATGCCGAGCGCATTGCAGATGGCCTTGTAGAGCGGGACCATCGCGTAGCCGAAGCCGAACATCAGCGCCACGACCACCGCCAGCTTCACGAAGAGCTGACGGTTGTCGCGATGCAGGGCGGCCAGGAAGCGCATGTCAGTGGGCCAGCATCACCATCTTGGCGACGAAGCCGACGCCAAAGACCAGTGCAATCGACAGCAGGATCAACGCCAGACGGCGGTTGGCCTTGCGCTGTTCAGGCGTGAGGGCCATCAGGCGACGATCTTGGTGGCCGAAGCGTTCAGCTTGGGCGGTTCTTCGAAGGTGTGGAAGGGCGCCGGCGACGGCACTTCCCACTCCAGGCCTTCAGCGGCTTCCCAGGGCTTCTGCGCAGCCTTCTCGCCCTTGCCGCGCATCATCGGAACGACGACGAACAGGAAGAAGTAGACCTGCATCAGACCGAAGCCGAAGGCGCCGATGGACGCGATCTGGTTGAAGTCGGTGAACTGCATGGGGTAGTCGGCATAGCGACGCGGCATGCCGGCCAGACCCAGGAAGTGCATCGGGAAGAAGGTCACGTTGAAGAAGATCAACGAGCCCCAGAAGTGGATCTTGCCGCGCGTCTCGGAGTACATGACACCGGTCCACTTCGGTCCCCAGTAGTAGACGCCGGCGAACAGCGCGTACAGCGAGCCGGCCACCAGCACGTAGTGGAAGTGGGCCACGACGTAGTAGGTGTCCTGCAGCTGGATGTCGACCGGCGCCATAGCCAGGATCAGGCCGGTGAAGCCGCCCATCGTGAACACGAAGATGAAGCCGACGGCGAATAGCATCGGCGTCTCGAAGGTCATCGAGCCGCGCCACATCGTTGCCAGCCAGTTGAAGATCTTCACGCCCGTGGGCACGGCGATCAGCATGGTCGCGTACATGAAGAACAGCTGGCCCGTCACCGGCATGCCGGTGGCGAACATGTGGTGGGCCCAGACGATGAAGGACAGGATGGCAATCGACGCCGTCGCGTACACCATGGAGGCGTAGCCGAACAGGCGCTTGCGGGCGAAGGCCGGCACGATCTGGCTGATGATGCCGAAGGCCGGCAAGATCATGATGTAGACCTCGGGGTGACCGAAGAACCAGAAGATGTGCTGGTACATGACCGGGTCGCCGCCGCCCGCGGGGTTGAAGAAGGCGGTGCCGAAGTGGCGGTCGGTCAGCGTCATCGTGATGGCACCGGCCAGCACGGGCATGACGGCGATCAGCAGATAGGCCGTGATCAGCCAGGTCCAGGCGAACATCGGCATCTTCATCAGCGTCATGCCGGGGGCGCGCATGTTGAGGATGGTCACGATGATGTTGATGGAGCCCATGATGGACGAGGCGCCCATGATGTGCATCGCGAAGATGCCGGCGTCCATGGACGGGCCCATCTGCAGCGTCAGCGGCGCGTACAGCGTCCAGCCCGCGGCGGGGGCGCCGCCGGGCATGAAGAAGCTGCCCACCAGCATCAGGGCCGCCGGAATCAGCAGCCAGAAGCTGAGGTTGTTCATGCGCGCGAAGGCCATGTCACCCGCGCCGATCTGCAGCGGGATCATCCAGTTCGCGAAGCCCACGAAGGCCGGCATGATGGCGCCGAACACCATGATCAGACCGTGCATGGTCGTGAACTGGTTGAAGAGTTCGGGGTTGAAGAACTGCAGGCCGGGCTTGAACAGCTCGGCACGGATGCACAGGGCCAGGATGCCGCCGACCATCAGCATCGTGAAGGAGAACAGCAGGTAGAGGGTGCCGATGTCCTTGTGATTGGTCGCGAACACCCAACGGCGCCAGCCGTGGGGTGCATGGTGGTCATCGTGATGGTCGTCGTGGGCGTGGCCATCATGGCCGCCGTGAACACCGTGGGGGGGGAGCACTGCACTCATGTGATTTCCTCTGATTCGGTGTTCAGGCGATTACTTGCGGGCGGCCAGGACTTCGGCCGGCTGCACCGTCTGACCCGTCTTGTTGGACCAGCTGTTCTTGGTGTACGTGATGACGGCGGCGATCTCTGTATCGCTCAGCTGCTTCCACGACGGCATGCCCTTGTCCATGCGGCCGTTCAGCACGACCTGGATCTGCTGCAGCTTGTCTTCGGCCAGCACGACGGGCGACTTGTCCAGCGGCTTGATCGGACCGGCGCCGGAGCCATCGGCCTTGTGGCAGACCGCGCAGTTGGCGGCGTAGACCTTCTCGCCGCGGGCGATCAGGGCAGCCTGTTCCCAGACCTTGTTCGGGTCATCGGCCTTGGCGGCGATTTCCTTCTTCTTGCCGTCCACCCACTTGGTGTAGTCCTCGGCGGACACCACCTTCACGTGGATGGGCATGTAGGCGTGTTCCTTGCCGCACAGCTCGGCGCACTGGCCGTAGTAGTCACCGATCTTCTCGGCCTTGAACCAGGTGTCGCGCACGAAGCCGGGGATGGCATCCTGCTTGACGCCGAAGGCCGGGATCATCCAGGCGTGGATGACGTCGTTGGCCGTCGTGATGATGCGGATCTTCTTGTCCACCGGCACCACCAGCGGGTTGTCGACCTTGAGCAGGTAGTTGTCGACCGGCTCGGGGTGGCCGGTGTTGGAAGACTCGCGCTGGGCGGTGTCCAGGGTCGCCAGGAAGCCGATGCCCTCGCCTTCGCCCTTCAGGTAGTCATAGCCCCACTTCCACTGGTAGCCGGTGGCCTTGATGGTCACGTCGGCGTTGGTGGTGTCCTTCATGGCGACGACCACCTTGGTGGCCGGCAGAGCCATGCCGATGACGATCAGGAAGGGCACCACGGTCCAGGCGATCTCGACGGCCACGCTTTCGTGGAAGTTGGCCGATACCGCGCCCTTGGACTTGCGGTGCTTGAAGATGGAATAGAACATGACGCCGAACACGGCGACGAAGATGACCAGGCAGACGATCATCACGAAGTTGTGCAACCACATCTGGTCATGCGCGATGCGCGTGACCGGCTCGTGCAGATTGAGCTGATTGACGCCGGGCCCGCCCTTCAGGTCGTTGACCGCCAGGGCCGGAGCCGCTGCCAGGGCCGCCATCGCCGCCGTGGCCCAACGGCCCCAAGCGCGTGAGGCGCTATGCACTCGTGCGTTCATCATCGTCATGGTTGTCACTTGGTTCTTTGAAGAGCGGGGCTTGCCTGTCCGCCTCGCTGGCCGGACGTCAATCGCAAGATCCGTGGTTTGGGCCGGGTTTTGCCTAAGCCCCTATGCGGCGCGGGATTTTAGCCCAGGCTCCGAGAGCGACCGGACCGCTCCGCCCCCGGGGATTCACCCCCTTCGGCCCGGTTTCGGCCCTGTTTCCGGCTCTTTTCAACCCGACTCCCGTCCCTTGCGCAGCGTCGCCCGCATCGCGTCGATGGACACATGGGTCTCGGCCGCCACTGTCAGCCGCGGCGCCGCCTTGAAAGCATGGCCGAAAACCAGCTCCAGCGTCAGCGCCAGCTTGCCGTCGGCATCTCGCAGGGTCTCGAGCTGGGCCAGCAGGGCCGCCTTCCAGGCCCGGCCGCGCAGGCCAGCATAGCGGCTGGGCGCCAGGTTGCCACCCAGGCTGCGCAAATCCGCAAGCAGGCTTTCGGCGGAGGCCCAGGTCAGGCGCAGTCGCTGCTGGTCCATGACGGGGTCGGCAAACCCGGCCTTGAGCACCAGGTCGCCGATGTCGTGCATGTCCCACCAATCCGGTGCCGGCCGGCCCCAGCCGGCGCGGGCGTACAGCGGCCGCAGCTCGACAAAGCTGTCCGGGCCGAGGCAGGAGAACATGACGAAACCCCCGACCGCGATGCTGGCCTGCCATGCGGCCAGCACGCCCGGCAGGTCGGCACAGGCATGCAGAGCCATGTTGGACCACAGCAGGTCGACTTCGGGCCGCGCCGGCAGGGCGTCGACCTGGCCGGACGACGCGCCGCGCAGCTTTTGCCACCAGTTGCGCTGGCGGGCCAGGGCAGTGCGCGCCGCCAGGACGGCGTCGGCCTCATGCCACAGCATCTCGGCATCGGGGTAGGCCCGGCGCAGCAGCTCGCCGCTGGCACCCAAAGCGGGCGACGCGTCCAGCACGCGCCGGGGCTGCAGCTTGATATAGGTCAGGCGCTCGGCCATGCGGCCTGCCACCTCTTCATGCAGCCAGGGCGGCTGGGCGGCAGACGCCAGGCGGCGCGACTGGTGACGCACGGCGGCGGCGTCCAGATCCTGGGGCCGCGGCCCCTTGTTTGAATTAGGGGTCGATGCCGGTTCACTCATGGAGCGGTCAGTATATTGAGCCGATGCCAGAGCGCTCTTTGGCGGCCCCCAAGCCCGCACTGATCGAGAAGGTGCTGATGCGCTGCGCCGGCCAGTGCGCGGTCTGCCGCGCCTGGAGCCACCAGACCATCTGCGAATCCTGCCTGGGCCTCTACGCCCGCCCGCTGCCGCGCTGCTGGACCTGTGCGGCCAGGCTGCCACCCGCCTTCGTCGGCAGGCCCAGGCCCCAGTGTGGCCGCTGCCTGCAAACCGCGCCGCCGCTGGATCGCGCCGTCGCGGCCCTGGACTACCGCTTCCCCTGGGACGGCCTGCTGCAGCACTTCAAATACCACCAGGCCCTGGACCTGCGCGAAAGCCTGCTCGAGCGGCTCAACACGGCCCTCAGCGCGGCCGAGGTCGAGGCGCCGGACTGGCTGCTGCCCGTGCCCTTGTCCATCGAACGGCTGCGCGAGCGCGGCTACAACCAGTCCCACGAACTCGCCAAGGCCCTGGCGCGGCGGCGCGGCCTGCGCTGCAAGCCCGAGATGCTGCTGCGGGTGCGCCACAACGACCGCCAGGCGGGGCTGAAGCTCGAGGACCGGGCCGCCAATGTGCGCGGCGTCTTCGCCGTCGAGCCCCTGCTCGCGGCCCGGCTGCGCGGCACCAGCGTGGCCCTGCTGGACGACGTGATGACCAGCGGCTCCACGCTGTTCGAGCTGGCCGGCGTGCTGCTGCAGGCCGGCGTCATGAGCGTGCAGGCCTGGGTCATCGCGCGCACCCCGGAACCTGGAGACGAATAACGCCTGATCGCGTGACTGAGGGCATTCGGGCCGAGCGCCGGGCCGCGCCCTAGCCGGCCCGCGCTGGCGATGTGCGCGCGGCTCGATGCCGCGCGCATCGCCGTCCCCTCGGGGGACCGACCAGACACGCCGCGTTCAGCGGAGCGAGGCTGGGCGAGGGGCTTGATACTCGCGTCCATGTTCCATATCGTCCTCGTCCAGCCGGAGATCCCGCCCAACACCGGCAACGTCATCCGGCTCGCTGCCAACACCGGCTGCGGCCTGCACCTGATCGAGCCGCTGGGCTTCTCGATGGAGGACAAGCTGCTGCAGCGCGCCGGCCTGGACTATCACGAGTACGCCCGCGTGCAGCGCCATGCCGACTGGGCGACCTTCCTGGCAGCCGAATCGCCCGACGCGACGCGCATGTTCGCTTTCACGACGCGCGGCAGCCGGCCCTTCGGCGAGGTGAGCTGGCAAGCGGGCGACTGGCTGGTTTTCGGCAGCGAGACGGCAGGGCTGGCTCCCGACCTGCGCGAAAGCTTTCCGACCACACAGCGCGTGCGTCTGCCGATGCGGGAGGGCCAGCGCAGCCTCAACCTCAGCAACAGCGTCGCCGTGGCCGTCTTCGAGGCGTGGCGTCAGAACGGCTACGGCGGCGGAAGCTGACTACTCTGCGCGAGAGTCGCGGCTCATCAACCGTTCGACCGCCTCGCCCACGCGCAAGCGCCCCTCCAGCAGCGCCACCATGCCCTCGGTGATGGGCATCTCGATGCCCGCCGCGCGGGCGCGCGCCAGCACCGTCGGCGCGCTGTAGACGCCTTCGGCCACATGGCCCAGCTGCTGCAGGATTTGCGGCAGGGCCAGGCCCTGGGCCAGCATCAGGCCCACGCGCCGGTTGCGCGACAGGTCGCCCGTCGCCGTCAGCACCAGGTCGCCCAGGCCCGACAGGCCCATGAAGGTCTCGGCCTTGGCGCCCAGGGCCAGGCCCAGGCGCAGCATCTCGGCCAGGCCACGGGTGATCAGGGCGGCACGCGCGTTCAGGCCCGGTGCATCGGGCGCGGCGGCCGACAGGCCGTCGCAGATGCCCACCGCAATGGCCATCACGTTCTTGACGGCACCGCCGACCTCGACGCCGACGGGATCGCTCGAGGTGTAGACCCGCAGGCGCTCGCCGTGGAAGGCATCCACGGCCGCCTGGGCCAGGTCGGCGTCCTCGCTGGCTGCCACCAGGGCCGTCGGCCGGCCGGCCGCCACTTCCTGCGCGAAGCTGGGGCCGGACAGGATGCCCACGCGCATGCAGGGCTGCAGTTCGCGCGCGATCTCGTGGCCGAGCCGGCCGGTGCCGGCCTCGAAACCCTTGCACAGCCACAGCACGCGCTGAGTGGAAGGCAGGGCGGCCAGGGTCTCGCGCAGGCCGGACATGGGTGTGGCGACGATGGTCAGGCCTTCGGCGGCGTGGGCGATGCAGGCATCGCGGTCGGCGCTCAGGCCGAGGGCTGCTGGCAGTTCGCTGTCGGGCAGATAGGCCGCATTGCGACGGCTCGCGCGCATCTGCTCGATCGCCGCGGCGTCGCGCCCCCACAGGCTCACTTCATGGCCGGCCTCGGCGGCCTGGATGGCCAGGGCCGTGCCCCAGGCGCCGGCGCCCAGCACGCTGATCTTCATCGTCGTCATGCGCAGAAGTGTCCCCCAAGTAAAACGCCCCGCACTGGGCGGGGCGCTGTCATGGAGCGATGCTCGCTCAGTTCACGGCCTGGCCGCCCTGGGCGGCGCGCTGGGCCTGCTGGGCTTCGAACATGGCCTGGAAGTTCACTTCGGTCAGCAGCACGGGCGGGAAGCCGGCGCGGGTGCAGACGTCGGAGACGATGGCGCGCAGATAGGGGTAGACCATCTGCGGGCAGACGATGCCCAGGATGCCGTCGACCTGGTCGGCGGGCACATTGCGGATCTCGAAGATGCCGGCCTGCTTGGCCTCCACCAGGAACAGCGTCTTGTCGCCGACCTTGGTGTTGACCGTGGCCGTCACGCAGACCTCGAAGATGCCGTCGGTGACCTGCTCGGCCGACAGCGTCAGGTTGATGTCGACCTGGGGCTGTTGCTGTTCCAGCAGGATGTGGGGCGCGTTGGGCTGCTCCAGCGACAGATCCTTCAGATACATGCGCTGGATCTGGAACACGGGGGTGCCTTCGGCGGCAGCTTGGATCTCGTCGGCCATGGAACTCTTTCTAGCGAAGCGTCAAACAAAAGCCCGCAGGCGGCATGCTGCGGGCGGTAGCTGGATTATGGGCGAGGCCCCGTGACAGGGCGCCCGGGGCTTGCCCGGGCTTGAAATCAGACGTTGCGGCCGAAGGCGGCTCAGGCCGCCTGGAGCAGGGGCAGCAAACCGCCCTTCTGGTCGAGGGCGATGAGGTCGTCGCACCCCCCGACATGGGTGTCGCCGATGAAGATCTGCGGCACGGTGCGGCGGCCCGTCGTGGCCATCATGTGCTGGCGTTCGGCCGGATTCAGGTCGACGCGGATCTCGTCGATCTGTTCGACGCCACGCTGCTTGAGCAGCATCTTGGCACGCACGCAGAACGGGCAGACCAGGGTGGTGTACATCTTGACGGGAGCCATTGCGCAGTCCTGTTAGGCGGTCTTTTCAACCGGCAAATTGGCCTCCCGCCAGGCCTTGAGGCCACCTGCCAGCACCTGGGCCTTGTCATAGCCCAGCTTGCGCAGCATGCCTGCGGCGCGGCCGGCGCGCGCGCCCGTCGGGCACACCAACACCAGCGGCAGGGCCTTGTTGGAGGGCAGTTGCTTGTGGCCCTCGATCTGGCCAAAGGGGATGTTGCGGGCGCCCACGGGATGACCCTTGGCGTATTCCTCGGGCTCGCTGACATCGATCAGCACGCCCTTCTCCCGGTTGACGACCTGGACCGCCTCGGCAGGACTCAGGCCGCCGCCCTGGGCCCCCGACACCAGCAGGGGGTAGAGCAGCATGCCGCCGGACACCAGCGCGGCGACGATCAAAAACCAGTTCTCGATCAGGAAGTTCAAGCAAGCATCCCGTGTAATTCAACGAAGCCGGTGATTATCGCCGGAGCCGATAATCCGCCGCCTTCCACCACCTGTGCGTTCCTGCCCATGTACAAGCTCGTCCTCATCCGCCACGGCGAATCGACCTGGAATCTGGAAAACCGCTTCACCGGCTGGACCGATGTGGACCTGACGCCCACCGGCGTCGAGCAGGCCAAGAGCGCCGGCCGCCTGCTGAAGGAAGCGGGTTATGACTTCGACATCGCCTACACGTCGGTGCTCAAGCGCGCCGTCTGGACGCTGTGGCATGCCCTGGACCAGATGGACCGCACCTGGCTGCCGGTGCGCCACGCCTGGCGCCTGAACGAGCGCCACTACGGCGGCCTGCAGGGCCTGAACAAGGCCGACATGGCCAAGCAGTACGGCGACGAGCAGGTGCTGATCTGGCGCCGCAGCTACGACACGCCGCCCCCGGCCCTGGAAGCGACCGACCCGCGCAGCGAGCGCAGCGACGTGCGCTATGCCAAGCTGGACCCAAACGACATCCCGCTGACGGAATGCCTGAAGGACACGGTCGCCCGCGTGTTGCCGTTCTGGAACGACACCATCGCTCCGGCCATCAAGGGCGGCCAGCGCGTGCTGATCGCCGCCCACGGCAACAGCATCCGCGCCCTGGTCAAGTATTTGGATGGCATCGCGGACGACGCCATCGTCGGCGTCAACATCCCCAACGGCATCCCGCTGGTCTACGAGCTCGACGAAAACCTCAAGCCCATCAAGAGCTACTACCTGGGCGACGCCGAAGCCGCGGCCAAGGCGGCCGCTGCGGTGGCCAATCAGGGCAAGGCCTAGGGCCTGTTTGCCCTGAGGCAATGGGGCGCGCAGGCCCCCACCGCCGCTAGCACCTCGTCGACGCTGACCCACTCGGTGGGCCCGCGTCGCATCAAGGTAACCGTCGAACCCCAGGGCGCCCAGCGCGAGGCGTCCACCGGCCCCCAGATGCTCAGCAGCCGGGCGCCCACGCCCGCCGCCACATGGGCCGGCCCGGTGTCGTTGGCGACGACGACGCCGGCCAGCTGCAGCAGCGCGCTGTAGACCCCCAGGGCGACACCGTCAAGGCGGATCGCTTCCGGATAGAGGTCCTGGGCGCCCTGCACCTCCGCCGGTCCGGGCACGATGACGACCTGGCGGCCTTCAGCGCGCAGGCGCCGCACGAAGTCCGGAAAGGCCGGCCAGCTGCGGTCCAGGAACTCCACGCGACCGTTCGCAAACGGGCAGATCAGCACGAAACGGCCCGGCTCCAAGCCCTGCGCCGCCAGCAGCGACCGTGCCGCGTTCCGCTGGGCCTCGCTGACCTGCATGCCGATGTCGCGCGGCGGTTCGGCCTGCACGCCAAGGAAGTCGCTGGCCAGTTCCCAGTACTCGACCAGGGTGTGCCGCCCCTCGCGTTTCGGCAGGCCGCGCTGGAGCAGCCAGCCGCGGCCATCGCTCGCATGGCCCTCGGCCTTGAGCCCGGCCAGGCGCGAATCCAGGGCGGCTGAAAAGGCATAGGGGAAGAGCAAGGCATTCGAGCGCGCCTCAAACCCCGGGTCTTCGGCCCTGAACTGGCGCCTGAGCTGGCGCAACTGGGCCACGCGCTCGCGCAGCCCGTCCGGCCGCACATGCACCCTCCAGCCTTCGGCCTCCAGCAGGCCGCGCGCCCAGCCCTTGCCCACCAGCTCCAGGCGATAGCCATGGCTTTGCAGCAGACGCAGTGCCGGAATGCTCAGGACCGTGTCGCCCACGAAGTTGCGCAGGCGAACGATCAGGGGGCGGGCTTCTATCATCTGCGTCAGTTGGACAAGCGGCGCGGGATTCTCCCTGCGCAGACCCGCCCTTCATGCCCGAGATCACCCTGCCCGCCTCTGCCGAAGTGATCGCCGCCCACGATGCAGCGCTGGGTGCCCCACCGTTTGCTGCCGAGGCCACGGACGTCCGCGGCTGGGTGGCCGTCAACCACTTCCACAACCGCAGCCTGTGGGCCCAGGAAGACCTGGCCCGCCGCACCCAGGCACCGGATGCCGAGATCGTCGCCAACAAGCGCGCCATCGATCGCCACAACCAGGCCCGCAACGATGCCGTCGAGCGCATCGACGAATTCCTGCTGTCGGCCCTGGGCCTGGTCGACCCCGCCACCCTCACCGGCGCCCTGCCCCGCTCCACGGCGCCAGCCGGCGCACGGCTGAACAGCGAGACGGCCGGCTCCATGCTGGACCGCATCTCCATCCTCGGCCTGAAGATCGCCGCCATGCGCGAGCAGACCTTGCGCACCGATGTGGACGACGCTCATCGCAAGGCCTGCGCACAGCGGCTGGAGCGGCTGATGCAACAGCGCGCCGATCTGGGCCGCTGCTATGACGAGCTGCTGGCCGACGCCCGCGCCGGCCGGGCCTATTTCAAGGTCTACCGCCAATTCAAGATGTACAACGATCCACGGCTGAACCCGGCCCTGGTGGCGGAGTCCCAATGATCCCGCGGCGCTTCGAGGCCAACCTCGATTGGCTCTACACCGAGCACGCCTATCTCGACCGCCCGGCCGCGGCAAGAGCTGATGGCTTCACGGCCGTGGAGTTGCAGCAGCCGCATCTGCATGACGCCGCCGCGCTGAAGGCCGCGTTGGCCGAGCTGCGAGTCGTGCTCATCAACGCCCCGGCCGGTGACTGGGCGGCCGGCGAGCGCGGCTTTGCAGCCCTGCCCGGCCGCAAGGCCGAGTTCCGCGAGGCCACATTGCGCGGCCTGGACCTGGCCCATAGGCTGGAGTCGGCGCGCGTGCATCTGCTGTCCGGCTTGGCCGACGACGGCGCCGAGACCCGGGCGACCTGGCTGGCCAATCTTTCGTGGGCAGCCGCGCAGTCAACGCTGCCCCTGGTGGTCGAGCCCATCAACCGGCGCGACATGCCAGGCTATTTTTTGCACCGCCAGGCCCAGGCCCTGGAGCTGCTGACCGCGCTGGACTCGCCGCGCGTGCAGCTGCAGCTGGACCTCTACCACTGCCGCGTCGCCGAGGGCGAGTCGCTGACGCATCTGGCGCGGGCACTGGACCTGGGGCTGCTGGGTCATGTGCAGGTCGCGGGCGTCGATGGCCGGCACGAGCCCGAGGCTGGCGAGTACGCGGCGGATTTCGTGCTGCTGGAAGAAGGCGCCTGGCCCGGCGCCGTCGGCCTCGAATACCGCCCGCGTGCCGCGACGTCGGCCGGGCTGGCCTGGCTTACAAGCGTGCGCTGATCACGCCGCGCAGCGTCTCGCCCAGCGCCCGCCGGTCCTGGCCTTCGGTCATCACGCTGGGCAGGATCTGCACATCGATGCCGAGGCCCTTGGCCGAGGCGATGCTCCACAGGCTCTGGGCCAGCGTCATGTCGCCGATGAAACGGGCCGAGGAGCTGAAGCGCTCGCCGGGCTCGTACCAGCGCAGCACCAGGGGCAGCACCGGCGCGCCGGTCGAGACGGCCGCCTGCAGCAGGTTGGCGTGGAAGGGCAGCATCTCGGGACCGGCGCCCGTCGTGCCTTCGGGGAAGACAGCCACACAGTCACCGGCCTGCAGGGCGGCCGCCGTCTGGTGCACGACGCGCAATGCGTCGCGCTTGCTGGTGCGCTCGATGAAGAGCGTGCCCGCGCCTTCGACCAGGGCCCCCACCAGCGGCCAGTGCTTCACATCGGCCTTGGACACGAAGCGCGCCTGCGGCAGCACCGCATGGACGCCGCAGATGTCCAGCCAGGAGATGTGATTGGCCACCAGCAGATGACCCGTGGGCAGGGCCTGGCCCTGGCTCTTCAGCTCGATGCCGAGGATGCGCAGGAACTTGATCGACCACCACTGGATCTGCCCATGCCGCTCGCAGGTCGTCATCAGCTCGAAGCGGCGCTTGACGATCCACAGGCCGTGCAGCACATGGGGTGCCAGACGGGCCAGGCGCCAAACGGCGACGAGGGATCTCATGCAGCTTCGTAGGCGATATGGCCCGCCACCAGGGTCGCACGCACACGCGCCGGCAGCTCGAAGCCGCTGGAGGCGTAGGCGAAGGGCGTGTGCTTGCCCTGGCTGGCCAGCTTGTCGGGCGTGACGGCCCAGCTGGCGCCGGCGTCGAAGACGCAGACGTCGGCGACACCGCCTTCCACCAGGCGACCGGCGCTCGCCGACAGCGAACCCAGGGCCGAACCGAGCACGCGCACCGGCTCGGCCGTGACGACGGCCAGGGCGCGCTGCAGCGGCAGCTCGGCATCCCTGGCCCAGCGCAGGGCCAGGCTGAGCAGCAGCTCCAGGCCGGTGGCGCCGGGCGTGGCCTCGGCGAAGGGCACGGCCTTCTCATCGGTGGTCACGGGCATGTGGTCTGACACCAGCGCATCGATCGTGCCGTCGGCCAGGCCGGCGCGCAGCGCGTCGCGGTCGCGGCCCTGACGCAGCGGCGGCGTCAGGCGCATGGCGGAGTCGAAGTAGCCGATGTCGACGTCGCTGAGGTGCAGGGAGTTGATGGACACGTCGGCCGTCACCGGCAAACCTTCCTGCTTGGCGGCCCGCACCAGCGCGACGCCGGCGGCGCTGCTGAGGCGGCAGACATGCACGCGGGCACCGGTCGCACGAACCAGCTCGAAGAGGGTGTGCAGGGCCACGGTCTCGGCACTGACCGGCACGCTGGACAGGCCCAGCCGCGTCGCGACCGAGCCGCTGGCGGCCACACCGCCGCCCAGCCAGGCGTCCTGCGGGCGCAGCCAGACGGTGTAGCCATAGGTCGCCGCGTATTGGAGGGCGCGGCTCAGCACCAGCGTGTCCTTGATCGGCACCTCGGCCTGCGAGAAGCCGATGCAACCGGCCTCGGTCAGCTCGGCCATCTCGGTCAGGGCTGCGCCCTGCAGCTGGCGTGTCAGCGCGCCCAGCGGGAAGAGGCGGCAGCGGCTGAGCTTGCGGGCACGGAACTTCAGCATCTCGACCAGGCCGGGCTCGTCCAGCACCGGGTCGGTGTCGGGCGGGCAGACCAGGCTGGTAACGCCGCCGGCGGCCGCGGCTGCGAGTTCGCTCTCCAGCAGGCCTTCATGCTCGTGACCGGGCTCGCGCAGGCGGGCGCAGAGGTCGACGAGGCCGGGCGCGACGATGAGGCCGCTGGCGTCCACGGTGCGGTCGGCGCCGAAGTCGCTGACATCGCCCAGGTGCACGATGCGGCCGTTGGCGATGGCGACATCGCCGATGCGGTCGAGATTGCTGGCCGGGTCGATCAGCCGGCCGCCTTGGATGAGGATCTTCATGCTTCGTTCCCTGCGAGGATGGCCATCACAGCCATTCGGACAGCGATGCCGAATGTCACTTGGGGCAGGATGACGCTGCTCTTGCCGTCGGCCACCTCGGACGCGATTTCCACGCCACGGTTGATGGGGCCGGGGTGCATGACGATGGCGTCGGGCTTGGCCAGGGCCAGCTTCTCCGGCGTCAGGCCGAAATGCTTGAAGAACTCGCCGCTGCTGGGCAGCATGCCGCCGTTCATGCGCTCGTTCTGCAGGCGCAGCATGATGACGACGTCGGCGTCCTTCACGCCCTCGGCCATGTCTTGGCAGACGCGCACGCCCATGTCGCGCAGATCGCCCGGCACCAGGGTCTTGGGGCCGACGGCGCGGATCTCCGGCACGCCCAGGATGTTCAGCGCGTGGATGTCGGATCGCGCCACGCGCGAATGCACGATGTCGCCGACGATGGCCACCGTCAGGTTGCGGAAGTCCTTCTTGAAATGCCGGATCGTGTACATGTCCAGCAGGCCCTGGGTCGGGTGGGCATGGCGGCCGTCGCCGGCATTCACCACGTGGACATGGGGCGCGCAATGCTGGGCGATCAGGTGGGGCGCCCCGCTCTCGCTGTGGCGCACCACGAACATGTCGGCGTGCATGGCGCTGAGGTTGGCCACCGTGTCCAGCAGGGTCTCTCCCTTGGCCGTGGAGGAGCGCGCGATGTCGAGGTTGATGACGTCGGCGGAGAGGCGCTTGGCGGCGATCTCGAAGGTGGTGCGGGTGCGGGTGCTGTTCTCGAAGAACAGGTTGAACACCGACTTGCCGCGCAGCAGCGGCACCTTCTTGACCTCGCGGTCGTTGACCGAGAGGAAGCTGCCGGCGGTGTCCAGGATCTGCTCGATGACCGCGCGCGGCAGGCCTTCGATGGACAGCAGGTGGATGAGCTCGCCGTGCTTGTTGAGTTGTGGATTGCGCTTGGACAGCATCACTTCACCTCGAACTTGAATCGTCGGTCCTCGCCCCGGGCCAGGCGCAGGCTCTGGCCGGCCTGCAGCGATACGCGCGCGGCCGAGAAGGCCGGCTCGATGGGCAGCTCGCGCCCGCCGCGGTCCACCAGCACGGCGAGTTGCACGCGCGCCGGGCGGCCGAAGTCGAACAGCTCGTTGATGACGGCCCGCGTGGTGCGGCCGGTGTAGAGCACATCGTCGATGAGCAGGATGTCGCGGCCGTTGACGTCGAAGGGCAGCGTCGTGTGGTCGGCCTTGGCCAGGCCGCGCGAACCGAAGTCGTCGCGGTGCAGGGCACTGGAGATGGTGCCGGCGGCGACGGTCAAGTCGGCCGCCAGGCGCTCGGCCAGCCAGGCGCCACCACTCCAGATGCCCACCAGGGCGGTGTCGGGCGTCAGCAGCCGCTGCACGCCTTTCTTCAGCTCGAGGTAGAGCGCCTCGGCATCGAGCAGCAATTCACTCATGGATGTTCTCGGAAGAATTGTTCAAGGATGAGGGCCGCGGCGGCGGCGTCCACGTCGTGCGCGCCTTGGCTTTCGGCTTCGACGCTGGTGTAGCGCTCGTCCACCTCGAAGACCGGCAGGTGGTAGCGCCCGGAGAGTCGCCGGCCGAAGTTCTGTGCCTTGGTCGTCATCTCGTGGGGTGCGCCGTCGGGGTGGCGGGGCACGCCGATGACAAGGGCGTCGGGCTGCCAGGTCTTGATCAGGCTGGCGATGGCGTCGAAATCGCCGCCCTTGACGGTGCCACGCGGCTCGGCCGAACCGAGCAGGCGCGTGCCGCTGGCCACGCCGATGCGGCGCAGGCCAAAGTCAAAAGCAAGAAAGGATTGGAATCGAGCGGGGTCGGCGGAGGCCACGTCAGGCCTCATGCGTGACCGGCGTCCGAGCTGAGCATGCGCTGGTCCACGCCCAGCAGGGCCAGGGCCTTCTCGTAGCGCAGCTCCACGGGCGTGTCGAAGATGATTTCCGGCGTCGCGTCCACCGTCAGCCAGCCATTGCGCCCGATTTCCTCTTCGAGCTGGCCGGCGGCCCAGCCGCTGTAGCCCAGGGTGACGAGGATCTTGCGGGGGCCGGCGCCGTTGGACAGCGCCTCCAGCACGTCGCGGCTGGTGGTCATTTCCAGGCCGCCGGGCACCGCCAGCGTGGCGTTGTAGTGGCCGCCTTCCTCGTCCAGCGGCTCGTGCAGCACGAAACCGCGGTCGGTCTGCACCGGCCCGCCGTAGAAGACGGGGCTGTCGGCCAGGGGCTCGGCCGGCGGGCTGAGCTCGACCTTTTCGAACAGGCTGCCCAGCGTCAGCGAGGTCGGCTTGTTGACCACGAGGCCCAGGGCGCCGTTGTCGTTGTGCTCGCAGAGGTAGACCACCGTGCCCGCGAAAGCCTCGTCGGCCATGCCCGGCATGGCGATGAGGAACTGGTTGGTCAGGACGATCCGTTCGGCAGGCATGACGGACATTTTATTCTGTGGGTCATGACCACCCGAATCGACCGTGCTCTTGTCTGGTTTCGCCGCGATCTGCGCGTGGACGACCAGGCCGCCCTGTACCAGGCACTGAGGGCCGCGAAACAGGTGTTCTGCGCCTTCATCCTGGACCGCGACATCCTGGACGCCCTGCCCCGCCAGGACCGGCGCGTCGAGTTCATCCTGGGCGCCCTGCAGGTGCTGGACGAAGACCTGCGCAAGCTCGGCGGTGCGCTGATCGTGCGTCATGGCTTCGCGACCGACGAGATCCCACGCCTGGCGGCCGAGCTGGGCGTGCAGGCCGTCTTCACCAACCACGACGACGAGCCCCAGGCGCTGAAGCGGGACGCGCTGGTCGCCGAGCTGCTGAAGAGCTTCGACGCCGAACTGCACACCTCCAAGGACCACGTCATCTTCGAGCGCCGCGAGGTCATGACGGCCGCCGGCGGCCCCTACGGCGTGTTCACGCCCTACAAAAACGCCTGGCTGAAGAAGGTCGACGACTTCTACCTGAGCAGCTATCCGGTCGAACGCCATGCGGCGGCGCTTGCAAAGACCAAGCTGGCCAAGGCCATCCCCACGCTGACAGACATCGGCTTCCAGCCCGCCGGGCTGACGCCCCACGTCGGCCAGGGCAGCCGTGGCGCCGAGACGCTGCTGGACGATTTTCTCGACCGCATCGATGAGTACGACCGCAAGCGCGACTTCCCGGCCGTGAAGGGCCCGAGCTATCTGAGCGTGCACCTGCGCTTCGGGACCGTGTCCATCCGCCGCGTCGCGCGCATCGCCTATGAACTGATGCAGGGCGGCGACCATGGCGCCGAGGTCTGGCTGTCGGAGCTGATCTGGCGCGACTTCTATCACCAGGTCATGCACCACCACCCGCACGCGATGACGGCCGCCTTCCGGCCCGAGTACGACGCCATCGGCTGGGAAACGGGCGAGCATGCCGACAAGCTCTTTGCCGCCTGGTGTGAGGGCCGCACTGGCTATCCGCTGGTGGACGCTGCCATGCGCCAGCTCAACCAGACCGGCTATATGCACAACCGCCTGCGCATGGTGACCGCCAGCTTCCTGAGCAAGGACCTCGGCCTGGACTGGCGCCGCGGCGAGGCCTATTTCGCTCAGCAGCTGCTGGACTTCGACCTCGCCGCCAACAACGGCGGCTGGCAATGGGCCAGCAGCAGTGGTTGCGACGCCCAGCCCTATTTCCGCATCTTCAACCCGACCAGCCAGAGCGAGAAGTTCGACGCCGAAGGCCGCTTCATCCGCCGCTACTGCCCGGAGCTGGCGGAGCTGGACGCCAAGACCATCCACGCGCCCTGGGACCGCGCCCCATTGGCGATGGCGGGTGTGGACTACCCACGCCCCGTCGTCGACCATGCCATCGCCCGCGAGCGCACGCTGGCGCGCTACGCCGTCGTCAAGACCCGCGCCCTGCCCGAGCCGGCTCAGAAATAGGTCAGCGTGACGCTGATGCAGACGTAGAAGCTATGCGCCGGCGCCAGGCTCAGCACGTGGCAGCGGCCAGCGGGTCGATGCTGGAGCCGAAGTTCAGCGTCGTGCCGGACACGGTGCAGGCGCTGGTCACCGTGGCCGTGACCTGGAAGCTGTTGCCGGCGCTACCGGCCTGGGCCAGGGCGGGCAGCAGGGCAGTTTCTTCATCATTTGTAGGACTCCCTTGGGTGAAGATCAGATCGCGCCGAAGGCCGTGGCCTCGGCGAGCGTCAGCAGGGCGCGCGGGGCGACGGCGTCGGCGGGGAACAGGGCCATGCCGATCTCGATGCTGAGGACATGGTTGCGGCCAGCGTGGCTGAAGGGCTCGGCCAGCAGCGTCGCCAGGCTGCGGGCGTGGGTGGCGGCCTGCTCGGCATGGTCCAGACGGGTGCGTACGACGGCGAACTGGTCGGCCGAGCTGCGCGCGACGATGTCGGCGTCGCCGCTGGCTTCGCGCAGCCGCAGGGCGACCTGCCTGGCCAGCGCATCGCCGATGTCCTCGGGCAGGCTGGCCAGGCCGGCCAGGCGCAGCACATACACGGCCAGGTCGACGCCGTCGCGGGCCGCGTCGCGGGAGGCCTGGTCCAGGCGCTCGTGCAGGGAGACTTCGTTGAACAGGCCGGTCAGGCCATCGCGCAGCTGCACGGCGGGCTTGTCATCCAGCGTGGCCGGGCGGGTGGCGGCGAACTCGACCAGATCGTCGAACAGCGTCTCCAGGCCGCTGGCCTTGTCGTAGAAGGCATCGGCACCGGCATCCAGGCAGGCGCGGCGGTAGGCGTCCACGTCCTGGGCCGTCAGCACGGCGATGCGGCCGGCGTAACCGGTGCGGCGCAGCTGGGCAACCAGGCCGAGGCCGGAGCCGCTGGCCAGTGACAGGTCCAGCAGCACGACGTCGGGCTTGGTCCACTGGATCAGGGCCAGTGCCTGGCGCTCGCCGCCGGCCTCGCCGACGACACGCATTCCGGGCATGGCTTCCAGGCGGCGCACCAGCAGGCGGCGGATGGAGGCGGAGTCTTCGACGAGGAAAATGTTCATGGACGCCATCCTCGGCCGACAGCGGTCTGGCTGACAGCGGGGGATGCCGGCAGGCCGGCAGCGAAGTTGCCGTGACCTCGTGTAGGTGATTTGCCTACACGCTGGCATAACGCGTTAGACGTCCGTGAGACCGTGTTGCACGCAGTACTTCGTCAGCTCGGTGTTGTTGGCCCAGCCGGCCTTTTCCAGGATGCGCGCGCGGTAGCTGCCCACCGTCTTGACCGACAGATGCATGGTGTCGGCGATCTGTGCCGGCGTCCTGCCCGCGGCGATCAGCAGCATGACGCGATGCTCCTGGGCCGACAGCTGCTCGTGCGGCAGCGCATTGGGCGCCTTGCCGCTGAGCAGTCCGAGCAGGTGGTCGGCCATGGCCGAGGTCACATAGCGCCCGCCCTCGGACAGCCGGCGCAGCGCCACGCGCAGCTCCTCCGGCGCGCGGTCCTTGGGCAGATAGCCCGCCACGCCCATCTGCAGCAGCCGCGCGGCGTAGGCGGCCTCGGCGTTCAGGCTCAGCACCAGCAGCGGCACGCCGGGCAGCGCGCGCAGCAGCCGGCTGGCGCCCTCGGTCCCCTGGGAATCGGGCAGGGACAGGTCCAGCGTGACCAGGTCGGGCCGCGCGGTGGCGATGCGCGTCAACGCGTCCGCGATGGTCGGCGCCTCGTCGATCTGGGCATCGGGCCACTCCTGCAGCACCAGTTGGGTGATGCCCATGCGCATCAGCGGGTGATCGTCGACGATGAGCAGTCTCACAACCAGGCCTCCTCTTGCTTGTTTTGTGCCGGGGCCGGCAGCGCTGCCTCCAGCGGCAGCCAGACACGCACGCAGGTGCCGGCGCCGGCCGCGGGGCCGAAGTCGAAGCTGCCGCCCGCCAGCTCGGCGCGTTCGCGCATATTGCGCAGGCCCGAGGCGTCGGGACGCGTGCCGCCGGGGCCGCGGCCATCATCGATGACCTCGAGCTCATAACCCTCCCGTGCACCGACGATGCGCGGGCGACCGGCCACGCGCAGCGTGCGCGCCTGGGCATGCCGGAGCACATTGGTGCAGGCCTCCTGCACGATGCGGAACAACGGGCTGGCCTGCTCCTGCGGCAGCAGGTTGTCGTCACTCAGGTCGAGCTGGGTGGCCAGGCCGGACTGGCGCGCCAGCGTCTGCAGATAGTGGCCCAGGGCCGCCTCCAGCCCGAGCTCGTCCAGCAGCGGCGGCCGGAGCTCGGCCGAGATGTGGCGGGCGGCGCGGATGGCTTCGTCGGCCATGCCGAGCAACTCGTCCACCAGCGGCTCGCTGCGCGGCGCGAGCTTGGTGCGCAGCGACAGCGTCAGCATCTTGATCGCCGTGCCAACCTGGCCGACCTGGTCGTGCACCTCGCGGGCCAGGCGGCGGCGCTCGGCCTCGATGCTGCGGTCCATCTCGACGGCGAAGCTGCGGATGCGCGCCAACGCCTGGCTCAGGGCCTCGGTGCGCTCGGCCACCTGCTGCTCCAGGCCGGCGTTGGCGTCGCGCAGCGCCGCCTCGGCCAGGTCGCGCAGGCGGCGCTCCCTCAACAGCAGGGCCGCGGCCACCACCAGGGTCACCAGGCCGACGCCAGGCAGCAGATGGGTCAGGCGTGTCGTGCGCTGGCGCACCGTCTGCGTGGCTTCGTCGGCCGCGGCGACGCGGCGCTGCTGCTCGCGAGCCAGCTGGTCGATCTGGAAGCGCAGTTCGTCCATCACGCGCTTGCCGTCCACATAGGCGCTGAGGTCGCGCGTCACCGTGCTGCCCTCGGCGAGCCGGCGCGCAACGGTCTGCCGGGTCTGGGCCAGTCGCTCGTCGATGAGGGCATCCAGCCGGACCAGGGTCACAGCCTGGGCACCCTGGCGCTGCAGGCGCTCACGCAGGCCGGCCCGCACGTCGACAAGCTCGCCGAGAGCGTCCTCGTATGGGCGCAGGAAAGGCTGCTGGCCGGTGATGAGGAAGCCCCGCTGGCCCGTCTCGATGTCGACCAGCAGCATCAGCAGATGCTGCAGCTCGGTCTGGGTGCGCAAGGCCTGGCTGCGCTCGGCATCGCGCTCCAGCAGGGAGCCCAGGCTCTGGGAGGCGCCCACGGCCGTGCCGACGAAGGCCAGGAAGGCCGCCACCAGGAGGCTCAAGGGAAGCCAGGAATAGCGCATGCACGATCCGCAACAGGCCGCAAACCGGGGATCGTCGCGAGCACCGCGCACGGCGACGCCAGCCCACGCCACCCCCGCACTGGGCCGCCCGCCAGCGTCTGGGACGCGCCGGTTCGGGCGATGCCCCTAGGCTATGGCGAGGACGATGGGTAAGTCAAGCCGCGGTGTTGCCGCGTGCAGTTGCGGCATTAGCCCGCCGCAACTCAGAACAGCTCGATGTCGCTGAGCTGGGTGGCTTCCTGGATCACGCCGCTGGCCACCAGGGCCGCATAGTTGTGGACTTGGTTCCGGCCATGGCCCTTGGCGTGATAGACGGCCTTGTCGGCGCGCTCGAAGGCCGCCGCCGGTGCGTCGCCGCCCCTCACCTCGGTGAAACCGATGCTGACCGTGATGCGGCCCACCTGCGGGAAGGCATAGCGCTCGGTGTTCACGCGCAGCCGCTCAAAAGCCTCGCCGGCATGAATTTCTTCGTCGCAACGCATCAGCACGACGAATTCCTCACCACCGAAGCGATAAAGCAGGTCGTGGAAGCGGAAGGAGCCGCGCATCAGCCGCGACAGCAGCAGCAGCACTTCGTCACCAATCAGGTGGCCGAAACGGTCGTTGACGGACTTGAAGTGATCGATGTCGATGACGCCGAGCACATAGTGAGGCACGGCGGCCTCGTGGCGGCGGTCCTCGGCACCATTCTGCGAGGGCTGCGTCTTGGTCGGCAGCTCGGAGAGCACCTTCAGGAAGCTCTCGTCGAAGGTCTTGCGGTTCAGCAGACCGGTCAGGGTGTCGCGCTCGGAGTAGTCGAGCAGGCCCTGGAAGTTGTGATAGATCCGCAGCACGCTGCTGACCATGCGCTGCGAACCCGCACCCAGTCGCCGCGTGGACAGGATCTCGATGACGCCGATGACGTCGCGGTCGGTCGCGATGGGGAAGAGGTAGAGCCACTTGCCGGCTTCGACCACCTGCGTGACGCTGCGGCTGCGCATGGCCTCCAGCCGCAGCGGATGGTCGGCCGCAGGCGGCAGCGCCTCGGGCTTGGCCCACAGCGGGTCGGCCGACGCGACGGCGTCACCGGCGCGCAGGTGGGCGCGCGTCAACCAGCGTTCCTTGCCCGGCTCGCCCACCAGGCGGTAGATGGCGGCCGACTCGGGCTCGAGCAGGTCGCGCAGCGCCATGACGAGCGTGACGTCCATGACATCACGGTCACGGAAGCCCGTCAGCTCGGCAAGGTGGTCGACAACCTGGGACATGGTGCTGGTGCTCAGGCCGCCATGGGCTGCCGGGTGAATTGCTGGATCAGGCCCAGCAGGTATTCCTCATCGTAAGGCTTGCCGAGGTAGTGATCGACCCCCAGTTGCGCCGCGTAGTCGCGGTGCTTCTGGGCGATGCGCGAGGTGATCATGATGACGGGCAGGCCGGCCAGCCGCGAGTCGGCGCGCATATTGCGCACCAGGTCGAAGCCGTCCATGCGTGGCATTTCGATGTCGGACAGTACCACCGACGGCAATTCGTCGGCCGACAGCTTCTCCATCGCATCCAGGCCGTCCTTGGCCAGCATGACGCGCAGGCCGACACGCTCCAGGAAGCGCTGGGTCACGCGGCGCACCGTCAGCGAATCGTCGACGACCAGCACCAGCGGCGCCTGCGTGACGGTTTCGACGACGGACACGACCTGCTGCTGCGGCACCTCGCCGTGGGCGATGGCATGTGCCGCCTGCAGTCGGGCCTGGGCGTCCAGGCCATACCAGTCGGCCAGCGCGACGACGTTGTAGATCAGGGCCACTTCGCCCGAAGCCAGCAGGCTGATGCCCGCCAGGCCCGGCACGCGGTTGAGCTGGGCGCCGAGGTTCTTGACCACGACTTCCTGGTTGCCGATCACTTCATCGACGTGCAGGGCCAGGGCGCCCTGGGCGCTGCGCACCAGCACGACGTGGGTGTGGCGTCCGTGCACATGGCCGCGGCCGGCGTGGCCGAGCAGGCCGCCCAGCCAGTAGAACGGCATGTCGGCGCCACCATGCTGCAGCTTGCCGGTGGCGTAGGCGGCCTCGACCGCATCGACCGGCACGCGCTGCACAGAGGCCATCAGGGCCGCAGGCACGGCGATGACCTGGTCGGCGCTGCGCAGCAGCACGACCTGGGTCAGCGCGGTGGTCAGCGGCAGGCGCAGCAGGAAGCTGGTGCCCTGGCCGCTCGTCGACGTGGTCTCGATGGTGCCGCCCAGCGTACCGACTTCGGCACGCACGACGTCCATGCCGATACCCCGGCCGCTGAGCTCGGTGATCTGGCTGGCGGTCGAGAAGCCCGGCGCAAAGATCAGGCGCTTGAGCTGGGCGTCATCGGGCTCTGCATCGGCCGAGATGAGGCCCAGCTGCAGGCCACGCTCGCGGATGCGGGCGAGGTTCAGGCCGGCACCGTTGTCCGAGAAGTTCAGCAGCACTTCGTTGCCATGCTGGCTGACCTCGATGCGCAGCGTGCCGACCGGATCCTTGCCGGCTGCCGTGCGCGCCTCAGGCGTCTCGATGCCATGGGCGACGCTGTTGCGCAGCAAATGCTCGAAGGCACCGGCGGTCCGTTCCAGCACCGAGCGGTCCAGTTCGGTCTGGCCGCCGACGATTTCCAGCTTGACCTGCTTGCCGCTGTCGCGCGAGGCCTGGCGAACCACGCGGTGCATGCGCTCGCCGATGGAATCGAAATCCACGAGGCGGGTGCGCAGCAGGTCGTCCTGCAGTTCGCGCGTCAGACGCGACTGGGCGGCCAGTTCGTCTTCGCCGGTCTGCACGTTGCGGCCCAGCGAACGCTGCAGGGTGGCCACGTCGCCGACCGACTCGGCCAGCATGCGGGTCAGTTCCTGGAAGCGGGTGTAGCGGTCGAACTCGAGCGGGTCGAACTCGCGGCCACCCTGCTGTGCCATCTCCTGCTGGATGTGCATCTGGGCTTCGGCCTGCAGTTCCAGCTCGCGCAACTGGGCGCGGATGCGGTCCAGGTTGTCGTCCAGGTCGTGCAGCGAACCCTTCATCTGGACCAGCTCGGACTCCATCCGCGCGCGGCGGATGCTGACCTCGCCGGCCTGGGTGGCCATGCGTTCCAACAGGCTGCCGCGCACGCGCACCAGGGCCTGGCCGATGGCGAGGTTGTCGCCGCCGGCGGCGATTTCTGCGGTGTCGGTGAAGCGGCTCCAGTCGATGTCGCGGGCCGGCTCTGCCGGCCTGTCGACAAAGGTGGAGGCGACCGGCCGCACGTCGGCTTCGGCGATCTCGGGCAGCGCGTGTTCGACTTCGGGCGCCGGTGTCTCGACCACCAACTGCGGCTTGGCAGCGGGTGCGGGCGGCGGCGGCGCGACGACGGCCGGCGCGGCCGGCATGGCCGCGGCAGTCGCCAGGCGGCGGCCGAGTTCCTCGAAGGCGTGCTCCAGGGCATCGCCTTCGTGCTGCAGGGCCTGCACCTGGCCACGGTCGGCGCTGCCGGCACGCAGCAGGTCCTCGATGGCGGATTCCAGGTGGTGGGCCTGCTCGCCCAGGCGCATCGCCCCGGCAAGACGGGCACCGCCCTTGAAGGTGTGCAGGGCACGCATGCAGGCGTCGGAGCGGCCCAGCTCGCCCGGATGGGCCAGCCAGTCGCGCAACGCGCCATGCAGTTGTTCCAGCAGGTCGCGGCCTTCCTCTTCGAAGATCGGATAGAGGTCGGGCTCGATGTGGTCGGGCAGGCCGGGCTCGGGCTCGGCCTCGTCGGCTGTCGGCACCGGCAGGGATGCGGCCACCGTCTCCGGCACAGGCTCGGGTTCCGGTTCGGGCTGGACTTCGGCGACCGGCTCGATGACCGGTTCGTCGATGGGCTCGGCTTCGACGACGGGTTCTGCCACCGTCTCGACGGCGGGCTCGACAACTTCGACAACCTCGACCGGCTCGGCGACTTCGATGATCTCCGGCTCGGGCAGCTCTGCGGCCACGGTCGCCTGCACATCCAGGTCGCCGGCCACGGTGTCGTCCAGCGCGTGCAGAGGCATCGGATCCAGCACGGCGTCCGCGGTGAAGGACTCCTCCTGCGGCTCGTAGGCGTGCAGCTGGGCGAGCACCTCGGGGTCGTTGGGCTTCAGGAAGCCGGCGGCGAACTGGTGCAGCAGGCGGCGGATGTCGTCGGCAGCGCGGACGAAGAGCTCGGCATCGGCCGGCTCGTAGCGGATGGCGCGCTGGGCACGGCCCAGCGTGTGCTCGAGTTCGCGGGCCAGCGCCGACAGCTCTTCATAGCCCACGGTGGCCGCATTGCCGGCCAGGGCATGGGCCTGCACCTCGCAGCTCTGCGGCACCGGCGAGCTGAGCTCGACGGCCCATTCGGCCAGGCTGACGGACAACTTGCGCGACAGCTCGTCGGCTTCGTTGAGGAAGATGTTGAACAGCGCGATGCTGATGCGCAGCGGGCCGATGACCTTGAAGCCTTCGTCGGGGTCGATGGACTCGATCTCCGGCTCGGGTTCGGGCGCCGTGACCAGGCTGAGCACCGGCGCTGCCGGCTCCACGGCCTCCACGACCTCTTCTTCGTCGGCCTCGAGCAGCCTGGCCATGGCCAGCGTGGTCTCTTCCGGACGCACCGGAACTTCGCCCACGGGCTCGGCGGTCACCACGGCCTCGGGTTCGTCCAGGTCCAGCGTGACGGCGAAGTTGGCCAGCGTCGGCTCTTCGTCGGGCATGACCGGCAGGGGCAGGGGTTCGGTCGGCGCATGCGCGCCGAATTCGACGACCGCTTCCTCCTCGACGGGCACCTCGGTCGGCGCGAAGTCCAGCACAACGTCCGGCGAGGCCAGGGCGGCTTCGGCCTCGACCTGCTCCTCGCTGGCCGGAGCAGCCAGTTCGAGAACGAAGTCCGGCGCCAGCGGCGGCGTTTCCTCCATCTCGGCCGGCAGCGCGGCGACGAGGGGTTCGGGCGCCGGCTCGGCCATGGCCTCCGGGCCACGTTCGACGGCCTCGGGCACAGCGGTCTCGTCCAGGGACGGTTCCGCGGATTCGGCCATGGCTGCCTGCAACGGCAGGTATTGGCCATGCAGCCGCAGCGAATCGGCGCTGTGGCGCACCGGATCGGGCGAGCTCTGGCCCGGCTCGGTGCCGGCGATCTGCTCGCGCCAATGGGCGAAATAGTCCAGGGCTTCGGTCGTGAAGCCCAGCAGGGCCTTGTCGGCCTGCGGCGTCGCCTCGGCGAGGCGGGCGTTGTAGAGCTGCTCGCAGGCCCAGGCGCCTTCGCCGAAGGCGTCGAGGCCCACCATGCGGGCGCTGCCCTTCAGCGTATGGAAGGCGCGGCGCACGACGGTCAGCTGGCCGTGATCGGCCGGCGCTTCGCGCAGTTCGGCCAGCGCGGCACGGGCATTGCCGATGACCTCGTCGGCTTCCTCGAGGAAGATCTCGCGCATCTCCGGGTCGTCGGCGACGCTGGGCGCGGGTGCAGGCGCGGGCGGCGGGGGAGCGACAACGGGAGCGGGAGCAGCCACGGGCTGCGACAGGTCGACGTCGGGCAGGCTGAGGTCGGGCAGGTCGAGCGAGCCGAAGTCGACGCGCAGCGGCTGGGTGGCCTCGTAGGACGGCGCGGCGACTTCGGGCGATTCGTCGCCCAGGTCAACGTGGAAGCCGCTGGCTTCGAAGCTGGGCAGCTCGACGGCGCCTTCACGGCGGCCCATGACGGCGTCCAGGCGGCCGCTGGCATCGTCGAACTGGAACATGCGCTTGGCCAGGGCCGGCTGCACGCTCAACATGTCGATCAGGAAGCCGAGGGCGCCCAGGTTGTTGGCCAGGCGCTCGAAGACGTCGCGCGCGCCGGGGCGGTTGAAGTCGATCTCGGTGCTGGCGAGGCCGTCGACCTCGTCACGCATGCGAACCGTGGCCTGGGCGGCTTGGTCCAGGCCCAGCACGCTGAGCACGCCGCGCATGGCCTGCAACTGGCCGGGCACGGGGATCAGCAGCTCGCGCTGGGTCGGGTCACGGAAATACTCATCGCACTGCTTCTCGACTTCCGAGAGGCTGGCGCGCAACTCATGCACGACGCTGCCCAGGGTCTGGCGATCGGAGACCCGGCGGTACAGGTCCTCCATCCAATCTTCCAGCGGCTCGGGCGTCTGGCCGTGGGCGACGGCCTCGACGCGGCGGGCCAGGCGGCGCACGCGGTCGGCCTGCTCGGGCTGGTCGAAGGCAGCGTCTTCCAGCGCGGCTTCGACATAGAGCAGGCTGGTCGCGACTTCCATCGCCAGGGCCGGCGGCGGCGTGCTGCGCGAACGCAGGGTCGCGACGACGGCGCGCTGCAGGGTCTGGGCCAGCACCTCGCCGCTCGGGAACAGGCGCGTCAGGGACTCGGCGAGGGCCGCGAACTGCTCATCCAGGCTGGCCAGGCGATGCTGGTCACCTTCGGCAGCACTGGACCAGCTTTCCTTGGCCGCCATGACGCGGCGCTTGGCCTGGGCGACCCAGGCCGGATCGATGCGACCAAGGCTGGCGTCTTCATAGTCGCCGGAATGCTCTTCGGTCAGGCGGTAGGCCTCGTGGACGGCGGCCAGGCGCGGGCCGGCCCCTCGGGCCAGGCGACATTGGGCGCAGAAGAACAGCAGGTCCTGGGCCAGGCGATCGCGCGCCGGGTCGCTGCCCTGGTCGCCGTGGCCGACCACGCGCAGCTCGTGCAGCAGCTTGGAGCCCAGGCGCTTGGTATAGGCGTCGCTGCCGATCAGCTTGAGGGCCTGGCCCTCGAAAACGGCGGCGGCAAGTTGCCACAGGGTGCGCGTCGCACCCGCCGGCAGGGACGCGGCCAGACCGGCGCACAGGCCTGACAGATTGGTCGCATGCGCCGGGCTGGGCTCGCGCATATGGCGCAGCAAGGCGGCTTCGAACGGCGCACGCACAGCCTCGGCCGAACGCGGCTGCACGCCGGCCTCCGGCGCAATGCTGCGCCAGGACCAGTCGTACTGCCAGAGGTCGGCCGGATGGATGCGCTCGGCATTGTTGAGCTGCTGCAGCGCGCGATAGCCCGGATACAGGGCCAGCGGCGAGGTCTTGTTGCCGGCCAGCAGGCGGGCGACATAGGCCATCAGCGCGAAGTCGGCACGTTCGATGATGTCGACGGTGCTGGCTTCCACCTCCAGCGGCTTCTCGGCCAGGCGCGCGACGGCGGTTTCGGCGGCGCGCAGCACGCTGGCACCGGCCGGCAGGCCGACCAGGGACAGCACGCCGCTGACCTGGTGCAACTGCGCAGAGGCCTGCTGCAGTGGCACGCTGGGCTGGGCGTCGCTGCCGAAAGCGGCGAGGCGGTTGTCGCCACTGCCATCGCGCACATGACGGCGCAGGGTCTTGTGCACCGTCTCCAGGGAGCGGCGCAATTCCTCCTGAACCCACGCCAGTGGGCTGAGGTCGGCCGGGAGTTCGGAGTCTCGCAGGGAGCTGTCCATGCGTGGGCTTTCTCGCTCGGTGCGGGGGTCGGTCAAGCGACCTTGAATCGGGAAACGGACGTGCGCAGCGCCTCGGCAGAGCGGGACAGCTCATGCACCATCTGGGCGGTAGAGCGCGTGCCCTCCGACGTCTGCTCGGTCACCGCGAAGATGTGCTGGATGTTGGACGCCACTTCGTTGGCATGCTCCGCTTCCTGCTGCGCCTGGGTCGAGATCTGTCCGATCAGGCTGTCCAGTTGGCGCGACACGCTGTCGATGTCTTCCAGGGCTTTACCGGCCGCGTCAGACAGTTGCGTACCTTCCACCACACCGCGCGTCGAGCGCTCCATGGCGGCCACCGCGTCGTGGGTGTCGGTCTGAATGGTCTTCACCAGCGCGGCGATTCGGCGCGTGGCATCGCCGGAGCGTTCGGCCAGTCGCTGCACTTCTTCCGCAACCACCGAGAAGCCGCGACCGGCTTCACCGGCAGACGCTGCCTGAATGGCCGCGTTCAGAGCCAGCACGTTCGTCTGTTCCGTAATGTCCGAGATCAGCTCCGTGATCTCGCCGATTTCCTGAGAAGACTCGCCCAGTCGCTTGATGCGCTTGGAGGTCTCCTGGATGGAGTCACGGATGGTGTTCATACCAGCGATGTTGTTCTGCATCGCGGACAAGCCTTGTTCAGCGGCCTGACGGCTTTGACGTGCCACATCGGCCGTCGTCTGCGCCTGCGCGGACACCTCGGTGATTCGACCCGCCATGCCGAGCACAGCCTCGCCGGTGGCGCGGATCTCGTGCAGCTGTTCCTTGGAAGCGGCCAGCAGGTCGGTGGACGTCTGGTCCACCGCGCCGGTCGTGTCCGTCACGCGGGCTGCCGTGGCCTGCACCTGGCCGACCAGGTTGCGCAGTTCCTCCACCGTGTAGTTCACGGAGTCGGCGATCGCGCCGGTGATGTCTTCCGTCACCGTGGCTTGCTGTGTCAGGTCACCTTCAGCGACGCTGGCCAGTTCGTTCATCAAACGCAGAATGGCGGCCTGGTTGGCGTCGTTGACGCGCTTGGCTTCTTGCTCTTGCGCCTCCGCTTCGCGGCGCTGGGCTTCGGCAAGCTCGGCACGACCGGCCTGGTCGGCCAGGTAGAGCCGCAGGAAGCCGACGGCGCCGACGATCAGGGCGGCCAGGGACAGGATCAGCAGGATGATGAGGCCGGCACCGGCACCGCCGGACTTTTCCAGCTCGGCAGCGGTCTGCTCCAGGCCTTTGCGCAGCGGTTCGGAGTCGTTCAGGATGGCCGTCTGGGCTTCACGAGCCGACACCAGGCCCTGCAGGTTGCCCAGAATGGCGGAGGCCTGCGTGCGGGTCTGCTCGTACTGCTTGAGCAGGGTCTGCAGGCGTTCCTTCAGCTGCGGGTCACGCGCGGCGTTCAGGCGCAGCTCGGGGCTGCCGCTGATCAGGGCCTCGGTGATGAGCTTGAAGGAGTTCAAGTCCTTGCCCAGCAGGAACACGGCTTCGGGGCTCACGCCTTCCTGCGTCAGGAATTCGTTGGCGCTCTTGCCGATACGCTGGGTCAGCATCACGAGCTGACCGACCGCGGAGACTTCACCCGCCGAAGAACCGATCTGCAGGGCTTGAGATGACACGGCCTCGGCGCTTTCCAGCAGGTCGCTGGACTGGCGGTTGATGGCGCGCAGCGCCTGGCCCACCTGGGTCAGGATCTTTTCCTGGGCCTGCACGACCTTGCCGTTCTTCTCGGCGCGCTCGACCAGGGGCTTGAGGCCGTCCAGCGTCGGCTGCACGGCATCGGGCGCCTTGGCCAGATCACCTTCACCGGTGCGCAGGTTGTTGACGACGCCGCTCAGCGTGCTGACCGATTCGCGCAGTTCGGCGAAGGCGGCCGGATTGCCCACCAGGGCCGCGGACACGGACTTGGCCATGCGCTGCGAATGCATCAGCGCCTGGCCGGAAGCACGCACCTGGGCCGCGCTGCGGTTGGAGCTGGCCAGCACCAGCGAGACCGAGACCGCCGTACCAACCAGGCCGAGGGCGACCAGACCCGTCAGCACGCGCTGGCGGTGGCGGCCGAACAGGTCGGTCAGCTTCTCGGCGCCCGTGGCCGCCTGGGGCGTCGGCAGCATGGTCGGGTCGGCGGCCTGGGTCGTCGGCGCGAAATTCATCGTGCTGCTGGGCGGGAACTCGCTGTTCGGGCCCGGCTCCGTCGGCACGGCCGGCGAAATGATGGACGGTGCTTCCGTGCGCGGATAGATCTGCGTCGGCATCTCCACGCCGGCGAGCGTGGAATCGGCATTGCGGGTGGCGTCGAAGCCCGCGCTTCCGCGCGAATCGATGGTCGTGTCGACACCTTCCGGCGGCGCCAGCGGCAGATCATCGGCTTCGGACTTTCCCCTGATTTTGTCCAGCAGGCTCATCTCACCCTCGTCCTTCAGTGTTTGTGATGTCCGCGTTTTGAAGCGGCTCGGAGCTCGTAAGCTTGGAAATAGATGTGTGCATCACGCGACGATGTGCAGGAAATTCTCCTGCCGCGACAACGCCTCGAGATTGATTTCTTGCCAGTTGCGGCCGGCTTCGTCGCGGCGCAGCTGGCCGGCAAAGCGAGGCAGCGGCCCGGCGGGCTGCTGGGGCGCCAGCGGCAGTTGCTCGTCGCTTCGCAGGCCGGCCAACCGGTCCACGAGCAGCGCGCAGTTCAGATTCAGATCGCTGCCCAGCGACACCAGGCGGCTGTTTGCGGCCACGGCGCGACCGGGCGTGGGGTCGCGCAGGCCGAGATACACGGCCAGGTCGACCACGGTGAACAGGCCGCCGCGCAGATTGGCCACGCCAGCCAGCCAGGGCTTGGCATAGGGCACCGGCTTGATCGGCACGGGGGCGAAAATTTCGCTCGCCTGCTTCAGCGAGAACAGCAGGCCCGCGCCGGCGCATTCGACCGCCAGCCAGTTCGCGATGAGCGTCTGCTCACGCGCGGCCTGCATGCGCTCGGCCAGGCGCTGCTGGAGCTCACGGAGTGCGGTCTTGTTTGCCATGGTCAGCCGAGAGCCTTGATCTTGGCCAGCAGTTCTTCGGCCTTGACGGGCTTGACGACATAGTCGCTGGCGCCTTGGCGCATGCCCCAGACCTTGTCGGTCTCCTGGCCCTTGCTGGTGCACATGATGATGGGGATGCCGATATAGCGCTCGTCACGGGTGATGGCGCGGGTCAGCTGGAAGCCGTTCTGGCCCGGCATGACGACGTCCATCAGGATCAGGTCAGGCTTGCCTTCGGCCAGGCGCTTCATGGCTTCCTCGGCGTTCTCGGCCGTGCGGACATTGAAGCCGCGCTTGACCAGCATCTCCGAAAGGGCATGCAGTTCGGTCTTGGAATCATCAACCAGCAGGATGTTCTGAATGCTCATGGCAGTTCTCTTTCTTTACGTGCTTCTCAGGGCCGGTGCTGCAGCACCGCCTGAAGCAGCTGGTCCTTGGTGAAAGGCTTGGTCAGGTAGTCCTGCGAGCCCACCATGCGCCCGCGGGCCTTGTCGAAGAGGCCGTCCTTGGACGACAGCATGATCACCGGCACTCCCGAAAACTGCGGGTTGCGCTTGATGATGGCGCAGGTCTGATAGCCATCCAGGCGCGGCATCAGGATGTCGCAGAACACGAGATCGGGATGAAAGTCGCCCAGCTTGGCCAACGCGTCAAAGCCGTCCTCCGCCAGGGCCACCGTATGGCCGCCCTGCTTCAGGAAAATCTCCGCGCTGCGGCGGATGGTGTTGCTGTCGTCGATGACCAGGATGCGGGTAGGTCCCGCACCGGAAACTTGCTCGTTCAAACGTCGTCTCCTCGAAACTTCAGCTCGGGGTCAGGCCTTCTCGGCCCCCCGTGAGGCTTTTGAGGCCGAGTCAGATGCGCACCATCTCAAAATCCTCTTTGCGGGCACCGCAATCGGGGCAGGTCCAGTTCATGTCCACATCGGCCCAGGCGGTGCCGGGCGCAATGCCATGCTCAGGATCGCCTGTCGCTTCGTCATAGATCCATCCACAGATCAGGCACATCCAGGTACTGGGTTCGCTCACGGTGCTTAGAGTTTGCTCACTACAATCGAATCATTCTAGCCAGGGCCCGAGAGCGCAATGCTGAGGGCAAACGCCTGTGCCCAGGGCCTCATAAGCGCCCTTTTAGCGGCAGACTCCACGCTTTGCGGCACCAATTGACCGCATCCGCAACGACCTTCCCATGAGCCCAACACCCCTCACCACCGACCCCGAGGTCGATGAACCCCAGGACGAGCAGGAGAGCCCGCCGCCGGCCTGTGTGCTCAGTTTCAATGCCAGCGACGCCTCCGGCGCCGGTGGCCTGGCCGGCGACGTGGCCACCATAGCGGCCATGGGGGCCCACTGCCTGCCCGTCGTCACGGCCGTCGTGCTGCGCGACACGGCCGAGGTCTTCGAGCACGAGAACCTCGATCCCGACACTGTCGCCGAGCAGGCCCGCCACATCCTCGAGGACGTGCCCATCACCGCCTGGAAGGTCGGCTTCCTCGGCAACGCCGAGGCGGTGGCCGCCGTCGCCGAGGTGCTGAGCGACTATCCGGATGTACCTCTGGTTACTTATTTGCCCTCGGTCGCCTGGATCGACGAAGACGACCAGCAGAGCTATCTGGACGCCGTGCGCGAGCTGGTGCTGCCGCAGACGGCGGTCCTGGTGGGCAACCACAAGACCATGACCGACTTCCTGCTGCCCGACTGGGACAACGAGCGCGCGCCGTCGGCCCGCGAGCTGGCCGTGGCCGCGGCCCAGGCCGGCGCCCAGCATGTGCTGGTGACCGGCATCCAGCTGCCCAACCAGTTCGTGGACAACGTGCTGGCCAACGCCCAGGGCCCCATCACGGGAGAGAAGTTCGAGCGCTTCGAGACCGCCTTCGTCGGCTCCGGCGACACGCTGTCGGCGGCCCTCGCGGCCCTGCTGTCGGTGGGCGCCGAACTGCACTCGGCCGTCAGCGAGGCCCTGTCCTTCCTGGACCAGTCGCTGGACGCGGGCTTCCGCCCCGGCATGGGCAATGTCATTCCCGACCGCTTCTTCTGGGCCCTGCCCGCCGCCGACGAGGAAGGCGGCGAGCCGCCCGACTTCGAGCCCGATCCCGAACCCGAGCAGCCGCCCAAGACGCCGCGGCGCATGCACTAATTTCCTGATCCTGTCCCCATGGCCAGCAATATCGAGCTCTTCGAGCGCGCCGCGCGCGTCATTCCTGGTGGCGTCAACTCGCCCGTGCGCGCCTTCCGCGCCGTCGGCGGCACGCCTCGTTTCATCGCCCGCGGTGACGGCGCCTACATCTTGGATGCCGAAGGCAAACGCTACGTCGACTACATCGGCTCCTGGGGCCCGATGATCCTGGGCCACGGCCATCCGGCCGTGCTGGAGGCCGTCACGAAGGCCGCCGCAGAGGGCTTCTCCTTCGGTGCACCGACCGAGCGAGAGATCGAGCTGGCCGAGGAGATCCTCAAGCTTGTGCCCAGCATGGACCAGGTGCGCCTCGTCAGTTCGGGCACCGAAGCGACGATGAGCGCCATCCGCCTGGCTCGCGGCGCCACCGGCCGCGCCAAGTTCATCAAGTTCGAGGGCTGCTACCACGGCCATACCGACGCCCTGCTGGTCAAGGCCGGCTCGGGCCTGGCCACCTTCGGCCACCCCACCAGCGCCGGCGTCACGCCAGGCGCTGCGGCCGACACCGTGGTGCTGGAATACAACAACGTCGAGCAGCTCGAAGCCGCCTTCGCCCAGTACGGGGCTGAGCTGGCCTGCGTCATCATCGAGCCCATTGCCGGCAACATGAATTTCGTGCGCGCCTCCCTGCCCTTCATGACGGCGCTGCGCAAGCTCTGCACCCAGCACGGCGCCCTGCTGGTGCTGGACGAGGTGATGACGGGCTTCCGCGTCGGCCTGGGTTCGGCGCAGGCCCACTATGCGAAGCTGATTCCCGGCTTTGCGCCCGACATCTCGGTCTTCGGCAAGGTCATCGGCGGCGGCATGCCGCTGGCCGCCTTCGGCGCGAAGCGCGAGGTCATGCAACATCTGGCGCCCCTGGGTGGCGTCTACCAGGCCGGCACCTTGTCCGGCAACCCGGTGGCCACGGCCTGCGGTCTGGCGACGCTGCGCGAGATCCAGAAACCCGGCTTCTTCGAGTCGCTGTCGGCCAAGACCTCGCAGCTCGTCGACGGCCTCAAGGCCGTGGCGAGAGAGAACAGCGTGCCTTTCAGTGCCGACTGCGAAGGCGGCATGTTCGGCTTCTTCCTGCTGCCCGAGCTGCCGCAGAACTACACCACCGTCATGACGACGGACAAGGAGCGCTTCAACCGCTTCTTCCATGCGATGCTGGACGCCGGCATCTATCTTGCTCCGGCCTTGTACGAAGCGGGTTTCGTGTCGGCGGCGCACAGCGAGGCCGACATCGAGGCCACCCTCGCGGCCGCGCGCACCGCCTTGCGCTGATCCTTTGACGCCCTGAGGGGCGCGCTGACATGCATCTCCACATCCTCGGCATCTGCGGCACCTTCATGGGCGGCCTCGCGGCACTCGCGCGCGAAGCCGGCCACAAGGTCACGGGCTGCGACGCCAACGTCTACCCGCCGATGAGCACCCAGCTCGAGGCCCTGGGCATCGAGCTGATCACCGGCTTCGGCGCCGAGCAGCTGGAGCTCAAGCCCGATGTCTTCGTCATCGGCAACGTCGTCACCCGCGGCGAGCGCTTCCCGCTGATGGAAGCCATCCTCGACGCCGGCCTGCCCTACACGTCGGGCCCGCAATGGCTGGCCGAGCATGTGCTGCAGGGCCGCCATGTGCTGGCCGTGGCCGGCACGCATGGCAAGACGACGACGACGTCCATGCTGGCCTGGATCCTGGAACATGCGGGCCACAAGCCCGGCTTCCTGGTGGGCGGCGTGCCGCAGAACTTCGGCGTATCGGCTCGTCTCGGCGAGGGCAAGGCCTTCGTCATCGAGGCGGATGAGTACGACACCGCTTTCTTTGACAAGCGCAGCAAGTTCGTGCACTACCGCCCGCGCACGGCCATCCTGAACAACCTCGAGCACGACCACGCCGACATCTTCCCGGACCTGGCCGCCATCGAGACCCAGTTCCACCACCTCGTGCGCACCGTACCCGCGAGCGGCCGCCTGGTCGTCAACGCCCGCGAGGAGGCCCTGCAGCGCGTCATCGCCCGCGGCTGCTGGAGCGAGGTGCAGCGCTTCGGCGCCAAGAAAGAAGAAGCCGGCATGCTGCGCGCCCGCGGCGAGCCGCAGGCCTTCGACGTGCTGCGCGGCAGCTTGAAGGTTGCCCGTGTGGAATGGGGCCTGATCGGCGAGCACAACCAGCTCAATGCGCTGGCCGCCATTGCGGCGGCCGAGCATGTTGGCGCGCCGCCCGAGCAGTCAGCCGCGGCCCTGGCCGAGTTCCAGAACGTGCGCCGGCGCATGGAGCTGCGTGGCGAAGCGCGTGGCATCAAGGTCTACGACGACTTCGCGCACCATCCGACGGCCATCCGCACCACCATCAACGGCCTGCGCCGCCGCGTCGCGCCGGCCGACCGCATCCTCGCCATCTTCGAGCCGCGCTCCAACACGATGAAGCTTGGGACGATGAAGGCTCAACTGCCGTGGGCATTGGAGGAGGCCGACCTCGCCTTCTGCAATCAGCAGGGGCTGAGCTGGGATGCGAAGGAGGCGCTGGCGCCGATGGGTCAGCAGGCTGTGGTGGGCGCGGATGTGGATGAGTTGGTGGCTGCTGTCGTCAAGGTGGCGAAGCCTGGGGATCACTTGCTCTGCATGAGCAACGGTGGCTTCGGTGGCATTCACGAGAAGCTGTTAGCTGCGCTGGGGAAGTAGCCGCTTCATCGCTGCATTGCCGGGAGTCCGTCTCGGCGGCCGGGTAACTTTCTTCTGCGGGGCCAGAAGAAAGTCACCAAAGAAGAGGCCCTGAACCGCACACCATCCCGACGCCGCAATGGGCGGCGCGCGAAAACGGCCAGCGGCATTGCGGGAAGACGCGACCCGCTTCGCTCTCGCTGCTGTCCCTATGAAGAGCACCATCGCTCGCAACAGCGGGCCAATGAACGCGCGGCTGCACGCCGGGCTCACGAGAAATGCCAAATGCAGCGTCGCTCGGGCGACGCGGCTGTTCGGTATTTCCTGGTGAGCCCGGCGTGCAGCCGGCGTTAACGGTGGTGAAGCGGCGATCCGTGATGGTCGTCACAGGGACAGCAGCGAGAGCGCAGCGGGTCGCGTGTAGGCACGGCCCCACTCCGAGCACCGCGAGCGCACGACACCTCTCGAGTGCGGATTGCGTTAGCGCTCTTCTTTGGTGACTTTCTTCTGGCGCGTCAGAAGAAAGTTACCCGCCCTCGCCGGGCGGATTCCGGCGGCACTGCATACGAGTCATGAGGACGCCGGCAAAGGCAAGCTACCCAAACTCACTTCCCGTACAACACCATCTGCGTACACCGGAACAAGGCCATCGTCTTCCCCGTGTCCTTGTTCGTGACCACCGCATCCCACACCTGCGTCGTCCTCCCCAGGTGCACCGCCTTGGCCACGCAGGCAATCGTGCCCTCGCGCGCTGTGCCGAGGTGGTTGGACTTCAGCTCCACCGTCGTGAAGCCCACGGCCCCTTCCGGCAGCGCCTGCACACAGCCATAGCCCGCGCAGGTATCCGCCAGCGTGACCACACTGCCCGCGTGCAGAAAGCCGTTGGGGGCCATCAGCTCGGGCCGCACCGACAGCTCGGCATGGATCTCGCCGGGCTTCACGTCGGTGATGACGATGCCGAGATAACCAGGCAGGTTGTGAGCACCGAATTGATTCAGTTGGTCGGGTGTGGACATGGCGGATTTCTCGAAGTGGCGGCCATGCTATGACAAGAAAAAAGGCCGGCATGAAGCCGGCCTTTTGACAAAGCGCGAAGCCGATCAGCCGCGCACCAAAGTCGCCTTCAGCATCGAGTTCAGCATGTCCAGCGTCTCGGCCAGATGGGCGCGCGTCTCGACCGACAGGCCCGGCTTGGCCGACGCCACGCGCAGCTCGTTGGCGAGCTGGCTGGCATGCCAGCGGGCCATCGAGAAGGCGTCGGCATAGACCGTCGCGCCGTTGGTCGCGCGGTTCAGTTGCCCCTGCAGGCGGCGCAGGTACTCGCGCTGCAGGCTGCGGCGCATGCGGTCGATCTCGGCACCGGTCTTCAGCTCGCTGAAGATGGCGCCCTGCAGCGTGCCGTAGACCTCGCTCAGCGACACCGCGCCCTTGCGCTGGGCTTCGGGCAGGTAGGCGCCCTGCTCGATGAGGCGGCGAGCCGTGTTGGGCGACATCAGGCGGTCCAGCACGCGGCCCTGCAGCGCGGCCACGCTGTCGGGGATGGACAGCGGCAGGCCGCGATCCCACTCGTTGTAGTCCAGGGTCTGAGTGACGAGGAACTCGGGCTTGAACTTGAACGAATCGCTGGACAGCAGGCCGCTGGCGATGAAGCGCAGGGCTTCACGCTGCTGGACGTTGTCCACCGGCTTGAAGGCCGGGCCGGTCGTGACACCCGGCACCACGCGCTCGGCATACAGGCCCCCGACGTATTTGCTGATGTTGTTGGCCGTCATGCCCAACTGGCGGAAGCTCTCGAAGATGGAGCGGCGGTTGCGCAGCGGGTCGTCGCCGACGGCGGCCGGGCGCGACTGCACGCGTTCCCACAACTCCTGGCTCAGCTTCAGGCGCTTCTTGGCATAGGCCAGGGGGTCGTCACCCAGGTCGCGCTGGTTGGTGCGCGGGTCGAAGCCGTCGTAGGGGCCGCCAACGCCCTGGTCGAAGTCGTCGCCATAGGCCAGCTGCGGCTCGGTCGAGCGCGCGGCGATCTTGGCCAGTTCGGCCGCTTCCTGCTCCGCGGCGATCGGCTTGTAGGCGTACTCGATGGCCCAGTAGTCGTAGGCGCCCAGCGTCGTGTTGGTCAGGCTGGCCTTGGGCTCGCCCTTCAGCGGCAGGTTGTAGGCGTTGTAGTCCATCACCGAGTTGGAGATGCCATGGGCCTCGGTGAAGGCCTTGTCCTTGAGCTGGGCCTGGGTGATGGTCGTGGAGGAACGGAAGTTGTGCTTCAGGCCCAGGGTGTGGCCGACCTCGTGCATGACCACGTCCTTGATGACGGCCTGGGCCAGGGCCTCGGCCTCGGGACCGTTCATGTCCATGCCGTCGCGCAGCGACAGCAGGTCCAGCGCGAAGCCGAGCTCGTTGGCCTGGTCGGCCATGTAGCTGCAGTTCTGCTCGGCCAGGTGCTGGCTGCGCTCGCCCATCCAGGCGCTGTTGAAGGCTTGGGCGCCCGGCAGGATGTCGTCGGTGGCCAGGCGGCGCGAGCCGCGGCCGAAGACGTCGCTCATGCCGATGTCCGCGTCCAGGATTTCGCCGGTGCGCGGATCGCGGTTGCTCGGGCCGATGGCGAAGCCGACGTCGGAGCCGGTGAACCAGCGGATGGACGCGTGCGTCGAGTCCATGTTGTCCCAGTCAGCATCGTCGGGCTGCTGCTTGGCCTGCACGGCGTCCTTGAAGCCGATTTTCTCGAAGGCCTTGTTCCACTCCTCGATGCCGGCCTTGACCGCGGCGCGGTACTTCTCGGGGATGTTCTTGTCCATCCAGTAGACGATGGGCTGGACCGGCTCGGACAGGGCGGCGGCCGGGTCCTTCTTCTCCAGGCGCCAGCGGGCAATCATGTGCACGCGCGGGTTGGCGTTGAGGTCGTCGCCGAAGTCGGCGTAGCTCTCCATGAAGTGGCCCAGACGCGGGTCCGCATGGCGCACGGCGGCCGGCGCTTCAGGCAGGGCACGGAAGCTGTAGACGAAGCTGAAGAACATCGAGCGCGGGTCCGGCGTGGCCTGGGGCGGCGTCGGCGTCGGCACGGGCGGCGGCACCAGGGCCGGCGCCGGGATGCGTGGCGTGGCGAAGTGCACGCGCGAGGTCAGCGTGGACACCTGGGCATCGGCGCGCGTGGCCTCGATGAAGGAATTGGTGCGGTCGGGCGCGAACGGCAGGCGGTAGGCGAACTCCAGGCGCGTCGAGTAGCCGGGGATGTCGCCCAGCAGCAGGCCGCTGGCATCGACGAGCACCGACTTGCGGTCCGGGTGGTCGGCGCTGGCCACCGGCGTGGCGGCGATCAGGCTGGGCGAGAAGGCCTGCTCGATGGCCAGCTTGCTGGACGGGTTGGCGGTGCGGAACTTGGTGTTCAGCGCGATCAGCTGCACATGGTTGCCGATGCGGCGCCATTCGGCCATCTCGTCGCCCAGCATCTGGCTGGCGTACAGACCCCGCTCACCCACGGCGTTGGCCACGTTGACGCTGAACAGGAAGGGCTTGTTGAAAGCCTCCTTGGGGATCTCGATCCAGACCTTCTCGTCCTTGCGCCAGATCGGGAACAGGCCCGGCTGCTCCTTGGCGCCCTTGATGACGTCGGCAAAGGGCTTGGGGGCGGTGGGGTCGGCCGCGGGGCGTGCGCTGCCGGGAGCGGAGGCGGCACCGGCGGGAGCAGGCGGGGTCTGGGCTTGGGCGACCGCAGCCATTGCGAGCAGGACGGCGGTGGCCAGGGCGGTGCGGGACATCGGATTCATGGGGCGGTCCGGGAATGCGGAAAGGCAGGCACTGTGGCGGGCAGCGACACTCGCGTCAATCCGCGTCCGCCCCCGTCGCAGGGGCACAAAACTTCACGTCAAAACTTCCGTCATGGATCTCACACATCTGCTCTATTTGCACGGCTTTCGCTCCTCGCCGGCCTCGGCCAAGGCGCGCCGCATGGCAGCCTGGGCAGCCGAACAGGGCCTGAGCTTCGTGGCACCGCAACTGCCGCCCTCGCCGCTGGAGGCCATGGAGCTGGTCGCCGGCCTCATCCAGGGTTGGCCGGCACAAGGCGCCGCCGTCATCGGCAGCTCGCTGGGCGGCTTCTATGCCACCTTCGTTGCCGAGCAGCCGGCCCACCGCGGCTGGCGCGCCGCCGTACTGAACCCGGCCGTCGACCCGGCCCGCGACCTGGCCCGCCACATCGGCACGCTGACGGCCTGGCACGACCCGCAGCTGCAGTTCGAGTTCACGGCCCGTCATGTGGCCGAACTGGCCGCGCTGAGGCCGCCGGCGCGGCTGCACAACCCCGCCCGCTACTACGCGCTGATCGCCAAGGGCGACGAATTGCTGGACTGGCGCGAGATGCTGGCCCGCTATGCCGGCTGCGACGGCGAAGTGCTGGAGGGCAGCGATCATGGCCTCACCGATTTCGACGACCATCTGCAACCCCTGACGGAATTCCTGACGAAGCCATGACGACGATGAAACTCCAGAACAAGGTCTGCATCATCACGGGCGCGGCCCAGGGCATCGGCCTGGCCACTGCGCTGAAATTCGCCCGCGAAGGCGCCATCGTCATCGCCTGCGACCTGCGCCCCGAGGGCGTCGAAGCCGCCGTCAAGGCCTGCGAGAGGCTCGGCGCCACCGCCCAGGGCTACACGGTGGACGTGGCCGACCGCGTGTCGGTCGACCTGATGGTGGCCGCCGTGCTGGCCGACTTCGGCCGCATCGACGTGCTGGTCAACAACGCCGGCATCACCAAGGACGCCCGCCTGCAGAAGATGACGCTGGCCCAGTTCGATGCCGTCATCGACGTCAACCTGCGCGGCGTCTTCCACTGCGCCCAGGCCGTGGCCGACACCATGGTGGCGCAGGGTTCGGGCGTTATCCTGAATGCCTCGTCGGTGGTCGGCATCTACGGCAACTTCGGCCAGACCAATTACGCGGCCGCCAAGTTCGGCGTCATCGGCTTCACCAAGACCTGGAGCCGCGAGCTTGGCCCCAAGGGCGTGCGCGTCAACGCCATCGCTCCCGGCTTCATCGACACCCCCATCCTCGGCACCATCCCCGACAAGGTGCTGGAGGAGATGCGCGCCCATGTGCCGCTGAAGCGCCTGGGCAAGCCCGAGGAGATCGCCAACGTCTACGCCTTCCTGGCGAGCGACGAAGCGAGCTACGTGAACGGCGCGGTCATCGAGGTCTCCGGCGGCATGACAGTCTAGAACGGGAAGCCCCTCGTTCAGCCGCACACCGCTGAACGAGGGGCGTCTGACCGGTCCCCCGAGGGGACGGCAATGCTTGCGGCATCGAGCCGCAAGCACATTGCCAACGCGGGCCGGCTAGGGAGCGGCCCGTCGCTCGGCCCGAACGGCACAACGCCCGGCGCCCTGGAGAACTGAGGCGACAATCCCAGACTTATGTTTGCGCTTTTTGATGACGCCGGGAAATTCCTCGCCGGCCGGGTGATGTCGGAGGCCGATGCCTCGCTGCAGGTCGAGCTGGACTCGGGCAAGCGGGTCAAGGTCAAGTCCGCCAATGTGCTGTTGAAATTCGAACAGCCGGCGCCTGCCGTGCTGCTGGCCGAGGCCCGCCAGCTGGCCGACGAGATCGACCTGGACCTGGCCTGGGAATTCGCCCCCGAGGGGGAGTTCGGCTTCGCCGACCTGGCCCGCGACTATTTCGATGCCAAGGCCGGCATCGTGCAGCAGGCCGCCGCCCTGTTCCGCCTCTTCGACGCGCCGCACTATTTCCGCCGCGCCGGCAAGGGCCAGTTCAAGAAGGCCCCCGAGGACATCGTCAAGGCCGCGCTGCTCGGCATCGAGCGCAAGCGCCAGCAGCAATTGCAGATCGAGGCCTGGGCCGAAGAACTGGTGCAGGGCGCCTGCCCCCAGCCCATCCAGGACCAGATCTACAAGATCCTCTTCAAGCCCGACAAGAACGGCCCCGAGTACAAGGCCGTCGTCGAGGCGAGCAAGCGCTCGCACAAGGCGCCGCTGGACCTGCTGCAGGCGGCCGGCGCCATCACCAGCCCCTACCAGTTCCACTGGAAGCGCTTCCTGTTCGAGAACTTCCCCAAGGGCGTCGGCTTCCCGGCCCTGACGGCGCCGGCCATCAAGGACGAACTGGCGCTGAGCCCGGTGCAGGCCTTCTCCATCGACGACTCGCAGACCACCGAGATCGACGATGCGCTGTCGGTACAGGGCCTGGGCACGGGCACCGTCACCTTCGGCGTGCACATCGCCGCCCCCGGCCTGGCCATCACGCCGGATTCGGCCGTCGACAAGGTGGCCCGCGAGCGCCTGTCCACCGTCTACATGCCGGGCTGGAAGCTGACCATGCTGCCCGACGAGGTCGTGCAGGCCTACACGCTGATCGAGGGCCGTGACTGCCCGGCCGTGTCCATCTATTTCACGATGGACGAGGCGACGTTCGAGATCAAGAGCCGCGAGACCCGGCTGGAGCGCGTGCACATCGCCGCCAACCTGCGCCACGACAAGCTGGACGGCATCGTCACCGATGCCACGCTGTCGGGCGAAGCGCCGGCAGACTATCTGTTCGCTCCAGAACTCGCCTTCACCTGGCGCATGGCCAAGCATCTGAAGGCCCAGCGCGAGGTGGTGCGCGGCAAGCCCGAAAACTTCAACCGGCCCGACTACAACTTCCGCCTCGCCGGCGAGCGCTCGGAAGCGCCCAACGGCAGCGAGTCGGTCGAGATCAGCGTGCGCGCCCGCGGCAGCTCGCTGGACCTGATCGTGGCCGAGGCCATGATCCTGGCCAATTCCGCCTGGGGCGGTTGGCTGGCCGAGCTGGGCCTGCCCGGCATCTACCGCAGCCAGGCCAGCCTCGCGCCCGGCATCAAGGTGCGCATGGGCGTCAAGGCCCTGCCCCACGCCGGCATGGGCGTGTCCAGCTACACCTGGGCCAGCTCGCCGCTGCGCCGCTATGTCGACCTGGTCAACCAGTGGCAGATCATTGCCGCCGCCCGGCATGGCAAGACGGCGGCGCTGGTCGCGCCCTTCAAGCCCAAGGACGCCCAGCTCTTCTCCATCATCTCGGGCTTCGAGGCCGCCTATGCGGCCTACAACGGCTTCCAGAATGGCATCGAGCGCTTCTGGACGCTGCGCTGGCTGCAGCAGAACGGCACGACCGAGCTGACCGCCAGCGTCATGAAGGAAGGCCTGGTGCGGGCCGACGATCTGCCCCTGGTCTTCAAGGCCCTGGGCTGCGACTCTCTGCCGCGCGGCAGCCATGTGAAGGTGCGCATCACCGGCCTGGACGAGATGACGCTGGACGTGCATGCCACGCTGATCGAACGTCTGGACGAGACGGCGCCGGCCGACGAATCCGAAGGCGACGATGACGAGCTCGAGGCCGCGGCGGCACCGCTGACGCTCGCGATCGACGTCAACGAAGCTGAGCCGGCCGAAGCCGCGTCGTCCAACTGAAGATGCCCAAGCTCAGCACGCTGCAGATCGCGCTGGCGTTTTCGCTTGGCGTGCATGCCGCACTGCTGAGCCTGCGCATTGCCGCGCCCGAGGCCTTCAATCGCATCTTCCAGGACACGCCGCTCGAGGTGGTGCTGGTCAACACGCGCTCCAACGAGCCTCCCGTCAAGGCCCAGGCCCTGGCCCAGGCCAACCTGGCTGGCGGGGGCAATATGGAGACCGGCCGGGCGACATCGCCGCTGCCGCCCGCGCGACAGAACGAGATGGGCGACGCGGCCGAATCGCAGAGCTCGCATATCGCCCAGTTGCAGCAGCAGCAACAGCAGTTGCTGACCCAGGTGAGACGGGAGTTGGCCCTGCTGCCGCCGCCCGACCCGCGCCGCGAGAAGACCGACGCCACCGAGCGCGCCCTGGCCGAAAAGCGCCGCCAGCTCGTCGACCTGCTCGCCGAGATCGAGAAGCGCGTCAACGAGGAGAGCGCCCGGCCGCGCAAGCGCTATGTGAGCCCGGCCACGCGCGAGGTCGTCTACGCCCAGTACTACGACGGCCTGCGCCGCCGCATCGAGGAGAAGGGCACACGCGACTTCCCCGAATCGCGCGGCAAGAAGCTCTACGGCGAGCTGACCATGAACATCCACATCGACCACAAGGGTCGCGTCATCGAGACCGAGATCGTCGCCTCCAGCGGCAACCCGACGCTGGACCGGCGCGCCATCGCCATCGTGCAGGCGGCCTCGCCCTTCGGCAATTTCAGCAAGGAGATGCTGCGCGGCGCCGAGGTGCTGGTCATCACCTCACGCTTCAAGTTCACGCGCGACGAGAACCTGGAAACGACGCTGCAGGGGCTGCCGCAATGACGATGGACAAATACGCGGTGGTCGGCAACCCGGTCGAGCACAGCCGCTCGCCGGCCATCCACGCGATGTTTGCTGAGCAGACCGGGCAGAGCCTGGTCTACGAGCGCCTGCTCGCACCGCTGGACGGCTTCGAGGCCACGCTGCGCGGCTTCGCGGCGGCCGGCGCCAAGGGCTGCAACATCACCGTGCCTTTCAAGTTCGAAGCCTTTGCGCTGGCGACGGAGCACACGGAACGCGCGGCTCTGGCCTGCGCCGTCAACACGCTGCGCTTCGACGAAGGCGGCTGGGTCGGTGACAACACCGACGGCGCGGGCCTCGTCAACGACATCCAGCGCAACGCACGCCGACCGCTCGAAGGCCTGCAGGTGCTGCTGGTCGGCGCGGGTGGCGCGGCCGCGGGCGTGCTGGGCAGCCTGATCGCGGCCAGGCCCGCTCGCATCACCGTCGTCAATCGAACGGTCGACAAGGCCCAGAGCCTGGTGGCCAGCCACGCCCATCTGGGCGTTGAGCTTGCCGCTGCGACGCTGGCCGATGCGCCGGCGGCCCACGACATCATCGTCAACGCCACCAGCACCAGCCTCGCCGGCGCGGCTTCACCCGTCGACGCGCGCGTGCTCAAGCCCGGCGCCCTGGCCCTGGACATGATGTACGGCCCCAAGGCGCAGAGCTTCCTGGACTGGGCCGCGGCCCATGGCGCCGAGCCGCGAGACGGCCTGGGCATGCTGGTCGAGCAGGCGGCCGAGGCCTTCTTCTTCTGGCGCGGCCAGCGGCCCGACACCGCGCCGGTATTGAAGGCGCTGAGGGACTCGCTGTGATGCGCCACGTCGGCCGCCTCGTGGCCGTGCTGGCCCTGGCCGTGCTGTGCCTGCAGCTCTGGTTTGCCGGGCGCATCCTGATGATGCGCTTCATCGCGCCGCAGTCGACCAGCTTCCAGCGCAGCGAGGCCCTGCGCCTGCTGAAGGAAAAGCAGCAGGTCGCCTGGAGCCAGCAATGGGTGGACGACGCCCAGCTGGCCACCACGCTGAAGCGCGCCGTCATCGCCAGCGAGGACGACTCATTCGCCGAGCACGGCGGCGTCGACTGGGATGCGCTGAAGGGCGCCTGGAAGAAGAACGAGAAGGCGCAGGCCCGCGCCGAGGCGCGCGGCAAGCCGACGGCCAAGGTCATCGGCGGCTCGACCATCACCCAGCAGCTGGCCAAGAACCTCTTCCTGTCCGGTGAGCGCACCCTGCTGCGCAAGGGCCAGGAGCTGATCCTGACGCTGATGCTGGAGGGCCTGCTCGACAAGCGCCGCATCCTGGAGATCTATTTGAACAGCGTCGAATGGGGCGAAGGCCTGTTTGGTGCCCAGGCGGCAGCCCGCCATTACTTCCATGTCGACGCGGCACGCCTCGGCACGTTCGAGGCCGCACGCCTGGCCGTCATGCTGCCGGCGCCCAAGCGCTTCGAGCGCCAGCCCACCTCGCCCTATGTGATGGGGCGGGCCGGCGTCATCAGCGGGCGCATGAACAGCGCCCAACTTCCATGAGTGATTCGGAAGAAATCGCGGCCGCGGCCGCCCGCCTCATCGTCGACGAAGGCATGGACTGGGGGCCGGCCAAACAGCGCGCGGCCCGCGACCTCGGCGTGCCACGTGCCGCCCTGCCCGGCAACGACGAGGTCGAGGACGCGGTGCGCGAGCACATCGCCATCTTCCATGCCGACACCCAGCCGGCCGAGTTGCGCGCCCTGCGCGAACTGGCCGCGCTGTGGATGGCGCGCCTGGCCGAATTCCGCCCCCATCTGACCGGCGCCGTCTGGCGCGGCACGGCCACGCGGCTGTCCAACATCCATCTTCAGCTCTATTGCGACGACAGCAAGGCCACGGAGATCGCCCTGATCGACCGCGGCATCGATTTCGACGTGGCCGAGACGACGGCCGGCCGCGGGCGACAGGTCGACATGCTCATCCTCGACACGCCCTGCCCCGCGCTGGGCGAGCGCGTGACGCTGTGCCTGACCATCCTGGACTTCGATGACCTGCGCGGCGCCCTCAAGCCCGACGCACGCGGTCAGACCGAACGCGGCGACCTGGCCGCGCTGCAAACCCTGCTGAACGAATCGGAATGAGCCCCTCATGAGCCCAGTCTCTCGCCGCCTCATGCTGGCTGGCGCCGGTCTCGGAGCAGCCGCCCTCGGCGCCTCCCTGGCTTGGCGCAAGCTGAACCCGCCCCAGGTCTCGGCCGTCGCCCAGGCCTTCTGGACCCGCCGTTTCGCCGGCGTGGACGGCACCGAGCTGGACGTCGCCCGCTGGCGCGGCCAGCCCCTGCTCGTCAACTTCTGGGCGACCTGGTGCCCACCCTGCGTCAAGGAACTGCCGGAGATCAACCAGTTCTACAACGAGGCCAAGGGCAAGGGCTGGCAGGTGCTGGGCCTGGCGGTGGACCAGATGGACCCCGTGAAGGCCTTCCTGCAGAAGACGCCGCTGGACTTCGCCATCGCATTGGCCGGGCCGGAAGGTCTCGGGCTGGTCCGCGAACTCGGCAACGCGGCCGGGGGCCTGCCTTTTTCCCTGATCTTCAACGAATCCGGCGACATCAGCTGGCGCCGCCTGGGCGTCAGCCGGCTGGAAGAGCTGCGCGAACTGGCCAAAAGCTGAGCCACCCCGAGAATTTCCCTATCCAGCGGGAAATCGGCGCCAAAACGCGTAAAGTTCGCCCTTCCTCAATTTAGTGGTGGCTCTCTAGACCTACGGGCTGGTGCGTCACCACGCGTTTGATGCAAGTTCTTGTCCTGCATGGGCCCAACCTCAATCTGCTCGGCACCCGCGAGCCCGAGGTCTACGGTTCGCAGACTCTCGCGCAGATCGACGCCGAACTCGGCGTGATCGCGAAAGATGCCGGCGCCGCGCTGAGCAGCTTCCAGAGCAACCATGAAGGTGCTCTGGTCGACCGCATCCAGGCCGCGCGCACCGACGGCACGCGCTTCATCATCATCAACCCGGCCGCCTACACCCACACCAGCGTCGCCATCCGCGACGCGCTGGCGGCCGTGGACCTGCCCTTCATCGAGGTCCACCTGTCCAATATCCACCGCCGCGAAGCCTTCCGCCATCACAGCTATATGAGTGAGCTGGCGGTGGGCGTCATCTGCGGCCTGGGCGCCAACGGCTACCGCCTCGCGTTGCGCCACGCCCTCGATTCGTTGGGAACGGCTGGCGCCTGAAGCGGCGCCTGCCTTCCTTTCCTTTCCCCACAACAACAACACAGCCTGGAGCCACGATGGACCTGCGCAAGCTCAAAACCCTGATCGACCTGGTCTCGGAATCGAACATCTCCGAACTGGAAATCACCGAGGCCGACGGCAAGGTCCGCATCGTCAAGTCCGACCCGGCCGCCGCCGTGGCCATGCAGCCGGTCTACACCGCCGCTCCGGCCGCACCGGTCGTGCATGCCGCCGCTGCCGCTCCGATGGCCGCCGCTGCCGCCCCGGCCGCAACAGCGCCTGTCGAGACCGGCCACATCGTCAAGTCGCCCATGGTCGGCACCTTCTACCGTGCATCCAGCCCCAACGCCAAGCCTTTCGCCGACGTCGGCCAGCAGGTCAAGGAAGGCGAGGCCATCTGCATCATCGAGGCGATGAAGATCATGAACGAGATCGAGGCCGACAAGACCGGCACCATCACCAAGGTGATGTGCGAGAACGGCCAGGCCGTCGAGTTCGGACAGCCGCTGTTCGTGATCGAGTAAACAAGGACTTCCTGATGTTCAAGAAGGTCCTCATCGCCAACCGAGGCGAAATTGCATTGCGAATCCAGCGAGCTTGTCGCGAGCTGGGTATCAAGTCCGTCGTCGTCTATTCCGAGGCCGACCGGGACGCCAAATACGTGCGACTGGCCGACGAGGCCGTCTGCATCGGCCCCGCACCGTCGGCGCAGAGCTATCTCAGCATGCCGGCCATCATCGCGACAGCCGAGGTCACCGACGCTGAGGCCATCCACCCCGGCTACGGCTTCCTAAGCGAGAACGCCGACTTTGCCGAGCGCGTCGAGCGCAGCGGCTTCACCTTCATCGGCCCGACGCCCGAGTCCATTCGCATGATGGGTGACAAGGTCTCGGCCAAGCAGGCCATGATCCGCGCCGGCGTGCCCTGCGTGCCGGGCTCCGAAGGCGCCCTGCCGGAAGACCCCAAGGAGATCATCAAGATCGCCCGTTCGGTGGGCTATCCGGTCATCATCAAGGCGGCCGGCGGCGGTGGCGGGCGCGGCATGCGCGTCGTCCACACCGAGGCGGCCCTGGTGCACGCCGTGCAGACGACGCGCGCCGAAGCGGGTGCCGCCTTCGGCAACCCCGAGGTCTACATGGAGAAGTTCCTCGAGAACCCGCGCCATGTGGAAATCCAGATCCTGGCCGACACCTTCAAGAACGCCGTCTGGCTGGGCGAGCGCGACTGCTCGATGCAGCGCCGCCACCAGAAGATCATCGAGGAAGCGCCGGCTCCCGGCATCCCCCGCCGCAACATCGAGAAGGTGGGCGACCGCTGTGCCGCCGCCTGCAAGAAGATGGGCTACCGCGGCGCCGGCACCTTCGAGTTCCTGTACGAGAACGGCGAGTTCTACTTCATCGAGATGAACACCCGCGTGCAGGTGGAGCACCCGGTGACGGAACTGGTCACAGGCATCGACATCGTGCAGCAGCAGATCAAGATCGCCGCCGGCGAGAAGCTGCCCTTCACGCAGCGCCAGATCGAGATGCGCGGCCACGCCATCGAGTGCCGCATCAACGCCGAAGACCCGGTCAAGTTCGTGCCCTCGCCCGGCCGCATCACGATGTGGCATGCGCCTGGTGGCCCCGGCGTGCGTGTGGACTCGCATGCCTACACGAACTACTTCGTGCCGCCCAACTACGACTCCATGATCGGCAAGATCATCGTCCACGGCGACACGCGCGAGCAGGCCCTGGCCCGCATGCGCATCGCGCTGAGCGAGACGGTGGTCGAAGGCATCCAGACCAACATCCCGCTGCACCGCGAGCTGATGGCGGATGCCAAGTTCATCGAGGGCGGAACGTCCATCCATTACCTCGAAGGTTGGATGGCTGCACACAAGCGATGAAGGCGGCGGCAGTCGCGGGACAATAGGCGCATGAGTCACTTGTTTGAACTTGCGCTGGTCTGCCGCGAGGCCGACGTCGAGACCGTCAGCGATGCGCTGATGGAGATCGACGCCCTCGCCGTGTCCGTTGAAGACGCCGATGCCGACACCGATGCCGAGCACGCCCTGTTCGGCGAGCCCGGCATGCCGGCCCCCAAGGCGGGCTGGGAACGCTCGGTCGTCAAGGCCCTCTTCCCCAGCGAACCCGAAGCCACCGAGGCCGCCACCCTGCTGCTGGCCCAGGACTGGGCCGCCGACGTCCATGTGCAGGCCATCCAGGCCGTGCCCGAGCAGGACTGGGTGCGCCTGACGCAGAGCCAGTTCGCGCCGGTCGAGATCACGCCCGAGTTCTGGATCGTGCCGAGCTGGCACCAGGCGCCGCCGCAGGCCCGGCGCGTCATGCGCCTGGACCCCGGCCTGGCCTTCGGCACTGGCACGCATCCGACGACGCGCATGTGCCTGCGCTGGATCGCCACCCATGCTCAAGCGTGGCCGCGGGTGCTCGACTACGGCTGCGGCTCCGGCATCCTCGCCATCGGCGCGGCCCTGCACGGCGCCCACGACATCGACGCCGTCGACATCGATCCTGCCGCCATCACCTCGTCGCGCGACAACGCGTCGGCCAATGGCGTCACGCTGAACCCCGGTCTGCCCGAACGGGCCAACGGCGAATACCCGCTGGTCATCGCCAACATCCTGGCCACGCCGCTGAAGCTGCTCGCGCCCCTGCTCTGCGCCCATGTCGCGCCGGGTGGCAACCTCATCCTGGCCGGCATCCTGAGCCGCCAGGCCGACGAGCTGAAGGCCGCCTATGCACCCTGGCTGGCCCTCGAAGTCAGCGACGAAGAAGAGGGCTGGATCCTGATGACGGCCCGACGCGCTGCATGAGCGAAGTGCCGGGCCGCCCCAAACAAGCTCGCTCCCGCCTGGCGGGACAGGCCGCAGGCCGAAGGGTGCACCAATGAGCCTCGCAACGCGCTGCACCGCCTGCGGCACGATCTTCAGGATCGTTGAGGATCAGCTGCGCGTGTCCGACGGCTGGGTGCGCTGCGGCCGTTGCGCTGAGATCTTCGACGCACGCGAACTGCTGTTCGACATCGAACGGGAGGCACCGCCGCCGTGGCCGGTGCAGTACGCGCCGGCCGCGATCGCGCCCGAACCCGAACCCGAGCCGCTGCCGCCTCCCCCGCCGCCGCCTCCTCCTCCTCCGGCACCGGTCTACACCCCGCCGCCGGACTGGATGCCGCCACCCGAGCCCGAGGCGCGTAGCGAGGCCTTGCCTACCGGCTGGCCGACGGAGTACGGCCGCCAGGAGCCCAGGCCCGAACCGCGTTGGATGGACCAGGAGAGCGCCGCCGAACCGGTGGCCGAACCCGAGCCCATGGTGGCTCGCGATCCCGACCCCGAGCCGTCGGCGGCCGAGATGGCGCCCATCACCGCCGAGCCGGCCGAACGGCCTGGCAAGCCGGTCAAGCCCGCCAAGGCCAAGAAGGCCGCAAAGTCCGCCGACACCCCGGTTCCCGAGTTCATGCGCCAGGCCCAGAGCACGGCACGCTGGAATCGCCCCGCCGTGCGCGCAGCCCTGGGTGCCGCGTCCGTCGTGCTTGCCGCCTTGCTGGTGTTGCAGGTCATGCTGCACTTCCGTGACGCGATTGCCGCCCTGCATCCGCCGCTGCGCGACTCGCTGAAGGCGCTGTGCAGCAGCGCAGGCTGCGAGATCAAGCCCTGGCGGCGCATCGATGCCCTCAGCATCGAGTCGACCGCGTTGAGCCCGATCGGCACCGGCAGCTACAAGCTCAGCCTGTCGCTGCGCAACAAGACCGGCGTGGATGTCGCAGCGCCTTGGGTGGAGTTGAGTCTCACCGACGCCAATGGTGCCCCCTTCTCGCGCCGCGTCCTTGGCCCCGAGACCCTGACCCCTGCACTGACCCAGCTCAACGCCGAATCGGAGCAGGGCCTGAGCCTGGTGTTCAGCACCGGCGGGCAGAAGGTCAGCGGCTACAGCGTCAACATCTTCTACCCCTGAAAGCGGGCACGGGCGCTACGCAACCCGCCAGGGGAAAGGCGCAGAGACCGTGCGAGTCCCCGAGACTTGAGCGATGGATCCGACGTCAAGCGTCTGGACGGCACGCGCTGTCGTGCTGCGAGGAGAGAGGCAAGGAGTCTGCGCCCAAGAAGACTCTAGGCCACGTTCCGCGGAGCTCCTGTAGGACCACGACGCATCGCCCGCATCAGCTGTCAGCGGATGCATCCGCGCCCCGACATGAGGCCCAATAAAAAACCCGGCACCGATTGCTCGGGCCGGGTTGGACTGGATCACCGGGATCCGGGTGGATGAACCACCCGGCGGTGAGTCAGCGTATCGCCTGATTAGGGCTTGTTGCCGGTCGGGAAGGGCCAGGCAGCTTGCGGGCTCAGAGCCGTCTTGGCGGCAGGAGCGGGCGCAGCAGCGGCAGGCTTGGCAGCAGGGGCAGGCTTGGCGGCAGCCTTCTTCGGAGCAGCGGCCTTCTTGGCAGCAGGCTTCGCGGCGGGCTTGGCGGCAGCCTTCTTGGGCGCAGCAGCCTTCTTGGGCGCAGCAGCCTTCTTGGCCGGAGCAGCCTTCTTGGCCGGAGCGGCCTTCTTGGCCGGAGCAGCCTTCTTGGCCGGAGCGGCCTTCTTCGCCGGAGCAGCCTTCTTGGCCGGAGCGGCCTTCTTCGCCGGGGCGGCCTTCTTGGCCGGAGCGGCCTTCTTCGCCGGAGCAGCCTTCTTCGCCGGAGCGGCCTTCTTGGCCGGAGCGGCCTTCTTCGCCGGAGCGGCCTTCTTCGCCGGAGCAGCCTTCTTCGCCGGCGTCTTCTTGGCCGGAGCGGCCTTCTTCGCCGGCGCGGCCTTCTTGGCCGGAGCGGCCTTCTTCGCCGGGGCAGCCTTCTTGGCGGCGGCCTTCTTCGGTGCGGCCTTAGCCGGGGTCTTTGCAGTTGCCATGGTTTTCTCCTTGATCAAGTGGAAAAGACGCCGTCCCACACGGACCGGTCCGTGCAGATACGGCTATTCACCGTCCGAGAGTCGCTCAGGAGGAACGCCTCGGTACGGTGAATGGGATCGCCATGCAGCCCCGCCACCTCGAGGGTGTTGATGCGGGTTTCGCTCGGTGACTGCATTGGCCAGGTCTTGATCGGGTTGCGGCTGGGGTTCAGTCCCAGCTCAGGGCCCCGCCCGATTGATATTCGATGACGCGCGTCTCGAAGAAGTTGCGTTCCTTCTTCAAGTCGATCATCTCGGACATCCAGGGGAAGGGGTTTTCTTCGTTCGGGAACAGGGCTTCGAGGCCGATCTGCACCGCACGGCGGTTGGCGATGAAGCGCAGATAGCCCTTGAACATGGAAGCGTTGAGGCCCAGCACGCCGCGCGGCATGGTGTCCTCGGCGTAGCGGTATTCGAGCTCGACGGCCTTCAGGAACAGCGCCTTGATCTCGGCCTTGAACTCGGCCGTCCACAGGTGCGGGTTCTCCAACTTGATCTGGTTGATCAGGTCGATGCCGAAATTGCAGTGCATGGACTCGTCGCGCAGGATGTACTGGTACTGCTCGGCAGCACCGGTCATCTTGTTCTGGCGGCCCATGGCCAGGATCTGCGTGAAGCCGACGTAGAAGAACATGCCTTCCATCAGGCAGGCGAAGACGATCAGACTCTTCAGCAGGGTCTGGTCGTTCTCGGGCGTGCCGGTGTTGAAGTTCGGGTCCATGATCGCGCCGATGAAGGGGATCAGGAACTCGTCCTTGTCACGGATGGATTGAACTTCGTTGTAGGCGTTGAAGATCTCGCTCTCATCCAGGCCCAGGCTTTCAACGATGTATTGATAGGCGTGGGTGTGGATGGCTTCTTCAAAGGCCTGACGCAGCAGGAACTGGCGAGCCTCGGGCGCCGTGATGTGGCGGTAGGTACCCAGCACGATGTTGTTGGCGGCCAGCGAGTCGGCGGTGACAAAGAAGCCGAGGTTGCGCTTGATGATGCGACGCTCGTCTTCGGTCAGGCCGTTGGGGTCCTTCCAGAGCGCGATGTCGCGGCTCATGTTCACTTCCTGCGGCATCCAGTGATTGGCGCAGGTGGCGAGGTACTTCTCCCAGGCCCACTTGTACTTGAACGGCACCAGCTGATTGACGTCGGTCTGGCCGTTGATGATGCGCTTGTCAGCGGCCTTCACACGACGTGCCGTCGTGGACTCACCGGACAGTTGGGGAGAGGGCATCGAGACGCTGGATGCTTCGCGCAGAGACGCCGAAGCGTGCGTCGCCGAAGGCATGGCCGCGAGAGGTTTCGCGGTGGGGGTATCAGTGGACTTCAGGTCTTCGTCCCAATCCAGCATGGTGTGCTTCCTATCACTTCGAATTATCCGCAGTGCTTGTGCAAATCAACAAGAACCAGCAACTGCTATTTGCATCATTCGCGCAAAGTTTGTTGCGCGACGACATCGAAAACACGCAGTGCGAACTTGTCTATACAAGTTCGCACTGCCGCTTCGATTACTGGCAGGCCTCGCAACCGGGGTCGTCGATGGCGCAGAACTTCATGTCGGTGGCCGGCAGTTCCGGCTCGACGACAGCGACCGGCGCAGCCGGTGCAGCCATCACCGGCGCGGCACCGGACGACACCGCGTTGAGCTGACCGGAGCGCGTTACCGTGCTCTTCTCGGCCTGCGTCGCGCTGATGGTGCGCAGGTAGTAGGTCGTCTTCAGGCCGCGGCTCCAGGCCAGCTTGTAGGTCTCATCGAGCTTCTTGCCCGATGCGCCGGCCATGTAGATGTTCAGGCTCTGCGCCTGGTCGATCCACTTCTGGCGACGCGCGCCGGCTTCGATCAGCCAGACGGTGTCGACTTCGAAGGCCGTGGCGTACAGCGCCTTGATGTCCTCGGGCACGCGGTCGATGCGGCGCAGCGAGCCGTCGAAGTGCTTGAGGTCCATGACCATCACGTCGTCCCACAGGCCCAGAGCCTTGAGGTCGCGCACCAGCGATTCGTTGATGACGGTGAACTCGCCGGACAGATTGGACTTGACCGACAGGTTGCCGAAGCAAGGCTCGATCGAAGCGTCCACGCCGATGATGTTGGAGATGGTCGCCGTCGGTGCGATGGCCACGCAGTTGCTATTGCGCATGCCGAACTTGCCGATGCGGCCGCGCAGCGCGTCCCAGTCCAGCGTCGTCGAGCGATCGACGTCGACGTAGCCGCCACGGGCTTCGGCCAGCAGGTCGAGCGAGTCGATCGGCAGGATGCCGCGGTCCCACAGCGAGCCCTTGTACGACGAATAGCGGCCACGCTCTTCGGCCAGTTCCGTCGAGGCCCAGTAGGCGTGATAGCAGACGGCTTCCATCGAGCGGTCGGCGAATTCGACGGCAGCTTCAGAGGCGTAGGGCGTGCGCAGCTGGTACAGCGCGTCCTGGAAGCCCATGATGCCCAGGCCGACCGGACGGTGGCGCAGGTTGGAGTCACGCGCCTTCTTGACGGCGTAGTAGTTGATGTCGATGACGTTGTCGAGCATGCGCATGGCCGTGCGCGTCGTCTTCTTCAGCTTGACCTGGTCGATCTGGCCATCCTTGATGTGCTGGGCCAGGTTGACGGAGCCAAGGTTGCAGACGGCAATCTCGCTGTCGTTGGTGTTCAGCGTGATCTCGGTGCACAGATTGGACGAGTGCACCACGCCGACGTGCTGCTGCGGGCTGCGCACATTGCAGGCGTCCTTGAACGTGATCCAGGGGTGACCCGTCTCGAACAGCATCGACAGCATCTTGCGCCACAGGTCCTTGGCCGGCATGCGCTTGAAGAGCTTGAGCTCGCCGCGATCAACCTTGTTCTCGTAGCCGACATAGGCTTCTTCGAAGGCCTTGCCGAACTTGTCGTGCAGGTCCGGGCAGGTCGAGGGGCTGAAAAGCGTCCAGTGGCCACCGTCCATCACGCGCTTCATGAACAGGTCGGGAATCCAGTTCGCCGTGTTCATGTCGTGGGTGCGGCGGCGGTCGTCGCCGGTGTTCTTGCGCAGGTCCAGGAACTCTTCGATGTCCAGGTGCCAGGTTTCCAGATAGGCGCAGACGGCGCCCTTGCGCTTGCCGCCCTGGTTGACGGCGACGGCCGTGTCGTTGACGACCTTCAGGAAGGGCACGACGCCTTGCGACTTGCCGTTGGTGCCCTTGATGTGCGAACCCAGGGCGCGCACCGGGGTCCAGTCATTGCCCAGGCCGCCGGCGAACTTGCTCAGCAGCGCGTTTTCCTTCAGCGCCTCGTAGATGCCGTCGAGGTCGTCGCTGACGGTGGTCAGGTAGCAGCTGGACAGCTGCGAGCGGCGCGTGCCGGAGTTGAACAGCGTCGGCGTGCTCGACATGAAGTCGAAGCTCGACAGCACTTCATAGAACTCGATGGCGCGGGCTTCGCGGTCGATCTCGCCCAGGGCCAAGCCCATGGCGACGCGCATGAAGAAGGCCTGCGGCATCTCGATGCGCACGTCTTCGATGTGCAGGAAGTAGCGGTCGTACAGAGTCTGCAGGCCGAGGTAGTCGAACTGCAGGTCGCGTTCGGCCTTCAGCGCGGCGCCCAGCTTGGCCAGGTCGTACTGGCCCAGCTTTTCGTCCAGCAACTCGGCGGCGATGCCCTTCTTGATATAGCCAGGGAAGTACTCGGCATAGCGGGTCTGCATCTCGCCTTGCGTGACTTCACCACCGATGATTTCGCGGCGGATGGTGTGCAGCAGCAGGCGGGCGGTGGCGCGGCTGTAGCCGGGGTCCTTCTCGATCAGCGTGCGGGCGGCCAGGATGGCGGCCTTGTAGACCTCGTCGATGGCGACACCGTCATACAGATTGCGCTGGGTCTCGGCCAGCACGGGGTCGGGCTTGACGTCGGCGCCGAGGTTTTCGCAGGCCGAGGCGATCAGCGATTTCAGCGCGCCGAGGTCCAGCGGGCGGCGCTCGCCGCGGTCCACCACCATCAGCTGCGGCTCGGCGGCGCGCGTGGCTTCACCCTGGGCGGCCCGCTCCTGGGTGCGGCGCTCGCGGTAGAGCACATAGGCGCGGGCCACGTCGTGCTGGCCGCTGCGCATCAGGCCCAGCTCGACCTGATCCTGCACATCTTCGATATGGAAGGTGCCGCCGCTCGGACGCGAGCGCAGCAGGGCGCGCACGACGTTCTGGGTCAGCTGTTCCACCGTCTCACGCACGCTGGCCGAAGCCGCGCCGCTGGTGCCATGCACGGCCAGGAAGGCCTTCATCAGCGCCACCGCGATCTTGCTCGGCTCGAACGAGACCACGGCGCCATTGCGGCGAATGATCTGGTAGGCCTGGTAGGTCGACAGCGTGGGCTGGGTGGCGGCTGCGGTCGCGTCGGATTCAAACGCGACCGGAACGGCGGTGGCCGTGGCCTGGCCGGAGACGGCTTGTTGCATGAGGGAATCCTTTATCGAAAAACTGCAAAACGATGCGCGGCTTCCACCCGGGGGCGGGCCTTCGCATCGTGGGGGGCTTCTAAAGAGGTGTTTCGTCCCTGCCGATCCATGACGTGGCCGGCTTGGCGGCACGTCTCCCTGGTGTGTTGCTGCGGGCCACGGGCCTCGGCAAACAGCGCGTCCAGGAAGATGGTCATGGGGGGTCGACTGGGTCAGCAGGATAGCACGAGAGACCACTATATATGTGGCACCCTCCCCCCTCAAGCCACTAGGGATAGTGTGAAACCCCGGGTCACCCTTTTCCTCAAAACTGAGGAGTCAAGCGTCTTTCCCCGATCAATACGGCACTCAGCGCGAGCAACCCGCGTCGGCATTGAGGATGCGGGCCGAAACTGCTCGCGAGGCCGCGCCGATGCAGCGTTTGCGATGCATCGGCAGGCTGCGCGAAACGCGCCGCCAGGTATTCAAGCAGGGCAAATCCCGAGGGCTTGATTCATATGAATTGCGGGCCGAGCGCCGGGCCGCTCCCTAGCCGGCCCGCCTTGGGCGATGTGCTAGCGGCTCAACGCCGCTGGCATCGCCGCCCCCTCGGGGGACCGGCCAGGCTCGCGCGCGTTCAGCGCCGCGAGACTGGACGAGGGGTCAACTGTCACCGGCCGAGATCGCCAGCCGCGCCATGCGATAGCGGATCTGGCGCAGCGACAGACCCAGGCTGGCCGCCGCCGCCGTTCGATTGAAGCGGTGCAACTCCAGCGCGCGCAGCAGGATGGCCCGCTCGACCTCGTCGAGATAACGCGCGAGGTCCGATGGCAGTTCCTCGGGCAGGGACACACCCTCGGCCACCGGCACCGCCTCGACGGGCACGTCCAGCGCGCTGAACTGCGACTCGTTGCGCCCCTCGTCCAGCAGCGTGTCGGGTAGACCCAGATCATCGGCATCGATCCACTCGCCGCCCGCCAGGGCCAGCGCGCGGTGCAACAAGTTCTCCAGCTCACGCACATTGCCGGGGAAGGCATAGCGCGACAAGGTCTGCAGCGCGCCTGCTGTCAGCCGGGGCGCGGGTGACACACCAGCATCCTGGGCGATGCGGGTCAGCACCCGCGTGCTGATGAGGCCCAGATCCCCCAGCCGTTCGCGCAGCGGCGGCACGCGGATCTGGATGACGTTAAGGCGGTAGAACAAGTCCTGGCGGAAGCGCCCGGCCGCGACTTCGGCGGACAGGTCCTTGTGCGTCGCGCTGAGGATGCGCACATTGATGGGGCTCTCCGCCGTGGCACCCACCGGCCGCACCGAGCGCTCCTGGATGACGCGCAGCAGCTTGCTCTGCATGGCCAGGGGCAGATCGCCGATCTCGTCAAGGAATAGCGTGCCGCCATCGGCGACCTGGAAGAAGCCCTCGCGGTCCTCGTTGGCGCCGGTGAAGGCGCCCTTGCGGTAGCCGAAGAACTCAGCCTCCAGCAGGTTCTCTGGAATGGCGCCGCAGTTGACAGCGACGAAGCGATGCTCGGCCCGCACGCCATGGTCGTGGATGGCCCTTGCGACCAGCTCCTTGCCGGTGCCGGACTCACCCTGCACCAGCACCGGCGCCATGCTGCGCGCGACCTTGTCGATCAGGGCCCGCACTGCACGGATGGCCGTCGACTCGCCCACCAGGCGCAGCGCGGTTGCGGGTCCGGCGGCGGGCGCAGGCGCCTCGGCCACGGGGATGGGCTCGGGCAGCACGCGGCCCAGGGCCGAACCGACGACCAGGCGGAACTGACGCAGGTCCACCGGCTTGGTCAGATAGTCGAAGGCCCCCGCCTTCAGCGCCTCGACCGCGTTCTCTGCCGAACCGAAAGCGGTGATGACGATGGCCTTTTCCGTGCGCCCCGCCTGCTCCAGCCAGCGCAGCAGGGCCAGGCCCGAACCGTCGGGCAGCTTCATGTCGGTGATGACGGCGCTGTAGGTCTCGGCCTGCAGATGCTCCAGAGCCTCGGACACCGAACCGGCGCTGTCGATCTCATAGCCCTCGCGCAGCAGGGTCAGCTCATAGAGCGTGCGCAGGTCGGGTTCGTCGTCGACGACCAACAGGCGAGCAGGCGTTGTACTCATGCGGATGGAGGCGTACGCAGGCGCACGCAGAACTCGTTGGCCGCCACGTGGGCGGCGCGGCGGTAGTCGATGTGGGCACCATGGCGCTCACACAGCTCGCGGCAAATATAGAGGCCCAGGCCTGAACCGCGGCTGCGCGTCGAGAAGAAAGGCTCGAAGAGATGGCGCTCGATCTCGGGCGGCACCGGCGGCCCAGCACTGCGCACGACCAGATTGAGCGCCTCGCCGTCGCGGTCCAGCGCGACGCCAATGGCCCCGGCGCCCGGCTCGGCATGTCGGTGGGCGTTGTCCAGCAGATTGACGAGAACGCGGCGCAGATGCTCGGCGTCAAAGAGACCCAGCAGCCCCGCCTCGGCGATCTGCAGCCTGAAGCGGCTGTGCTCACCCGGCCGCACATCGTTGACCCGGGTCCACTCGCTGCAGGTCTGCTGCACGATGGCGCCGACGTCCAGGGCCTGGGTGTCGGGCTGCACACCGGGCGCCAGCTCGCTGACATCGTCCACCAGGCGCTTGAGCCTTTGCACATTGGAGGCCACCATGCGCGTCAACTGCTCGGCCCGCATGCCGGCCACGTCCTCGGCGATCAGCGCATTCGCCTGGGCGATGGCGGCAAGCGGGTTGCGGATCTCGTGCGCAATGCCCGCCGACACCCGGCCCATGGCAGCCAGCTTCTCCTGGCGGGTGCGCGCCAGCAGCTCGCGGTTGTCTTCGACGAAGAGCACGCACAGCTCCTCGCTGCCCTCGCGCTGGCGCGTGAAACGCAGCCGCAGCCGCAAGCTGCGCGTGGCGCCGTTGTCCAGGGCCAGGGTCACATCGAGCTCGGCGCCGGCACCGCCCGCATAGGCCTGCTCCAGCGCCTGGACCAGCGGCTGCCAGTCGACGCGGCCGCGCAGCTGCCAGCTGAGTTCGCCATCGGCCGCGCCGAGCAAAGCATGCGCCGCCGGGTTCATCGCCCGCACGCGGCCGCGCCGGTCGACGACGAGCACGCCCTCCTGCATCTCGTCGATGACGAGGCGGTTCAACTGCTCCTGCTGGCGCGCCAACGCCAGGCTGCCGCGCGCCGCCTTCTCCTCACGAGCCAGGCGGGCGCTGAGCTCGCCGGCCAGCAAGCTGACGGCGAACAAGCCGCTGCCGACCAGGCCGGCCTGGGTCGTCTTGAGGCCCACGTCCAGGCCCGCCAGCCAGGACCAGCCCGCGGCGCCCAGCAAGCCCAGCGTGGCCATGGCGGCGGTCGCCAGCGCCAGCAGACGCGGGCTGAGCACGGCGGCCATCAGCACTGGCATCACAAAGAGGGCGCCGTAGTTCACACCGCTCGGGTCCAGGGCATGCAGCACGCCAAACAGCAGCAGGTCGACGCCGATGGCGCTCCACCAATGCGGGCTGCTGATGCGCGCCAGGCTGCGCGCGGACGCACCGCGCCGCAACTGCGGCAGCAGCCAGAGCGCCAGCGCCGCCAGGGCATAGGAGACGCTCAAGGCCAGCGTCGAGCGCGCGGGCGTCGTGCCCAGGATGGCGGAGATCAGTTGGGCGGCCACCAGGGCCAGGCCCAGCGCTGCCCGCGCCGACAGGAAGGCGCGGTAAAGGCGGTCGAACGAGGCGCTGGCCTCGGCTGGCGGCTCCGCCGACGGCTGCTCGACGAACCAGCTTCCCGCGACGGCCACCTTCAGGCCTGGCCCCCGCGGGCCTCGAAACTGCTGCGATGCGCGGCGCTGCAGAACACGCCGCCCTTGCCCGGCAGGGCCTCGTCGGCCGGCAGATGCATGCCGCATTCAGCGCAGCTCAGCATGGCCTGTGGCGCGGCGGGCTGCTGGGGCTTGCGTGCCTCGGGCTCGCTCGGACGCCCCCGTCGGGCACCCAGCACGAAGAAGAGCACGCCCAGGCCGATCAGCAGCAACAGGTATTTCATGCCCCACCTCCGCTGGCACCGCGCTGCAGGATGACCTCGAGCACGAAGCGCGAACCGGCATAGGACAGCAGCAGCAGGGCCGCGCCGGCGTACAGCCAGCGCGTCGCGCGCCTGCCGCGCCAGCCGTAGATGCGCCGACCGACCAACAGGCCGGTCAGCACCAGCCAGCCCAGCACCGCCAGCAGATTTTTGTGGTCCCAGCGCCAGTGCGGCGTGAACCACCAACCGAGCAGGATGGCCAGGGACAGCACGCCGACGCCGGCGGCGACGAACTGGAAGGTCAGCCGCTCAAGTCGCAGCAGCGGCAGGCCCGCTGGCGTCGACTGTTTGCGGCGCAACTGCGACTCGGCGCGGTTCATCAGCGCCGCATGCAGCACTGCGACGCCGAACAGCCCGTAGGACGCCAGGCCCAGCACCCAGTGCAGCGGCGCCCAGGGCGAGGCGGCCGTCGGCCGGCTCTCACCCGGAAAGCCCCAGGCCAGCAACACGGCCGCCGCTGCCAGCCAGGCCAGCACGCGGCGCACGCTGTGCAGGGGCAGGAAGCGGCTTTCAACCAGATAGACCGTCAGCACCAGCCAGGCCGTCATCGACAGGGCCGGCGCGAAGCCGAAGCGCGCGCCGGGCTCGGCCAGGCCGTAGCCACTGATATCTATATAGAGGGCGACGAACTGGGCCGTCCAGGCCAGGGCCATGGGCGGCACGGAGCGCAGCGGCCGGCGCACGGCCGCATCGGCATCGCCCGCGCGCGAACGCAACAGGCCGACCCAGATATAGCCCAGCAAGGCCAGCACGCTGGCCACCGCCAGTGCAGGGCCCGGCCCGACGGCGCCGACCGTGGCGGCGTCTCCAAGAGGGGCGGGCGATAAACTCATGGCTGCAGTGTACTTTTGGGTTCCGCGCGTTCTGCCGGACTTCCCTCCCCTACCGATGGCATCCACCCTCACCGACCGCCTGAGTCGCCTCGTCAAGACGATGCGCGGGCAGGCCCGCATCACCGAGAGCAATGTGCAGGACATGCTGCGCGAAGTGCGCATGGCCCTGCTGGAGGCCGACGTGGCCTTGCCGGTGGTGCGCGACTTCATCGCCCGCGTGAAGGAGAAGGCCCTCGGCCAGGAGGTTGTCGGCTCGCTGAACCCGGGCCAGGTGCTGGTCTCCGTCGTCCACAAGGAACTCGCCGCGACGATGGGCGAAGGCGTGGCCGACATCAACCTCGCCGCCCAGCCGCCCGCCGTCATCCTGATGGCCGGCCTGCAAGGCGCCGGCAAGACGACGACGACCGCCAAGCTGACCAAGCACCTGATCGACAAGCGCAAGAAGAAGGTGCTGACAGTCTCCGCCGACGTCTACCGTCCGGCCGCCATCGAGCAGCTGAAGACCGTGACCAAGCAGGCCGGCGGCGAGTGGTTCCCGTCCGCGCCCGAGCAGAAGCCGCGCGACATCGCGCTGGCCGCGCTGGACTACGCCAAGCGCCACTACATCGACGTGCTGCTGGTCGACACGGCCGGCCGCCTGGCCATCGACGAAGCGCTGATGGCCGAGATCAAGGAGCTGCACGGCATCCTGAACCCGGTCGAGACGCTGTTCGTCGTCGACGCCATGCAGGGCCAGGACGCGGTCAACACCGCCAAGGCCTTCAAGGAAGCCCTGCCGCTGACCGGCGTCATCCTGACCAAGCTGGACGGCGACTCGCGCGGCGGCGCGGCCCTGTCGGTGCGCCAGATCACCGGCGCGCCGATCAAGTTCGCCGGCGTGTCCGAGAAGATCGATGGCCTGGAGGTCTTCGATGCCGAGCGCCACGCCGGCCGCGTGCTGGGCATGGGTGACATCGTGGCCCTGGTGGAGCAGGTCACGCAGAACGTCGACCTGGCCTCGGCCCAGGCCATGGCCGAGAAGCTCAAGAGCGGCAGCGGCTTTGACCTGAACGACTTCCTGCAGCAGATCGCGCAGATGAAGAAGATGGGCGGCCTGGGCGGCCTGATGGACAAGCTGCCGCAGAACATGATGGGCAACAAGCAGCCCGGCCAGGCCGACATGGATCGCGCCGAGCGCGACATGAAGCGCATGGAAGGCATCCTGCGCGCCATGACCGCCAAGGAACGCGCCCAACCCACGCTGCTGATGGACGGCAAGAGCAAGGCCAGCCGCAAGCGCCGCATCGCGGCCGGCGCCGGCGTGCAGATCCAGGACGTCAACCGCCTGCTGAACCAGTTCGACCAGATGCAGGGGATGATGAAGAAGATGAAGGGCGGCGGCCTCATGAAGATGATGAAGCGCATGGGCGGCATGAAGGGCCTCCCCGGGATGTGATGGCCTGATGGCCTAGGGTCAACCAGCACCCAATCCTTCGTCGGCCTGTCCGGCGTCACAAGTGCTCACACTTGGTCCCAAGGTCCGGGGACAGCTGGCCATGGTCAAGACCCGGCGCTGCCGATAGCGTCGCGCGCATGCTGAATCTTCACCTTCCCCGTGCCGTGGGCGACTGGCTGAGCAACCTCACCGGACAAGGCCGCACCACCCGCCGCGTCGATGCGTCCGACACCGTGATGCACTGGCCGCCCACCGCCGCGCGCGTGCTGGTGAGCGCTGAGCGTCATGCCCACAAATGCCTCGCGCAAGCCCTGGCCCTGGAACACCCCAAGGGCTTCCTGCTGGCCCATGTGCCGCTGCACAAGCTGGTGCGCGTGCCCAAGCAGTACTCCTACCGCGAGTGGCTGTCGCGCACGGGTCTGCTGACCGTCGACTTCGCCCTGTGCGACGAGCACGGCTATGTGCGTTCCGTCGTGCTGCTGCCCATCGCCGAGGACCAGCCCCGCCATTCCCGCAAGCGCGAGCGGCTGCTGCGCGTGCTGGGCGCCACCGAACTGGCCGTCACGCATTGGCAGCGCGAATGGCAGAACGAGGGCAGCGACCGCCTGCGCGACAAGCTTTTCCCCAAGGCGCGCGCGTCCGGCTACTACGCGGACACGCCGCACGCCCACTGAGCTGCGGGCGCCTGAGACCTCAGCGCCTCAGGCGCACTTGGCGTCCTTGCGCAGTTGCAGGACGCGGTGGCGCTCTGAATACTGCTGCTTCGTCGGGCGCTTGCTGTCCTCGGCATCCAGCCGGTCCAGCATCGGCAGGGCCTTGCCGCTCATTTCGCAGCTTGTCGCCAGGTCACCCGTCTTCAGCGCGGCGATAGCCCCATTGAAGTAGATATTGACCAAGGTGCCCGGTTGGTTGGCGGGCAGCGACTGCGCCTCGGCTTGCTTGTACGAGGCCAGCGCCTTGCCGTAGTAGTGCTGGGCCGCCGCCTTGGGGCCGTCGAAACGGTCCTCGGCGCGCAAAGGCCCGACCGAAACGAAGTAGCCCGAATACCGTGTGTCTCGGGTTGCGATATCGGCGAAATCCGCATAGGTCCGGTAGGCGTGCCCCAGCCAGAGCTGATCCTGCTTGGCTTCCAGCATCGGGATGGCCTCGCGCAGCAGCGCGGTGGCGGGTATGGGGCGCACCAAGCCGTACAGGCTGTCGGCCTGGTTCACCTTCACGACGGGGTTGTCGCTGGCCGGCACCATCATGGCGGAACAGCCGGCCAGCAGCAGCACGCCGCCCGCCGCACCGAGATGCCATGTCGTTCGCTTCTTCATCTTGTCCTCCCTCAAGGCAGGCCAAGTATGCCGAGGCGGGCACCGCACGCCGTCCAAGGAAACACCGAGGTGCGCCAGACCTGGCGCCTCAGCTCACTCCAGCAGGGCGCGTGCGAACTCGCGGGCGCTGAAGGTCTCGAGGTCTTCCAGCTTCTCGCCCACGCCGATGAAATAGACCGGCACGGGACGCTCGCGCGCGATGGCCGCGAGCACGCCACCCTTGGCCGTGCCGTCGAGCTTGGTGACGACCAGGCCGGTCAGGCCCAGGGCCTCGTCGAAGGCCTTGACCTGGTTCAGCGCATTCTGACCGGTGTTGCCGTCCACCACCAGCAGCACTTCATGCGGCGCGCCCTCCTGGGCCTTGGTGACGACGCGCTTGATCTTCTTCAGCTCCTCCATCAGGTGGAGCTGGGTAGGCAGGCGGCCCGCCGTGTCGGCAATGACGACATCGGCGCCACGCGCCTTTCCAGCGTTGACCGCATCGAAGGACACGGCCGCCGGATCGCCACCCTCCTGGCTGACGATCTCGACCTGGGCGCGGTCGGCCCAGACGCCGAGCTGCTCGCGCGCGGCGGCGCGGAAGGTGTCGGCGGCGGCCAGCAAGACCTTCTGGTTGGCCTCAGCCAGGTGGCGGGTCAGCTTGCCGATGCTGGTCGTCTTGCCGGCGCCGTTGACGCCCACGACCATCATGACGGTGGGCGTATGGCGGCCGACTTCCAGGCCTTTTTCCAGCGGCGCCAGCAGCTCGGCCAGCGCGTCGACGAGCAGGCCACGCACGGCTTGCGGATCGCTGGCCTTGGCCTCCTTGACGCGGCGCTTCAGGTCATCGAGCAGGAACTGCGTCGCCTTGACGCCGGCATCGGCCATCAGCAGGGCTTCCTCCAGCTCCTCATAGAGCTGGTCGTCGATCTTGGTGCCGGTGAAGACACCGGCAATGCTGCCGCCGGTCTTGCGCAGGCCGGCGCGCAGCCTGTCCATCCAGCTGGCGCGAGGCGGCGTGGCAGGCGCCGCCACGGGCATCGGGGCCGGTGCAGCAACGGCAACTGGCGCGGGGGCCGGTACGGGGACAGCAACAAAAACAGGCGCTGGGGCCGGTGCAACGACGGGGGCAGCCACGGGTGCGGGCTCCGGCGCTGGCTGGCTGGCGGGCTTGGTCACCCAGCCTTCCGGCAGCAGGGCCGGCGCCTCGTCGGCAGGCGCGGGCGGCGGAGGCGTCTTCTTGAAGAAACTGAACATAGGCGGCCATTTTCGCTGGCTCTTTGCACTTCGATGCCGCGCCGCCTGGAAGCCCTCGTTTCAGGGCTTGCTCGACCACCCGGCAAATCGCCGAGAAACTGGATGTTCCAAACTTCGCCTAACCTTGCGCGCTTGTCGGGGGAACGAAGCAAGCATGTTGCAAGAGATCAATACCTGGGCTGACTACCGTTCAAGGGTGCGCGAATTTGATGCCGTGCTGGAGCATGGCAAGGCTGTGGCGTCGGCGCTGGCCGGCATGACGGCCACCACACCGCGCATCGGCTACGGTGCGCAGATCTTCATCAAGCTGCTCTCCCACTGCATCGCGCTGCGCAGCATGGCGGCCGATCCCAACAAGAGAAGCCCACGGGAACTGCTGGATATCCCCTCGATGTGCGCCATCACCCGCTGCGTGGTGGAGGCTCACGATGCCTTCGAATACATCGCCGGGCACGAGGTGACGGATGTCGAGCGCGCGTTTCGCGTGCAACTGTGGGAGCTGCAGGACAAGACCCGCCTGCTGAAGCTGCTGGATCGCGACGACCTGCGCGCCGACATCGCCCGACGCCGCAGGGATCTTGAAGTCCATGAGTTCTTCACTGCCATGCCCACGCGTCTGCAGGCCTTGCTGAGCGAGCGGCTGGCCAAGGGCGATCCGCCGGCCTTCCACCTGAACCAGCGCAAGCGCTGCGAAGCCAGCGGCGTGAATGCCGACTGGCACAGCACCGTCGCGCTGCAGCTGGCGCAGCATGTGCACACGCTGCCGTCGGCCATGCACCAGCTGTTCGAGCTCAAGCCCGACACACCCGAGGCGCTGCGCCAGATGGCTCTGCCGCTGCTGGTCGCCCTGCCCCTGCTCGCCCGTCTCATCCAGGCCATGGAAGTGCTGATTCCCAGCAAGGTGCCCAAGCCGCCCAGCCGCACGGCCCGCACCATGGCGCTGTGGCGCGCTGAGACCGAGGGCAACCCCGGCGTCTAGGCGCGGGGCCGGGTCAGCGCGATGCCTTGTTCAGGTGATAGGTGAACGAAGCCGCGATGCAGAAGGCCAGCGAGTCCAGTGGCAGCCGCTGCGCCAGGTCCAGGACCAGGGCCCGGTTGCCCTCAAAGCGGAAGTCGTGCGGGAACAGCTGCCGGAACGTCGCCACCAGCGTCGTCTGGCAGTTGAAGTACACGGCGACCTGTTCAGGCGCCCGGGGTTTCCACTCGATGCGCACCGTGCTGCCCGCCTTGTTGGGCGTGACATAGGCTGGCTCGCCCCATTTCCAGGTTTCCTCGACAGCACCGACGCCGGGTGTCTGCGCCGCCGTCTTCAGGACCAGCTCACGCAGCGCCAGCATGCGCCGCCGTGCAGTAGGCGGGTAGGCATCAAACCTGGCCAGTACATCGTCACGGCGAAAGGGTGTCATGGAGCGCCCCGGGGTCGGCCCATGAACCACTGCGCGAGCCCGGGCACTGATTTTTTGCACCCGACTTGTCAGCACCGAAAAACTTCGCTTAGAATAGCGGGCTCAGGCGCTTTAGCTCAGTTGGTTAGAGCGATGGAATCATAATCCACAGGTCCGGGGTTCGAGTCCCTGAAGCGCCACCAGAACAAAGCAATAAAAAGAGAAAACGGCCCGAGCACACCTCGGGCCGTTTTCATTTCCGCAGCGCTTTCGTCGAGTTCTCGTCGAAGATGCCTGCTCCCGCAGCAGCCCTCAGAAGCGGCTGCTTCCGCAGCAGCCCTCAGAAGCGGCTGCTTCCGCAGCCACTGGACATGCCATGTACCGCTGTGTTCTTCCCGCCCTCGGCGTAGCCCTCGCCGCCAGCTGCCTCGTCGCCCAGGCGCAGACCCATCGCTCCTTCCCCGCCACCGCACTGCGCGGCGAGTTCATCGTCACGCAATACCCCGACGTGCTGCTGAACGGCAAGCCCGCGCGCCTGGCGCCCGGCAGCCGCATCAAGGGCGACACCAACCTCTGGGTGCCGCCGGCCGGCCTGACGGGCCAGAAGTTCATTGTTCACTACACCGTCGAACCCAACGGCCTGATCATGGACGTCTGGATCCTCAACCCCGCGGAGCTCGCCAACAAGACCTGGCCGACCACGCCGGCCGAGGCCGCGAGCTGGCAGTTCATCCCCGCCAACCAGCTGTGGGTGAAGCCGTGAGCGAAGCGAACTCCAAGAAGGTCTACATCAAGACCTTCGGCTGCCAGATGAACGAGTACGACTCGGACAAGATGGCCGACGTGCTGGGCGCCGCCAAGGGCTACACGCCCACCGACGACCCCGAGCAGGCCGACCTCATCCTGTTCAACACCTGCTCGGTGCGCGAGAAGGCGCAGGAGAAGGTCTTCAGCGACCTCGGCCGCGTGAAGCACCTGAAGGCCAAGGGCGTCATGATCGGTGTCGGCGGCTGCGTCGCCTCACAGGAAGGCGCGGCCATCATCGAGCGCGCGCCTTATGTGGACGTGGTCTTCGGCCCGCAGACCCTGCACCGCCTTCCTGCCATGCTGGAAGCCCGCCGCGAGCAGCGCCGCCCGCAGGTGGACATTTCCTTCCCCGAAATCGAGAAGTTCGACCACCTGCCGCCGGCCAAGGTCGAAGGCGCTTCGGCCTTCGTGTCCATCATGGAAGGCTGCTCCAAGTACTGCAGCTACTGCGTGGTGCCCTACACCCGCGGCGAGGAGGTCTCGCGGCCGTTTGACGACGTGCTGACCGAGATCGCCGGCTTGGCCGACCAGGGCGTCATGGAGATCAACCTCCTCGGCCAGAACGTCAATGCCTACCGCGGCAAGATGGGCGACACGAGCGAATTCGCCGACCTCGCGCTGCTGCTGGAATACGCGGCCGAGATCCCCGGCATCCAGCGCCTGCGCTTCACGACCAGCCACCCCAACGAGTTCAGCCCCCGACTCATCGAGGCCTACGGCAAGATCCCCCAGTTGGTGAACCACCTGCACCTGCCCGTGCAGCATGGCAGCGACCGCATCCTGATGGCCATGAAGCGCGGCTACACGGCGCTGGAGTTCAAGAGCATCGTGCGCAAGCTGCGCGCCATCCGCCCGGATCTGCGCCTGGCCAGCGACTTCATCGTCGGCTTCCCCGGCGAGACCGACGAAGACCATGCCAAGCTGATGAAGCTGGTTCACGACATCGGCTTTGACGCCTCCTTCAGCTTCATCTTCAGCCCCCGCCCCGGCACGCCGGCCGCGGCCTTGGAAGACACGACGCCCTACGAGGTCAAGGTCAAGCGGCTGCAGGAGCTGCAGGCCGCCATCGAGGCCCATGCCATCACCATCTCGCAAGGCATGGTCGGCAAGGTGGAAAAGGTCCTCGTCACCGGCAACGCCCGCAAGGACAGCTCCGAGCTGATGGGCCGCACCGAGTGCAACCGCATCGTCAACTTCCCCGGCTCGCCGCGGCTGATGAACCAGCTCGTCGACGTGCGCATAACGACGGCCTTCGCGCATTCGCTGCGCGGCGAAGTGCTGACCGCCGAAACCATCACCGCCTGATGATGCCCCTGATGCTTCGTATCGCCCTGCTGGCGACGGCGACCTCTGCCCTGTTCCTGAGCGGCTGCTCTTCACCCGCAGCCGGCAAGGAAATCATGGGCTCCATGATCGGGCGTCCCTACACCCCCACCGCCGAGGACAGGGCCCAGCTTCCGACCGACCCCAACTTCAAGCTGCAGCCGGCATCGAGCGGCAAGGCCGTCGTCTACGTCTATCGCAACAGCCAGGTCTTCGCGTCCGCCATGGACTACGAGATCCACATCGACGAGCGGCTGGCCGCCAAGCTGGCCAATGGCCGCTACGTCAGACTGGAGCTGGAGCCTGGCGCGCACGTCCTGCACGCACAGATTCCGCAGTACGTGCCCGATACGCCCGCAGCAGCCGACGACCTGAACAATATCCAGCGCGTGCCCAGGGCAGTCAGGAACCTCAATCTGCAGCCCGGCGAGATCTACATTGCCCGCCTCAACCGTGGCCAGAAGTATGTCGACACCGTCCATGTGTCCAAGAGCAAGGACGTGACGCTGCTGAGCAAGGTTTTCAATCTCGAACCGATCAGCGCCGAGGAGGGGTTGTTTGACATGTCGCGGCTTCAACCGAGCGACAAATAGGTCACCTCAGCGCCTGAAGCTGAGGGCATACCACTGCGGCAAGGCAACGCCAAGTACCAGCAAGGCGTAGCCGGCCATCCGGCCGTCGCGACCCAGCAGGATCAGGGCAACGATGTTGGCCGCCGTGCCGCCGGCCGCGCCCCAAAGCCACAATCGCCGCCAACTCAGAGACTTCGCCTCACGCCGCCACAGCCCCTTGATGGCCCCCGCCAGCAGCGCCGCCAAGCCCCAGGCGGGCGCAAACAAGTTGGCGATATGCCAAAAGGCGTCGAGTGGACTCATTTCGAGAAAGCTTAGGCGGCGGCTGAAAAGGCCGCGAATCCTACAATTCAACCCATGTCGGTCTTTGCTCTCGGCCTGAACCACAACACCGCCCCGCTCGATCTGCGCGGGCGGTTCGCGTTCACCCTCGAGCAACTGGCGCCTTCGCTGACCGGTCTGCGCCAGAAGCTGTCGGGTCCCGAGGCCGCCATCCTGTCGACCTGCAACCGCACCGAGGTCTATGTTGCCGCGCCGTCGGCCCTGGTGCAGCCGGCCATCGCCTGGCTGGCCGACACTGGTGGCGTGCAGGCCGGCGAGCTGCGCGAGCATGCCTATGTGATGCAGGGCAGCGACGCTGCCCGCCACGCTTTCCGCGTCGCGGCCGGCCTGGACTCCATGGTGCTGGGCGAGCCGCAGATCCTCGGCCAGATGAAGCAGGCCGTGCGCGAGGCCGAGAACGCCGGCGCTCTTGGCACGACCCTGCACCAGCTCTTCCAGCGCAGCTTCTCGGTCGCCAAGGAAGTGCGCTCCTCCACCGAGATCGGCGCCCACTCCATCAGCATGGCCGCCGCCGCGGTGCGCCTGGCCGGCCAGCTCTTCGAGGACCTGGCCAAGACGCGCGTGCTGTTCGTCGGTGCCGGAGAGATGATCGAGCTGACCGCGACCCATTTCGCGGCCAGGACGCCGCGCCAGATGGCTGTGGCCAACCGCACGCTGGAACGCGGCGAAAAGCTCGCGACCCATTTCGGCGCCGAGGCCATGCGCCTGGCCGACCTGCCCGAGCGGCTGCACGAATTCGACATCGTCGTTTCCTGCACCGCGTCCAGCCTCCCGCTGATCGGCCTGGGCGCCGTCGAGCGTGCGCTGAAGAAGCGCAAGCACCGCCCGATGTTCATGGTCGACCTGGCCGTGCCGCGCGACATTGAGCCCGAGGTCGCCCAGCTGGACGACGTCTACCTCTACACCGTCGACGAACTCGCCGCCCAGGTGCAGACCGCCGGCGAGAAGCGCCAGGCCGCTGTCGCCCAGGCCGAGGCCATCGTCGAGACCGGCGTGCAGAGCTTCATGCACTGGCTGGACCAGCGCCACACCGTGCCGCTGATCCAGGCCCTGCACGCCCAGGCCGACGACTGGCGCGCGCTGGAGATCGCCCGCGCCCGCAAGCTGCTGGCCAAGGGCGCGGATGTGGACGAGGTGCTGGATGCCCTGTCCAAGGGCATCACCCAGAAGCTGCTGCATGGCACGCTGGCCGAACTGAACAGCAGCGACGGCGAGCAGCGCCTGCAACTGGCCCAGACCGTGTCGCGCCTCTTCCTGCGCGGCAAGCAGTCTTAGCGGCGCTCTCAGCCGCCGCCCGGCGCTGCCTGCGCCGCCCCTGACTGCCTTCCCGTATTGCCGCCATGAAAGACTCCCTGCGCCAGCAGTTCGAACGCCTCGGCTTCCGCCTCGCCGAGCTCGACGCCCTCCTCGCCGACGGCAGCATCGCTGCCGACATGAAGCGCTACCGCGCCGTGACCAAGGAACAGGCCGAGGTGTCGGGCCTGGTCGAGCGCTATCGCCGCTACCAGACGCACGAAACCGATCTCGCCGCCGCGCGCGAGCTGCTGGATGACCCGGAGATGGCTGAGATGGCCCGCGAGGAGATCGCCGCCAACGAAGCCGCGCTGGTCGCGCTGGCTCAGGAACTCCAGCTCGCGCTGATCCCCAAGGACCCTGACGACGAGCGCAACGCCTTCCTCGAAATCCGCGCCGGCACCGGCGGCGACGAATCGGCCCTGTTCGCCGGCGATCTGGCGCGCATGTATCTGCGCTTTGCGGAAGGCCAGGGCTGGCGCACCGAGATCTTGTCCGAGAACGTGTCGGACCTGGGCGGCTACAAGGAGCTCGTGGTGCGCGTCGAAGGCGACGGCGTCTATGGCCGGCTGAAGTTCGAGAGCGGCGGCCACCGCGTGCAGCGCGTGCCGGCGACCGAGACCCAGGGCCGCATCCACACCAGCGCCTGCACTATCGCCGTGATGCCCGAGCCCGACGAGGCCGAAGCCATCACGCTGAATCCGGCCGACCTGCGCATCGACACCTTCCGCGCCAGCGGCGCCGGCGGCCAGCACATCAACAAGACCGACTCCGCAGTGCGCGTCGTCCACCTGCCCACCGGCATCGTGGCCGAATGCCAGGACGGCCGCAGCCAGCACAGCAACAAGGCCAAGGCTCTGCAGGTGCTGCAGGCGCGCATCCAGGAGAAGGAACGCAGCGAGCGCGCCGCCAAGGAGGCCGCCACGCGCAAGGGGCTCATCGGCACGGGCGACCGCAGCGACCGCATCCGCACCTACAACTTTCCGCAGGGCCGGCTCACCGACCACCGCATCAACCTGACGCTGTACAAGCTCGGACAGATCATGGACGGTGACCTCGACGACGTCATCCAGGGCCTGCTGGCCGCACAGGCTGCCGAGCAGTTGGCCGAACTGGAAGCCGGGCGCGCATGACCATCGACGAGGCCCTGGCCCTCGCGCGCCAGCTTGGCGTCGAGCGTGGTGATGCCCAGAGCCTGCTCGGCCATCTGACCGGCCAGAGCCGCGCTTGGCTGATCACTCACGGCGATGCGCCCGTGGACGCCGAAACCGCCTTGCGCCGTCTCGCCGCCGGCGAGCCCCTGGCCCACCTGACCGGCTGGCAACCCTTCCACGGCCTGGAGCTGCAAGTCACTCCGGCCACGCTGATTCCACGCCCGGACACGGAAACGCTGGTGGACTGGGCGTTGGAGTTGCTGGCCGACCTGCCCGGCCAGCCGACGGTCGTCGACCTGGGCACCGGCAGCGGCGCCATCGCTTTGGCCATCAAGGCCGCCTGCCCGCGCGCCCGGGTCGCCGCCGTCGACTTCAGCGCCGGGGCGCTGGCCGTCGCCCGCGCCAACGGTGAGAGGCTCGCGCTGGATGTCGACTGGCGTCTGGGTAGCTGGTTTGAGCCGCTGGCAGGACAGCACTTCGACCTGGTCGTCAGCAACCCGCCCTATATCGCCGGCGACGACCCGCATCTGCCGTCCCTGCACCACGAGCCCCTGACGGCACTGACCCCCGGCGGCGACGGCCTGGCCGATCTGCGCACCCTGGTTGATGTTGCGCCGCAACATCTGAATGCCGGCGGCTGGCTGCTGATGGAGCATGGCTGGGATCAGGCGGATGCCGTGGCGGCTCTGCTCGCCGCCCGTGGTTTCACCCAGGCTACGCTGCGTCGCGACCTGGCCGATCGCCCCCGGGCGAGTGGGGGGCGCTGGGGTGCAACCAGCTGAAACCTCCCCGAAATGTGTGATGTATTGCTGCCAGTTCCTGTTTCCCGTAACTGATCAGCGGGCGTAGTATCAAATCCCGGTGCCACCCGATGCACCGCGCAGGAGACGATCATGGCCCGCCTCGCCAGCGCTGCAGTACTGAGCCTCACTGCCCTTTTCACCGCGTCCGCCCTGGCGGCTGACAGCGATGCCAATCCGCGCTGGCAGGCCCGATTGCAGTTGAGCAGCGTGGACGGCGGCAGCGAAGCCCAGCAGCCCCACCTTGGTGGCTCCCGCGTCCTCAGCGCCAACCTGCTCGGCGACTACTACCTCACCAGCTCCGGCTTCTCCAGCGTGCGCGGCGGCTTGCGTGCCACCGGCGGCCTGCTGATGGGCCCCCTGTCCATGTCGCAGAGCAGTGGCGGCCTGGCCCTGGGCAGCGGCCCGGTCGCCGCCGGCAGGCGCAGCCTGTCGCTGAGCGGCCCGGATGGCTATTCGGTGGACAACGCCAATCTCTCCTATGTCGGCATCGGCTACACAGGCCGTGTAACCGGCGGCGGCCTGGCCTTCAGCGCCGACTTCGGGCTGATGTCAGGCTCCTACGGGGGCCTGCGCCTGGGCCGCAGCAGCGCCCAGGGCTTCGAGGACGCCATGCGCGACCTGCGCTTCAAACCCCTGCTGCAACTGGGTCTGGCTTACAGCTATTGAGAACGGGCGAGGTCCGTCCGGGATAATTGCGGTTTTGCCTTTCCGAGAACTGCAATGAGCGACGTTCAGCAACGCATCGACGACCTGGTCAAGTCCAACCGTGTCGTGCTCTTCATGAAGGGCACGGCCCAGTTCCCCATGTGCGGCTTCTCCGGCCGCGCCATCCAGATCCTGAAGGCCGCCGGCGTCACCGACCTGAAGACCTTCAACGTGCTGGAAGACGAGGAAGTGCGCCAGGGCATCAAGGACTACGCCAACTGGCCCACCATTCCGCAGCTCTACATCAATGGCGAGTTCCTCGGTGGCTCGGACATCATGATGGAGATGTACGAGTCGGGTGAGCTCCAACAGGCCCTGGCCACGGCGTGACCCGCCTTGTCGTCGGGCTGACGGGCGCCACGGGTGCGGCCTATGCGCTGCGCCTGCTGCGCCGCTCGCATGAGCTGGGCGTCGAGACCCACCTCATCGCCACGCCCGCCGGCATCCTCAACGCCCACCACGAGCTGGGCCTGGACCGCTCGGCGCTGGAAGCCGAGGCCGACCATGCCTACGCCCCCGGCGACATCGGCGCCTGCATCGCCAGCGGCAGCTTCGCCACGGCCGCGATGGTCGTGGCGCCCTGCTCGATGAAGTCCCTGGCCGCGATTGCCCACGGCCTGGGCGACAACCTGCTGACCCGCGCCGCCGACGTGACGCTGAAGGAGCGCCGCCGCCTCATCCTGATGGTGCGCGAAACACCCTTCAACCTGGCACACCTGCGCAATATGGTCGCCGTGACCGAGATGGGCGGCATCTGCTTCCCGCCGCTGCCGGCCTTCTATCACCACCCCAAGACCATCGAAGAGATGGTCAACGAGACGGTGGAGCGGGTGCTGGAACTGGCCGGCGTGGCCCAGGCCCAGCCCAAGGCCTGGACGGGTCTCTGAGCCGCCGCACACCATGAAGCTGAGCAAGATCATCTGGTGCATGGTGGGCCTGCTGGCGCTGGACTGCCTGATGCGGATCGCCGCCCTCGCCTACTGGGCATGGGCTCCCGAGGCCGTGCCTGGCATTCCCATGCTCTCCAAGGGCGTGCGCTACCCAGAAGTGCAGGCCATCCTGCTGCTGCTGACGGTGCCGGTGCTGACCGCCATCGCCTGGCCGCCACTGCGATCGCCACACCGCTTTCTCTGGCTGGGCGGCGGCTTGATGCTGCTCGGCCTCGCCGCGTTTGTGCTGGGCCTGTTCCTGTCCTTCAACGTCGTGGGCAGTGGCGTCATCTACTGCGGGCTGGGCCAGGCGCTGATCCAGAGTTCGCGTTCACGCGGCTTGCAGTCCAGCTGAAAGCGCCAAGCCCGGCCCCGGGGCCGAGGCGTCAACGCCGATCAGCGCGGCGATCCCCGTCCAGTTGGACCGTTTGACATCGCGCGGCTCCCGCAAGATGCCGGCATCAACTGCCTCGACAGGTGCGCCATGCTTTCTGGCCTCAACAGCTCCCTGCTCAGCTATCTGAGCCCGCAAGGCCAGGACAGCACAGCGACCAACAACGGCAGCGCCGCCGCCGCCAGCAAGACCGGCTCGCCGACCATCTCGTCGGCCGCCATGCAGCGCGCCGCGGCCACCACCAAATCGGCAACGGCCGTCCACAACCTCAATGTCAGCCAGAAGAAGCTGGGCACCGAGTTGCGCGCCGCCATGGACAAGGCCGGCGTGCATCTGTCGGGCGCCGTCGAGTTCTCGGTGAAGAGCGACGGCAGCGTCGACATCAAAGGCTCGGATGCCGACAAGGCCGCCGCCCAGGCCTTCCTGAAGGCCGATGCCAGCCAGCCCAACTTCGCCACCCGCATTGCGACGCAGGCGCGCGACGCCATGAAGCTGTCGACCAGCATCCAGCAGAGCGCCGCCATCTCGCAGGCGGCCAAGCTCGCCAGGAGCTCGGGCGGCGTGATGTCGCTCTACACCTCGCTGATGCAGCAGAGCGCCAGCACCAGCGTCGTGTTCTCGGTCTCGGCGAACTCGAGTTCGCTGAGCTACCCAGGCTCGCTGGCGACCAACGCCTGACGATCCCGGGCCGCCCTTGGCTCAGGGCTTCTGCACCACCAGGCCGCGACGTTCCAGCAGCGGCTTGATGTCGGGCTCATGGCCGACGAGGTTGCGGAACAGCACCATCGCGTCTTCCGATCCGCCACGCGACAGCAGCTTGGCGCGCAGCGCATCGCCGTTGGCACGCTTCAGGCCGCCATGGGCCTTCAGCCATTCCACCGTGTCGGCATCCAGCACCTCGCTCCAGATGTAGGCGTAGTAGCCGGCCGAATAGCCGCCCATGATGTGGCTGAAGTAGGGCAGGCGGTAGCGCGGCGGCACGGGGCCGAAGGCGATGCCCTCGTCCTTCAGCACCTTGGCCTCGAAGGCCATGATGCCGTCGGCAGCCGGCACCTCGCCGGCCTTGAGTTGATGCAGGCGCTGGTCGACGATGGCCGCGCTCAGATACGAGAGCGTCGTATAGCCCTGGTTGAAGCGCTTGGCGCGCGCCACCTTGTCCAGCAGCTCGCGCGGCATGGGCTCGCCGGTCTTGTAGTGCTTGGCATAGTTGGCCAGCACGCTGGGCCAGTCGGCCCAGACCTCGTTGACCTGCGAGGGGTATTCGACGAAGTCACGCGGTACGCGGCCGAGGCTGGGATACAGGCCCTTGTTGAACATGCCGTGCAGGGCATGGCCGAACTCGTGGAACAGCGTGTTGACCTCGTCCCAGGTCAGCAGCGTCGGCTCACCCGCCGGCGGCTTGGGGATGTTGAGGTGGTTGGCCACGACGGGCTGGGTGCCTTCCAGCGGGTTCTGGCCCACATAGGCGTTCATCCAGGCGCCACCGCGCTTGCTGGGGCGGGCGTAGAGGTCGGCGATGAAGATGGCGAGCTGCTTGCCGTCCTTGTCGAAGACGTCATAGGTGCGCACGTCGTCGCGGTAGACCGGCAGGTCGGTGCGGCGCTTGAAGCTGATGCCGTAGAGCTGGTTGGCTGCGTAGAACACGCCCTTCTCCAGCACGCTGGTCAGCTCCAGATAAGGCTTGAGCTGGCTTTCGTCAAAGCCGTACCTGGCGGCGCGCAGCTTCTCCGAGTAATAGCTCCAGTCCCAGGGCTGCAGCTCGAAGCTGGTCTGCTGCCTGGCCGACTGGTCGGCGTCGATGAGCTTCTGCAGCTCCGCCGCTTCCTGCTTCGCCGAAGCGACGGCGGCCGGGCCCAGCTTGCCGAGCATGGCGTTGACGGCATCGGCCGACTTGGCGGTCTCCTCCTCCAGCACGAAGGCCGCCGGCGTCGCGTAGCCGAGCAGGGCCGCGCGCTCCTGGCGCAGGGCGATCACGCGGGCAATGATGCCCGTCGTGTCATTGGCATTGCCGCGGCTGCCGCGTGCGACCGAGGCCAGGTGCAGACGCTCACGTACGGCACGGTTCTGCAGCTCGGTCTCCTGCGGCTGGATGGTGGTGTTCAGCAGCGTCAGGACGTATTTGCCTTCCAGGCCCTTCTTCTTGGCCACTTCAGCGGCTGCGGAGATCTGGGCTGGCGTCAGGCCGGCCAATTCCTCGGCGCTGTCGACGACGACGGCCGAGTCGTTCACCTCGGCCAGCACGGCCTTGTTGAAGCGCGCACCCAGCGTCGCCAGCTCGGCGTTGATGGCCTTCATGCGCACCTTCTGCTCGTCGCTCAGCTGGGCGCCGGCGCGCACCATGTCGCGGCGGTAGCGCTCGATGAGGCGCTTGCCTTCGGCGTTCGGGGCGGCCTTGTCGCGGGCGGCGTACAAGGTCTCGATGCGGGCGAACAGCTTGGGGTTGAGCTGGATGGCGTCGCGGTGGGCAGCCAGCTTGGCGGCGTAGTCGGTCTGCAGCTGCTGGCGGGCCGGGTTGGCATCGGCGCCGATCAGGCTGAACAGCAGAGTGCTGGTGCGGCCCAGCAGGCGGCCACTCTTCTCCATCGCGATGATGGTGTTGTCGAAGGTGGGCGCGGCGGGGTTGTCGGCGATGGCCTGGATCTCGGCCAGCTGCTCGGCCATGCCCTTGTCCAGGGCCGGGCCGAAGTGCTCGTCCTTCACCTTGTCGAACTGCGGGTATTGCAGCGGCAGCGGGCTGGGTTTGAAGAGCGGGTTGTCCGCAGCCTGTTGGCCCCAGGCCAGGCCGGTGGCGAGCAAGGTGGAGAGGAGAAGAGGCGCGAAGCGTCGGACGGCAGGTTTTGCAGCGTGCATGGGCGACTTGTCTTGTGGACGAAACCGCCAAGCCTAACGCCGCTATCCACCCCAGCCACAAGCCACGCCGGGTAAGCCCTGAGGGCTTTACCCGCTCTTCACTTCTCACCGGGCAGCAGCCACTGCCGCCTGGCGGCAAACACCATGTTCGGATATTCGGGCTTGCCGCGGCTGCCGTTGTAGCGGCCCAGGGCCATGTACATGTCGCCCTTTTCCAGGTCCAGGTAGTGACGCAGGATGACGCAGCCGAAGCGCAGATTGCTCTGCATGTGAAAGAGCCGCGCGGCGTCGCCATCGCCGATCAGCTTGGCCCAGAAAGGCATGACCTGCATATAGCCGCGCGCGCCGGCGATGCTGATGGCGTACTTGCGAAACCCGCTCTCGACCTGCACCAGCCCGAGCACCAGGCTGGGCTCCAGGCCGGCACGCTTGGCCTCGTACCAGACCGTCTCGAGGAACTCGATGCGGATCTGCGTCTCGGTCTTCTTTTTCTTCAGCCGCTCGCTCATGGTGCTCAGCCAGAGCAGATAGGCCAGGCGTTCGTTGTCCTGGCCGACCTCGAACTTCGGCCGCGGCGGTGCGCTTTGCGCGATGGAAGCGCTCAGCGCCGAGCGCATCGAGTCCGCCAGCGGCTCCTCGACCTGGGCGCCCGCCCGCGCCGCCAACGGCGCGGCGAGCAGGCTGGACAACAGAAGCCGGCGCTTCAAAGCTTGAGCAGGCCCTTCAAATGGCCGACCACATCGTTGACCCCAAGCTTGGTGGCCGCCTCGTCGCGGCGGCCCTGGTACTCGACCTGGCCTTCCTTCAGGCCGCGATCGCCCAACACCACCCGGTGCGGCACGCCGATCAGCTCCCAGTCCGCGAACATCGCGCCGGGGCGCTCGCCACGATCATCCAGCAGCACGTCCACGCCCAAGGCCTTCAGCTCGCCGTAGAGCTTGTCGGCGGCGTTCTTCACGTCCTCGCTGCGATCCGCGCCGATGGGGCAGACCACCACCGTGAACGGCGCGATCGCATCCGGCCAGATGATGCCGCGCGCATCGTGGTTCTGCTCGATGGCTGCGCCCAGGATGCGGGTCACGCCGATGCCGTAGCAGCCCATCTCCATCAGGGCCGGCTTGCCGTTCTCGTCCAGGAAGGTCGCATTCATCGCCTTGCTGTACTTGGTGCCGAGATAGAACACATGGCCCACCTCGATGCCACGCTGGATGGCCAGCAGACCCTTGCCGTCGGGCGAGGGGTCGCCGGCGACGACATTGCGGAGGTCCGCGACGACATCGGGCTCGGGCAGGTCGCGGCCCCAGTTCACGCCGGTGAAGTGGAAGTCCACCTCGTTGGCGCCGCAGATGAAGTCGCTCATGACGGCGACGGTGCGGTCGGCAATGATCTTGACGGGCTTGTGCAGGCCGATGGGGCCCAGGTAGCCGGGCTTGCAGCCGAAGTGGTCGACGATTTCGCCGCCGGTGGCGAAGCGGAAGCCGCCCTTCAGGCCTTCCAGCTTGCCGGCCTTGACCTCGTTCAGATCATGGTCGCCGCGCACCAGCAGCAGCCAGACCTGGGTCTTGACGATGTTGCCGTCCTTGTCGAGTTCGTCGGTGGCCAGCACCAGCGATTTCACCGTCTGCGCCAGCGGCAGGCCCAGCAGCAGGGCGACCTCTTCGCAGGTGGACTTGCCCGGCGTGGGCGTCTTGGCCAGGGCCTGCAGGGCGTCGCCGCGCGCGGGCATCAGCGCCACGGCCTCGGCCAGTTCGATGTTGGCGGCGTAGTCGCTGGTCGGGCAGTAGACGATGGCGTCTTCGCCGGTGTCGGCAATGACCTGGAATTCATGCGAGCGGTCGCCGCCGATGGCGCCGGTGTCCGCCGCCACGGCACGGTACTGCAGACCGAAGCGGTCGAAGATCTTGCAATAGGCCGCGTACATGTTCTCGTAGCTGCGGCCGGCGGCGTCCTTGTCACGGTCGAAGGAGTAGGCGTCCTTCATCGTGAACTCGCGGCCGCGCATCAGACCGAAGCGGGGGCGCCGTTCGTCGCGGAACTTGGTCTGGATGTGATAGAAATTTTTCGGCAGCTGGCGGTAGCTGCGCAACTCCTGGCGAGCGATGTCGGTGATGACCTCTTCGCTGGTGGGCTGGACGATGAAGTCGCGGCCATGGCGGTCCTTCACGCGCAGCAACTCAGGCCCCATCTTGTCGAAGCGGCCAGTCTCCTGCCACAGCTCGGCGGGCTGGATGACGGGCATCAGGCATTCGACGGCGCCAGCGGCGTCCATCTCCTCCCGAATGATCTTCTCGACCTTGCGGATGACGCGAAGACCCATGGGCATGTAGTTGTAAATGCCGGCGCCCAGGCGCTTGATCATGCCGGCGCGCATCATCAACTTGTGGCTGACGACCTCGGCATCGGCGGGAGCTTCCTTGAGCGTGGAGATGAAGAACTGGGAGGCTTTCATGGGCGGTACTAAATGCGAAGGCCGGGTGAAAACCCGGCCAAGTCACGACAAAACAGGGAGAAATCTTCGGGTTAGCGAGGGCGCTGTGGCGATCGTGGCCCGATGCAATAATCGAACCAACTAGAGATTTGAGGTTGATTATGCTCGACCGTGAAGGCTTCCGCCCCAACGTCGGCATCATCCTGCTCAACCAGCGCAACGAGGTGTTTTGGGGCAAGCGCATCCGAACGCACTCGTGGCAGTTCCCGCAAGGGGGCATCAAGCACGGTGAAACGCCTGAGCAGGCGATGTTCCGAGAGCTCCACGAGGAAGTGGGGCTCACGCCAGAGCATGTGCGCATCATCGCGAGAACTCGCGACTGGCTGCGCTATGAGGTGCCTGAGCACTTCATCCGCCGCGACGCACGCGGCCACTACCGCGGCCAGAAGCAGATCTGGTTCCTGCTGCAGATGATGGGCCGCGACTGCGACATGAATTTGCGCGCCACCGACCACCCCGAGTTCGATGCCTGGCGCTGGAACGAGTACTGGGTACCGCTGGAAGCCGTCATCGAGTTCAAACGCGGCGTCTACGAGATGGCGCTGACGGAGCTGGCGCGTTATCTGCCCCGCATCAACCACCACAACCGCTATCTGCGGGCAGGCATGCGGCCGGCGCATCGGGAGCGCAACAGCAGCGGGCCCATGCCGCTGGATACCGGCAGCGGGCCGTTGCCCCTGGAGGCAGCCGTGACGCCGCCCGAAGGCGAGTCGCACGACTGAGCGCCGCAACCTGGTTCGTCTAGCGAAGGACCAGGTTGTCCCGGTGAATCAATTCAGGCTCTGCGGCATAGCCCAGCAGCGCCTCGAATTCCGACGATGGCTTGCGCGCGATGAGGCGCGCTTCCGACGCCGAGTAATTGGCCAGGCCACGTGCCAGCTCCACACCTTCGGTCGTCTGCACCGCGATGACATCGCCACGATGGAAGCCGCCCTGCACTTCCACGACGCCAATCGGCAGCAGGCTCTTGCCCTCATCGCGCAGCTTGATCGCCGCACCGGCATCGACCTTGACCGAGCCGCGCAGCTGCAGGTGATCGACCATCCACTGCTTGCGCGCCGCCAACTTCGGCGTGGCCGCATGCAGGGCTGTGCCGATGGCCTCGCCAGCAGCCAGGCGCAGCAGCACATCGGGCTCACGCCCCCAGGCGATGACGGTACCGGCACCACTGCCGGCTGCGCGCTTGGCGGCCAGGATCTTGGTGAGCATGCCGCCACGGCCGATGCTGGAACCCGCGCCGCCGGCCATCAACTCCAGCTCCGGGTCGCCCGCCTGGGCGTTGTCGATGAAGCGGGCGTTGGGGTCCTTGCGCGGGTCGGCCGAGTACAGGCCACGCTGGTCGGTCAGGATGACGAGGGCATCGGCTTCGACCAGGTTGGCCACCAGGGCCCCCAGCGTGTCGTTGTCGCCGAACTTGATCTCGTCATTGACGACGGTGTCGTTCTCGTTGATGACAGGCAGCACGCGATGGGCCAGCAGCGTCAGCAGCGTCGAGCGCGCATTCAGATAGCGCTCGCGGTCGGCCAGGTCGGCGTGGGTCAGCAGCACCTGGGCGCTGGCCATGCCCTGGGCACTCAATTGACTCTCATACATCTGGGCCAGGCCCATCTGGCCGACGGCCGCCGCGGCCTGAAGCTCATGCAGCTCTTTGGGGCGCGTCGCCCAACCGAGGCGCTTCATGCCCTCGGCAATGGCACCGCTGGACACCATCACCAGCTCGCGCCCTTCGCCGGCCAACGCCGCCAGCTGGCGACTCCAATTCGCGATCGCTTCGGCGTCAACGCCGCGGCCCTCGTTGGTGACGAGGCTGGAACCGACTTTGACAACGATGCGGCGCGCGCTGGAGAGCAGGGTCATTCTGTGGCGTTGGGGGACTCGGGCGAGTCGAAACGAACGTCGCGCTCCTCGATCACGCGCTGCTGGGCGGCGACGTGGTCGTAGATGGCGTGGATCAGCGGCTGGCAGCCTTGGCGGGTCAGGGCCGAGATCTCGAAGACCGGGCCCTTCCACTTGTAGCGCTTGATGAAGTCCTTCACGCGGGCGGCACGCTCTTCCTCGGGCACCATGTCCAGCTTGTTCAGCACCAGCCAGCGCGGCTTCGCGTGCAGCTCGGGGTCGTACTTCTTCAGCTCGGCGACGATGGCCTTGGCTTCCTTGACCGGATCGACTTCGGGGTCGAAGGGCGCCAGGTCGACGACATGCAGCAGCAGCCGGGTGCGCTGCAGATGGCGCAGGAACTGGTGGCCCAGGCCAGCGCCTTCCGCGGCGCCTTCGATGAGGCCGGGGATGTCGGCGACCACAAAGCTCTTTTCCGGCGCGACGCGCACGACGCCCAGATTGGGATGCAGGGTCGTGAAGGGATAGTCGGCGATCTTGGGCTTGGCATTGGACACCGCCGTGATCAGCGTGGACTTGCCGGCGTTGGGCTGGCCCAGCAGGCCGACGTCGGCCAGCACGCGCAGTTCCAGCCGCACCTTCTTGATCTCGCCCGGCCAGCCCGGCGTCTTCTGGCGCGGCGCACGGTTGGTCGAGGTCTTGAAATGCAGATTGCCGAAGCCGCCGTCGCCGCCCTTGCACAGCAGGATGCGCTCGCCGGGCTCGAGCAGTTCGCCGATGACGGACTCGGTCTCGAGGTCGGTGATGATGGTGCCGACCGGCATGCGCAGCACGATGTCGTCGGCCGCGGCGCCGAAGCAGTCCGAGCCGCGACCGGCCTCGCCATTGCGCGCCTCATGGCGGCGGGCATAGCGGTAGTCGATCAGCGTGTTGAGGTTGCGATCGGCCTCGGCCCAGACGCTGCCGCCCTTGCCGCCGTCGCCGCCGTCCGGCCCACCAAAGGGGATGAACTTCTCGCGGCGAAAGCTCGCGCAGCCTGCGCCACCGTTACCGGCGGCGACATCGATGGTGGCTTCGTCAACGAATTTCATGGCGGAGGAGCCATCGTAATGGCTGAGGTTGCGACCGATGCGCCGTCGTGTGGCGCAGCAGACTTCAGAAATGACAAAGCCCCGGCGAGCCGGGGCTTGGGCTTTCGGGCGATGTGGCCGCCCGAACTGCTGACCTTAGGCGGCCAGCGGGGTCACGACAACCGTCGAACGGTTGTTGGCGCCCTTGACGGTGAAGCTCACGTGGCCATCGACCAGCGCGAACAGCGTGTGGTCCTTGCCGATGCCGACGTTGACGCCGGGGTGGAACTTCGTGCCGCGCTGACGGACGATGATCGAGCCAGCGGAGATCAGTTCACCGCCGTAAGCCTTGACGCCCAGCATCTTGGGCTTGGAGTCGCGGCCGTTCCGTGTAGAACCGCCGCCCTTTTTCTGTGCCATGTTTAGCTCCTAGAAATTAGCGAAAGAAGAGGGATCAGCCGTTGACCGCGCTGATTTCCAGCTCGGTGTAGTTCTGGCGATGGCCCTGGCTCTTCTTGTAGTGCTTGCGACGGCGCATCTTGAAGATGCGAACCTTGTCGTGCTTGCCGTGGCTGACGACCTTGGCGCTGACCGTAGCGCCGGCGACCAGCGGAGCGCCGACCGTCAGGCCGTCACCGCTGCCAACTGCCAGCACTTGGTCGAGGGTGACCTCAGCGCCAACTTCCGCGTCGAGCAACTCGACCTTGATCTTTTCGCCGGCAGCAACCTTGTATTGCTTGCCGCCGGTTTTGATGACCGCGTACATATTCATCCTTCCGCACCTCGGGGGTGCATTCACCCGGCTCCAGCGGCGTGGCACCCGTCATCAGACTTGCGCCGCCGCCCTCGTCGGGCCTTTTTGTCGGTTTTGGTCTCTCGACAGCCGCACACCAAAGGCGCACGAAATGCAAAGAGCCCACGAGTATACCCTGAGCCCTCGGAGAATGGCAAACGCCACCGCCGCCGAGCCGTATACGTTCACCCAACGGCGCGTCCCCGCCTTGCCGGAGGGCGGGTGGACACCGTTTCTATAATCCGCCATCCCTTGCCTGAGAGTCCAGAGTGCGCGTCGAGACTGCCTCGCCCCCATCCCAAGTCGCCGAGGTACTCGCCCTGCTGGCCGCCGAAATGGCCCAGGTCGACGCCGTTATCGCACAGCGCCTGTCCTCCGACGTGGCGCTGATCGACCAGATCGCCCACTACATCGTGCACGCCGGCGGCAAGCGCATGCGCCCCAAGCTCGTGCTGCTGTTCGCCAATGCGCTGGGCTTCGACAAGCCGACACGCTTTGAGCTGGCCGCCGTCGTCGAGTTCATCCACACGGCCACGCTGCTGCATGACGACGTCGTCGACGAGTCCTCGCTGCGCCGCGGCAAGCCAACCGCCAATGCCCTGTTCGGCAATGCCGCGAGCGTGTTGGTCGGCGATTTCCTGTACTCGCGCGCCTTCCAGATGATGGTCTCGGTCGACCGCATGCGTGTGCTGGAGGTGCTGGCCGAAGCGACCAATGTCATCGCCGAGGGCGAGGTCCTGCAGTTGATGAACATGCACGACCCGGACATCACGGTGGAGAGCTATCTGCGCGTGATCCGTTTCAAAACCGCCAAGCTCTTCGAGGCCAGCGCACGCCTCGGTGCGGTGTTGGCAAACGCCTCACCCGAAGTCGAAGAAGCCTGCGCCGCCTATGGCCGGGGCCTGGGAACGGCCTTCCAGCTCATTGATGACGTGCTGGACTATGAAGGCGACGCCCTCGAACTCGGAAAAAACATCGGCGACGACCTGCGGGAAGGCAAGACGACGCTGCCCCTGCTGATCGCCATGGAGCGCGCGACGCCCGAACAGCGCGCCCTGCTGCGCCACGCCATCGAGGAAGGCGAGCAGGAAAAGCTGCAGGAGATCGTCGCCATCGTGCGCTCGACCGGCGCGCTCGAATCGACTCGCGAAGCCGCCCGCACCGAGGCGCGCCACGCAGCCGACTGCCTCACGCATCTGCCTCCAAACAAGTGGACAGAATCTCTGCTAGAATTCGCAATTCAGTCGGTTGAGCGGCATTCCTGAATGCCCACCAACAGAGAAAACATCGGGGTGTAGCTTAGCCTGGTAGAGCGCTACGTTCGGGACGTAGAGGCCGGAGGTTCGAATCCTCTCACCCCGACCAGTTTTCTGGCACTCCCCTCGGGACGAGGGTTGAGACCGCCGCACAGGGCCACCGTTTGGCCCATAAAACCTGACGTTATCCCTGGAAATCGTTTGCTTCGGACCCGCCTCACGGCTGGCACAATCGGTGGACTCCGCCCTTTCCGTCGTCGACGCCGCCGCTTGTGGAAACACCTCTCGCAGAGCCACTCCAGTCCTCCCTGTCGGGGGTCGCTCGCATGTTGGTACATGCCGGCAAGCTCCAGGCGAAGGCGGCTGAAGATCTCGTCAGGCTGGCGAGAGAAAAGAAGACGAGTTTCGTCAACGCGGTGATCGCGAGCGGCCAGGTCTCCCCTGTCGATCTGGCGCATACGCTCTCCAGTGCGCTGGCATTGCCGCTGCTGGATCTGTCGGCGATGGACCCGCAGCGCATGCCGCAGAACGTCATCGAAGGCAAGCTGGCCCAGCAATACCAGGTCGTCGCCCTTTCCCGGCGCGGCAATCGACTCTTCGTCGGCGGCGCTGATCCCACCGACCTCGAGGTCATCGAGCGCATCAAGTTCGCGACCCAGTTGCAGCCGGAATGGGTCATCGTCGAGCATGACAAGCTGGCCAAGATGCTGACCAGCGCCGGCGCGAGCGCAGCCGAATCGCTGGAAAGCATGGCCGGCGGGGACTTCGACTTCGACATTGCCGAAGAGGATGCGACACCTCAGCAAGAGGCTGCAGAACTGGCCGACGTCGAGGACGCGCCCGTCGTGCGTTTCCTGCAGAAGATGCTGGTCGACGCCATCAATCTGCGCGCCTCCGACCTGCACTTCGAGCCCTACGAATACCACTACCGCGTGCGCTTCCGCGTCGACGGCGAATTGCGCGAAATCACGCAGCCGCCCATCGCCATCAAGGACAAGCTGGCCTCGCGCATCAAGGTGATCTCGCGGCTGGACATCGCCGAAAAGCGCATTCCGCAAGACGGGCGCATGAAGCTGAAGTTCGGCGCCAAGTCCATCGACTTCCGGGTCAGCACCCTGCCCACGCTGTTCGGCGAAAAGATCGTCATCCGTATCCTGGATTCGTCTTCGGCCAAGCTGGGCATCGATGCCCTGGGCTACGAGAAGATCGAGAAGGAGCGCCTGCTGGCGGCCATCTACCGCCCTTACGGCATGGTGCTGGTGACCGGCCCGACGGGTTCCGGCAAGACGGTGTCGCTCTACACCTGCCTGAACATCCTGAACCAGCCCGGCGTCAATATCGCAACGGTGGAGGACCCGGCCGAAATCAACCTGCCGGGCATCAACCAGGTCAACGTCAACGACAAGGCAGGCCTGAACTTCGCGGCCGCGCTGAAGTCCTTCCTGCGCCAGGATCCGGACATCATCATGGTCGGCGAAATCCGCGACCTGGAGACGGCCGACATTGCCATCAAGGCGGCACAGACGGGCCATATGGTCATGTCGACGCTGCACACCAATGACGCGCCCAAGACGCTGACCCGTCTGCTCAATATGGGCGTGATGCCGTTCAACATCGCATCCAGCGTGCTGCTCATCACCGCCCAGCGCCTGGTGCGGCGCCTGTGCGAGAACTGCAAGGCCCCGGCCGACTACCCGCGCGAGGCGCTGCTCAAGGCCGGCTTCGCCGAGGACGATTTCGACGGCAGCTGGAAACCCTACCGCGCGGTTGGCTGCAGCAGTTGCACAAATGGTTACCGTGGCCGTGTTGGTGTTTACCAAGTCATGCCGATCACCGAGGCAATCCAACGCATCATCCTGGCTGAGGGAACGGCGATGGACATCGCCGAGCAGGCCAAGAAGGATGGCGTGCGGGATCTGCGCCAGTTCGGTCTGGTGAAGGTGCGCATCGGCGTTACGACGCTCGAAGAAGTGCTGTCGGCCACCAACGAATAATCAGACTCGAGGAGAGCGCATGGCCACTGCCACCGCTGCAGCAGCAAAAGGCGTCAAGGACTTTGTCTTTGAGTGGGAAGGCAAGGACCGCAACGGCAAGATCGTCAAAGGCGAACTCCGTGCCGGTGGCGAAGCCATGGTCAGCGCCACCCTGCGACGCCAGGGCATTCTGGTCAACAAGGTCAAGAAACGCCGCGTCAGTGGCGGCAGCGCCATCAAGCAAAAGGACATCGCCGTCTTCACGCGTCAATTGGCGACGATGATGCGCGCCGGCGTGCCTCTGCTGCAGGCATTCGACATCGTCGCGCGCGGTGCCACCAATCCTCGCCTGACGCGGCTGCTGAACGACATCCGTCAGGATGTGGAGACAGGTACCAGCCTGTCGTCGGCCTTCCGCAAGCATCCCCTGTATTTCGATGCCCTGTACTGCAACCTCGTCGAGGCCGGCGAGTCGGGCGGTATCCTGGAAGCGCTGCTGGATCGTCTGGCCGTCTACCAGGAAAAGACGGTGGCCATCAAGAACAAGATCAAGTCGGCCCTGACCTACCCGGTCGCCGTCATGGTCGTCGCCTTCATCGTCGTCGCGGTGATCATGATCTTCGTCGTGCCGGCCTTCGAGGACGTCTTCAAGTCCTTCGGCGCAGACCTGCCGGCCCCGACGCTGATGGTCATCGCGCTGTCGAAGTTCTTCGTCTCCTACTGGTGGGCCATCTTTGGCGTCATCGGCGGCGGCATCTACTTCTTCCTGCAGAGCTGGAAGCGCTCCGAGAAGATGCAGAAGCGCATGGACCGGCTGCTGCTGAAGGTGCCGGTGTTCGGCGACCTCATGTACAAGTCCGCCGTCGCACGCTGGACCCGCACGCTGTCGACCATGTTCGCGGCCGGCGTCCCCCTCGTCGAGGCGCTGGACTCCGTGGGCGGCGCCTCGGGCAATGCCGTGTTCCAGGAGGCCACCGAGCAGATCCAGCGCGACGTCTCGACCGGCGCGGCGCTGACCACGTCGATGCAGACGGTGGGCATCTTCCCGACCATGGTGCTGCAGATGGCCTCCATCGGCGAAGAGTCCGGCTCGCTGGATCACATGCTGGGCAAGGCGGCGGAGTTCTACGAGGACGAGGTCGACGAGGCCGTCAAGGCGCTGTCCAGCCTGATGGAGCCCTTCATCATCGTCATCCTGGGCGGCCTGATCGGCGGCATCGTGGTGTCGATGTACCTGCCGATCTTCAAGCTCGGCCAGGTGGTCTGAATGGCGGTGGACACCGGTCTGCTGCTGTCACCCTGGTTCCTCGGCATCTTCGGTCTGTGCATCGGCAGCTTCCTGAACGTCGTCATCCACCGCCTGCCGCTGATGCTGGAGCGGCAGTGGCTGCATGAGTCCGCCGCCCAGTTGACCGATGCGCCCGCCATGGCGCGCGTGGCCAGCGTGCCGCTGCCCGAAGCCGAGAAGCTGGCCAAGGCCGTCGACGCCTACGGCACCAAGATCGAGGCCTTGCCGCCCTTCACGATCGCCTCGCCGCGCTCCCGCTGCCCGCATTGCGGTCACCAGCTGCGTTGGCACGAAAACCTGCCCCTGGTCGGCTGGCTGCGCCTGGGGGGCAAATGCGCATCCTGCAAGGCACCGATCTCCAAGCGCTATCCCCTCGTCGAACTGACCACGGGCCTGGCCTTTGCCGCCCTGTCGTGGCGCTTTGGTGCCCAGCCGACAACGCTGCTCTGGTGCGGCTTCGTTGCCGCACTGATCGCGCTGGCGATGATCGACTGGGACACCACCCTGCTGCCCGACGCCATCAACCAGCCCCTGCTCTGGGCCGGTCTGGCCGCCGCGCTGATGGGCTGGACCATCCCGCTGGACAAGGCCCTGATCGGCGCCCTGGCGGGTTATCTGTCGCTGTGGTCGGTCTACTGGGTGTTCAAGCTCCTGACCAAGAAGGAGGGCATGGGCTACGGCGACTTCAAGCTGCTGGCGGCCCTCGGCGCCTGGCTGGGCTGGCAGATGATCCTGCCCATCGTGCTCGGCGCCTCGGCGATCGGCGCCGTCATCGGCATCATCATGAAGATGAACGCCAAGCTGCGCGAAGGCCGCTATGTGCCCTTCGGCCCCTTCCTGGCGGGTGGCGGCCTCGTCGTGCTGTTTGCCGGCCAGGCGACGGTGCTGGGGTGGTTGGGCTGGGCCTGACGTCTCCATGAGAGTCGGGCTGACCGGCGGCATCGGCAGCGGCAAGAGCACGGTCGCCGGCTTTCTGCGCGAGGCCGGCGCCGCCATCGTCGACACCGATGGCATCTCCCGCACCCTGACCGGCCCGAGCGGCGCGGCCATGGCCGCGATTGCAGAGCAGTTCGGTGCTGGCTTTGTCGGCCCCGACGGCGCCCTGGACCGTGACCGCATGCGCGCCCTCGCCTTCTCTGACACGGGTGCCAAGCGCCGCCTCGAGGCCATCCTGCATCCGCTGATCACCGCTGAAGCCCTGACCCAGGCCGACGCAGTCACATCCCGCCTCGTCGTCTTCGACGTGCCCCTGCTCGTCGAATCCGGTCGCTGGCGGCCCCGGCTGGCCCGCGTGCTGGTGGTCGACTGTTCGACGGAGACCCAGATCGAACGCGTGCTGCAGCGCCCCGGCTGGACGCACGAGCGCGTGTTGGGGGCCCTGGCCGCGCAGACGACGCGCGCGGCCCGCCGCGCGGCCGCCGATGTGGTGCTGCTGAACGACGGCCTGCCCCTTGTTGCGCTCAGAAACGAGGTCCTCGGCCTGGCCGAACGCTGGGGGTGTGGAACAATCGCCCGGCCCTGATTGCAGTCCATCCCGAGGCGCCCTTTGGTCCTGTACGAGTACCCGTTCAACGAAAGCATCCGCACGATGCTTCGCCTCGAACATCTGTTCGACCGTCTCGGAACGCTGATGGCGCGCGAACCCGCGCTGGACCATCACTTCGCCCTGGTCACCTTGTTCGAAATCATGGACGTCGCTTCCCGCGCCGACCTGAAGAGCGATCTGCTCAAGGAGCTTGAGAAGCACAAGGCGCAGTTCATGGCCTACCGTGGCAGCCCCGGCGTCGACGAGGCGCGGCTGGACGAGGTTGTCGCCCGCATCGACGGCGCCTTCGGCCGCCTGAACGCCCTCGCCGGCAAGGCCGGCGCGGCTTTGACCGGCAATGAATGGTTGATGAGCATCCGCAGCCGCATCAGCATTCCGGGCGGCACCTGCGAGTTCGACCTGCCGGCCTACTACAACTGGCAGCAGCTGTTGCCGGTGCGCCGCCGCAAGGACTTGATGACCTGGTCGCAGACGCTGATGCCGCTGGCCGAAGCCCTGCAGGTGCTGCTGGGCCTGCTGCGCGATTCCGGCACGCCGCACAAGGTCGCCGCGACCGCCGGCCAGTTCCAGCAAAGCCTGCCGGCCGGCCGCGTCTACCAGTTGCTGCGCATGCGCATCGACCCCAGCCTCGGCCTGATTCCGGAAATCTCCGGCCACCGCCTGATGATCTCCATCCGACTGATGCGCCAGGACGAGGAAGGACGGCTCAAGCTGGCTGCCGAAGACAGCGGCTTCGAGCTCGCCCTGTGTCAATGAAGCCCGTGAAGACGAATGCCCAAGGCGAACGCCTGGTGCGCTGCCCGCAATGCGGCGGCGACAGCGTGTTCGCCCCCAGCAACAAATGGCGACCCTTCTGCAGCGAGCGCTGCCGCCAGATCGACCTCGGCGCCTGGGCCAGCGAGTCCTTTCGCGTGCCGGCCACGCCGCCCCAGGATCCCGATGAGTTCGGGCCGGACGGCGAGCCACTGATGCATTAGGCGCTGAGCAACTGCCGCGACACCAGTTCCCGCCGCACGGTGGCGGTGTCGGCAAACAGCACGGACTGCCAGCCGCGCGCCCGGGCCGCCTCGACGTTGACCGGATGGTCGTCCAGGAACAGCAGTTCCTCAGGCGGCACGCCAAAGCGACGCTCGGCGATGGCGTAGATCTCGGCGCTGGGCTTGATCTGCTTCACGTGGCTGGAGAACACGCCCGACTCGAACCACTCGGCCAGCGGATGCGTCCTGGCCAGATGGCTGGCATAGGGCTCGGGCATGTTGGACAGGAAGTGCAGCGTGTGCCCGGCAGCGCGCAGATCGCGGATCAGGACGGCGGTGGAGGGGATCAGCATCAGCTCGTCCGGCACGGCACGCACCACGGCCGCGACATCGCCCAGCGGCCAGCCGGTGCGCGCCGAGATGCGTCGCGCCACTTCGTCGGCCCCGATGAGCCCCTGGTCGAACAGACCCCAGTCGCCACCATAGTTCTGGAAGAAGGTCGTCGCCGCGGCCGCGCCCTGCTCCAGCGTCTCGATGCGGTGGGGCCACATGCGCGCAAGGAAGCTGGCGGGATGCCAGCGGAACACCACGCCGCCGAAGTCGAAGACGATCCTCATGCGGACACCAGTCGCTTCAGCAGGCCGGCGGTCGAGCCATCCAGGCCCACCGTGTCGCCCGACTCCAGACGCGGCAGCAGCTGGTTGCACAGCGCCTTGCCGAGCTCCACACCCCATTGGTCGAAGCTGTTGATGCCCCACAAAGCACCGGTGACGAAGACGCGGTGCTCGTAGAGGGCGATCAGGGCGCCGAGCGAGCGCGGCGTCAGCGCCTCCAGCACCAAGGTCGTGCTCGGGCGGTTGCCAGGGAAGCTGCGGTGACGGGACAACACCTCGCGATCCAGCGTGGCCGAAGCCGTCGGCGCCTTCTCGGTCAACGCCTCGGCCGCCGTCTTGCCTTGCATCAAGGCTTGGCTCTGGGCCAGGCAGTTCGCCAGCAGCTTGCGGTGCTGGTCAGCCAGCTTCTCGGCCAGCTCGCCCTCTTTTGCAACGCCTTCGCCATGGTTGGTGCGCTTCACGGCGATGAACTCGACCGGGATCACGTCCGTGCCCTGATGCAGCATCTGGAAGTAAGCGTGCTGACCGTTGGTGCCGGCCTCGCCCCAGACCACCGGCGAGGTGCCCAGCGACAGCGCGTTGCCGTCGAGGTCCACACCCTTGCCGTTGCTCTCCATCTCCAGCTGCTGCAGGTAAGCCGGCAGGCGACGCAGGCCCTGGTGGTAGGGCGCCACGCTGCGGCTCGTAAAGCCGTGGAAGTTGCGGTACCAGATGTCGACCAGGCCCAGCAGCACCGGCAGGTTCACGTCCAGCGGCGCGGTCGCAAAATGCTGGTCCATGGCATGCGCGCCGGCCAGCAGTTCGCGGAAGTTGTCGGCGCCGACGGCGATGGCGATGGGCAGGCCGATGACCGACCACAGCGAATAGCGGCCGCCCACCCAGTCCCAGAAGCCGAAGGCCGTGTCGATGCCGAAGGCCGCGGCAGCCGCGGTATTGCTGCTGGTGGCAACGAAATGGCGTGCCACGTCCGTGCCACCCGCAGCCAGGAACCAGGCCTTGGCGGCTTGCGCATTGGCCAGCGTCTCCTGCGTCGTGAAGGTCTTGGACGCGATGACGAACAGCGTGTGCTTCGCATCCAGACCCGCCAGCACGGGCGCGAGGTCGTGGCCGTCGACGTTGGAGACGAAATGCAGCTTCAGCTCGCGGCGGCCAAAGGCCTGCAGGGCCTGCACGACCATGGCCGGGCCGAGGTCGCTGCCGCCGATGCCGATATGCACGACATCGGTGATCTCACCGCGCTCGCCACGACGCACGCTCTCGGCAAAGGCCAGCATGGCGTCGAGCGACGCCTGCACCTCTGCGTTGAAAGGCGCATCGCTGCCGGCCGGAGCGCGCAGGGCCGTGTGCAGCACCGCGCGGCCTTCGGTGTGGTTGACGGGGTTGCCGCGCAGCAGCGCATCGCGGCGCGCCTCCAGGCCGCAGTCGCGCACCAACTTCAGCAGCAGCGCCAGCGTCGGCGCATCGATGCGGTTCTTGGACAGGTCGGCAAAGACCTCGGGCGCCTGGAAGGACAGCGCGCCGAAACGGCCCGCATCGGCCTTGAAGGCGTCGCGGATGTCGAAGCCGCGACCGCTCGCGGCGTAGTGGGCCTGGAGTTCGGCCCAGACGGGCGATTGGTCGCAGCGCTTCGTCATGGTCAGGCTTGTTGGATGAGCTTGTCGAGCTTGCCGGCGTCGACGGCGAACAGGCGGATGCCTTCGGCCAGCTTCTCGGTCGCCATCGCGTCCTCGTTGAGCGCGAAGCGGAAGGCGGCCTCGTCGAGATGAACAGCCGGCGTGGCGGCGGCCTTGGCCGGATCGAGTGCGCGTTCCAGTTGGGCCTCGGAGGCCTGCAGCTGCGCCAGCAGATCGGGGCTGATGGTCAGCAGATCGCAGCCGGCCAGCGCCTGGATCTGGCCGATGTTGCGGAAGCTCGCGCCCATGACTTCGGTCTTGATGCCGTGCTGCTTGAAGTAGGCGTAGATCTGGCTCACCGACTTCACGCCCGGATCGTTGGTGCCAGCCATCGCGGCCTCGTCCCAAGAGGCACCGGCCGATTTCTTGTACCAGTCGTAGATGCGGCCGACGAAGGGCGAGATCAGCTGCACCTTGGCCTCGCCACAGGCCACGGCCTGGGCGAAGGCGAACAGCAGCGTCAGATTGCAATGGATGCCCTCGCGCTCCAGTTCGGCGGCGGCCTGGATGCCTTCCCACGTCGAGGCCAGCTTGATCAGCACGCGGTCGCGGCCGATGCCGGCAGCTTCGTACAGCGCAATGATGCGGCGCGCACGCGCCAGGGACGTGGCCTTGTCGAAGGACAGGCGGGCATCGACTTCGGTCGACACACGGCCTGGCACGACCTTGAGGATCTCGAGGCCGAAGCGCACGAGGACGTGATCAACGATCTCGTCCAGCGGCTTGCCGCGGTGGGCCTCGACGGTTTCCTTCAGCAGCGGTGCGTAGTCGGGCGACTGCACGGCCTTCAGGATCAGCGAAGGATTGGTCGTCGCGTCGCGCGGGGCGAACTGCGCGAGCTGCAGGAAGTTGCCCGTGTCGGCGACGACGGTGGTGAAGGCCTTGAGTTGGTCGAGCTGGTTCATGGTGGGGCTGTCCTCGGGTCGACTGGATTGACCCGGCGAAGAAACTGCTGCATAGTATTTCACGAAACTTAGTTACACAACGGTTAGCGCCTCCTGTGAAGCGCTGGCCTGGAGACCCCGCAGATGTCCTTTGATCTCGTGTTCTTTGGCGGTACCGGCGACCTGACATGGCGCAAGCTGATGCCCGCGCTGTTCCAGGCCTTCCGGCACGGCAAATTGCCCGAAGGCGGTCGCATTCTCGCCGTCGCGCGTGACGACCAGTCCGACGAGCGCTACCGCGAATGGCTGAAGGAGCGCTTCCGCGAAGTGGACGGCGCCAAGCGTCCCAGTGACGAGGAATTCGAGAAGTTCGCGGACCTCATCCACTACCGCCGCATGGACCTGTCCCAGCCCGAGCATTACCAGGGTCTGAAGGACTGGCTGGATGCCCGCAATGCCGACACCGTCGTGCTGTATCTGGCCACCAGCCCGCATCTGTTCACCGGCATCTGCCAGCAGTTGGGTGCCGTCGGCCTGAACCACGACAAGGTGCGCGTGGTGCTGGAGAAGCCGCTGGGCCACGACCTGGCCAGTGCCCAGGAAATCAACCGTGCGGTACGCAGCGTCTTTGCCGAAAGCCAGGCCTTCCGCATCGACCACTACCTCGGCAAGCCCTCAGTGCAGAACCTGATGGCCCTGCGCTTTGGCAATGCGCTGTTCGAGCCGCTGTGGCGCCGCGAGAGCATCGCCAACATCCAGATCACGCTGGCCGAGCGCCTGGGCGTGGGCACGCGAGGCGCCTTCTACGACGGCACCGGCGCGCTGCGCGACATGATCCAGAACCATGCGCTGCAACTGCTGACCATGATCGCCATGGAGCCGCCGTCCAGCAACGACGCCGACGCCATCCGCGACGAGAAGCTCAAGGTGCTGCGCTCGCTGAAGCCCTTCACGTCCGACAGCGTGGCCCGCGACGTGGTGCGCGGCCAGTACCGCGCCGGCAACATCGAGGGCACCGCGGTCCCGGGCTATCTCGAAGAGGTCAAGGTCCCGCCCGAAAGCACCTGCGAGACCTTCGTCGCCCTGCGCACCGAGATCAACAACTGGCGCTGGGCCGGCGTGCCCTTCTATCTGCGCACCGGCAAGCGCCTGGCCGAGCGCGACGCGCAGATCGTCGTCAACTTCCGCCCAGTGCCGCACAAGATCTTCGCCGGCGGCAGCCAGCCGAATCGCCTCGTCATCAAGCTGCAGCCCGAGGACGGCCTGGAGTTGCAGCTGCTGGCCCAGAAGGGCGCTGGTGCCGGCGAACAGCTGACACCGGTGTCCCTGGACCTGGACTTCGACAAGGCCTTCGCGACGCAGCGCGTCGGCGCCTACGAGCGCCTGCTGCTGGACGCCATCGCCGGCCGCCTCAACCTCTTCGTGCGCAGTGACGAGCAGGAACAGGCCTGGCGCTGGGTTGAGCCCATCCTCGATGCGTGGGCGGCCGACGCCAGCGGTCCGCGCCCCTACTCCGCCGGCTCCTGGGGCCCGGCCGCCGCGAGCGCGTTGGTCGCCAGAGACGGTTTTTCCTGGGCTGAAGAACAATGAGCATCCTCGAGCGCGTCAAGGCGGCCCTGCCCGCCCTCCCTCCGGCAGAACAGCGGGTCGCCAAGCTGCTGCTGGCCGACGCGCGCAGCTTTGCCAGCCTGCCGGTCAGCGAGCTGGCCGACCGCTCCCACGTGTCCAAGCCAACCGTGGTGCGCTTCTGCCGCAGCGTCGGCTATGACGGGCTGGCCGACTTCAAGCTGAAACTGGCCGGCAGCGTCAACGAGGGTGTGCCCTTCGTGCACCGCGCTGTGGACGAGGACGACAAGCCGGCCGACATCATCGTCAAGGTCGTCGACAACGCCGTTGCGGCCCTGCTGCACTACCGCAATGACGCGGCCAGCCATGCCTTCGAGCGCGCCATCGAGGCCCTCGCCGATTCGGCCCGCCACAACAAGCGCATCGAGTTCTATGGCGTCGGCAACTCCGGCATCGTCGCCCAGGACGCGCAGCACAAGTTCTTCCGCCTCGGCGTGAACACCGTCGCCACCAGCGACGGCCATGTGCAGCTGATGAGCGCCACCATGCTGCAGCCGGGCGACTGCGCCGTCATCATCAGCAACTCGGGTCGCAGCCGCGACCTGTTGGACGCGGCCGAAATCGCGCGCAAGAAGGGCGCGACCATCATCATCATCACAGCCAGCGCCTCGCCGCTGGCACAACTGGCGCTGGGCCCCAGCCAGATCCTGCTGGCGGTGGACCACCCCGAAGACTTCGACCGCTACAGCCCCATGGTGTCGCGGCTGCTGCACCTGATCGCGGTGGACATCCTGACGACGGGCGTTGCGCTGAAGCTGGGCCAGCAACTGCGGCCCATGCTGCAGGAGATCAAGAAGAACCTGCGCGCGAAACGCTACGCAGGCTGACTGGACAACCCCTCGTCCGGTCTCGCCCCGCTGAACGCGGGCGCGCGCCCAACCGGTCCCCCGAGGGGACGGCGATGCTCACCGTCTCGAACGGTGAGCACATCACCAGACGGGCCGGCTAGGGGCGGCCCGGCGCTCGGCCCGAAACGTCAGGCGCCTTGGACGCTCACCGGCCAGAACAGCTCCGACACACCATAGACGCGCGCCAGCTCGCGCAGCTTCTCCGGGGCGTCGTCCAGCTTGAGCGTCGCGCCCTGCTCGGTGCATTGGCGAGCAGCTGACAGCAGCAGGCTGAGGGCGGACGAGTCGAAGTCGGTCAGACCGGCTGCAGACAACCTGACCTCACGGCCGGCTGCCGCCAGCACCTGGGCCGCCTCGGCACGCAGGGCCGGCGACATCTGCGCCCAGGCGGCGCGTGCGCCGTCCATGCGCAGCCGCGAAGGCAGCTTCAGACCGCTCATGGCTGTTGCACCCTTCGCGCTGCGCGCTGTCCCGCCAAGCGGGAGCGAGCCCCTTCGGGCGGCTGCGCGGGGCTCATCAGCCCTTGGCGGCCGGTGCGCCGGCCTTGGCGTTCTTGTCGGCCAGGCTCTTGATCAGGCCATCGATGCCGTTGGCGCCGATCTCCTGGGCGAAGCTGTTGCGGTATTGGTCGGCCAGCCAGATGCCCAGCACATTGACGTCGTAGATCTTCCACTCGGCGCCGGCCTTCTCCAGGCGGTAGTCGAGCTGGATGGCGTCACCCTTGCCGCGGATCTCGGTGCGCACGACGACTTCGGTGTCGGTCGGCTGGGCACGCAGCGGCTTCAGGCCGATGGTCTGGTCCTTGACCTGGGTCAGCGCGCCGGCATAGGTGCGCACCAGCAGGGTCTTGAACTCGGCCTGCAGCTTGGTCTGCTGCTCGGGCGTGGCCTGACGCCAGAAGCGGCCAACGGCCGACGCCGTCATGCGCTGGAAGTTGACATGGGGCATCACCTTGGCGTCGACCAGGGCAATGATCTTGTTGATGTTGCCGGCCTGGATCTCCTTGTCGGCCTTGACGGCTTCGATGGTTTCCAGGGACAGCTGGCGGATCAGCTGGTCAGGTGCGCCGGCATCGGCCGCATGGGCGGCGTGCACGAGGCCAAGGCCCAGGGTGGCCACGGTCAGCAGGCGGCGCAGGGAGGTCAGCAAAGTCATGGTGTCGCTTTCTCTGAACAGGGACGGGCACTCAACGCGCCAGCCCGGGGTTTGGTTCACCGCGTCGCCGCGGAGGCGGGTTCGGCGGGCTTTTTCACGCCGATCGCAGGTTCGGATGCGGCGGCCGCCGAAGCGGGCGCCGTCGCGGCCGGTGCCGAAGCCCCACTGCCAGGCACCAGCACCTCGATCTCATCGTCATCATCGAAGCTGCCGCGCCGTTGCAAGTAAGCGTCCCGGTAAAAGGTGTATTTGTCCAGCGCAATGCCATCCAGCATTTCGCCCGCGCGCAGGAAGTTGGAGCGCGTATTGATGAGGCTGAGCGCGGTGATGGCGACCTTCTTGCGGCCATCATCAAAGATCACGCCCGGCGAGGCCTGCCAATCCACCGGCAGCGCCAGCGAGTCGCGCACCGACGACGGACCGAACAAGGGCCAGACGATGTAGGCCCCGGTGCCCATGCCCCATTTGCCCAAGGTCTTGCCGAAGTCCTGGCTGTTCTTTTCCAGACCCGCTTCAGTGGCGATGTCCAGCACGCCGGCCAGCCCCAGGGTCGAATTGACCGCAAAGCGCATGCCCTGCTCGACGCCCGCCTTGAAACGACCTTGCAGGAAGAGATTGATCGCTGACCAGGCGTCACCGATGTTGCCGAAGAAGTTGTCGATGCCGGTGCGCACGGGCGAAGGCACGATCTCGGTATAGGCCGTCGCGACGGGCTTGAGCACGGCCTCATCGAGTTTCTCGTTGAAGGCGAAGACCTTGCGGTTCCAGGACTCCCAGGGGTCCAGCCTCTGGCCCTTGGAACCCATGACCTTGTCGACGGCGCGCTCGATGCGCGAGCCGACGCCCTTCACCGTCTGGCAGCCCGCGAGGCCCAGCGCCAGGGTGAACAGGACCAGCAGTCGAATGACGCGGTTCACGGCTTGCTCCCCGAAGCGGGAACCGCCGCCGGTGCGCTGCCCATGTCCGAAGCCTTGCTGTTGATGAACTGGCCGATGAGGTTCTCCAGCACGACGGCGCTCTGCGTCTGCTTGATGACGTCGCCGGCAACGAGGTTCTTTTCGTCGGCGCCGGGCTCCAGGCCAATGTACTGCTCGCCGAGCAGGCCCGAGGTCAGGATCTTGGCCGAACTGTCCTTGGGGAACTGCGTGTTCTTGTACATGTTCAGCAGCACCTTGGCCTGGAAGGTCTTGTCGTCGAAGTTGATCGACTCGACCCGGCCGACGACGACGCCGGCGCTCTTGACCGCCGCGTTGGGCTTGAGGCCGCCGATGTTGTCGAAGCGCGCCGACACCTGGTAGGTGGCGTCGAAATTGAGGCTGAGCAGGTTGCCGGCCTTGAGCGCCAGGAACAGCAGGGCCGCGCCACCGATCAGCACGAACAGGCCCACCCAGGCGTCATAACGAGAGGATTGCATCCTTCCTTCTCCCTAAATCGAAAACATCATGGCCGTCAGCATGAAGTCCAGGGCCAGCACGGCCAGGGACGACAGCACGACGGTCCGCGTGGTGGCCGCAGACACGCCTTCGGGCGTGGGGCGGCAGGCATAGCCTTGCAGCAGCGCGATGAAAGTCACCGTCACGCCAAACACCAGACTCTTGATGACGCCGTTGCCGACGTCCTTGAACACATCCACGCCGCCCTGCATCTGCGACCAGAAGGCGCCGGCATCAATGCCCAGCAGCGGCACATCCACCAGCCAGCCGCCGATGATGCCAAGCGCCGAGAAGACCGCGGCGAGCAAGGGCATCGCGATGAAGCCGCCCCAGAAGCGCGGCGCCAGCACGCGCTGCACCGGGTCGACGGCCATCATCTCCATGGCGGTGAGTTGCTCGCCGGCTTTCATCAAGCCGATTTCGGCCGTCAGCGAGGTGCCGGCGCGGCCCGCGAACAGCAGCGCGGTGACCACCGGCCCGAGCTCGCGCACCAGGCTCAGCGCCGTCAGCAGGCCGACCGCCTCGCGTGAACCATAGCGCTGCAGCGCATAGTCGCCCTGCAGGGCCAGCACCGAACCGACGAAGAGGCCCGACACGCCGATGATGAGCAGCGAGCGGTTGCCCAGATAGAAGAGCTGCTCGCGCACCAGCACGAAGCGCATCAGCGCTCGAGGCGATGTGGCCAGCAGGGCGCCGAACAAACGCGCGGACGCGCCCCAGTCGGCGAGCAGCTTGCGCACGCCGAGTCCGATATTGGCGGCCAGGCTCATCATGACGCCACCCCGAAATCCTCGGCCACCGGACGGGCCGGTTGGTGGAAGCGCACCGGCCCGTCGGGCTCGGCGCCGACAAACTGGCGCACCAGCGGGTCGTCACTGTGGCGCAGTTCCTCCGGCGTGCCCTGGGCCACGACGCGGCCGTTGGCGACCATGGCCACCTCGTCGGCAATCTCGAAGGTCTCGTGCAGATCGTGCGAGACGATGATGCTGGTCAGCCCCAGCGCATCATTCAGGTCGCGGATCAGCCGGGCGGCGACGCCCAGGGAAATCGGGTCCAGGCCGGCGAAGGGTTCGTCGTAGAGCACCAGGTCGGGGTCCAGCGCGATGGCGCGGGCCAGGGCCACGCGGCGGGCCATGCCGCCGGAGATCTCGCTGGGCAGCAGGTCGCGCGCGCCGCGCAGACCGACGGCATTCAGCTTCATCAGCACCAGGTCGCGGATCATGGCCTCGGGCAGGTCGGTGTGCTCGCGCAGCGGGAAGGCCACGTTCTCGAAGACGCTGAGGTCGGTGAACAGGGCGCCGAACTGGAACAGCATGCCCATGCGCCGGCGCACGGCGTACAAGCCCTGCAGGTCCAGTGGCGCCAGGTCCTGGCCGTCGAACAGCACCTGGCCGCTCAGGGGCCGGAGCTGGCGGCCGAGCAGGCGCAACACCGTGGTCTTGCCGCCGCCCGAGGTGCCGATCAACGCCAGCACCTTGCCGCGCTCCAGCTTCAGGTTGACGCCATCCAGGATCACGCGGTCGCCATAGCCGACGCTGACGTTGCGCAGTTCGATCAGAGGTGCGGTTGCCAATTGATTCACGCGGGCGGGCCGGAGCCGGGGCGGGAGAAAGGGCGCCATGATAGGGGAAACACCAAGGACCCCGGGGAGTCCCCCTCGACAAGCCCGTCAACCCTCCGATACACCCCTGGATTTGGGCGCGGAGCTGTTACGTCTGCTTGCGTCCGTCAACCCTTCGAACGGCCGTTTCGGCCCCGCCAAACGTGCGCCAGTTCACGAATCGCGCTCAGCCCGCGACCAGCGTTCGTTGGTTCGCGACGAGCGGTATCCCGCCCAAGCCCCTCGCCACCAAAATACTGACACCCGCCATGCAAGCCACCACCATGCGCCACCGCCCCCCCTCCCCTGTCAGCCGCGGCTTCACGCTCATCGAGCTGATGATCGCGGTCGCCATCATCGGCATCCTCGCCGCGGTCGCGATCCCGCAGTACAGGGACTATGTAACGCGCAGCCGCCTGGCCGACGCCAGCTCGGGCCTGACGACGATGCGGGCGCAGATGGAGCGCTACTACCAGGACAACCGGACCTATCTCGACACCGGGACCTTCGTTTCGCCCTGCAACAACGCCACCGCGTCTGCCCGCACCTTTGGCAACTTCGTGATCACCTGCAGTACGTTGACCACCACCACGTTCACATTGCTGGCAACAGGCGGCGGTGCCTCCAACGGCTTCAACTACACCATCAACCATCAGGACATACGCGCAACAAACAACACGCAACCCGGCTGGGGCGGCGCCTGCTCCAGCAAGTGGATGATGAAGAAGGGCGACTCGTGCTGACGCGCCGCCATTCGGGCTTCAGCCTCATCGAGCTGATGGTGGCCGTCAGCGTCATGGCCGTCCTGACCGCTGTCGCCATGCCCAACTTCACGACCTGGATCCGCAATGCGCGCATGCGGACGGTCGCGGACGCCCTGCAGTCCGGCCTGCGCCTGGCCCAGGGCGAAGCGCAGCGCCGTACACACAACGTCGTCTTCTTCCTGACTACTAGCAAGGCATGCGACTTGACGGACACGGCCACGGCTGGAGGCCTTTACTGGCAGATTCGCACCGTGCCCATGAACCTGCTGGCCAACGATCCCGCCGAGGTCGTGCAATGCGGCGTGCTCACGGACGTGTCGAGCGGCGTCCAGTTCCAAACATCACCAACAGCACCGCCCACCGCGCTCTGCTTCAGCGGTGATGGCCGCCAGACCACGCTGACGGACCCAACCACCATCGGTGCGAACTGCACCGCCGGCGCCGCCGCCTACAACGTCGTTTCGGCGACGAACGGCGTCGGCGACCGACCGCTACGGGTGCTCGTCAGCCTGGCCGGATCCATCCGGATGTGCGACCCCGGCAAGGCCTCGACGGCACCGGACGGATGCCCATGATGAAACAGCGCTTCATTTCCAGCCGGGGTTTCTCGTTGATCGAGATGCTGGTCGGCATCCTGATCATCTCCTTTGGCCTGCTCGGGCTGATCACGCTGCAGGCCCGTGCGCTGCAGGTCTCGGTCAGCAGCGAGGATTCTCAACGCGCGGCCATCCTGGCCAGCGAGATGGCCGCAACGATGCTCAACCGGAACAGCGTCAACGTCGACGCTGCGGTGGTGGCCGCCTGGGCGGCTCGCGCCTCGGACCCTGCCAGCGGCGGCCTGCCCAATGGCGCCGGCACCGTGTCCGTGACCAACGCAACGACGGCGAGAGTCACCTTGACCTGGACGCCCGTTCAGTCCAACGGCGCCGCCAACGACACGCACAACTACTTCACCGACGTGGTGATCCCGTAATGACGCGCCGATCTCCAGCCGCCGATCGCGGCTTTTCCCTCATCGAGCTGATGGTGACCCTGGCCATCGGCCTGGTGCTGACCCTGGCCATCTCGATGATGGTGGCACGGCAGGAATCGCTGCGGCGCGGCGTGACTTCGGGCAATGACCTGACGAGCAACTCCGCCTATGCCTCCTATGTGCTGGACCGCGAGCTGCGTAGTGCCGGTGCGGGCTTCAGCCAGTCAGCGGCGGAAAACTACGGCTGCTCGTTGAGAGTCTCGAAGAGCAACGCCCAGATCCTGCCGCGCAGCGCTGCCTTCCCGACGCCTTTCGCCTCCGTTCCACAGACCTTCGTGCTGACGCCGCTCGTCGTCCATGCCGGCGCGGGCACCAATGGCTCGGACGTCATCGCGGTGGCCACGGGCAACTCGGGCTTGAGCGAGTCGGCCCTGCCGGTCATTCCCAAGTCGGCTGCGGCGGGCCTCTTGAAGCTGTCCAACACCCTGGGGTTGAAGGGTGGCGATCTGATCCTGCTGGCCCAGCAGGGCGTCGGCTGCATGGTGCAACAGGTGAACACGGGCTTCACCGGTGGTGCCACCCAGACGCTGAACTTCGGCGGCACCTATGCCGCCAACACCATCGGCACCACCGCGCTCACGGGCTTTTCGAATGGCAACGCCTTTGTCTCGGTGCTGGGCAATGTCACCGGCAACCAGCCGCGCTTCTCGCTGATCGGCATCGACGCCAACGCGACGCTGATGTCCTATGACCTGCTGCGCCTGAATTCAGACAGCCCGCAGGCGATTGCGGACGGCGTCGTGGACCTGCGCGTGCTTTACGGCGTGCACACCGTAGTGAGCGGCCCGACACAGGTCGACTCATGGATCGCGCCAACTGCGGCAGGATTTACGGCGGCCGAGTTGACGGCCGACACGGCGGTTGCCCAGAGCCGTCTGCAGAACATCCTCGCCGTGCGCGTGGGGATGATCGTGCGCAGCGATCTGATCGAGAAGACCGACGTCACGCCGTCTTCGCTGACCATGTTCAGCGACCTCGGCAGCGGTCTGGCGTACACCTACACCGTGCCCGCGGGCACGACCAATCAGCGCTACCGCGTCGTCGAGTTCACGGTGCCGCTGCGCAATATCCGCTACTCCCGCTGATGGCCGTGATGATGCGCACCACTTCTTCTTCCCGTCTCCTGCGGCGACAACAGCGCGGCATCGTGCTGATCTTCGCCCTCATCACGCTGGTGATCCTGCTCATCGGTGCGGTCGCGATCTCGCGCTCCATCAATTCGAGCCAATTCGCTGTCGGCAACATTGGCTTCAAGCGCGATCTGACCAACCAGGGCGAGCGAGCCCTGCAGGCCGCCATGGATGCGGTGCGGGCCGGCGGGCAATTGGACACCGTGACAAAACGCAATGCCAACCTGCTGGCCGCCAACTACAGCGCCACGCTGCTGCCCACGAATGCACAGGGTATCCCGACTGCATTGCTGGCGTCGGATACCGCCTTTGCGGCGGTAGGAACGGCAGCTGACATCACTCCTGCCGGCACCGGCGTGACGATCCGCTATGTGATCGACCGCCTGTCCACGGCAGCCGGCGCCTGCACGAGCGCCACCTGCACCATGGTCAACCAGTCGGTCTTTGGCGGGAGCTCCAGCGAATGGATCAATTCCCAGACCAACAGCGGCGCGGCCAACAACGCCAATCCGTCCGCGGTGCCTGAGCAGCCCATCTTCCGCATCACGGTGCGTGTGAAGGGGCCGCGCAACACCCTGTCCTTCTTCCAGTCCACCTTCACCACCAACTGAGCTTGCTCAGGACGTATCGAGGTTTCCCATGAATGCAGTTCGCCTTGTTGTCTTGGTGCGCGGCCTGGCGTTGACTGCCAGCCTCGTGACGCTGGCAGCCACATCCTCCGCGCAGGTCTCGCTGGCGGATCAGCCGGTGTTCACCTCCGTCAACGTGCCGGGCAACCTGGCGCTGGCGCTGTCGGTCGAGTTCCCGACGGCGATCAGCGTGGCCCACCCCTCGCGCACCTACTCGGCGGCGAACACCTATATCGGCTACTTCGACCCCGCGAAGTGCTACTCCTATCGCTATACCGACGGCACCAGCACCGACAACTACTTCTACCCCAACGGCGCGGCCAGCAGCCACGCCTGTTCGGGCAAGTGGAGCGGCAACTTCCTGAACTGGGCGTCGATGCAGACCATCGACCCGTTCCGCTGGGCGCTGACCGGTGGCTATCGCGTCATCGACACGTCCACGCTGACGGTGCTGGAGAAGGCCTGGGCCACCAACCAGGGCAGCACGAGCAACTTCCCCGACAGCACCACCACCACCTCATCGACGGTGTCCGGGGCCACGCCGTATGGCAGCGCGACGAGCTTGTCGACGCGCATCTGGGCGCTGGGCAACAAGATCCGCTTCCAGGTGCCGAGCACGGGCGGCGCCAACAACGCCAGCTTCACGGCGAGGTACTACAACAACAAGACCCAGAGCAATCCGGTGGCGGTCACCCGCAATGAGGGCTACATCAACTACAACATCAACGGTGACTGGCCCGCTGGCGTGAGCACGACCAATATGTCGGCCAACTGGACCGGCACGGTCAAAGCACCGACCAGCGGAACCTACACCTTCAAGATCCGTGGCGACGACGGCGTGCGGCTGACGGTCCGCATCAACGGCAGCGGCACCACCTACACCATCAACGATACCGGGTGGCATGACCAGGGCGCCACCGACTACACCCTCACCGTGCCGGGCGTGAACGCCAATGACACGCTGAACATCACGGCGCAGTTCTACCAGGGTGGTGGCGGTGGCGAGATCAGCCTGCAATGGCAACTCCCCAACACCGCCGTCTACACCAATGTGGGCGGCGGCGGCGCGGTTGACCTCTACGGCACGGCCACTCACTACAACCCGGCCAACGCGCTGGTGGAAGGCACGCTGTACGAGGCCTTTGTACGCGTGAAGGTCTGCGATCCCGCCGGTTCCTCCACCGATCGCGAAGACAACTGCACGCAGTACGGCACGTCCTACAAACCGACAGGCCTGATGCAGAAGTACTCGGACAAGATCCGCTACAGCGCCTTCGGCTATCTCAACGACAGCGACATCAACCGAGACGGCGGGGTGCTGCGCGCCAAGCAGAAGTTCATCGGTCCGACCAGCCCGGTGCCCGGTGGCATTCCGGTGACCAATGCCAAGGCTGAATGGGACGCGACCACCGGTGTCATGGTGACCAATCCCGACACGGCCGACGCGACGGCGACCGGCGTGACCAACAGCGGGGTGATGAACTACCTGAACAAGTTCGGTGAAATCTCGCCCGGCAGCTACAAGACCTACGACCCGGTCGGTGAGCTCTACTACGCGGCCCAGCGCTACTACCGCAACCTCGGCAACGTGCCCGCATGGACGAATAACGCCACCGCCACGCACATCGATGGCTTCCCGGTGATCACCGCCTGGGACGATCCCATCCTGTACTCCTGCCAGCGCAACTTCATCCTGGGCATCGGTGACGTCAACACCCACGCTGACCGCAACCTGCCCGGCGCGACCGGTCTCTCCGAACCCACCAAGCCCACTGAAGTCACCGCCGACACCGGCGTCAACGCCTACGACTGGACCAACCGGGTCGGCGTGCTGCAGGGCAGTGGCCTGGGCACTACGCTGGGCGCCACCCAGCCCTTCGGCGGCTGCTGCACGAACAACGGCGCACTGATGGCCGGCCTGGCTTATTGGGCCAACATCAACGACATCCGCAGCGACAAGGCGGGCATCCAGACCATCCAGACCTATTGGCTGGACGTGCTGGAGTTCCAGGTCTTCAAGCCCTACAACCAGTTCTACCTGGCCGCCAAATACGGTGGTTTCAAGCCGCCCACCGGCTACTCGGATGCCACGGCAACGACCGCGCAGTTCGACAACAGCGCCGCCACCAAGACCTGGTGGACCACGACGTCGGACACCACGCCGGACGGTGCGCCGCGCCCCGACAACTACTACACCGCAGCGCGCGCCGACCAGATGGTGGACGGCCTGACCAAGACCTTCTCCAGCATCGCATCCCAGCTTTCCGCCTATTCGACCTCATTCTCGACGGCCCTGCCGCAGGTTTCGGCGCTGGGTGTCGCCTCCTATTCGACGAAGTTCGACGCGAAGACCTGGACGGGCGAACTGGAAGCCAGCCTGACCACCTTCGACGCCAACACCGGCGAGCCGAGCCTGACGAGCCAATGGACGTTCTCCGGCAAGCTGGACACGCAGGCGGCCGGTACGGGTTGGAGTAACTCGCGCAATATCGTCACCTACGACACGGTGAACAAGGTGGGCGTGAAGTTCCGCAGCAGCGGCGCCGGCAGCATCCCCTCCGCGCAGCTCGGGCTTCTGAACACCTCCTATGTGGCCGGCGACGACTCCGTCAACTATCTGAACTATCTGCGTGGCGAGCGCACGGGGGAGGTCTCGTCCACCACGACCGGCGTGGCCCACGTCTATCGTGACCGCGCCAAGCTGCTGGGTGACATCGTCAACGCCAAGGCACGCCCGGTGGCGGCGCCCGCCGCGCCCTACTCCGCCGTCAACAACCCTGGCTACGACACCTTCAAGACCACCTACGCGAATCGTCAGCCGATGGTCTATGTGGCCAGCAATGACGGCATGGTGCACGCGGTCAACGGCAGCCTGACCGGCACCGACGCAGGCAAGGAAGTCTGGGCTTATGTGCCGGGCGACCTGTTCAACGGCCCGAACGGCACGCCCAGCGTGGACGGCCTGGCGTCGATCGGCAACCCGACCTTCTCTCACCATTTCCTGGTGGATGCCACGCCGCTGACCATCGACCTGGACTTTGGCGGCACCTACGGTGGCAGCGGCACCGCCGACTGGCGCACCATCCTGGTCGCCGGCCTGGGCAAGGGCGGCAAGGCGATCTACGCCTTGGACATCACCGACCCCGCGTCGGTCACGTCGGAAGCGGTCGCCGCGCAAAAGGTGCTGTGGGAGTTCAAGGACGCCGATCTCGGCTACACCTACGGCCAGCCAGTTGTCGTGAAGACCCGCAAGTACGGCTGGGTGGTCGTTGCCGGCTCCGGCTACAACAACACTGACGGCAAGGCCTACTTCTTCTTCATCAACCCGCGCACCGGCGCGCTGCTGGAGAAGGTCGCCGCCCCCTGCCCCGCCCTCACCGGACCGACGGTCGCAGCCTGCTCGGCGACCAACCAGGCCGGCATGGCCCACGTCAACGCCTTCGTGCTGGACCTGACCGACGGCTATGCGGATGCGATCTATGGCGGTGACCTGATGGGCAACCTCTGGCGCCTGGACGTCACCGGCACGGTCGCCGCCACGGCCTACCCGACACCCGTCCGGTTCGCGCGGCTGGTGGGCTCGAACGGCAATGTGCTGCCCATCACCAGCAAGCCGCTGCCGGTCGTGCAGCCCGGCACCAACAACCGCTACATCACGGTTGGCACGGGTCGATTGCTGGATGGGACCGATCTGAGCAACAACCAGGCGCAACGCTTCTTCGCCATCATCGACGGCACCAATGCATCGTTCAGCCACGACGGCACCATCTCCGGCGAGACGCGGGACCTGACCCTCACCACGGGCAACTTCCCGCTGACGGTGTCCAACCTGCTGGAGCTGACCGACCTGAACACCAAGATCCTGCTGAACCTGACGACGCAGGTGGGCTGGTATGTCGACCTGGGCGTCTCCGCGAGCGGCCCGGGCTGGCGCGTGCTGTCCGATCCGACGTCCTTCTACGGCACCGTTGCATTCGCGGCAACGTCCCCGACGTCCAGCGACCCCTGCGCCCCCAACGGCACCAGCCGCATCTATGCAATCGACCTCGGCTCGGGCTATTGCGGCCTGACCGGCGGCGGCAACAACTGCTATGTCAGCAAGACCGACGGCGTGGTCATCGACCTCACCTTCTACAGCGTCAACATCAACGGCGTCGGCAAGTCGGTGCTGCTCGCGGGCAAGGACAACTGCTCCGGCAACAACTGCCAGCCAGTGGAAAAGGTCGGCACGCGCACGCCGGTCAATCTGGGCCTGCAACGCCTGAACTGGCGCGAAGTCCTGATCAACAACTGAGCTGCAATCGCAGCCCCAAAAACAAGGCCGCCCTCGGGCGGCCTTGTTGCTTTTGAGATCCGGAGCGCTCAGCGCGGCAGCGTCGTCGAGCCCATCAGGTATTCGTCCACCGCGCGTGCGGCCTGGCGGCCTTCGCGGATGGCCCAGACCACCAGGCTCTGCCCGCGGCGCATGTCGCCGGCGGCGAAGACCTTGTCGACATTGGTCTTGTAGGCGTTGGCGCCTTCGGTGCTCGCCTTGCCGTTGCCGCGCGCATCCTTGTCGACGCCGAAGGCCTCGAGGATGGTGGCAACCGGCGACACGAAGCCCATGGCCAGGAAAGCAATGTCGGCCTTCAGGATTTGCTCGCTGCCCTCGACCTCGGTCATCTTGCCGCCCTGCCACTGCAGGCGCACGGTCTTGACGCCGGTCAGCTTGCCCTTCTCGCCAATGAATTCCTTGGTGGCGATGGCGAACTCGCGCTCGCAGCCTTCTTCATGGCTGGACGAGGTGCGCAGCTTGATCGGCCAGTAGGGCCAGGTCAGCGGGCGGTCTTCCACTTCGGGCGGCTGGGGCAGCAGCTCGAACTGGGTCACGCTCTTGGCGCCATGGCGGTTGCTGGTGCCGACGCAGTCGCTGCCGGTGTCGCCGCCGCCGATGACGATGACGTGCTTGCCGGCCGCGGTGATCTGGCCCTTGAGCTTGTCGCCGGCGTTGACCTTGTTCTGCTGCGGCAGGAACTCCATCGCGAAATGCACGCCGGCGAGGTCGCGGCCGGGCACCGGCAGATCGCGCGACTGCTCGGCGCCGCCGGTCAGCACGATGGCGTCGAACCGGCTCTTCAGCTCGTCGGCGGTGACGGTTTCCTTGGCCCAGTTGGTGACCTTGCTGCCTTCCGGCAGCGCAGCGACCATGACGCCGGTGCGGAACTCGACGCCCTCGGCCTTCATCTGCTCGACGCGGCGGTCGATGTGGGACTTCTCCATCTTGAAGTCCGGGATGCCGTAGCGCAGCAGGCCGCCGACGCGGTCATTCTTCTCGAAGACCGTGACGCTGTGGCCGACGCGGGCCAGCTGCTGGGCCGCCGCCAGGCCGGCCGGGCCGGCGCCGACGACGGCGACCTTCTTGCCCGTCCGCAGCTTGGGTGGCTGGGCCGTGACCCAACCCTCGGCCCAGGCGCGGTCGATGATGGCGTGCTCGATGGACTTGATGCCCACCGCGTCGTCATTGACGTTCAGCGTGCAGGCCGCCTCGCAGGGCGCGGGGCAGATGCGGCCGGTGAACTCGGGGAAGTTGTTGGTGCTGTGCAGCACGTGAATAGCGTTTTTCCAGTCTTCCGCGCGGCCCTTGTAGACCAGGTCGTTGAAGTCGGGGATGACGTTGTTGACCGGGCAGCCGCTGTTGCAGAACGGCGTGCCGCAGTCCATGCAGCGGGCGCCCTGCTGCTTGGCCTGGTCGACGTTCAGCGCGATGACGAATTCCTTGTAGTTCTTGACGCGAGCGACGACGGGCTCGTAGCCCTCTTCGAGGCGCTCGTACTCCATGAAGCCGGTGACTTTTCCCATGCTTCCTCTCCTCAGGCCTTGGCGGTGACGACCTCAGGCGACTTGGCCTGGGCGATGGTTTGGGCGGCTTCCTTGGCGGCGTTGATCTCGCCCAGGGCACGGCGGTATTCGTTCGGGAACACCTTGATGAACTTGGCGCGCGACTCGGCCCAGTGGTCGAGGATGTCGCGGGCGCGCTGGCTGCCGGTCCAGCGGTGGTGGTCTTCCAGCAGCTTGCGCAGGATGGCCTCGTCGGTCTGGGCCTCTCGGTCCACGCCGTCGACCGCCTTGGTCTTGTGCCAGATGGCCTTGTCGACCGTCGCTTCCTGCTCGTGGGCCGGCAGCAGCTTCTCCAGCGACACCATGCTGGTGTTGCAACGCTTGGCGAAATGGCCGTCCTCGTCATAGACGTAGGCGATGCCGCCACTCATGCCGGCGGCAAAGTTGCGGCCGGTCTTGCCCAGCACGGCGACGGTGCCACCGGTCATGTACTCGCAACCATGGTCGCCCGTGCCTTCGACGACGGCGGTCGCACCGGACAGGCGCACCGCGAAACGCTCGCCGGCCACGCCGCGGAAGAAGGCCTCGCCGCGCGTCGCGCCGTAGAGCGCGGTGTTGCCGACGATGATGTTCTTGGTCGCGTCGCCGCGGAAGTCGATGCTGGGTCGCACCACGACGCGACCGCCGGACAGGCCCTTGCCGGTGTAGTCGTTGGCATCACCGATCAGGTAGAAGGTGATGCCCTGGGCCAGGAAGGCGCCGAAGCTCTGGCCACCGGTGCCTTCCATCTGGATGAAGATGGTGTGGTCGGGCAGGCCCTCGGGCTTGCGGCGGATCAGCTCGCCGGACAGGCGCGCGCCGACCGAGCGGCGCACGTTGGTCACTTCCTGCATGAACTGCACCTTCTCGCCCTTCTCGAAGGCGGGCAGGCACTTCTCGATGAGCTTGACGTCCAGCGCGCGCTCCAGGCCGTGGTCCTGCACATCGTTGTGGATGCGCGCGACGTCCGCCGGAACATTGGGGCGATGGAAGATGCGGGCGAAGTCCAGGCCCTTGGCCTTCCAGTGCGAGATGGCCTTCTTGGTGTCCAGCCAGTCGCTGCGGCCGATCAGTTCGTCGAACTTGCGCACGCCGAGCTGGGCCATGATCTGGCGCGCTTCCTCGGCGACAAAGAAGAAGTAGTTGACGACGTGTTCGGGGCGGCCGGTGAACTTCTTGCGCAGCGCCGGGTCTTGCGTGGCCACGCCCACCGGGCAGGTGTTGAGGTGGCATTTGCGCATCATGATGCAGCCCTCGGCCACCAGCGGCGCGGTGGCGAAGCCGAACTCGTCGGCGCCCAGCAGCGCACCGATGACGACGTCGCGGCCGGTCTTCATCTGGCCGTCGGCCTGCACGCGCACGCGGCCGCGCAGGCGGTTCAGCACCAGGGTCTGCTGGGCTTCGGCCAGGCCCAGTTCCCAGGGCGTGCCGCAGTGCTTGATGGAACTCCACGGCGACGCACCCGTGCCGCCGTCATGGCCGGCAATGACGATGTGGTCGGCCTTGCACTTGGCCACGCCGGTGGCGACCGTGCCGACGCCGACTTCCGACACCAGCTTGACCGACACGTCCGCCTTGGGGTTGACGTTCTTCAGGTCGTGGATGAGCTGGGCCAGGTCCTCGATGGAGTAGATGTCATGGTGGGGCGGCGGGCTGATGAGGCCGACGCCCGGCACCGAGTGACGCAGCATGCCGATGTACTCGGACACCTTGCCGCCGGGCAGCTGGCCGCCCTCACCGGGCTTGGCGCCCTGGGCCATCTTGATCTGGATCTGGTCGGCACTGACCAGATATTCGGTGGTGACACCGAAGCGACCCGAGGCGACCTGCTTGATCTTGGAGCGCAGGCTGTCGCCCTCTTGCAGCTCGTAGTCGGCCTCCATGATCTTGTGGCCGAGCACGTCACCGACCTTGCTGCCACCGGTGATCTTGATGCCCTTGAGCTCGTTGCGGTAGCGGGCCGGGTCTTCGCCGCCCTCACCCGTGTTGCTCTTGCCGCCGATGCGGTTCATGGCGACGGCCAGCGTGGCATGGGCTTCGGTGGAAATGGAGCCCAGCGACATGGCGCCGGTGGCGAAGCGCTTGACGATGTCGGCGGCCGACTCGACCTCTTCCAGCGGCACGGCCTTGGCGGGATCGAATTTGAACTCGAACAGACCGCGCAGCGTCATGTGGCGCTTGCTCTGGTCGTTGATGATCTGGGCGTATTCCTTGTAGGTCTCGAACTTGCCGCTGCGCGAGCTGTGCTGCAGCTTGGCGATGGCGTCCGGCGTCCACATGTGCTCTTCACCACGGGTGCGCCAGGCGTACTCGCCACCGGTCTCCAGCATGCTGTCCAGCAGCGGGTCGTCGCCGAAGGCACCTTCGTGCATGCGGATGGCTTCTTCCGCCACCTCGAACACGCCGATGCCGCCGACCTGGGTAGCCGTGCCACGGAAGTACTTTTCGACGAAGTCCGCCTTCAAGCCGATGGCCTCGAAGATCTGCGCGCCGCAGTAGGACATATAGGTCGAGATGCCCATCTTGGACATGATCTTGGACAGACCCTTGCCCACGGCCTTGATGTAGTTGTAGCGAGCCTGTTCGGCGCTCAGCTTGGCCGGCAGCTCGTCACCCATGGACTCGAGCGTTTCCAGCGCGAGGTAGGGGTGGACGGCTTCGGCGCCATAGCCGGCCAGCACGGCGAAGTGGTGCACCTCGCGGGCCGTGCCGGTCTCGACGACCAGGCCGGCCGTCGTGCGCAGGCCTTCACGCACCAGGTGGTGGTGGACGGCGGACAGGGCCAGCAGCGCGGGGATGGCGATGCGGTCGGCGCTGAGGTGGCGGTCCGTGATGATGAGGATGTTGTGGCCGGTCTTGATGGCGTCCACGGCCGAGGCGCACAGCGAAGCGAGTTGCGCTTCGACACCGGCACGACCCCAGTCGCGCGGGTAGGTGATGTCGAGTTCGCTGGGCTTGAACTTGCCGTTGGTAGGCGCCTCGATGCCGCGCAGCCGCGCCATGTCGTCGAAGTCCAGGATGGGCTGGCTAACTTCCAGCCGCATCGGCGGGTTGATGGCGTTGATGTCCAGCAGGTTCGGCTTGGGGCCGATGAAGCTGTTCAGCGACATCACGATGTTTTCGCGGATCGGGTCGATCGGCGGGTTCGTGACCTGGGCGAAGAGCTGCTTGAAGTAGTTGTACAGCGGCTTGTTCTTGCCCGACAGCACCGCCAGCGGCGAGTCGTTGCCCATGGAGCCTATGCCCTCTTCGCCATTGGCGGCCATGGGGGCGAGCAGGAACTTGATGTCTTCCTGCGTCGTGCCGAAGGCCTGCTGGCGATCCAGCAGCGTCGTCGTGAAGCCGGGGCGGGCCGCGTCGGGCACGCTGATGTCGTCCAGCTTGACGCGGACGTTCTCGATCCACTGGCGGTAGGGGCGCGCGTTGGCGAACTGGTTCTTCAGTTCCTCGTCGTCGACGATGCGGCCCTGCTCCAGGTCGATGAGGAACATCTTGCCGGGCTGCAGGCGCCACTTCTTGACGATCTTGGCTTCGGGAATCGGCAGCACGCCCGACTCGGAAGCCATGACGACGAGGTCGTCGTCGGTGATGCAGTAGCGGGCCGGGCGCAGGCCGTTGCGGTCCAGCGCGGCGCAGACCTGGCGGCCGTCGGTGAAGGCCATGGCGGCGGGGCCGTCCCACGGCTCCATCATGGCGGCGTGGTACTCGTAGAAGGCGCGGCGGCGCTCGTCCATGCCTTCGTGCTGCTCCCAGGCTTCCGGGATCATCATCATGGCGGCATGGGCGAGCGGGTAGCCGCTCATCGTCAGCAGCTCGATGGCGTTGTCGAAGGTGGCCGTGTCGGACTGGTGCTCGAAGCTGATGGGGTAGAGCTTCTTCAGGTCGTCGCCCAGCACCGGCGACTTCATGACGCCTTCACGGGCGCGCATCCAGTTGAAGTTGCCCTTGACCGTGTTGATCTCGCCGTTGTGGCAGACCATGCGGTAGGGGTGGGCCAGCGGCCACTCCGGGAAGGTGTTGGTGGAGAAGCGCTGGTGCACCAGCGCGATGGCCGAGACGACGCGCGGGTCGGCCAGGTCCAGGTAGTACTTGCCGACCTGGTCCGCCAGCAGCAGGCCCTTGTAGATGACCGTGCGGCAGCTCATCGACGGCACGTAGTACTCGCGGCTGTGCGTGAGCTTCAAGGCCTGGATGGCGCTGGAGGCCGTCTTGCGGATGACGTAGAGCTTTCGCTCCAGGGCGTCGGGCACGATGATGTCCGGGCCGCGGCCGATGAAGATCTGGCGAATCACCGGCTCCTTCTCGCGCACGGTCGGCGACATCGGCATGTCGCGGTCCACCGGCACGTCGCGCCAGCCGATCAGCACCTGACCTTCGGCCTTGATGGCGCGCGCGAGTTCCTGTTCGCAGGCCAGGCGGGACGCGTGTTCCTTGGGCAGGAAGATCATGCCGACGCCGTACTCGCCGGGGGGCGGCAGGTTGATGCCCTGCTTGGCCATCTCCTCGCGGTAGTACTCGTCCGGGATCTGGATCAGGATGCCGGCGCCGTCGCCCATCAGCTTGTCGGCACCCACCGCGCCACGATGGTCCAGGTTCTCGAGGATCTTCAGTCCCTGCTGGACGATGTGATGCGCCTTCTGGCCCTTGATGTGCGCCACGAAGCCCAGGCCGCAGGCGTCTTTTTCATTGCCCGGCCGGTAGAGCCCATGTTCGGCAAGGTCTTGGATCTCGGCTTGAATATGCGCGGCGTGGCTCATGGCGCCCTCCTGGAACACAACAGGGCGCGAGATTAATGCAGTGCAGCAAATGCAGCAACTTGATTAAATTAGGGTCAGAGTCAATTATTTAATTCCCAAGACTTCAAAATCAAATAATTGGGGCCACAGTCATGCGCTCGACGTGGAACTTGGTGGCGGCGGCATGAGCGGCACCTTGCGCGGGCGGCCGCGCGGCCGCTTTACCGCAACCTTTGGGTGAACGTCAGCCAGATTCGCCAGGAAAGCCACGCTACCAACAGGCCGCCCACGCAACACGGCTTCGGTGAACTGCGCCTGCTCCAGAGCCGGGGTGCCCTGCCCCATCAGCTCGGCGTAGGCATGTTCGCGTTCGAAGGGCGTGTTTCCGAGTGACCAATACAGCTCATGCTCCGTCACCAGGGGGCTGCGCGTCCGCCCCAGATGGTGGGCAGCACTGGACCAGGGCCATTGCGCAGCCTCCTGGCACAAACCGGCACGGACTGGATTCAGCTCGATATAGCGCATGCAGGCCAACAGATGCCGCTCGCCCTCGATCAGGCCGGCGCGGAATCGCCCTTCCCACAGAGTGCCGCTGCGGTGATGACGAACGTTGAACCACGCCACGTAGCGCCGCCCCAGCGCCTGCATCATGCGGCTGAGCGCGTCGGCTTCGGGAGGCGTCAGCAGCAGATGCAGATGGTTGTCCATCAGCACATAGGCATGGATGGAGACTCTGTACAGCGCCGCGACCTCGCCCAGCGTCGCCAGCATGTGCTGGCGGTCGTGATCGCTGAAGAAGATGGCCTGGCGGTTGTTGCCGCGCAGGATGACGTGGTGGGGCTGACCCGGCAGGATCAGTCGCGGAAGACGGGCCATGGGAGACTCCCTGTCGGCACTGCGGCTTTAAAGAGAAGCGCCCAGGATAATCGACTCCGACCCCAATTTAATGATCGAGCGCTAGAAAAGGCTTTTGCCCGTCAATCTCAGGTGCTCGCGGATGGCAAACCGGTCGGTCATGCCCGCGATGTAGTCGGTACAGGCGCGCTCGGGGTCGCCGCGCTCGGCGAAATCGGCCGGCATTTGCGCCGGGTCCGACGAATAGGCCGCGAAGAGGTCGCGCAAGACCTGCTCGGCACGGCCGCGCGTGGACTGGACCTGGGGATGCCGGTAGAGATTGGCGAACAGGAAGCGCTTCAGCGCCGTGCTCTTGACGCGCATCTCGGCACTGAAACGCAGCAAGGGCTTGTCGGACCGGCGCACGGCCTCGACGTCGGCCGGTGACGCTTCGGCAAGCGCCGCCCGCGTCGCATCGATGATGTCGTAGACCTGGGCCGACAGCATGCGACGGATGGTCTCGAACAGCAGGCGCTTGCCGGCCAGGCCGGGATGGGCGTCCAACGATGCCCGCCAGTGCTCGCGCACCAGCTCGACCTCCAGCAGTTGCTCCAGTTCGATCAGGCCCGAACGCACGCCGTCATCGACATCGTGAGCGTTGTAGGCCACCTCGTCGGCCAAATTGCAGAGCTGGGCCTCGAGGCTGGTCTGTCCGCCATGCAGGAAGCGTGTCGCGATGCCGCCCGGCTCATCCGCTTCTATGAGTTCGGCATTGCGGCGCGAGCAGTGCTTGAGGATGCCCTCACGCGTCTCGAAGCAGAGGTTGAGGCCGTCAAAGTCCGGGTAGCGCTGCTCCAGGCGATCGACCACACGCAGCGACTGCAGGTTGTGCTCGAAGCCGCCGTGGCCTTTCATGCATTCGTCCAGCACGTCCTGCCCGGCGTGGCCGAAGGGCGTATGCCCGAGGTCGTGGGCGAGGGCGACGGCCTCGACCAGGTCTTCGTCCAGGCCCAGGCTGCGCGCGATCGAACGCCCCAGCTGCGCGACCTCCAGCGAATGCGTCAGCCGCGTACGGAACAGATCACCCTCGTGGTTGAGAAACACCTGGGTCTTGTAGACCAGGCGCCGGAAGGCCGTGCTGTGGATGATGCGGTCGCGGTCGCGCTGGAACTCACTGCGCGTTGGCGCAGCCGGCTCGGGAAGGCGACGGCCGCGGCTGCGCGCCGGGTCAGCGGCGTAGGCTGGGCGCGCTGCCGCCATCAGGCCGCTCCGTGGGCGGCCAACGTCTCGACGATGCGCGCATCGGGCACGGAGTGCAGCCCTGCCCGGCCCAGCGCCTCGATGAGCACAAAGCGGATCTCACCGGCCTCGGCCTTCTTGTCTACGCGCATCAGCGACAGATAGCGTTCCGCACCGAGCTTGGGCGGTTGCACCGGCAGCCCTGTCCTCTCGACGAGTTGGCGCAGGCGTTCGACGAAGCCGGCGGGCATCAAGCCCATGCGCTGCGACAGGTCCGCCGCCAGCACCATGCCGCAGCCGACAGCCTCGCCGTGCAACCACGCGCCATAGCCCATGCCGGCCTCGATGGCATGGCCGATGGTGTGGCCGAAATTCAGGATGGCACGCAGGCCCCGCTCACGTTCGTCCTGGCCGACCACGTCGGCCTTGATCTCGCAGCTGCGCCGCACGGCGTACCCCAGCACGGCCTTGTCGCGGGCCAGCAGCGCATCGAGGTTGTCCTCGATCCAGCACAGGAAGCCGGCATCCGCGATCGGGCCGTATTTGATGACCTCGGCCAGTCCGGCACGCAGTTCCCGGTCGGGCAGGCTGTCCAGGGTGTCGAGGTCGGCGATGACACGCTCGGGCTGGTAGAAGGCGCCGAGCATGTTCTTGCCCAAAGGATGGTTGATGGCGGTCTTGCCCCCCACCGACGAGTCGACCTGGGCCAGCAGCGTGGTCGGCACCTGCACAAAGGGCACGCCACGCATATAGATGGCCGCCGCGAAACCGGTCATGTCACCGATGACGCCACCACCCAGCGCAAACAACACGGTCTTGCGGTCCAGCGCCTCGCCCAGCAAGTGGTCGCAGATGCGGTTCAGGCTGGCCCAATCCTTGTGTTGCTCGCCATCGGGCAGCACGACGACATCGACGCGCTTGTAGACAGCCAGCAGGCGCTCGCGCAACCGGGACGCATAAAGAGGCGCCACCGTCTCGTTGCTGACGATGACGGCCGTCGAGGCCTTGGGCAATTGCTGCCAGCTGCCGGCCTCGTCCAGCAGGCCCGATCCGATGCGGATCTCGTAGTCGCGGTCGTCGGGAAGCTGGATGCGGACGGTATCGGTGGCAGGCATGCGGCCAAGTGTAAGAGCCGCCTTGCCGGCCGCCCTCTGCTTCCCGTCAAGCCGGCATCAAAGCGGCTCGGCGCCGACGGTCGCGGCCACGCGCGCCGGGTCGAGCAGGCCCGCCAGTTCCAGTTGCATCAGCGCCATGTTGACCAGGGCGTGCACCGAGGGGCGAGCGCTCTCCAACACATAGTGGGCGCAGCGGCGGTAGAGGGGGTCGCGCTGCTGGTGCAGCTCGCGCAACTTGGCCAGGGGGTCGCGCACCTGCAGCAGGGGCCGCGTGGTGTCATGGCGCAGGCGACGGAACAGGTCTTCGGGCGTCGAGCGCAGATAGAGCACCGTCGCGCCGCCATGCAGCAGTTCGCGATTGCGCTCCCGCAGCACGGCCCCGCCTCCGGTCGCCATCACGCATTCGCCGGCACGTGCAATCAGTTCGGCAATGACTTCGGTCTCGAGGTCGCGGAAGGCGTCTTCGCCGTGGCGCTCGAAGAACTGCTTGATGCTGCCGCCGATGCGCTGCTCGATTTCATGGTCCGAATCGACAAAAGGCACGCCAATTTGGCGTGCCAGTTGTTTTCCGACGGTGGACTTGCCACCGCCGGGCATGCCCACCAAGGCGAACACCTCAGTTGACCTTTTTGCAGTCGGCTGATAGCCCGCCATAAGGGCTGGTGACAAAGGCCGGCGAAGGCGACTCGCTTGCCAGCACATCCGCCGCCACAGGCAGCCAGAGATAGGTGCTCAGATAGGACTCAACGTCGGCCGCAAACGTTGCCTGGCTGAAACCGTCCACAGCCCTCGAGGGCAAGCTCACTGGGACGCCTAGCGGATAGTAGGCTGGGGGACTCAGGACGCCAGCAGCTGTCACGGTGATCTTGTACCGGACCCAGCTTGCCAGGCTTTGCGGGTACTCGAGTTGAAGAATGGCCACGCCATTGGCATTCGTCTTCGTCGAACCCGTCAGGGCGATGGCGACGTCGGATTTGCGCGGATCCAGTTGCTTGTTGCCGTTGACATCCTCACCGGTATCGATGACGCCGTTGCGGTTCAGGTCTTCATTCGGGCAAGTGGCCAGCAGCGTCGTGCTGTTCACGATGGCATTCGTCACAGGATTTGTCACCAGCACCGTGCTGTCACGGAACCACGCCTTCTTGAGGCTATCAAACCCCCACTTGCCCTTGCCGAAGCCACCCAGGTCTAGCGAAGGCGTGATCTGCACATCGGACTTCGGGTTGCCCGCGGAGTCCACGACCAGCACCACATACCGCTTGATATAGGTCAAGCCGGAGCTGCCGCTGGAAATGGTGTTGTCCGTACCAATGGAGATGGAGACAGGGTTCGCAACGATGGTGAGGGTGGTCGTCATCAACGTGCCGCCCGCTGCTGCGCAGTTTGCCGCCGTGTCACTTACGGCGAAATCGCTGGTCTTCCAGCAGGCCTGCACGGTCACACCGTTGGTGGGGCTGCTGACGGCGCCCGGGGAATAAGTGGTCGAAGCTGCTCCCGAAGCGTCCGACAGCACCGTGTTGTTGCCCGAGCCCACGACACCGGTGTTGTTGTCGCCCGTGACGCCAAACAGCACGCGCACATTGGGAACCGGCGCGTTGGCGCTGTCCCGGAAGAAGGCATTGACGGTCACCTGGTTGCTGGTGGTGCCCGTGTTCACGGTTACCACATCGGCGGACAGGTTCAGCGTCTTGGACACCGGGGTCGCAGAATTGGGCACGCCCGTGCTGCCGCCGCCCGAGATCGGCACCGTCACCGTCGAGGTAAGTCCACCGGCCACCGCCGTGATGGCCAGGCTCGTGCCTGGCGCGTTCGGTGCGGTATAGGTGAAGTCGTAGCCGCCGTTCAGATCGGTCTTGCCCGTCGCGCTGGCCACGCCATTGCCCGAAACACTGATCGGCACGCCGACCATCGGGTTGCTGTTGACGTCCGCAAGTTTGTACTGAACCTTGTTGCCCGTGCTGCCCGGGGCAGCCACCGCCGGCACCGGGCTCGCCTGCGCGAAGCGCGCACCAGTGATCTGGAAGGCCGCTGTGCGGGTCAGCGTACCGCTGGTGGCAACCACGGTGACGGTGCGATTCGACCGGTCTTGTCCGATGCTGACCGTACCCGTGACCTGACCGTTGTTGTCGGTCTGGGTCGTTGGCGTCACGATGAAGGCGCTGGTATCGGTCACCGCCAGTTGAACGGGGATGCCGGACAGCGCGCTCCGGTTGCTGTCGACCGCCGTTGCCGTCGCGACAACCGTCCTGCTGCCCGAGTTGTCGATGTTGGTGGCACTCAGCGTCAGCGTCAGGTCATTGGCCTGCGGATTGGTCGACGTCGTGTTCTGGACAACGTTGAACGTGACGGCCCGCGTCAGCGCGCCCGACGTGACGGTGAGGGTCACCGGCCGGACGGACGTGTCCGAACCCTGCGTGACGGTGGCCGTCAGCACGCCCTTCGCGTCTGTCGCCGTTGCACTCGCCGTCACGACTGCGCCGGCATTGGCAGCAACGGTGACCGGGATGTTGCCCACGGTCGCACGGTTGGCGTCGATGGTGGTGACCGTTGCCGTGATCGAGTCGGTGCCCGAATTCGTCATGGTCGACTTGCTCAGCACGACCACCAGGTCTGCCGCGCTGGCCGCACTCGAGGGGCTGGACGCCCCCGTATCGGGGCCGACGACAGGAGTGCCCGCCGATCCACTGCCACCGCCGCCACAGGCGGTGAGAGCAGCGAGGAGCGCGGCTCCCAACAGCGTACGGATGGCACTGCTGCGCCAAATATCAAACTTCAACATCTCTGGTCACTCCCGTGTGCAGCCAAACCAGCCGGACACATCGTCAATTCAGGAATCCTCAGCGGACCGATTGCCGTTCGCTGACAACCTTGGGCGTCAGGAAGATCAGCAATTCGGTTTTCGCCGTCGTGCGCGTCTTGTTCTTGAACAGATTGCCCAACACAGGCACGTCGCCAAGCAGCGGCACCTTGTTGATCGTCTCGCCTTCGTCTTGGGTGTAGATACCACCGATGACGACGGTACCGCCGTTCTCCACCAGCACCTGGGTCTGAACATGCTTGGTGTTGATGGCGTAACCCTGAGGCGTCAGTGTGCCGCGGCTGTCCTTGTTGACGTCCACGTTCAGAATGACGCTGCCTTCGGGCGTGATCTGCGGCGTGACCTCCAGCTTGAGGTTGGCCTTGCGGAACTGCACCGATGTGGCACCGCTAGCCGTGGCGACCTGGTAGGGCAGTTCCTCACCCTGCTCGATCAGGGCCTTGACCTGGTCGGCCGTGATGACGCGGGGGCTGGACACGATCTTGCCCTTGCCGTCGGATTCGAGTGCCGACAGCTCCAGATTCAGGAAACGATTCGCCGTGGCGCTGAACAACGACACTGCAAACGTCTGGGCGATTGCGCCGGCAAAGCTGTCGGACGACACATTGGCGCCAAGGTTGACGAAGTTCGAGTTGTTGTAAGCGCCGGGATTGGCAGCATTGGAGGGCGCCGAGGACCCAGGCTGGTTGGTCTGGTAGGTGACGCCGTTGTAGTTGCTGCCGAAGGTGACGTAGTTGTTGCCACCCACGCTGTAACCCGGAATGCCGCCCTGCTGACCGCGCAGATCGTTGGCACCCAGCTTGACACCCAAGGCCCGTCCGAAGCGGTCATTGGCCTCCACGATCCGGGCCTCAATCAGCACCTGGCGCACCGGAATGTCGATCTTGGCGATCATGCTCTGAATTTCTTCGAGCTTGCTCGGCACGTCGGACACGAAGAGCTGGTTGGTGCGCGGCTCGAAGATGACGCTGCCGCGTGCCGACAGGATGCGAGTACCGGTTCCGGCACCGCTGCCGCCACTAGCACCGCCGCTTCCACCGCCGCTCCCGCTGTTGGCAATGCCCTGACCGGTCAACCCGCCAGCGATATCCTGGGCCTTCACGTAGTTCAGCTGGAATGACTGTGTGCGCAGCGGCTCCAGTTGGGCAATGTCCGCCTTGGCCTGCAAGTCGAGCTTTTCCTTGGTCGCAAGCTCTTCCTTGGGCGCGATCCACAGCACATTGCCGGACTTCCTCAGCCCCAGACCCTTGGCCTGCATGATGATGTCCAGGGCCTGATCCCAGGGCACATCCTTCAGGCGCAGCGTGACGCTGCCGGTCACCGTGTCGCTGGTCACGACGTTGAAATTCGTGAAGTCGGCGATGACCTGAAGCAGCGCGCGCACTTCGATGTTCTGGAAGTTCAGCGACAGCTTGTCGCCGGCGTAGCCAGGACCTTGGGTCAGCTTGTTCGGGTCGACCTTCTGCGGCCTCACTTCCAGCACGAACTGGTTGTCGCTCTGATAGGCGCTGTGCTCCCAGTTGCCCTTGGGCTCGACAACCATGCGGACGCGGTCGCCCACCTGAATGGTCGAGACCGTCTGCACCGGCGTGCCGAAATCGACGACGTCGATCTTGCGCCTCAGGTTCTCGGGCAGGCTGGAACGAAGGAATTCGACGACCAGGCTCTGGCCCTGCTGCTGGATATCGACACCCACCTGATTGCTCGGCAGATTGACGATGACGCGGCCGGCATCGTCAGCACCGCGGCGGAAGTCGATATCGCGCAAGGGCTGAGGCGCAGCGTTCAGGCTCTGGGCGAAATGAACGGGCTCGTTGGGTGCCTGCGTCTGCGCCACGGTGGGCTGTGCGCCCTCCAGGACCAGAACCAGCGCATTGCCTTCCAGCTTGGCGGTATAGCCCGAAGCGTGGCGAAGGTTCAGCACGACCCGGGAACGCTCACCCGCCTGGGCCACGTTGGCCGAACGCAGATTGCCCTGGTTGATGTCGACCTGGTTGCGACCCATGGCGTTCACGACGCCCGGCAGATCGATGGCGATGCGCGGCGGCGTCTGAATGGTGAAACCTGTCGGCACTGCCGCCAAGGGTTCACTCAGTTCGAGACGCACCACATCCACCCCGGCCTGCTGGCTGGTGTTGATTGCGCGTATCTGCGTTTGCGCCCAGGCCGCTGGCACTGCCAGCAGCGTGAACGCGACTCCCAGCAACCAGCCACGGCACATCGACTTGCTCTCCTGCATTGTCCTGTTCATCGTCCCTTCTCCTGTAGCTGGAGGGTACTGGTGCGCTCGATCCACTCGCCCGCAGCGTCCTGGACGACTTCTCGCAAAGTGATTTCGGTTTCGCTGATCTTGGTGATGCGGCCAAAGTTCTGGCCGAGGTAGTCACCACTCTTGACTTGGTAGAGCAGGCTGTCGACACGGAGCAGCGCGTAGCGCCGACCCTCACGCGTGACACTGCCCACCATGGCCACACTGTCCAGCGGATAGGCCTCCAGCGGCTCCTTGCGGCGGTTGATTTCCGCCGTCAGCAAGGAATTCGGCTGAGCAGCCTCCTGCTTGATCGCGACGCTGAGTTTCTGCGGACTGAAAGGGTCCACGCCGGCAGCCGATTCATAGGGCTGGGGCAAAAACTTCTTGGGAGGCACCAACGGCGTGACCGTGGTTTTGGCCTCCTTGCGCTCCTGCTCCATCCATTGGCGAATTTCGTCCATGTCACTGCCGCAGCCCGCCAACGGCAGCACCACCACAAGAGGAATCAGCAAGCGCTTCATTTCTTGGCCCCCGCCTTGGTCGCGGCCTTCTTCTGCTCGGCAACCTCGGCGGCATCGAGATACCGGTAGGTACGCGCCGTCGCCTCCATGCTGAGGGCGGCATTCGCATCACGCGGGCCACCAGGAGCGAGGACGATGAGGTTGTGCAAGGTGACGATGCGCGACAGGTTGGACACGTCGGCGGCGAAGGCGCCGATGTCGTGATAACGGCCGGACACCTTCACGGAGATAGGCAATTCCGCGTAGTAATCCTTGATCAGCACCTGACCGGGGCGGAACAGCTCGAACTGCAGACCGCGGCCAACACCGGCGCTGCTGATGTCGGACAGCAGCGAGTCGATCTCGGCCTTGCCGGGCAGCTGCTTCTCGAGCTGGGTCACGTACTCCTCGACCTGGCTCTTCTGTTTGCGCAGTTCGGGCAGGTTGACGGCCTGGGCCAGCTTGTTGTGATAGTCCTGGCGCAGTTGCGGCTCACGATCGCGCTCGGCGTCGAGACCCGCCTGCACGTCGGCCAACAGGAAGGCATAGCCAGCGCCGGCGACAGCCAGCATGACAACCAGCGAAGCCGCAAGCTTGGGCAGCAGCGGCCACTGGCCCGGTTCCTTGGGATTGAGGCCCTGGAACTGGCTCGCGACGCCGGCGAACCAGGCATTCAGGTCGAATTTGGATGTGGAGGTGGCCATGGCGATCAGCTCTTCTTCGGCGCGGACGCACCCTGCGCTGCCTCACGCGGCGGGGTCTTGATCGAGACCTTCATCGAGAACTCAAGCAGGCGACGCTGGTCACGCGTGTTGGTCGTGACCGCAGCCAGCTTGACTTCGATGAGATCGGGCTTCTCCAGCCATTCGGAGCTGCGCGACACATTGCGCAGGAACTCGGACACGCGCTCATTGGTCTGGGCAAGGCCGCTGATGGTGACGACCTTGGCCTCCTGGCGGATGGACGTCAGATAGATGCCTTCCGGCGCCAGCCGGGCCAGCTCGTTGAGCAGCTGCACCGGCGTGTTGCGATCGGTCTGCAGGTCTTCGACGGCGCGCTGGCGGGCCTTGAGCGACTCGATCTCGGCCTTCAGGTCGGCGATGTCCTTGATCTGGGCTTCGAGCCGCGAGATCTCGTTCTGGATGTACTGGTTGTGCGACTGTTGCTCTGCAGTCATGAACTGCAGCAGCAGATAGGCGGCCACCACCAGCCCGCCCCCGACCAGGGCGGCAAGCCCCAGGCCTGCAAAGAAGGCTGCCTTGCGCCGCTTGCGCCGCTCTTCGCGGTAAGGCAGCAGGTTGATCAAGATCACTGGAAGAACCTCCGCATCGCGAGGCCACAGGCGGTCAGATAGGACGGCGCTTCACGCTGCAGCCTGGACTCCCGCACGGCCGGGCCCATGCCCATGTTCTCGAAGGGATTGACCACCATGCAGGCAAAGCCCGTTAGGTCGGTCACACGCTCCTTCAACCCGGGCAGCGTTGCCGTGCCACCAGCCAGCATCACGTAATGCACCTTGTGATGCGGCGTGCTCGTGAAGAAGTACTGCAGGGCCCGGCCGATTTCCTGGGACAGGCTGTCGACGAAGGGGTTGAGCACGCTGCTCTCGTAATCCTCGGGCAGTTCGTTGGCCAGCTTCTTCTGCTCGGCCTCTTCGAACGAGAAACCGTACTGGCGTGAAATGAGCTGTGTCAGCTGGGATCCCCCAAAGGACTGGTCCCGGTCGTAGAGCAGCTCATCATCACGCAGCACCTTGAGGCTGGTGGTGTCGGCACCGATCTCGAACAGCGCCACGAGGGCATCCTTGCCTTCATTGGGCAGAGCCGCGATGAGGCGGCCCATGGCCATGCGCGACGCATGAGACTCGATGTCGAGCACGACGGGCTTGAGACCCGCAGCCTCGGCCAGGCCCTGGCGGTCCTGCACGCGATCCTTGCGCGACGCGGCGATCAGCACCTCGACGTCACCCACCGACGTGGGGCTGGGGCCGATGACGCAGAAGTCCAGGCTCACCTCATCCAGAGAGAACGGGATGTACTGGTTGGCCTCGGCCTCGACCTGCAACTCGAGCTCTTCTTCGCGCAGCCCGGCGGGCAGCATGATCTTCTTGGTGATGACGGCCGACTGCGGCATGGCCAATGCCGCGTCGCGGGTCTTGCTGCCGCTGCGCGCCACGACCCGACGCACGGCGTCAGCCACTTCGTCGAACTTCTCGATCTGGCCGTCAGCGATCCAGCCCTTCTCAAAGGGCTCGCTGGCAAAACGCTCCAGAACGAATTCACCGTTCTTGGTCTGGCTCAATTCCACCAGCTTGACACTGGACGAACTGATATCCAGGCCAATCAGGGGGGGGTGCTTGCGACCCAAAAGTGCGTCAAGTATTCCCATGCCCTTTGTTCCCCGACACGCGAGTTACGTATCGGACTATTAATAAGTTACTTGAATGCTAGCAGCAAAGCCGTTGACACCGAACGGAAATTCGGCGCCAGCTGGTAACGCCACGTTGCTAAACATACACGATTCAACTGACTTGCAAGCTACTGAAAAACACATGGGAAGCGGTCGTTTGGCACGCGGCCCGAGGCGTCGCTGCGTATACAAGGAGGCTTCACCGCCCCTTCCTATAATCCGCCGCCTCCTCCCAACGCGCCCGCGGGCGCGCCCCGCCGGCTCATGAATGACAAGCCCCGCTCCGCTGCACCCAGTCCTTCGTCCGCCGGCACGCCCCCATCCAGTCCCCTCGCCCGCCTGAGGCCCCGTCTCGGCCGCTGGGCCTTGTGGGGTCTGGGTCTGCTGGCGGGCGGCTTTGTAGCGGTCGCCCTGCTGCTGGGCCTGGGTCTGGCCCTGGCCTATCCCAACCTGCCCGACATCAGCGGCCTGACCGACTACCGGCCCAAGCTGCCCATGCGGGTGCTGTCCAGCGACGGCGTGCTGCTGGGCGAATTCGGCGAGGAGCGCCGCAGCTACCTGCCGATCAAGGAGATCCCGAAGGTCATGCAGGAGGCCGTGCTGGCCATCGAGGACTCGCGCTTCTATCAGCATGGCGGCGTCGACTACCTGGGCGTCATCCGTGCCGGCCTGGCCAACGTCGGTGAATCGCGCAGCCAGGGCGCGTCCACCATCACCATGCAGGTGGCGCGCAACTTCTACCTGAGCACGGAGAAGACCTTCACGCGCAAGATCTACGAGATCCTGCTGGCGCTGAAGATCGAGTCGGCCCTGTCCAAGGAAAAGATCCTCGAGATCTATATGAACCAGATCTTCCTGGGCCACCGCGCGCACGGCTTCGCGGCGGCCAGCGAGATCTATTTCGGCAAGCCCATCGACAAGCTCAGCGTCGCCGAGGCGGCCATGCTGGCCGGCCTGCCCAAGGCACCGTCGGCCTACAACCCCATCAACAACCCCAAGCGCGCCACCATCCGCCAGCAATACATCATCGAGCGGATGTACGAGACGGGCTACATCACCGAGGAGCAGCGCGACGAGGCCAAGGCCGAGAAGCTGCGCATCCGTCCGGTGCAGGAGTCGGTGTCGCATGCCGAGTTCGTCGCCGAGGCGGCGCGCCAGCTGATCTTCAACCAGTACGGCGACGAGGCCTACTCGCGCGGCCTGAACGTCTATCTGACGCTGAACAGCGCCGAGCAGAACACCGCCTATCGCGCCCTGCGCCGCGGCATCCTGGACTACGAGAAGCGCCAGGTCTACCGCGGCCCCGAGGCCTATGCCGACCTGCCCAGCGATGCCAAGGCCCTGGACACGCGCATCGCCGAAGCCCTGGCCGACCACCCGGCCAACGACGAGTTGCTGGCAGCCGTCGTGCTGGACGCCGACCCCAAGAAGGTAACGGCCGTGTTGCAGAGTGGCGACGCCATCACCATCCTTGGCGAGGGCCTGAAGCCTGCCACCTCCGGCCTGTCGGACAAGGGCAATCCCAAGACGCGCATCCGCCGCGGCGCCGTCATCCGCGTCGTCAAGGGTGTCAAGCAGAAGGACGGCAACGAGTGGACCATCACCCAGCTGCCCGAGGTCGAGGGCGCCTTCGTGTCCATGGACCCCAAGACCGGCCAGGTGCACGCCATGGTGGGCGGCTTCGACTACAACAAGAACAAGTTCAACCACGTCACCCAGGCCTGGCGCCAGCCGGGTTCCAGCTTCAAGCCCTTCATCTACTCGGCGGCACTGGAAAAGGGTTTCACGCCGGCCACGATCGTCAATGACGCGCCGCTGTTCTTCGACGCCGGCACGACCGGCAGCCAGCCATGGGAGCCCAAGAACTACGACGGCAAGTTCGAAGGCCCGATGCCACTGCGTACCGCCCTGGCCAAGTCCAAGAACATGGTCTCCATCCGCGTGCTGCACTCCATCGGCGTGAAGTACGCGCAGGACTGGATCACCCGCTTCGGCTTCGAGGCGGAGAAGCATCCCGCCTACCTGACCATGGCCCTGGGCGCCGGCTCGGTCACGCCCATGCAGATGGCCCAGGGCTATGCGGTGTTCGCCAACGGCGGCTACCGCGTCAGCCCGCAGCTCATCAATCGCATCACCGACAACAAGGGACGGCTGCTCTACGAAGCCCTGCCGACGACGCTGGGCGACGACGCCCGTGCCATCGAGCCGCGCAATGCCTTCCTGATGAGCAGCCTGCTGCAGGAGGTCACGCGCAGCGGCACAGCGGCGCGCGCCCAGGCGACGCTGAAGCGCCCCGACATCTACGGCAAGACCGGCACGACCAACGACTCCATGGACGCCTGGTTCGCCGGCTACCAGAAGGACCTGGTCGCCATCGTCTGGATCGGCTACGACCAGCCGCGCAAGCTCGGCGACCGCGAGACCGGCGGCGGCTTGAGCCTGCCGGTCTGGATCGAGTACATGGGCTTTGCGCTGAAAGGCAAGCCGGTCGACGAGATGACGCCGCCGGAGGGCATCGTCAACGTCAATGGCGAGTGGTTCTACGAGGAATACACCAGCGGCAACAGCGTGCGCGAGCTGTCCAACGAACCGACGGCCGTGCCGGGCGCGGCCACCGAGGACGAGAAGAAGTCCATCCTGGACCTCTTCAAGCGGTGACGCCTGTCAGGCGCTGAACTTCAGCGCCTGGCCGGACTGTTCGCTCGCGCACCGGGAGAGGCGCGCCAGGAACTCCTGACCTTCGCGGTCCACCCACTGCGAGCCGTCCCACTTGAAGTGGTAGCCGCCCGAGCGCGCCGCCAGCCAGAGCTCCTGCAGCGGCGGCTGGGTGTTCAGCACGATCTTGCTGCCACCCGGCAAGCTGAGCTCCAGCAGGCCGCCGGTGCGGTGCGTGTCGATGTCCACCACATCGGCCTCGAGCCAGGCATCGATCTGCTCCTCGATACTGGCGAGCAGGGCATAGGCCTTGGCGTGGTAATCGGCGTCGGACAGGGACATAAACTGGGCGGATGAAGAAGACTGCCGTCAGTTTAGGTGCCCTGCTGATCACCCTTGTTGCCCTCATGGGTTGTGGGCAGAAAGGGCCGCTGACCTTGCCCAAGCCGGCGGATGCCGCGTCGGCGCCCGCATCCGCTCCGTCGCGTTAAGCCCGACCCTCTTCCACCGCGTGGCAGGCCACGCGCACGCCCTTGATCTCCAGCAGCGCCGGCCGCTCGGCCTTGCAGCGCACATTGGCCAGCGGGCAGCGCGGATGGAAGCTGCAGCCGCTGGGCGGATTCAGCGGATTGGGCACCTCGCCCTGCACCGGCGTGCGGGCGCGGCCCGTCATGTGGATGTCGGGAATCGCGTCCAGCAGCATGCGCGTGTAGGGATGGCGCGGGCGCGCAAACAGCTCGACCTTGTCAGACACCTCGACGAGACGGCCGAGGTACATGACGCCGACCTGGTCGGCCACATGACGCACGACGGCCAGGTTGTGCGAGATGAAGAGATAGGTCAGCCCCTGCTGGCGCTGCAGATCCTTCATGATGTTGAGGACCTGAGCCTGCACCGACACGTCCAGGGCCGAGGTCGGCTCGTCGCAGACCAGGAACTCGGGCTGGGTCGCAAGCGCCCGCGCAATGGAGATGCGCTGGCGCTGGCCGCCGGAAAACTGGTGCGGAAACTTTTCGGCGTCCGCCGGGTTCAGACCCACCGAGCTGAGCAGTTCGGCCACACGTACGCGTGCCTCGGCGTTGTCGCGCAGCAGGCCATGCTCACGCAGCGGCTCGGCGACGATGTCCAGCACCTTCCAGCGCGGATTCAGCGAGGCATAGGGATCCTGGAAGATCATCTGCATGCGCCGGCGCAGCTTGGACGCCCCGGAGCCGGCCAGCGTCTTGGCAATGTCTTCACCGTCGAAGCGCACCGCGCCGCGTGTCGCGCCATACAGGCCGACGAGCAGGCGCGCGACCGTGCTCTTGCCACAGCCGCTTTCGCCGACCAGGGCGAGCGTCTTGCCGCGTTCGATGCTGAAGGACACACCGTCCACCGCATGCACAAAGGCCTTGGGCTTGCCTTCGACGACGCGGTTCAGCCAAGGCGGCGAGACGTCAAAGATCTTGGCGAGATCCTGGACCTCGACGAGGGGCGCGCTCATTGCGGAGCCTCCACGGTGACGGGGCGCCAGCAGGCGGCGCTCGTGGCACCGACCTCGGCCAGCTCGGGCCGCTCGCTGCGGCAGCGGTCGAAGACACGCGGACAGCGCGGGTTGAAGGCACAACCGGGCGGGATGGCGGTCAGACGAGGCATGGCGCCGTCGATCTGCAGCAGGCGCTCGCGGTCCTCGTCCATGGCCGGGATGGAGCCCATCAGGCCGACCGTGTAGGGATGGGCCGGGCGGTGGATGACGTCGGCCACCGGGCCGATCTCGGCGACACGGCCGGCGTACATCACGGCGACGCGGTCGCAGGTCTCGGCGATGACGCCCATGTCGTGGGTGACCAGCATGACAGCCGCGCCCTGCTCGCGACAGACCTTCTTCAGCAGCGCAATGATCTGCGCCTGGATGGACACGTCCAGTGCCGTGGTCGGCTCGTCGGCGACGATGAGCTTGGGATTGGCAGCCAAGGCCAGCGCAATGACGACGCGCTGGCGCATGCCGCCCGAGAACTGGTGCGGGAAGTGGTCGACGCGCGCCTCGGGCGCCGGAATGCCTGTCGATGCGAGCAGCTCGATAGCGCGGGCGCGCGCCTGCGATGCGGTCAGGTCGAGGTGGGTCGTGATCGTCTCGGTCAGCTGGTGGCCGACGGTGTAGAGCGGGTTCAGCGAGGTCAGCGGGTCCTGGAAGACGGCGCCGATCTCCTTGCCGCGGATGCGGCGCATCTGCGCGTACGGCAGGTTATCGATGCGCCGGCCGGACAGCTTGATCTCGCCGGCAGCAATGCGCCCCGGCGGATCGAGCAGGCCGATGATGGCGGCACCCGTCAGCGACTTGCCGGCACCGGATTCGCCGACGACGCCGAGGATCTCGCCCGGCGCGATGGAAAAGGAGATGTCATCCAGCGCCAGCAGCGTGCCGCGGCGGGTCGGGAACTCCACCCGCAGGTGGCTGACTTCGAGCAGAGGTGCAGTCATCGCAGGCGGGGATTCAGGGCGTCGCGCAGCCAGTCGCCGAGCAGGTTCACGCTGAGGGTGATCAGCACCAGGGTCAGGCTGGGCCAGGCGGTGATCCACCACTCGCCCGAGAACAGATAGTCGTTGCCGTTGCGGATCAGCGTGCCCAGGGAGGGGCTGGTGGCCGGTACACCGACGCCGAGGAAGGACAGGGTCGCCTCGGTGATGATGGCGGAGGCAATCTGGATGGTGGCCAGCACCAGCACGGGGCCCAGCACATTGGGCAGCACATGGCGACGCATGATGCGCAGCGAGCCGACGCCGATGACGCGGGCCGCCTGAACGTATTCCTTGTTGCGCTCCACCAGCGTCGAGCCACGCACGGTGCGGGCGTATTGCACCCAGCCCGTCAGCGCGATGGCCAGCACCAGCACGACGAAGGCCAGCATGTCGGGCGCGTGCGGGAACAGGCTGCGCCCGATGCCGCTGATCATCAGCGCGACCAGGATGGACGGGAAGGACAGCATCACATCGCACAGGCGCATGATGAAGGCATCGATGCGGCCGCCGACGAAGCCGGCCAGCAGGCCGAGGCTGACACCGATCAGGATGGACAGCAGCACCGAGGCGATGCCCACCAGCAGCGAGATGCGCGCGCCATACATCAGGGCCGACAGGATGTCGCGGCCCTGACCATCGGTGCCGAGGCTGTACTTGGATTCGCCGCCTTCGACCCAGGCCGGCGGCTTCAGCGAATCGAGCAGCTCCAGCGTCGCAAGATCAAAGGGGTTGTGGGGTGCCACGAATTCGGCGAGCAGCGCACAGACCAGACAGGTCAACGCGATGGCGGCGGCCAGCATCGCAACCGGCGAAGTCCGGAAGGAATACCAGACGTCGCCGTCGAAGAAACCGCGCAGGGCCGAGGCCGAAGCGGTGGGTTTGGGATCGGCGTCAACGGCCATGGTCAGTGGGCCTTCCCTTCGACACGCAGGCGCGGGTCGACGGCGAAATACAGCAAATCCACGCCGAGGTTGATGACGACGAAGATCAGCGAGATCAGGCAGAGATAGGCCGCCATGACAGGGATGTCGGCGAACTGCACGGCCTGGATGAAGAGCAGGCCCATGCCGGGCCACTGGAAGACCTGCTCGGTGATGATGGCAAACGCGATCAGCGAGCCGAGCTGCAGGCCGGTGATGGTGATGACGGGTACCAGCGTGTTCTTCAGCGCATGGCCGAAATAGACGCTGCGGTTGCTCAGGCCGCGGGCGCGGGCAAAGCGGATGTAGTCGGTGCGCAGCACCTCCAGCATCTCGGCGCGCACCAGGCGCATGATGAGCGTCAGCTGGAAGGCCGACAGCGTGAATGCCGGCAGGATGAGGTGCAGCAGGCCGTCCCGCGTCAGCAGGCCCGAGGTCCACGAGCCGAGGGCGACCACGTCACCGCGACCGAAGCTCGGCAGCCATTTGAGCTCGACGGCGAAGACCCAGATCAGCACGATGCCGATGACGAAATTGGGCAGGCTGACGCCAAACAGGGTGCCCGTCATCAACAACTGGGCGCTCGCCTTGCCGCGTCGCAACGCGGCAAAGACGCCCAGGGGAATGCCCAGCCCGAGAGCAATCAGGCCGGCCACAAGGGCGAGTTCCAGCGTTGCCGGAAAGCGTTCGACGATGAGGCTGGAGACCTTGCGACCCTGGCGCAAGCTGATGCCGAACTCGCCCTGAGCGGCATTGATGGCAAAGCGGGCGAATTGCACCGGAAAGGGCTGATCCAGGCCCAGGTCCTTGCGCAGCGCCACGCGCTGTTCTTCCGTCGCGTCCTGGCCCAGCAGATTGGTGACCGGGTCGCCCACGTACTGGAACAGCATGAAGGCGATGAAGGCCACCGTCAGCATGACGACGAGAGCCTGGACCAGACGGCGAAGGATGAATACCAGCATGAGGACTTCTGAACGGGCGCGTCGTCTGTGCCGCGCGAAGGCGGGATCATGTCTAAGCGCAAAGGCCTCAGCCCCCCGGGGAAGCCCTAGCTGAGGCACCAATGAAAACGGGCCGCTGTCGCGGCCCGTCGGCAGGATGCGAGCGGGGACCGGCCCCGCAAAGCATCAGAAGCGGTGACGCAGGCCCACCATGGCGCCGCCACGCTTGCTGGCACCGTTCAGGAACAGAACTTCACCCTTCAGCTTGGTGTAGTCCGCTTCCAGGTAGGCGTCCGTGCGCTTGGAGAAGGCGTAGTCCAGAACAACCGCGAAGAAGTCAGCCTTCGACTTGGTGTTGGCGTCCGTCGAGAAGCCCAGCGCGTTGCGGAAAGGCACGGCCAGGTTCTGGATGGTGCCGTAGTGGGTCTGCTCGGTCAGCCAGGCGTTGGCGCCGATGTTGAGCTGCGGGGTCAGCTGATACGTCGCACCGAACATGATCATCGTGCGCTTCTTGATGTCGGCCGAGTCGGTGTTGAAGATGTTGGCGCCCAGGATGCCGCTGGTGTAAGCGCCACGGGTCGTCAACGCGATATTGGCCAGCGAGCCTGCGCCTGCGGAGGCCGCAAAAGCTGCCGCGCTGGTCTGGTTCAGCAGCGTGAAGGGGTTCTCAAACTTGTTCTCGCCCCACGAGGCGTGCACATACAGCGGACCGTCGGTGTAGGACGCGCCCAGCACCGTGGCCTTGATCTTCTTGCCGGTCTGCTCGGTGGCCTGCAGGTAGGCGCCACCCGCGCCGAACTTGCCGTCGTTGTAGCGAACCAGGCCGCCAATGGTCTTGTTCGGTTGCGCAGCTGCGGCACCGGACTGGCCTTCGCCAGCGCTCACCTGACCTTCGATGAAGACGTTGCCGAACTGGGCCAGGTACTTGACCATATTGTCCTGACGAGCCGTCATGGACATGCCGATTTCGGGCTTGTAAGCCTCGATATAGGGCGAGTAGCGGAAGGAAGCGAAGGTCGACGTGTAGACGTCGAACAGGATGTTGTACTGGCGACCGAGGCGGATCTGGCCGAGGTCAGCAGATTGCAGGCCCACCCAGGCCTGGCGCCAGAAGTCGGTGGCCGACGAAGGAGCGCCCGTGTCCGAATTCAGGCGGTGCTCCATGTTCACCAGGGCCTTGAGCCCGCCACCCATGTCTTCCGTGACATTGATACCCAGACGGCTCTGCGACATGCCACCAGGGATCAGTTGCTTGTTGGCGACGCCCGGATTGGCATTGCTGGTGTAACGCGCAGCAGCGTCCACGATGCCATACAGGGTCACGCTGGACTGGGCCCAAGCGGAAGAAGTGCAAGCGGCCAGGGCGGCGACTGCCAGAGTGGCTTTTTTCATCAAGGTTGTCTCCTGCGAAGAAAAGTGAACCTTTTCATTCTCAGCGAAGCGCCCTGCCATAACGCCGCGGCTGTTGTTGATTACCCACAGCAATTCCCCTGTCTCCCACGGGACAAATTAACGGCCAAAAGAAAAGCCGCCCGAAGGCGGCTTGGCTGATTCGCAGCGGCCCGCAGGCCGCGTGGGATCAGAAGCTGTGGCGGACGCCGACGTCGTAGCCGGTCGACTTTTGACCGTTGGCCGTGGCGGCAGGTGCGCCACCCAGAGCGAAGCGGGTCGTACCGTCGTTCTTGAGCTGGGCGAACGTCGTGTACAGCGCGGTACGCTTGGACAGGTTGTAGATGTAGCCGAGGGCGAACAGCTTGGGCGTGCCGACCGTGGCGAAGCCGACTTCGCCGCTGGTCTTGGCTTGGCTGTAGGAACCCCACAGCTGGCCTTGGCCCAGAGGAGCCGTCAGCGAAGCCGTCAGGACCTTCTGCTTGCGCGCCAGGTACTTGGACTCGGTGTACGACAGCGACGGGCGGACCACGCCGAAGTCGTAAGCGCCGCCGATAGAGGCCAGCTTGAACTTGTCGCTGTCAGCGGCATTGGACGTGCTGGCGTAGGCGCCCGACACGTGCAGGGGACCCTGCTTGAAGCCCAGACGGACCGACTGGCCCTTGTTGGTGCCCACGCCTTCACCGGCCGACACGTCGACGCCGCCGTAGAAGCCGCCGATGTTGTTCGGCAGGGAGTAAGACGCGAGGTTGTCGGCGCGACCGAAGGAGGTGCCGTTGCCGCTGCCCAGGTTGCTGTACAGCACGCTGACGCTGCCCAGACCGGTGAATGCGGACGGGTCGAAGTCTTCGATGTGCAGGCGCGAGACGGTCTTGTTGCGGCCCAGGCGCACTTCACCGAAGTCGCCGGACAGGCTCACCGTGGCGCGACGGCCCCAAAAGGCGCTGCCGCCGCCGGCCACGCCGGTGTCGACATCCACCTGGGATTCCAGCCAGAAGCCAGCCTTCAGGCCGCCACCGAGGTCTTCAGTGCCGCGCACGCCGAAACGGCTGGTGTTCAAGCCACTGGAGTCCAGCTTCTTCATCGCGAGGCCGCCGGTCTTGACGTACTTCACGTCGGCATCGAGGACGCCGAACAGAGTGACAGACGATTGCGCGACGGCTGCGCCGCCAGTCAGGCCCAGAACGGCCAGGGCAATCAGAGCTTTTTTCATTCAATACTCCTAGGTATTCATCCGAGCCGGGGCTGGGACAGCGCAGCGACTCACCTCCTGTGAGGAAGTGGGCGTATTCCACCAGAGCTTGGGGGCCCTCGGGAATTCACGGATATGAAATTATGTGTTGCCGTTGCTGGACCACAACGTCACCCCTAGTTCACGAATTCTTCATAGCAACACTGCTTAACTGAATGCATCCGCCTGCAAGCACTCTTCATCCGCGCCAACTCAGTTTCAGTGACCGCTGGCTCAGCGCGCTGGATTCCGGCCTGCGCACCGTCTTTGCACCCACCCGCGCCGCGCGCCCGTCGCCGGCGGCGGGCGTTGATGCGCCAAGCCTGAGCCCCGAGCAGATGCGCGAGGCCGGAGCCCTGATGCGCGTCAACCATGTCGGCGAAATCTGCGCCCAGGCCCTGTACCAGTCGCAAGCCCTGTTCAGCCGCAGCGACGACCTGCGTCAGCACTTCGAGACCGCCGCGGAGGAGGAACTCGACCATCTCGCCTGGACGGCCGATCGCATCGCCGAACTTGGCACGCACACCAGCCATCTGGCCCCGCTGTGGTGGGCAGGCGCCTTCGCCTGGGGCAGCCTCGCTGGGCTTGCGGGCGACAAATGGAGCCTGGGTTTCGTCGTCGAGACCGAGCGCCAGGTCGAAGCCCATCTGGCCTCGCATCTGGACCTGCTTCCCGCAGAAGACGAAGCGTCGCGGGCCATCGTCGACCAGATGAAGCGCGAAGAAGCCGAGCATGCCGAAGCCGCCCTCGCGGCCGGGGCCCTGCCACTGCCGGCGCCCATCCAGGATCTGATGCGGGCAGCGGCCAAGGTCATGACGACCGTGGCTCACCGCGTCTGATCAGACCCGGCTCAGACTTCAGCGATCTCGAAGGAGGTGCTGATAGCCGAGGTCTTGGCCAGCATGGCGGTCGCGGAACAGTATTTCTCGTGCGACAACGCCACGGCGCGCTCGACGATCTCTGACTTCAGCCCCTTGCCGCTGACGACAAAGTGGAAATGGATGGCCGTGAAGACCTTGGGATCGCTGGTGGCCCGCTCGGCCTTCAGCGTCACCTTGCAGCCGCGCACATCATGGCGGCCACGCTTGAGGATGAGCACCACGTCATAGGCGGTGCAGCCGCCGGTGCCTGCCAGCACCGTTTCCATCGGCCGCGGCGCCAGGTTGCGCCCGCCCCCGTCGGGGGCCCCATCCATGGACAGCACATGACCGCTGCCGGTCTCGGCAACGAAGCTCATGCCACTCGGGCCCTCGGGACCCAGCCAACTGACCGTGCATTCCATGCTCATCTAGAGTCAAAGCTCCAATTCGTTCACGAAAAATATTGCAGCGCAGCATAACTCGGCGCTAAACTGCCACCCAAGCGAAAACGTTTTCGCACCGATTGTCTCCTCCACCGCCTCCATGGTGGATTCAACCCGAGCTTGCAAGAGCTCGGGTTTTTTTTCGCCGAAGGCAGACAGCGGCGCCGCATGAGGGGTCTCCCCTATCATGCGGCGCCGCAACAAGACTGTTTGGAGACCCGATGAGCTCGCCTTCGCGACGCCGCCCGTCCGCCGCCAAGGTGACGCCCCAGGTGCCCGCGATGCTGCCGCCCGGCAGCAGCTATCTGCAGCGAATTCTGAACGCCCGGGTCTACGACGTCGCCCGCGAGACCCACCTCCACGCCGCCGCCAAGCTGTCCAAGCGCCTGTCCAACAAGGTCTGGCTCAAGCGTGAGGACGAGCAGGACGTCTTCAGCTTCAAGCTGCGCGGCGCCTACAACAAGATGGCGCATCTGTCGGCCGAGCAGCGCGCCGCCGGCGTCATCTGCGCCTCGGCCGGCAATCATGCCCAGGGCGTGGCGCTTTCCGCCAAGAAGCTGGGCTGCCGCGCCGTCATCGTGATGCCGGTGACCACGCCCCAGGTCAAGGTCGACGCCGTGCGCGGCCATGGTGGCGAGGTCGTGCTGTTCGGTGAGAGCTTCACCGACGCCTACGGCCACGCCAAGGAGTTGGAAAGTGCGCAGGGCCTGACCTTCGTCCATCCCTTCGACGACCCCGACGTCATCGCCGGCCAGGGCACCATCGCCATGGAGCTGCTGCGCCAGCATCCCGGCCCCATCGATGCCATCTTCGTCGCCATCGGCGGCGGCGGCCTCATCTCGGGCGTCGCGGCCTATGTGAAGGCCTTGCGCCCCGAGATCAAGATCATCGGCGTGCAGACCACCGACTCCGACGCCATGCTGCGCTCGGTCAAGGCCGGCAAGCGCGTCACGCTGACCGACGTCGGCCTGTTCGCCGACGGTACGGCCGTCAAGCTGGTCGGCGAGGAGACCTTCCGCATCGCCCGCGAGCTGGTGGACGACTACATCGTTGTCGACACCGACGCCGTCTGCGCCGCCATCAAGGACGTCTTCGAGGACACCCGCTCCATCCTGGAACCCTCCGGCGCCATGAGCGTCGCCGCCGTCAAGCAGTACGCCGCCAGAACCGGTGCCAAAGGCCAGACGCTGATCGCCATCACCTGCGGCGCCAACATGAACTTCGACCGCCTGCGCTTCGTCGCCGAGCGGGCCGAGGTCGGCGAGCAGCGCGAAGCCCTGTTCGCCGTCACCATCCCCGAGGCGCGCGGCAGCTTCAAGCGCTTCTGCGAGCTGCTCGGCCCGCGCAGCGTCACGGAGTTCAACTACCGCATCGCCGATTCGGACGTCGCCCACATCTTCGTCGGCATCGCCATCTCCAAGCCCGACGAGGCCGCCAAACTGGCCCGCACCTTCACGAAGGCCGGCTTCGAGACCCTGGACCTGACCAACGACGAACTGGCGAAGCAGCATGTCCGCCACATGGTGGGCGGCCGCAGCGAGCTGGCCCGGCATGAGCGCCTCTACCGCTTCATCTTCCCCGAGCGGCCGGGCGCGCTGATGCGCTTCCTGTCCAGCATGCACCCGGACTGGAACATCAGCCTCTTCCATTACCGCAACCAGGGCGCCGACTACGGCCGCATCCTCGTCGGCATCCAGGTTCCCAAGGGTGACGCGGGCGCGTTGCGCGAGTTTCTCGACGGTCTGAACTACCCCTTCGAAGACGAAACCTCCAATCCGGTCTACCGCTTGTTCCTCGGTTGAGTTGAAATGCGGGGTCTGACAACGCCTGCGCCATGACCGTTGCCCAACAGTCGCTGATCTCCCCCACCGCCAATCCCGAGCTGGAAAAAGCCCTGCGCGACCGCGTCGACCGGCGCTCGGCCATCGCCGGCGGCCTCGGTGAACTGGAACCGCTGGCCGTGCGCCTCGGGCTCGTGCAAAACAGCCTGACGCCGCGCTTCCGCGACCCGGTACTCGGCCTGTTCGCGTCCGACCATGGCATCGTGGTCGACGGCGTCGGCGCCCAATGGGGTCGCCCCACCAAGGACCAGATCCAGATGGCCCTGCACGCCCAGCTGCCGGTGTCGGTCTTTGCCCGGCTGCAAGGCCTGCACCTGACCGTCGTCGACTGCGGCGTGGCCGAGAACCTGCCGCCGCACGCCCGCCTGCTGGCGCGCAAGGTGGCCCACAGCACGCGCAACGCCCGCACCGCCAACGCCATGAGCGTCGAGCAGGCCCACGCCGGCGTACGCGTCGGCATGGAGATCGCCGACAACCTGCCCGGCAACGTGCTGGCCTGCGCGGGCATGGGCCAGGGCTCGTCCGAATGTGCCGCCCTCATCCTGGCGCGACTCTCAGAGCAATCGGTACGCGACTTCATCGTCTCCGGCCCGACCATGCGCCAGGACGACCTGGTTCATCTGCTGGACGTGCTGCAAGGTGCCCTGGCCCGCCACCGCGAGGCCAAGGAACCCATGGACATCCTCGCGGCCTTCGGCGGCCACGAGATTGCCGTCATGGTCGGCGCCATGCTGGTAGCCGCCAGCAAGCGCAGCCTCATCATCGTGGACGGCATCGCCGCCTGCGCGGCCCTCAAGCTCGCATCATTGATCTGCGCCCCGGTGACGGACTACGCGGTGTTCTGCCGCAGCCATGTGCACCGCGGCCTGGACGAAGCCCTCTCGCTGTTCCACGCCTCCGCGCTGCTGGAACTCGGCATGGACAGCGCCGACGGCACCGGTGCGGCGCTGGCCTGGCCCATGATCCGCGCGGCGGCGGCCCTGCTGACCGACCTGCATGAGGTCGCCGAAGCGCGCGTCGCATCGCGTCCCGAACCCGGCACTCACGTGCCGACGCTGGGCGCCTGAAATCGGCTCAGCGCTGCAGGTCCTCGCCGCGCGCCTGTGACGACGGTTGCGCCGGCGGCGCACCGTAGACCGAAGGCATGGTGGCCTGCACCGGCGGCGGCACATTGGCGCGCAGCGGCACGCCCGGCGCACTGTTGGGCGGAGGATTCGGATTGCCGCCCAGCACCACCGGTGAGGGCGCTGCCGGCGCCAGGGCGCCCGTGGCCGCGGCCGCCGGTGGAGCGATCTGCAGCGTCTGGCTGGGCGCCTGGCCCAGGCGGCCCAGGCTGGCGCTGCGTGCATCCACCCTCAACAGCAGCAACTCGCCATCGACCGGGGCGCCGACGCGCACCGTGCGCGCCACGCCATCCACCTCGATCAGCGCCACCCCCTCGCCGGCCTCGGCCGCCTTGGCGTTCTTGGGCGCAACCACACCCAGCAGACGCAGCCGCGTGGAAGCTGGCGCCTCAGGCTCGGGCGTCGCTTCCGCCGCCGTCACGCCGAGCAGGCGGCCCAGGTCGACCGAGCCGCCGCGCGACTCGCCGGCCGACAGCACCGAAGCCGGCATGGGCAAGGGCTTGGCAAGCAACTGCAGGCTCCAATAAGCCACCGAGCCGCCCAGCAGCAGCCACACCGTAAACGACATCGTTCGAGCAAGCATGGCCCATTATGATGGCCCGCTCACCGCTGCCCAGCGCTCCCACGCTCCCAGACATGCGCCGTTCCTCTCTTGCCCGCGGCTTCACGCTGATCGAACTGCTGGTCGTGCTCGTCATCATCGGCGTGCTCGCGGCCCTCGTCGTGCCCAATGTGCTGGATCGCGCCGACGATGCACGCGTCACCGCCGCCCGCACCGACGTCAACATGCTGATGCAGCAGCTCAAGGTCTACAAGCTCGACAACCAGCGCTATCCGAGTTCTGAACAGGGCCTGGACGCCCTCGTGCACAAGCCCACCGCCGGTACGCCGCCGTCGAATTGGAAGCCCTATCTCGACAAGCTCCCCAACGACCCCTGGGGCCACCCCTACCAATACGCCAACCCCGGCGTGAAGGGCGAGATCGATGTCTACAGCTTTGGCGCCGACGGCCGCCCCGGCGGCGAGGGTCGTGACGCCGACATTGGCTCCTGGCAATAAGCCGCGCCGTACGGCCCGCGGCTTCACACTGATAGAGCTGCTGGTTGTCGTTGCGCTGATTGCCATCACCAGCGCCACCATCACGGCAGCGCTGCGCGATCCGATGGAGTTGCAGCTGCAACGCGAGGCCCAGCGCCTGGCCGCCTTGCTGGAGACGGCGCGTGCCGAAAGCCGCGCCTCCGGCCTGGCCGTGCGCTGGATTCCCAAGGGCATCAAGACCGGCGACGACTTCCGCTTCGAAGGCCTGCCGCGCACCATCCAGCTGCCCACGCGCTGGCTGGGCGAGCCCGTCGCCGTGACCATCGAGAACGCGACCGCCGCCAATCCTGGCCTGAGCCTCGGACCCGAGCCCCTCATCCCGGCCCAGCGCCTGCGCCTGCAACTCGGCAGCCAGCACCTGGTGCTGGCGACCGACGGTCTCGCCGCCTTCGACGTCGTCACCCCCCCATGAAGCAAGAACGCGGCTTCACGCTGATCGAGGTCCTCGTCGCCCTCGTCATCGTCGCCATTGCGCTGGGCGCCGGCATCAAGGCCGCCGGATCCCTGGGCAACAACGCCGAGCGTCTCGCCCTGGTCAGCGCGGGCCAGTGGTGCGCCGAGAACCTGCTGACCGAGCTGCGCCTGACCCAGCAATTCCCGGACATCGGCGAATCGCCCTTCGGCTGCGAACAGCTCGGTCGCGCCTACACCGGCAAGCTCAAGGTCAGCCCCACGCCCAACCCGCTGTTCCGCCGCGTCGATGCCGACGTCGTCGACGACCAGGGCCGACCGGTACTCACCCTCTCCACCATCATGGGGAAGTTCTGATCGTGAAGGGACGCGGCTTCACCCTTGTCGAGGTCCTCGTCGCCCTCGTCGTCATGGCGACGATGGCGGCCATGGCCTGGCGCGGCATCGACGCCCTGGTCAGGAGCCGCGAGATCGCCCAGGCCCACCTGGCCCAGACGGCCCGGCTGCAGACCGTGCTGGCGCAGTGGGAGGTCGACCTGCGCGCGCTGCAGGACAGCCACAGCATCGTCGCGCCGATCGCCTTCGACGGCGGCAATCTCGTGCTGACCCGCCAGGCGCCGACCGGCCTGCAGGTCGTCGTCTGGAGCCTGCGCGAGGGCAGCCTGTGGCGCTGGGAGAGCCCGGCCCAGCGCACCGTGCAGGACCTGGAAAACCAGCGCCAGCGCGGCCTGCAGCAGCTGGCCCAGCGCAACCCGGCCCTGCGCGCCTTCGACGGCGTGGCCGGCTGGCAGTTCTATTGCTACTGGGGCAATGCCTGGAGCAACTGCCAGTCCACCGGCGGTGACGCCAACAGCAGCAACAACGGGCCGGTCAACAGCAAGACGCCCACCCAGACGCCCGCCGGCCTGCGCGTGGCCATGCAGTTCGCCCCGGGCAGCGGACTGGCCGGCACGCTGACACGCGAGCTCGAGGTGACGGTCCGATGAGTCCGCCGCGTTCAGTTCAGTTTGCGGTTCCGGGCCGAGCGCTGGGCCGCTCCCGAGCCGGCCCGCTTGGGCGTGTGCTCGCGGCTCGATGCCGCGAGCATCGCCGTCCCCTCGGGGGACGGACCAGGTTCGCGCGCGTCCAGCGCTGCGGGACTGGGCGAGGGGCAGAGCAGAAAGGCGCGGCCCTGCTGACCGCCATGATCATCGTCACGCTGATCGCCAGCCTGGCCGCCGGCATGGTCTGGCAGCAGTACCGCGCCGTGCAGATCGAGGCCGCCGACCGCGCCCGCGCCCAGAGCGCTTGGATCCTGCAGGGGGCGCTGGATTGGGCCCGGCTGATCCTGAAGGAGGACGCCGGCGGCAACCGCAATGGCGGCGCGAAGATCGATCACCTCGGCGAGCCCTGGGCCGTGCCGCTGGCCGAGGCGCGCCTCTCCACCTTCCTGGCCGCGGACAAGAGCGCGGCCAGCGATGACGACGGCCCCGAAGCCTTTCTGTCCGGCAATATCGAGGACGCCCAGAGCCGCTACAACCTGCAGGCCCTGCTGACCGGCCCCAAGGTGCCGGAGGTCGAGCAGCGCGTGCTGGAGCGCCTGTGCAACCAGGTCAACGCCGCGCCGAACACGGCCACCCTCATCATCAACGGCCTGCGGACGGCCTTCCCGGCCCAGGCGGCCAGTGGTGCCAGCGCTCCCGGCACGCCGGCAAGCCAGACGGCCATCAGCGAATCCGGTCCGCTGCGGCCCGCCGGCATCGACCAGCTCGCCTGGCTGGGAGTGGACGAAGCCACCATCAAGCGTCTGCAGCCCTATGTGGTGCTGCTGCCCAAGGCCACACCGGTCAACCTGAACACCGCGCCGCGCGAAGTCATCGCCGCGCTGTTTGACGGCGTCGACCTCGCTTCCGCCGAGCGCCTGGTGCAGGGCCGCAAGGCCCAGCCGCTGCAGGCCGTGGACGACGCCAAGAAGTTCCTGCCCGCCAGCGTCGAGTTCGGCACCGACCGTGCGTCGGTGAACTCGTCCTATTTCATCGTCACCGGCCGGCTGCGCCTGGACGAGCGCCAGCTCGAGCAGCGTTCGCTGATCGAGCGCCAGGGCTCGAACATGGTCGTGCTGGCCCGTGAGCGCATCAACCAGCTGCTGGATCGGTGATTCCTTGAACTTGAACCCGGCTACACATCTTCACCGCCAGCCCCGCGCGCCAGCCGGGAAGGTCGTCGCCCCCTCCTAGAATGCGCCGCCCCCTGATTGCCCCATGAGCACCCTGCTGCTGTTCCTGCCGCCAAGGACGCGCCTGCGCGCCCTGGGCAAAGCCGCGCCTGCCGCGGCCGAGCTGCCACGCACCGACGCGGGGCGCGAATACGACTATGCGCTGACGTCGGACGGCCGCCAGATCACGGCCGAGGGTCGCGCTGCGCCGGCCGGGCTGCCCGCTGCGGACAGCGTCATCGCCCTGGTGGGCGAATCCGAGGTCAGCTGGCGCCGCGTCGAGCTGCCGCGCGCCGGCCGCCAGATGCGTGCGGCCCTGGCCGGCAAGCTTGAAGAGGCCCTGCTGGACGACCCCGACACCCTGCATTTCGCGCTGGAGCCCGATGCGCTCGGCGGCGATACGGCCTGGGTCGCCATCACGTCACGCCCCTGGCTGGCCGATCATCTGGCCCAGCTCGAGGCGGCCCAGGTCTTCATCGACCGCGTCGCGCCCCTGTCCTGGCCCGACGAACTGGCGCGCGGGCATTTCCATGAAGCCAACGGCACTGGCATCGCGCTGCGCTGGAGCCACACCGAAGGCGTCGCGACCCTGCCGCTGGACGGCGGCCTGGCCCGCCAGTTCTTCCCACCCGGCCTCGTGCACGCGGCGCAATGGACGGCGACGCCCGGCGTCGCCACCGCCGCCGAGCGCTGGCTGGGCACCACCGTCACCGTGCAGACCCCCGCCCAACGCGCCCTCGCCGTCGTCGACAGCGCCTGGAATCTGCGCCAGTTCGAACTCGCGCCGCGCGCCCGGGGTGTGCGCGCCTTGCGCCTCGTCACTCGCGGGCTGATGCGCAAGCCCTGGCAGCCGGTGCGCTACGGCCTGGCAGCCCTGCTGGTGGTGCAATTGCTGGGGCTCAACCTCTGGGCCTGGCATCAGCACCGCGAAGTCGCAGCGCGCCGCGAGGCCGTCACGACGACGCTGACCACCGCCTTCCCGCAGGTGCGCGCCGTCCTCGATGCGCCGGTGCAGATGCAGAAACAGCTCGACCTGCTGCGCGCCAGCGCCGGCAGCGTCGGCGAGCAGGACCTCGAAGCCCTGCTGGCGGCCGCCGCTACCGCCTGGCCGGCCGACCGACCGCCCACCGAGGCCCTGGCCTTCGAGCCCGGCCGCCTGACGGTGTCGGGCCAGGGCTGGGCCCAGCCCCAGATCGACAACTTCCGCAACCAGTTGCGCAGCGAAGGCTGGCAGCTGGACGCCAGCGAAGGCAAGCTGACCATCAGCCGCGCCAGCGCCCAAGGACGCAGCTGATGGCCCGTTTCAATTCCAGCGGCGGCGACGGCCTCGCTGCCCAGTACCAACAGGCCAAGGCCCAGGCCCTGGCGCAGTGGCAGGCCCTGGGCGAGCGCGAACGCCTGGCCCTCGGCGCCGTCGGCGTGCTGCTCGGCCTGCTCGTGGCCTGGAGCCTGCTGCTCGCACCGGCCCTGCGCACGCTGAAGACGGCACCTGCCGAGCTCGAAAGGCTCGAACTGCAGTTGCAGCAGATGCAGGCCCAGGCCCAGGAGGCGCAATCCCTGCGCGCCGCAACACCGGTTCCGCCGGACCAGGCGCAGGCGGCGCTGAAGGCCTCCGTCGAACATCTGGGCCCGGCCGCCCGCCTGAGCCTGACCGGCGATCGTGCCGTCGTCAGCCTCAACGGCGTCGCCCCCGAATTGCTGCAGGGCTGGCTGGGTGAGGTGCGCGCCGCCGCGCGGGCCCGCACCGTCGAAGCCCAGTTGACCCGTGGCCCCAAGGGCTATTCCGGCACCCTGGTGCTGAGCCTGGGAGGTGCCTGATGGCCTGGTTCGGCAAAAGAAGCGGTCACACCACGCAGCAGCTGAGCGACTCGGTGCTGGGCAGTGGCAACGCTGCTGGCGGCCGGGCCGTGCGCCACCGCACGCCGCTGCGCTGGAGCGTGGCGGGTGCCCTGGTCGGCGTGCTCGCCGCCCTCATCGTCTTCGCTCCGGCCAGTTGGCTGGCACGCACGCTGGCCTCGGCCACCAACGACCACCTGCTCATCGTCGACACGCGCGGCAGCGTCTGGAACGGCTCGGGCGTGCTGGTGCTGACCGGCGGCGCCGGCAGCCGCGACGCTTCCGCCCTGCCCGGCCGGCTGCACTGGCGCATGAGCTTGAAAGGCCTGGGCCTGCAGCTCGCGGCGCGCCAGGATTGCTGCATCAACGGCGACCTGCTGCTGGGCATCAAGCCCGGCCTGGGCCGCATGGAGATCAGCGTCGACAACCAGTCCGACTGGCTGGCCCGCCTGCCCGCCGGCCTGCTCGCGGGCCTGGGCACGCCCTGGAACACGCTGCAGCTGGGCGGCTCGCTGCGCCTGTCGGCGCGCGAGCTGAAGCTGGAGTCGGTGCAGGGCCGCTGGCGTCAGTTTGGCGAGCTGCAGCTGGACCTGCTCAACCTGTCCTCGCGCGTGTCCACCGTCGCGCCGCTGGGCAGCTATCGCTTCACGGTGACGGCCGACACGGCCAACCCCGGGGTCAGCACGATGCGCCTGTCCACGCTGGAAGGCGCGCTGCAGCTCTCGGGTGCCGGCACGCTGAACACCGGCGGCAAGAGCCGCTTCGTCGGTGAGGCCGGCGCCGCGCCGGGCCGCGAAGAAGCGCTGAACAACCTGCTGAATATCATCGGGCGCCGCCAAGGGGCGCGCTCCGTCTTGACGATCGGATGATCATGAATCTCCCACGCAACGCCGTTGCCGTCGCGATCAGCGCGACGCTGCTGGTCACCGGCACCACCCAGGCCCAGCCCGACAGCGCCACGGTGCAGCGCGGCCGCCCGGGCTCGGGCAAGGGTCCGGCCGTCAAGGCCAGCTCGCCGGTCACGCTGAACTTCGTCAACGCCGACATCGAGGCCGTGACCCGTGCCATCGGCGTCATGCTGGACCGCCAGATCATCATCGACCCGCGCGTCAAGGGCACGATCACGGTCTACAGCGAGCAGCCGGTGTCGGTGCGCGATGCCTATCTGAACTATCTCGCCGCCCTGCGCGGCCTGGGCTTCACGGTCGTCGAAGTGGGCGGCCTGCTCAAGGTGCTGCCAGAACCCGAGGCCAAGCAGCAGGCAGGCACCGTCGTGGTGGAGACGACCAACGCGCGCGGCGACCAGATCCTGACGCAGATCTTTCGCATCCAGCACGAGAACGCCAACAACCTCGTCGCCGTGCTGCGCCCGCTGATCACGCCCAACAACACCATCAACGCCAACCCCGGCAACAACAGCCTGGTCATCACCGACTACGCGGACAACCTGCAGCGCATCGCCAAGATCATCGCGGCCATGGACACGCCGGGCACCAGCGACATCGAGATCGTGCCGCTGAAGAATTCCGTGGCGGCTGACCTGGCGCCGCTGGTGCAGCGCCTGGCCGATGGCGGCGGCGCCGTGGGCGCGGCCGTGCCGGGCCAGAGCAGCAGCGCCGTCAACGTGCTGGTCGACCCGCGCTCCAACGGCCTCATCCTGCGCGCCAGCAACCCGGCCCGCCTGGCCGCCGTGCGCGCCATGGTCGACAAGCTGGACCAGCCCAGCGCCGACAGCGGCGGCAACACCATCCGTGTCGTCTACCTGAAGAACGCCGACGCCACCAAGCTGGCCACCGTGCTGCGCGCGGCCTTCGGTGCGGCCGCCTCGGGCAACAGCAACAGCGGCAGCTCCTCGGGCACGTCCAGCCTCAGCGGCAGCGGCTCGCTGACGGGCGCCTCGAATTCGCTGACCGGCGGCAACGCCAACAACAGCAACACCGGCGGCATGACCTCGGCCGCGGCGACGACGCCGCTGACGCAATCGGCCGGCCCGTCCACCGGCGGCTTCGTGCAGGCCGACCCGTCGACCAACTCGCTGATCATCACGGCGGCCGAGCCGCTGTACCGCCAGGTGCGCGCCGTCATCGAGCAGCTCGATTCGCGCCGCGCCCAGGTCTACGTCGAGTCGCTGATCGTCAAGATCGACAACACCAAGGCCGCCCAGTTCGGTGTGCAGTGGCAGAACCTGTTCGGCAACAAGGGCGACAGCACCATCACCGGCGCCGGCACCAACTTCGGCTCCGGCCTGGCCAACATCATCAATGGCACGGTGGCCGTGTCGACCGGCCGCGGCGGCGTGGGCACGGCGCTGAGCTCGGGCACGGCGCCCACGGGCCTGAACATCGGCATCCTGAAGAAGGTCGGCGACTTCTACACCCTGGGCGCGGTCGCCAACTTCTTCGAGAGCCAGAGCGGTGCCAACGTGCTGTCCACGCCCAATCTGGTGGCCCTGGACAACGAGGAAGCCCGCATCGTCATCGGCCAGAACGTGCCCTTCGTGACGGGCTCCTATGCCAGCAGCGGCGCCTCGACAGGCGGCACGGTCAATCCCTTCACGACCGTGGACCGCAAGGACGTCGGCCTGACGCTGAAGATCAAGAGCCAGATCGGCGAAGGCGGCACGGTGCGCATGGTGGTCTACCAGGAGAACTCCTCCGTGGTGCCGGGCTCCAACAGCACCACCGGGCCGACGCTGGACAAGAGCGCCATCGAGACCTCGGTCGTCGTCGACGACGGCGACATCATCGTGCTCGGCGGGCTGCTGAAGGACGAATACACCGACGGCGACGACGGCGTGCCGGGCCTGTCCAAGATCCCGCTGATCGGCAACCTCTTCAGCAGCAAGAACCGCAAGCGCGTGAAGACCAATCTGATGGTCTTCCTGCGCCCCGTCGTCATGCGCAACGCCGAAGGCGCCAACCAGCTGACGCTGGACCGCTACGAGAGCATCCGCGGCGTGCAGCAGAACAGCCAGCCGCAGAAGAGCCTGGTGCTGCCCGACACCGGCGCGCCAGTGCTGCCCGAACCCAAGATTGCGCCGCCCAACAAGGCCCTGCCGCAGCCCTCGCTGCAGACGCCGCCCCAGCAACAGCAGTCGACGCAGTAAGCGAGCCATGCCCGCGACCCGCCACCCCCTGCCCTATGCCTTTGCCAAGGCCAACACCGTGCTGCTGGAGGACGACGGCAGCACGCTGACGCTGTGGGCCCCGCCCGAGGTGGGTTGGGCGACGCTGTCGGAAGTGCAGCGCCTCTACCTGGTGGACAGGCTTGAATCCGAAGCGGCAGGCCCGCTGGCCGAGCGCATCAACGCCGCCTATGCCGGCAGCGAGAGCAGCGCGGCCGTCGTCGTCGGCGAGGTCGAGAGCGCCGTGGACCTGTCGCGCATGATGCAGGACCTGCCCGCCGTGGAGGACCTGCTCGAGGCCGCCAACGACGCGCCCATCATCCGCATGCTGAACGCGCTGCTGACCCAGGCGGCCAAGGACGGCGCCAGCGACATCCACATCGAGCCCTATGAGCGCGCCTCATCGGTGCGCTTCCGCGTCGACGGCACGCTGCGCGAGGTGGTGCAGCCCAACCGCGGCCTGCACGCGGCGCTGATCTCGCGCCTGAAGATCATGGCCGAGCTCGACATCGCCGAGAAGCGCCTGCCGCAGGACGGCCGCATCTCGCTGCGCATCGGTGGCCGCGCCATCGACGTGCGCGTGTCGACGCTGCCCAGCGCCCATGGCGAGCGCGCCGTGCTGCGCCTGCTGGACAAGAGCGAATCCAAGTTCACGCTGGAAGGCCTGGGCATGGACGGCAATGTGCTGTCGGCCTTCAAGAAGCTGGTCCAGCAGCCCCACGGCATCGTCCTCGTCACCGGCCCCACCGGCTCGGGCAAGACGACGTCGCTGTATGCCTCGCTACAGACTGTCGACACCAGCACGACCAATGTGCTGACCGTCGAGGACCCGATCGAATACGAGCTGCCCGGCATCGGCCAGACCCAGGTCAACAGCAAGATCGACCTGACCTTCGCCAAGGCCCTGCGCGCCATCCTGCGCCAGGACCCGGACGTCATCATGATCGGCGAAATCCGCGACTACGAGACAGCGCAGATCGCCATCCAGGCCTCGCTGACGGGCCACCTGGTGCTGGCCACGCTGCACACCAACGACGCGCCCAGCGCCGTCACGCGCCTGACCGACATGGGCGTCGAGCCCTTCCTCCTCAGCAGCTCCCTGCTCGGCGTGCTGGCCCAGCGCCTGGTGCGGCGGCTGTGCCCCGTCTGCAAGCGCCAGGACGAGCACCAGCGCTGGCACCCGGTGGGCTGCGACGCCTGTGGCCACACCGGCTACAAGGGCCGCACCGGCGTCTACGAGCTGATGGTGGCCGACGACGCCGTGCGCAACCTCATCCACAACCGCGCGCCCGAAAGCCAGTTGCAGGCGGCTGCCGAAGCCGCCGGCCTGCGCTCCATGCGCGAGGACGGCGAGCGGCTGATCAATGCTGGCGTCACCTCGCTGGAAGAAGTCCTTCGGGTCACCCGAGAGTAAGCCGTGCCGGCCTACAAATACGAAGCCCTCACCGACGCCGGCCGCCAGAGCAGCGGCCTGATCGAGGCCGACAACCCGCGCGCCGCGCGTGCCCTGGTGCGGGCCCAGGGCCTGACACCGCTGAGCATCGAGATGGTGCAGCAGCACGGTACCCAGGAGGGCAGCCGCTTCACGCGCCGCGTCTTCAGCCCGACGGCCCTGGCGGTCTGGACGCGGCAGCTCGCCGGCCTGGTTGGCTCCAGCCTGCCCATCGAGCGCGCCTTGACGGCCCTGGCCGACGAAAGCGAAGACACCAAGCAGCGCGAACTCATCAGCCAGCTGAAGGCCGAGGTCAACGCCGGCTCGGCCTTCGCGCGTGCGCTGGCCTTGGCGCCGCGCGAATTCGACGAGGTCTATCGCGGCGTCGTCGCCGCCGGCGAACAGAGCGGCGCCCTCGGCAAGGTGCTGGAAAAGCTCGCCGATGACCTGGAAGAACGCCAGGACCTGAAGGCCAAGCTGATTGGCGCCATGGCCTACCCGGCCATCGTGTCCTTCATCTCCGTCCTCATCGTCATCTTCCTCGTCACCTATGTGGTGCCGCAGATCGCGACGGTGTTCACCGGCTCCAAGCGCGCCCTGCCCGCGCTGACGGTGGGCATGCTGGCCATCAGCGACTTTGTGCGCAGCTGGGGCTGGGCCATGCTCGCCGTCCTCATCGCTGGCGGCGTAGCCCTGCGCTTCGCGCTGAAGGCCCCGGCCTTTCGGCAACGCTTCGACGCTGCCATCCTCGGCCTGCCCCTCATCGGACGGCTGGCGCGCGGCTACAACGCGGCACGCTTCGCCGGCACCCTGGCCATGCTGGCCGGCGCCGGCGTGCCCATCCTGAAGGCCCTGCAGGCCGCGGCCGAGACCCTGTCCAACCGGGCCATGCAGGCCGATGCGCTGGACGCCCTGGTGCAGGTGCGCGAAGGCGCGCCGCTGGGCCTGGCGCTGGCGGGCAAGAAGCGCTTCCCCGGCATCCTGGCCATGTTCGCCCGCCTGGGCGAGCAGACCGGCGAATTGCCCGACATGCTGGGCCGCGCCGCGCGCCAGCTCGGCACCGAGGTGCAGCGCCGCTCCATGGCCGCCGCAACGCTGCTGGAGCCCCTGCTCATCGTCGCGATGGGGGCTGTCGTGCTGCTCATCGTGCTGGCGGTGCTGCTGCCCATCATCCAGCTGAACACCTGGGTGAAATAACCGCAGCGGCGCTGCGGCTAGATCTTGCCGATGGCCTTGAGGAGGCTGGTCACGACCGTCAGGACGACCACGCCCAGGCCGAAGCGCAGCCAGGAGGCATCGCGCGCCTTCAAGGCCTGGCTCAGCCACAGCACGCCCAGGATGAAGAACCAGGCGCTGCGCTGGCTGAGGGCCAGCAGGGCCAGGCCGAGCAACTGGGCGGCGAAACGGCCCCACAGCACCGGCGGCAGCCCGTCATCCGCAGCGCGGCGCACCTCGCTCGGCTGAGGCGCGCGCGCCGTCCTGGCCGACGCGGCCTGCGACGGGCTGGGTTTCTTCGCTTCATTGCGCGCGGCACGCTCGGTGTTCAGCCTTTGCTGACGCGCCGCCTTCATCTGGCCGGCGGTCAGGGCCAGTTGCGGTTCGGGTGGCGGCGCCACCAGCCACCAATCGCCCTGCCGGCGCGCCGGCGCCTGGCCTTTGGCGGCCTGGTTGCGGAAGAGATCGGGCTTGCGGGCTGGACCGGCGCTGCCCGACAAGGCCAGCGCACGCTGCAACAGCGGCTGGCCCTGCTGGGCGTTGACCATGTGCACAAAGCGCGCGTAGCCCACCAGCGTGTCGCGCGTGGCAGCCTGGCCCTGCCAGCTGGCGGCCTGCAGCCCTTGCTGGCCGGCGCGGTGCAGGGCCGCGCGCAGCTTGCGACGCTCCTCGCGAGACACCGAAGGCTTGGCGTTGACCACCACGCCGGTCACTTCCTGGCGTGCGCCGCGCCGCATGACACGCTGCTTGTCGGGATGAGGCGTGAAGCCTTCGTCGCCCAGCACATGATGCACCTGGCGCAGCAGCCGGCCCACGCGCGCAGCGGCCTCGCCCGAAGCCGAGAACGTCAGATCGTCGGCATAGCGCGTGTAGCCAAAACCCAGCTTGCCGGCCAGGCCCGCCAGGCGGCGGTCCAGCTTGCGGCACAGCAGGTTGGTCAGCATGGGGCTGGTCGGCGCCCCTTGGGGCAGCACCCGCTCGTGACCCTTGCCGCCGACGAAGAAGCGCTCGCCATCCACCGTAAGCTCGTCGCAGGCGTTCTCGCTGCACAGCAGGGCCAGCAGGCTGGCCACGGCCTCGCCGTAGCCCAGGCCGCGGAACACGCCCTTGATGCGCGGAAAGTGGATGCTGGGGAAGAAGTCCTTCAGGTCGAGGTTGATGACCACGTCCTGGCCGCAATGCGGCACCGCATTGCTGACGATGCTGCGCCCCGGCAGGAAGCCATGGGCGGCCGCATGGCAGGGCACCTTGGCCAGCAGGTTGTCCAGCACCCAGTACTGGGCGCGCTTCAGGCGCGGCATGGGCGCGGAGATGGTGCGCACGCCGCCGGTCTTCTTGGGCAGGTTGAAGCGCCGGTAATGCGTGCTGCGCGCCACCTCGCGGTGGAAGCACAGGAACTTCAGCTCGGCCAGGCTCAGGCCCATGGCCTGGGCCAGCTCCAGCGGCGTGGTCAGCGCCGGCAGGCCGGCCGCCAGGAGGCCAGCCTTGACAGCTTCGGGGTCGGCCTCGGCGCCCAGGCCGCCGGACACGCCCTCGCCCAGATAGCCGGCCTCGGTCTTGCGCGTCTCGTGCCAGCGCAGCGCACGCTCGTAGCGCTGGCGTTCGCGGGCTTGGGCCCTCGCCTCGCGCTGCTCCCGGGCACGCGCCATGCGTTCCCGGCGCATGGCCTCCAGGGCCGCCTGGGGGTCGCCCTTGACGCGCAGTTCCTCCTGCAACGCGTAGAAGGCCTTGTTCAGTTCCTTCTCGCGCGCCAGCAGCGCGGCATCGATGGTGGGCTGGGCGGCGTCGGCGGGCCAGTAGCCCAGGCGCTGCATCTCGGAGAGGACGACGGCGTCCTTGCTGCTCGCGGCGATGCGGGCCAGCAACTCCATGCGGGTCGGCATGCGCTCTGTCATGCCGTCAGCCCTGAAAAGTTGAGTGCAGTGCGCTTCTCATCGAAGAGCCTGAAAGGCTTGAGGGACGGGGGCTGTCCACTCGACGCCGGGCGCCACCCATAGCGCGCATGCGTTCGAAGCGAACCCCATCGGCATGGCGCTATGGGTGGCAGCCCGGCACAGTGAAGACGGCCCCCGTGGTGCGTAGAACGGCAGTTCACAAGGGCGGCGAAACACCGCCCGGATTGCAAGAGCCCACGCACTGCACTCGCCGGCAGTGTAGCGACGGATCTCGTCATGCCGCCTCCCCTGTTTTTGTGGCTTCGTCCAGCTGCGGCTGGGCCAGCTGGCGCAGCGCCAGCATGTGGGCGCACGGCCCGCGCCGCAGCTTGTTCTGGCTGTAGAAGTTGCAGCCGCAATGGCCATCCTGCAGTTGCTGGTCGGCGTTGAGCACCAGCCGCGGTGCCCAGTGGTGGGCGCCGTCGTTCACCGTGCCCTCGATGAGGGTGCGCGTCGCCTCGCGGCGGATGCCGCCCACCCGCACGCCGCGGGCGTGGACGAGGGCCAGCGCGGCCTCTTCTTCCGGGCTGGCAAAGCGCAGGCTCTCCAGCGGCAGCGGTTCGCGCGACAGCTCGCGCCAGGCATAGCGGCCGCTGGGCAGGTCGAAGATGGCGCGGCCCGCCTGCACCCACAGCGTCATGGCGGCATCCACATCGGCCTGCGGCAACCCCGTGCTTGCGGCCAGTTCGGCCGGTGTGGCCAGCCAGCGGGCCTGCAGGGCCTGGGCCACGGCCAGCTTGCTGGCCTCGCTGACCTCGTGGCGGGCCTGCAGCAGGTCGAACCGGCCGGCGGCCGACCAGTCGTTGGACGTCCAGCCCGACAGGCCCAGCGTCACGGTCACGTCGCCCATCTCGACCACCCAGAAGCTGGGCATGCCCGAACCCAGCAGGTGCACGCGCACGCGGGTGGCCAGCGCAATCAGCCGCTCCAGCGTCAGCAGGCGGCGCCGCCCCCACAGCCGGACGCTGCGCGGCTCGGTCAGCGGTGCACCGACGATGGCGCTGCGCTGCGCCTTCAGCTCGATCCCCCACGGCTCCATCACCAGGCGAGCGGGCTGCCCCGGCGCCAGCTCGAAGCGCAGCGAGCGCGGCCCGGCGCGTTCCTTGCGCTGGCGCAGCAGGCTGCACAGGTTGTGCAGGTCCATGGGATGCAGCTCCAGCACGGTGGCCGGCAGCGTCATCGCGCTGGACACCTGCAGGAAGCCGCGCACCCAGCTGTCGGGCAGGTCGATCTTTTCCTCGTGGAATGCTGGGTCGCCCGCCGTGCTGACGGTGAAGCCGGTCGGATCCACCGCGAAGCGCGTGGCCTTGTAGTCGCGGATCTTCTGGAACTCCTCGAACAGGCTGGCCGAGTAGTCGATGTTGGTGGTGCCGCAGGCCATCTCGCCGACGCGATCGAACACATCGTGCCTGATGCTGACGGCGCAGTAGGTCGATTCGTCCTGGCTGAACGCCTCGAACAACAGCCGCTCCGGATGCACGCTGATGACCGGGTCCAGCACGAACCACATGTCGCGATGGGCCTTGTAGAGCCAGTCGAAGTAACGCTGCCGGGCCTTGTAGAACGGCGCCAGCAGCGACACCTTCTTGTTGCGCAGTGCGGTCAGCTCGGCAGAGACTTCCGCCGACCTGGCCTTCAAGGACTCGGACTGCGCCATGAAGCCGGCCAGCAGCTGGCCCTCGTTGGCCTGCAGCCAGGTCTGGTAGGCGCCCGGGTCGCGACCGCGAAAGCGTTGGTCGCTGACCACCACCGAGTGAAGCGCCGACAGCGCCTCGCGAAACACCAGGTGGGCGTGCGAGTCGCGCCGCAACAGGCCCTCGAACCAGGTCGGCGGGCGCAGGGTGTCGGGCGCAAAGCTGAAGGCCTGCGTGGTGGCCGTGTCGTCCACCGTGCTGGCGCCGTAGTACTTGTAGCGGAATTCCATGGCTCAGTGGGGCTGGACCGCGGGCGGCGTCCAGGTGACGAAGGGCAGCGCCAGCTGCGGGTGACGGCGGCTGATGTCGCGCAGGCCGGCGATGTATTGCGGCTTGTCGGTGAGGCTGGCGGTGACGACCTGGCGGGCGAAGATCTCGGCCACCACGGCAGCCGTCTCGGGCGCCTGGACCTGGGCGCGCAGGAACTCGGTGACGCGCGTCTTGGCCACGCGGCCGCGGTGCACCTGGCTCAGCACGGTCAGCAGATAGGGCGTCAGCGCGCGCAGCTGCCGCGCCAGCGCGGCGGGGTCGTCGGCGGGCAGCTCCAGCAGCCATTGCGTGACGAAGAGCTGCACCTGCGTGCTGGGGTGCTGGCTCAGCCGCGTGAGGCACAGCGCCGCGTCGGCCGCGCTCATGCGGCGCACCAGCCGGGCACGGCCCAGCGCCTGCACCCAAGGTTGCGGGTGGTCCACCCAGGCGATCAGCAGTTCCACGTCCAGCGACTCGTCGGCCAGCCGCTCGCCGAACAGTTGGCGGGTGTAGGCCTGCGCATCGTCGAAGCCGGTGTCGGCCAGCGGCAGCAACTCGGCCGACTGCGCCGGCGTGGGCTGCGCGGGCAGGCTGGCGTCCAGGCCCTGCAGGGCCCAGCTGCGCACGCCCACGTCGGCGTGGCGGGCCAGCGTGGCGAGCTGGCGCAGGCTGTAGTCGCTGGCGGCCAAGCCGGGCAATGCCCAGGCGCCATACCGCTGTGCGCCGGTGCTGCGTGCCTGCAGGGCCCGCCATACGCCGGAGGGGTCGCGCGCCGGGGCGAAGCCGGACAGGTCCTGCGTCAGCCAGCGCAGCACGTCGTCGTGCATGCCCTCGCCGGTCTCGCTCTGGAACAGGGCGGCGTGCAATTGATCGGCCAGTCTCCGGCCCAGCGAAGCGTCGCGCGCGGCCAGCCGTGGCAGCGCCGGCGCCACCGCGGCGCGCACGCTGGCGGCGGGTTGCGTGGCCAGCGCGACGAGCAGGTCCACCTGCTGCGCCAGCACCTCGTCGGGGAAGGCAGCCAGCAGCCGGGCACCGCAGGCGCGCAACTCGCCGTCCTCGGCCGACAGCAGGCGCGTGAGCGTGGCCGGCGGCACTACGGCCAAGCCGGCCGGGTGCAGCAGCAGCCATGTCGTCGCCAGGCGCACGACCGGCACGGACGGGTGATCCAGCAGCGGCAGCAGCTCACCCAGCCCCTGCCAGTCTGAGGCGGCGGCGCCCAAGGGGCCTTGCAGCAGTTGTTCGGCCAGTGCGGCGCCGGCGGCCAGGCCCGGGTCATGCTCGTCGGAGGCCAGCAGGGCCGCCAGCAGTTCACGCAGCAGCGGCTCGGCAGGCGCCAGCAGCGCCAGCCCCCGGCCCTGCCCGCGCACGCGGCCGTCGGCCGCCAGCAGCAGCGCCACGACCAGTTCTGCGTACTGAGCAAACGCGGCCGGGTCGCCGGCCATGTGCATCAGCGCGTGCTCGCGCGCCGGGGCGTGCACGCTGGTTGCCATCAGCACCAGCCAGGGCACTTGCTCTGCGGTGTCGGTGAGCGCCGCCAGGCGGGTGCGCACCACGTCGAACCCCAGCGCCGCGGTTGGCTCGTAGGCGCTTTGCAGCAGGCATGCCACCACGCCAGGGGGCTGCTGCCTCACGAAGTCGGCATGGTCTTGCAAGGCGCGCACCACCACGGCCTGCACCAGCGCGCTGCGGCTGCGCAGGGCCAGTTGCAGCAGGGCCTCGGGGTGCGCGTCCCACATGGCCTGCAGCGCTTCGGGGCGCTGCTCGAAGGGGCGGCGGGTGTCCAGGGGTTGGTAGGTCCACCAGCGGCTGGCGCGGGCGCTGGTTTGCAGCGCGGGCCAGCGCGGCAGCAGCAGCTTGGCCACCAGCAGCCAGCCCGCGCCGCGGTGATGCAGCCGCGTCGTGCGCTCGTAGCTGCGGTTGACATAGGCCCAGCGCTGCTCTTCGCGCGGCGGGGCTTGTTCATCGTCCACCAGGCCCAGCAACAGGCTCACGGCCAGCTCGGGGGCCTGCGGATGTTCCAGCGCCGCCCGGCGGCGCAGCTGGCGCCAGGCGCGCAGCCGGAGGTAGTCGCGGGTCTTCTTGCCGAAGGCCTGGGCCGGCGCACGTGCACCGCCGTGGGCGCGCTCGATCCACGCCCCGGTGTCGGGCGACACGTATCGCCGGCCGCTGGGTTTGCCCAGCACCGGCACGCTGTTCTCGAAGCGCGCGTGCAGCAGGCCTAGAGCCTCGGCATCGCGTCGCATCTCGGCGGCCTTGTAGACATAGCGGACGCCCTGGAAGTAAGGCGCCTGCAAGGGCAGGATTTTCAGCAGCCGCAGCAGCGCGGCGCGGGGCTCGGGCTGCGTCCAGGCCACGTCGTACCAGTTGGTGAGCAACTGGGCCCAGTTGGCGGCGCGCGGTGCCAACTGCGCTTCGACCTGGGCCAGCAGCCCTTCGCCGGGCAGGTCGCTGTTCAGCTCAGCGGCCCAGCCTGGCAGCAGCTTGTCGGCGTCGGCGACGCGCTCGGCCGGTGTCGCCAGCATCAACCACGCCTGGCGTGCCATGCGGCAGGTCGCCGGGCTGCGGCCGCGTTGCGACAGCTGCTGCATGGCCTCCGCGGCACCGGGGTCGCCCAGGCGGCCGATGGCCACGGCCAGGCACAGGTCGAGCAGGTCGTCGCCGCTGCTCAGCAGCTCGACCAGCCGCGGTACCAGGCCGCGCAGCGCCTGCTGTGCCGCACCGCCCGACGCCGCATCGCTGACCTCACCGACCCGCCAGGCGGCGCGCGCACGCCGGGCCGGAGCTTCCAGCTTCCAGCGTGCAGGCTGGAAACGCGCCACCAGCGCGGTGATCGAGGCAGGCACTGCGCGGGCGGGCGGCGGGGCCGCGGGCTTCAGGACGGTGGGTTCGGGCGAAGCGTCGGCCAGGTCCGGGAAGCCTTCATGCGACAGCAGCTGGTCGCCCGCGGCCAGGCGCCGGCAGATGAAGTCCCGCGCCCGGCGTTGCGCTTCGGGCAACTCGCAGGGCCTGGGCGTGAGCGACGATTCCCGCGTGGCCTCCCGCACCGTGACGATGTGGCGCGCCGCGGCCGCTAGGTCCAGCGCCACCAGTTCGACCACGCAGCGTTGTGCCGGATTGCGCGACCGCACCAGCGTCGCACGCGCCATCTTTTGCATCGGGAGCCTCCCTGAGCTCGCTCTTGGACTTGATCAGGGGCGCATGGTAGAGCCGTGCAAGCCCTTGCCGACACTGCCCCCTAGCTTCGAGCCCGCTCAGCTGGCGAGGCGGCGCTCGGCCAGCCTGGCCACGCGCGTCAATCCGAAGCACATGACGAAGTAGCTCAGGGCCAGCGTCAGATAGATCTCCACCGGCTTGACCAGCACCTGGGCATTGATCTGGTTGGCGATGAAGCTCAATTCGGACAGGCCGATGATGGTGCCCAGCGACGTCTCCTTGATGGTCGCGACGAACTGGTTGATCAGCGAGGGCAGCATGTGGCGCAAGGCCTGGGGCAGCAGCACCGAGCGCAGGGCTTGGCTGCGCGTCATGCCCAGCGACATCGAGGCCTGCAACTGGCCGCGCGGCAGGGCCTGCAGGCCGGCGTGCACGATCTCGGCGAGGTAGGCGGCGTCGAAGACGATCAGTGCCATCAGCATGGTCCAGAACTGGTCGGTCTTGTGGCCGGTGACCGTGGGCAGGAAGAAATAGGCCCAGAACACCACCATCAGCAGCGGCGTGCCGCGCACGACCCAGACCCAGGCCGTCACCGGCCGACGCAGCCCCGCGCGCGGGCTGAAGCGGGCCAGGCCGAGCAGCACGCCCAGCGGCAGCGCCAGCACCAGGCCGAGCGTGGCCAGGATGACCGTCAATGCCAGGCCGCCGAGCGGGCCGTGCGGGTACTGGCCAACGAGGAAATACAGCCAGTAGGTGTCAACCAACTCGATCATCGCCGGGCCTCCCGCGGCGACACGTGGTGCTGCGCCCATTGCGCCAGGCCCGTCAGCACCAGCGACACCGACAGATAGGCCACGGTGACAAGGGCAAAGGTCTCGAAGCCGCGGAAGGTCGCGGACTCGACGCGCTGGGCCTCGGTCATCAGCTCGGCCGCGCCGATGACGGTGGCGATGCTGGTGTTCTTCCAGAGGTTCAGCGTCTGCGACAGCAGCGGTGGCAGCGTGATGCGCAGGGCCTGCGGCAGCACCACCAGGCGCATGCCGGCCAGATAGCTGAAGCCCAGGGCCATGGCCGCGTCAAGCTGGGCGCCGGGCACGGCGCGCACGCCGGAGCGGATGTCCTCGGACATATAGGCCGCCGTGTACAGCGTCAGCGCGGCCCAGGCACTGAAGACTTCGATATTGCCCGCATAGACCTGGGCCTTGATGCCGGCCGGCAGCAGTTCGGGCACGCCGAAATACCAGAACAGCATGTGCACCAGCAGCGGCACGCAGCGCACCGCCTCGACATAGCTCTCGCCGACGACGCGCAGTGGCGCCCAAGGCGACAGGCGCAGCAGCGCGATGAAGACGGCCAGCGGCAGCGCGGTCAGCAGCGTCAGGCCGGTCAGCAGCAGCGACAGGCGCAGGCCTTCGAGCAGCCAGCTGAGGTAGTCGCCCTGCAGCAGCGGGGCAAAGGACAGGACGGGCATGGGGTTCACGGACAAACAAGACAGCCGCCGGCCCTCGTGAGGCGGCGGCTGCGATCAATGCGACAGGTGCTTAGCTTTCAACCTTGTCGCTGTCGATCTTGAAGGTGCGCTTGGGGAACTTCAGGCGCGTGTCGGGGCCGTACCACTTGACGAACAGTTTGTCGGCGTCGCCGCCCTTCTCCAGGCCGGTCAGCGCGGCATCGACCTCGGCCTTCAGGCGCTTCTCGCCCTTCCTGATGCCGATGGCCAGCGGCTCGACGCTGATGTTCTGGTCCAGGATGCGGTACTGCGCCGAGGCAGCACCCAGCTTGGCATGCTGGTCCAGCAGCGAGACCTCATCGTTGACAAAAGCCACGCCCTTCCCCTGCTGCAGCGCCTGGAAGGCCTGGGGGCCGGTGTCGAAGGTGACGACGTCGACCTGGGGCACGGCCTTGCGGATGTTGGGCTCCTGGGTGCCGCCCTTGATGGTGACGACCTTCTTGCCCGTCAGCGCGGCGAGGTTCTGGATGCCGCTGTCGGCCTTGACTAGCACCTTCTGGCCGGTGACGAAGGTGGTCAGCGAGAAGTCGATGACGGCCTCGCGCTCCTTGTTGTGCGTGAGGGACGCGGCCAGCAGGTCCACATGACCCTGCTGCAGCTCGGGGATGCGTGCGGCCACGGCGAGCTGCTTGATCTGCAGCTTGACGCCCAGCTTGGCGGCGATGGCGCGGGCCAGGTCGACTTCGTAACCAATGATTTCGCGCGTCTTGGGGTCGATGAAGCTGTTGGGCTCGTCGGTGCCGAGCACGCCGACGACCAGTTCGCCCTTCTTCTTGATGTCGTCGAGTTGGTCGGCGTGGGCGACCTGGACAGCCAGCAGGCCGGTGGCGATGAGGGCCTGGGTCAGCAGGCGGCGGGAGAGGGACATTTCAGCTTCCTTGTGGGATCAACGTGGCCGCACTCTAGGAATCGCATAAGCGCTCGTGAACGACGCTTTTCGCATTTGCTTGTGCGGCAGCGCTTTCATCGAAAAACGTGCAAGCTCAGGTGAAAAACGGGATTGCGCGCGAAGCCTGCCTTCGTATCCTGCGAGGACTACCAAAATTGGCCGCGCCCGACCCGCGGCCCGATTCGTCATGACCGCTCGCCCCCCGCTCGAGGCCCGCCCCGCCGTGCTGGACCTCATCGGCAACACGCCGCTGTTGCCCGTGCAGCGCCTGGATACCGGCCTGTGCCAGCTCTTCCTCAAGCTCGAATCCCAGAACCCCGGCGGCTCCATCAAGGACCGCATCGGCCTGGCCATGATCGAGACGGCCGAACGCGAAGGCCTGCTCAAACCCGGTGGCACCGTCGTCGAAGCCACCGCCGGCAACACCGGCCTGGGCCTGGCCCTGGTGGCCCGCGCCAAGGGCTACCAGGTGGCCCTGGTGGTGCCCGACAAGATGTCCGCCGAGAAGGTGCTGCAGCTCAAGGCCCTGGGCGCCCAGGTGCACCTGACGCGCTCCGACGTCGGCAAGGGCCACCCGGCCTACTACCAGGACGTCGCCGCCCGCCTGGTGCGCGAGATCCCCGGCGCCTGGTATGCCGACCAGTTCAACAACCCCGCCAACCCGCTGGCCCACGAGACGACGACGGCGCCAGAGATCTGGCAGCAGATGGGCCATGACGTCGACGCCATCGTCTGCGGTGTCGGCTCCGGCGGCACCATCACCGGCCTCTCCCGCTATTTCCAGCGCGTGCGGCCGGGCGTCGAGATGGTGCTGGCCGACCCGGTCGGTTCCATCCTGAAGGACTACATCGACACCGGCAAGTTTGGTGACGCCGGCTCCTGGGCCGTGGAAGGCATCGGCGAGGACTTCATCCCGCCCATCGCCGACCTGGGCCCCGTGCGCACGGCCTACAGCATCAGCGATGCCGACAGCTTCGGCACCGCGCGCGAGCTCTACCGCGCCGAGGGCATCCTGGCCGGCTCGTCCACCGGCACGCTGCTGGCTGCGGCCCTGCGCTACTGCCGCGAGCAGACCACGCCCAAACGCGTCGTCACCTTCGTCTGCGACACCGGCACGCGCTATCTGTCCAAGGTCTACAACGACCATTGGATGTTCGACCAGGGCCTGCTGACCCGCCCCCGCCTGGGTGACCTGCGCGACCTGATCTCGCGCCCGGTGACCAGCGGCGGTGTCGTGTCGGTCGGCCCGGACGACACGCTGCAGACGGCCTTCTCGCGCATGCGCCAGGCCGATGTGTCGCAGCTGCCGGTGCTGGACGGCGGCCGCCTCGTCGGCCTGCTGGACGAATCCGACCTGCTGGCCCGCCTCCATGCCGACGCCACGGCTTTTGGTGCCTTGGTACAAAGCGCCATGAACACCGATGTCATCACGCTGGCGCCCAGCGCCTCACTCACTGAACTGAACGAGCAACTGCGCCGCGGCCTCGTCGCCGTCATTGCGGACGACGCCGGCTTCCATGGCCTCGTCACCCGCTTCGACCTCATCAACCATCTGCGCAAGGAGGTCGCGCGATGAGCAGCAGCAGCGACACCCGCCTGGACTTCAACACCCGCGTCATCCACGCGGGCCAGGAGCCCGACGCCGTGACGGGCGCCGTCATGCCGCCCATCTCGGTCAGTTCCACCTACCGCCAGAACGGCCCCGGCGACCACACCGGCTACGAGTACGGCCGCACCCACAACCCGACCCGCCAGGCCTGGGAGCGCGCCGTCGCCGACCTCGAAGGCGGCGTCCAGGCCTATGCCTTCGCCTCCGGCCTGGCCGCGATGGCGACGGTGCTCGACACCCTGCCCGCCGGCGCCCACATCGTCGCGGGTGACGACCTCTACGGCGGCAGCTACCGCCTCTTCGAGCGGGTGCGCAAGCACAGCGCCGGCCTGCGCGTGACCTATGTGGACAGCCGCGACACCGAGGCCGTGCGCGCGGCCCTGCAGCCCGACACGAAGCTGATCTGGATCGAGACGCCCAGCAACCCGCTGCTGCGCCTCTCCGACCTGGCCGCCATAGCCAAACTGGCCCGCGACCACGGTGCCCTGGCCGTGACCGACAACACCTTCGCCAGCCCCTGGGCCCAGCGCCCGCTGGAACTGGGCTTCGACCTGGTCGTGCACTCAGCGACGAAATACCTCAACGGCCACAGCGACGTCATCGGCGGCATTGCCGTCGTCGGCGGTGAACCGCGCCAGGCCGAGCTGCGCGAGAAGCTGGAGTTCCTGCACAACGCCGTCGGTTCGGTGTCCGGGCCCTTCGACAGCTTCCTGGCCCTGCGCGGGCTCAAGACCCTGGCCCTGCGCATGGAACGCCACAACGCCAGCGCTGCCGAACTGGCCACGTGGCTGGCCCAGCAACCGCAGGTCGAGCGGGTGCTCTACCCTGGGCTGGAAAGCCACCCGCAGCACGCCCTGGCCAAGCGCCAGATGCGCGGCGGCGGCGGCATGATCAGCGTGGCGCTGAAGACCGACCTCGCCGGTGCACGCCGCTTCCTGCAGCGCGTCGAGCTGTTCACGCTGGCCGAGAGCCTGGGCGGCGTCGAAAGCCTGATCTCGCTGCCGGCACTGATGACCCATGCCTCCATCCCGCCCGACACGCGGGCGCGCCTGGGCATCACCGACTCGCTGGTGCGGCTGTCGGTAGGTATCGAGGCCGCGGACGACCTGCGTCGCGACCTCGCCACCGCGCTGGCCGTGATCTAGCGGTAGAAGTAGTAGGCCGCCGTGTAGGCCACGCGGGCCTGCTGGCCGAGCTTTGCCGTCGTGCAGGGCTCGGCCGGCTCCACGCCGCCGCCGGTGTTCAGACGCTGGATGCTGCGCACATTGGCGAACACGCCGCTGCCGCTGTTGCTCTTGGCGCTCAGCAGCAGCCAGGGGATGGCGCTCTCCGGCGTCGGGCTGGGCGCGCGCGCCTTCACTTCGCCGACGACCTTGCTGCCGTCCGGCGCCTCCCAGGTCGGACCGGCGTAATGCTTGCCCAGCGGGTTGCTGCGCTGGTCGGCCAGCGTGGCCTCCGGCGCCTTGAACACCCAGCCCGGGCCGCTGCCGTCGGCCTTGTTGGCGCAGTCGTAGATCTGCACCCCACTGGCCAGGGCTTCCATGACGAAGGTCTGGCCGGCGGGCGGCTGCAGGTTCGCCGGTGCCTGGGGCGGCGTGGGCGGGGACGCGCAGGCGGCAAGCACGAGGACGGGAGACAGGGCGAACACGACGCGCATGGAGAAACCTTTCGAGGGCTGAAGGCCGCAGTCTAGAAAGCCGCGGGGGTGGAGTCGCCCCCTATCATCGCCCGCCATGCCAGCCTCGCTTTCCGGTCAGCTCGTCGTCGCCATCTCCTCGCGCGCCCTCTTCGATTTCGAGGCCGAGAACGAGGTCTTCGAGGCCGGCGACGATCATGCCTACATGGCCCTGCAGCAGCAGCGTCTGGACGAGCCGGCCCCGCCCGGCGTGGCCTTCTCGCTGGTCGAAAAGCTGCTGGCCTTCAATGCCGGCGGCGCGCCGCAGGTCGAGGTCGTCGTGCTGTCGCGCAACGACCCCATCTCCGGCATGCGCGTGTTCCGCTCGGCCAAGCACTACGGCCTGCCCATCGAGCGCGGCGTGTTCACGCGCGGCGCCTCGCCGTGGCGCTATCTGAAGCCGCTGTCGGCCCAGCTTTTCCTCTCCACCAACGAGGCCGATGTGCGCCAGGCCCTGGGCGCCGGCGTCGCCGCGGCGCGCGTGATGCCGCTGGCCGCGCGCGCCTCGGCGGCCCATCCCCAGGAACTGCGCATCGCCTTCGACGGCGACGCCGTGCTGTTCTCGGACGAAGCCGAGCAGGTCTTCCAGCGCGACGGCCTGGCGGCGTTTCGCGAGCACGAGCTGCAACGCGCCCACCTGCCGCTGCAGGCCGGCCCCTTCAAGCCCGTGCTCGAAGCCCTGCACCGGCTGCAGCAGTCGCGCGACAGCGGCATGACGGTGCGCACCGCCCTCGTCACGGCGCGCAGCGCGCCGGCGCACGAGCGCGCCATCCGCACGCTGATGGACTGGCAGATCGAGGTCGACGAGGCCATGTTCCTCGGCGGCCTGGCCAAGGGCGAATTCCTGCGCGAGTTCGAACCCGACTTCTTCTTCGACGACCAGGTCGGCCATGTCACCAGCGCCGCGGCCCATGTGCCGGCGGGTCATGTCAGCGCCGGCATCGCGGGCGGCCGATGACCGGATAGCAACGCAGGCTGCGTCTGTGCATGCAGGGGCCTTCTGTGGGGCTCCGGGGAGCATGCCGTGGCGAATCTGGACTTCTTTGCGCCTCCTGCCGGCCAGCCGGCACCTCAGGCCTTCGGCTTCTACTGGGAGATGCTGCACGAGCGCTCCGGAGAAGTCGTCGGCGACGGCTTCAGCCGCGCCACGCTGCCGCAGCTGGAAGCGCGGCCCGGCTACAGCTATCGCATCACGCCACTGAGCCCCCAGGCGCCCCGGGAGGTCGTATGGCCGTCCTGATCGCCACGCTGCTGGACGCCGACGCGCTGGCCTTTGCGGCCGAGCCGGCCATGCTGGGCGTCAGCACCCGGCTGGAGCAGGCGCTGAACGCTCATCTGCAAGACGTCGGCGGCAGCTTCGAGGTGCCGCTGGCCGACCTCGTCGACGCAGCAGACAGCCTCATCCTGGCCCAGATGCTGCTGGCCCAGCTGCCACCGGGCCTGGCGCGCCTGGGCGCGCGCGACGTGGCCGGCAGGACACTCGAAGGCAGCGCCGCACTGTCGGCGTGCGAAGCGGGGTCCGGCGTGCAGGCCGTCTACTACCGCTTCGACCTGGACCTGTTGCGCGAGCGCATGCGCCCGCTCAGGGCAGCAGGCTGAGGCCGAAGCTGCGCTCGACGCACCAGAGCAGCGCGAGAGCAGCGACGGCGCTGGATCCGCCGGGCACGATCCAGCGCCGGTAGATGGTGGCCGAGCGCAGGGCCAGCGCCACCGGCAGCAGCAAAGCGACGACGGCCAACTGCCCCAGCTCGACGCCGAGGTTGAAGCCCAGCAGCGGCAGCACCAGCTCGCTGCCGCGCAGGCCCAGGTCCTTCAGCGGCCCGGCAAAACCCACGCCGTGCACCAGGCCGAAGAGCCCGACCATGCTCCAGCGCGGCCCCGGCACAAAGGGCTTGAGGTTGTCGACGGCAGCCAGCAGCACGGTCAACGCGATCAGCGATTCGATCACGGCGGCCGGTGGATCGATGGCCCCGCTGGCGGCCAGCGCCAGCGTGATGGAGTGGGCCAGCGTGAAGGCGGTGACGAGCTTGAGCGTCTCGGCCAGCGCGGCGCGGCCATTGGCGCGCGGCGCCCAGCCCTTGCCTTCGCGGCGCCAGACAGCCACCAGCAGCAGCGTGACGAGGAAGAGCACATGGTCCAGGCCACTGGCGATATGGGCCATGCCCTCGACGAAGAAGCCGCCGAAGCCGCGACTTTCGAGGTTGAGGCGCTGCGGGCCGGCACCGGGTGTCAGTACCAGGGGCTCACCGGCCGCGCCGGCGAGACGGGCCAGGCCGCGGTGCGCCGTGTCGGTGGTGGCGAAGAGGCGGTAGTCGATGTCCAGCTCATGCACGGCGGCCGGGCAATGCCAATGGCTGACGAGGACGGCATGCATGCCGTCGCTGTGCTGGTCGAGCTGAGGCGTCGGGCGATCCTGGAGCGTGCAGGCCGCGCCATCGGCCGTGAAGCTAACACCAGCGCTCGCCAGAGCCTCGATATCGGGCCAACGCTGGCGCACCTCGCCCCAGCTCAGATTGCCATCGCCATCGGCGTCCAGGGCGAGATCGCGGTCGAGGTCGCGCAGCGCGATGTCCAGGCGCTGCTCGACGTCCGCGCCATCGACGCGGTAGTTCAGATAGGCCTCGCTGGCCTGGTGGGCCTGGGCCGCGCCGCACAGCAGCAGCGTCAGCCACAACAAGCAACGGATCACAGCGCAAAGCTCCGGTCGAGGGCGGCAAGGCGTGCATCCTGCCACCCCTTGGCGCGCAGCGCCCGCGCCAGCTCCTGGCGCGCCGCATCGCCCTCACGGCCGGCGGCCAGGGCGGCACGCAGCAGCAGCACGGCATCGACGGGTTCGCGCTGCATCGCCCAATTGACCTGGGCCAGGCGCAAGGCCTCACGCGGCTGCTGCTCGACGTCGAGGGCGAAGCGGGCCCGCTCGCGTGCATGCTTGCCGGGCTCGCGGCGGTCGGCGGCGGCGAGCCGCTCACGCATCAAGGCGGCGGGCACCGACGCATCACGGCCCAGCTGACGCAGGGCAATGACCTGGCGCAGCAGCAGCGCGTCCGCCTCGGCATCGGCGCTGCGCTCGACCAGCACCAGCGCCTCGGCCGCACGCTGGCGTGCCAGCAGCCAGTCGGCCAGCGCGGCGCGGGTGTAGACCTCGTCCTCGCCGGCCAGCGCCGCGCGGTAGAGGGCGGGCGCCGTGGCCTCGTTGCCGAGGCGCTCGGCCAGCTCGGCACGCATCAGCGCCAGCCAGGGCGCCATGGAGCGGCCGGGGCTCAGCTGGGCCAGGGTCTGCTCGGCGGCGGGGCCCTGGCCCGACAGGCTGGCCAGCTCGGCCAGGCAGGCCGTGGCCGGCACGGCGGCCAGGGGATGCAGCTGCTCGCACAGCGCGCGGGCCTCGGGCAGCTCGGCGCGCAGCTGGTGCAGGGCCGCGGCGTCGAGCAAGGCCTGGGCGCGCTGGTCGGGCGTGAGCTCGCTGCGCGCCAGCAGGCGCTTCAGCTCGGCCAGGGCCGGCTCGAATTCGTGCCGCGCCTGCAGCACGCGGGCGCGCAGCAGCACGGCTTCGGCGGGCGCGTCGGCCTGGCGCCACCAGGGCGCCAGTGCCGCCTGCGCGGCGCCGAGCTCGCGGGGGTCGCCATGCACGCGGGCGCGCTGCAGCGCCGCTCGTGCGGTGACGACAGCCAGCGGCAACTGCGCCGGGTCGCGCGCCAAGGCCGCACGACGCGCGCGCTCGGCGGCGTCGATGCGGTAGGGCAGTCGCTGCACGATCTCGGCGTCGTCCTTCGGCACGAAGGGCTCGGCCAAGACCGTGAGCGGCAGCGCCAGCAGCAGTGCCAGCAGAAGCTTCACAGCGTTTGCGGTTCCTCGGTCTCGCTGACCGAGACCGTCACCGTCGGCAGCGTCAAGGCCTCCGTGGTCTCGTCATCGGTCTTCTGCGCCTTCAGGTAGGCGACGAGTGCGGTGGACGAAGCCACGGCGCTGTCGGGCACCGCGGTGGGCGGGGGCGGCGGCGGGGGCGGTGGGCTGATGATTTCAGTGTCACTGTCACTGCCGCCGCAGGCGGACAGCGCGATCACGGCGCCAACGGCAACCGCGGCAGTCTTGCGGGTCAACATGGCGGCCCCTTTCACTTGGTGCCCGGGATGGGCGTGTTGAGGTAGGGGAAGCTGCTGAGCAGCGGCACGACGGCCTGGTCCACCGCGTCATGCAGCTTGAAGCTGGTCGCGCCCAGCGGCACGGCGCTGGGCTTGCAGGCCGCGCCGAAGCCGAGCTTGTCGGTATCGCCATTGGCCACGCACAGGCCGCCCATGACGGCCACCAGCGAGATGTCGACGACGTCGTCCTTGGGCCGGCGGCCGTTCGGGTAGCCGGCGTTGTCGGAGCCGCCGGCGAGGATGTTGCCGACGATGCCCAGGCGGTTCTGCTGACCGAAGGGCACGGCCGGGATGGCGGTGTTCAGGCGCAGCATTTCGGAGGCCGTCACGGTCTTCTGCTGGTTGACGCCCTTGATGCCGGTCAGGAAGGTCGTGACCAGGTCGTTGCGCGGGAAGTTGCTGGGCGCCGTGTTGGGCAGGGCCAGCGCGATCTCCAGCAGGGCCGGCAGCGTCGGGTTGGTCACGTAGTCGGCGAACTGGGCATCACCCGAGGGCTTGGAGCTGTTGAACTTGTCCTTGTCCTTCAGGCCGATGACGACCTCGTTGACCAGGGGCATGCCCAGGCGCGAGACCTGCACCCAGGCACCGCCGGCCTTCTCGCTGGCCTGGTGGCCCGAGCCCGGCTTGGGATCGAGCAGTCGGCCCTGGCGCAGGCTGGCCGTCGTCCAGCCGCCGATGACGTCGTCGGTGGCGGACTTCAGGCAATCCTTGTGCACTTCCAGCGCCAGCGTGGTGACGTTCTTGTCGCCGATGGTGTTGGGCGCGGCATTGATCAGCGACGGGTCGGTGATGACGGAGACCGGCGCGTTGACAAGGTCGAAGATGGTGCCCAGATTGACGGCGAACGGGTCCTGGCGCTGGCCGACGAAGACCTTGGCCTGGGTGGTGCAACCCGGGATGGTGATGGGGTAGACATGCTTGGCCGCATAGGCCGCGTAGTCGGCGATGGTCTTCTTGCCGATGTTGTCGACCGGCTTGTCGAAGGTCGTCGCACCGCTGGTGGCATGCGCGACCGCCTGGGCCGTGCCGCTGCGGCGGTCGCCGCGCACCACGGTCAGCGTGTAGCTCTCGTTGAGCTGCAGGTTGGCATCCTTGACGTTGGCGACCGCGCCCGACTGGATCAGCGGGATGTTGACCATCTTGCCGCCCACGCTCAGCGAAGTGCCGGCGCCGCTGCTGGACAGCGTGTTCTTGAAGCGGAACTGGAAGGTGATGTGCTCCTTGGCGTCACCGACGTTGTCGATGTGGATCTCATAGAGCGCGTTGGGGTCCATCGAGAAGTAGTTGGGCCCGCCGTAGCCGTCCTGCAGCGGCTGGTAGTTCGCGATCAGCGTCACGTAGCCGGCGCGGGCGTTCTCGTAGCTGTTGAACATGTAGAAGTCCGTCGCATCGACCTTGGGCACGGTCGTGATGAAAGGGGCTTCGCGATGGCTGGAGGCCTGGGCGCCAGCGGCCAGGCAGAGCAGCGCCGTCGCCAGTGCGCTGCGGGTGAGACGAGCATTCATCGAGGGCATCCTGTGGGGCAATGCCGGCTTGGCATCTGGCGGGTGTTACGCGGCCAGTCGCCCCCCGGATTCACCCGATGTGACGAATCGCCTCCCATCCCCCTAGCAACACAATGGCGGCCCTGATCAGGAGAGCCAAATGACCCGCTTCCGTCTTGCCGCGCTCGCCGCGGTCCTGTGCGCCACGAGCGCCTGGGCCGGCACCAGCGGCTTCTATCGCCAGCCCACCCTGCGCGGCGACATCGTCTATCTGGTCGCCGAGGGCGATCTGTGGCGGGTCAATTCGAGGGGCGGCGAAGCCCAGCGGCTGACGACGCACGCGGGCCAGGAAAACCAGCCTGCCGTCTCGCCCGACGGCCAGTGGCTGGCCTTCACGGGCCAGTACGACGGCGGCACCGAGATCTATCTGATGCCGGCCGCCGGCGGCGTGCCCAGGCGGCTGACCTGGGAAGGCGGCGGCATGCGCGTCTGGGGCTTCACGGCCGCGGGCGAAGTCCTCTACACCGGCCTGGATGCCCGCCCCGGTGCCCAGCTCTTCGCCATCGACGTGAAGACCGGCCAGCGCCGCCAGCTGCCGGTCGGCCAGGCCAGCGACGCGGCCCTGGGCGCCGACGGCAAGACGCTCTACTTCACGCGCAGCGGCCTGCGCGGCGACAACGCCCGCCAGTACCGCGGCGGCGCCATCTCGCGGCTGTGGTCGCTGGACCTGGGCGGCAATGCCGAGGCCCGGCCGCTGGTCGCCGAAGGCAACAACGACCGCCGCCCCATGCCCTATCGCGCAGCGGGTGGTGAGCGCATCGCCTTCCTGTCGGACCGCGACGGCACCGTCAATCTGTGGTCGGTCGACGCCCAGGGCGGCAACCTGAGCCAGCACACCACGCACAAGGGCTGGGACATCCGCCACGCGTCCATCGACGGCACGCGGGTAATCTACGCGGTGGGGGCCGACCTCTACCTCGTCGACCTGTCGCAATCCGGCGCGCCGCAGAAGCTCGACATCAGCCTGGGTGGCGACTTCGACCAGCAGCGCGAGCGCTGGATCAAGAAGCCCCAGGACTTCCTGACCGACACGGCCTTCGCGCCCAACGGCGAACGCGTGCTGCTGGCGGCGCGGGGCCACCTCGCCACGCAGGGCGTGCAGGCGCTGCGCCGCGCCGAACTGCCACAGCCCGCCGACGGCCGCTGCAAGAAGGGCGAGTTCAGCAGCGACAGCAAGAGCGTCTTCGCCACCTGCGACTTCAGCGGCGAGACCGAGATCTGGCGCTTCGCCGCCAATGGCACGGGCCAGCCCGAGCGCATCACCAGCGGTGCAACGACCCAGCGCCGGGATCTGCTGCCCTCGCCCGATGGCCGCTGGCTGGCGCACACCGACAAGGAGGGCGCCGTCTACCTGACCGACCTGAAGGCCCGGACGACGCGCGAGATCGCCCGCAGCACGGTGGGCGAGCCGCCGCAGTTGCAGGGCTGGAGCCCCGACGGCCAGGCCCTGGCCTGGACGCTGTCGCTGCGCCAGCCCGACCGCGGCCAGCTGCAGCTCTACAACACGGCCGATGGCCGCACGCACACGCTGACCAGCGACCGCTACGACAGCGCCGCCGCCACCTTCAGCCCCGACGGGCAGTGGCTCTACTTCTCATCCAACCGCAACTTCGCCACCACCGGCGGCGGCAGCCCCTGGGGCGACCGCAACACCGGCCCCTTCTTCGGCTTCCGCGCCAAGCTCTATGCGCTGGCCCTGCAGCCCGGTTTGCGTTCGCCCTTCGCCGCCAAGGACGAACTGGAGTCGGCCAATGACAAGAAGGCGGACGAACAGCGCGCCGAAGACAAGAAGGCCACCGACAAGGCCCCGACCGAACGCAAGCCCGATGACAAGGACAAGAAACCGGCCGCCGACAAGAAGGGCAAGCCGGCCATCCAGTTCGAGGGCCTGGCCGAGCGCCTGTACGAGCTGCCCGTAGCCTCCGGCAGCTATCGCGATCTGCGGGCCGATGGCAAGCGGCTGTGGTTCCTGGACCGCGACCTGGATGGCAAGAGCCAGCTCAAGTCCATTGGCATCGACAACCAGGGCGGCCCGGCCGAGGTGCTGGCCAGCGATGTGCGCAACTACGACATCAGTGCCGACGGCAAGAAGCTGATGGTGGTGCGCAACCAGGGCCAGAACGCGCCCGAGGTGCTGATCGTCGAGGCCGCGCCCAAGCTGCCGACCGACCTGAGCAAGCTGCAAGTGCGCTGGAGCGACTGGCAGATCGCCACCCAGCCGCGCGCGGAGTGGAAGCAGATGTTTGCCGATGCCTGGCGCCTGCACCGCGACCACTTCTATGACAAGGCCATGCACGGCGTCGACTGGACGGCGATGCGCGCCAAGTACGAGCCTTTGGTGGACCGCGTCACCGACCGCTTCGAGCTGGCCGAGCTGATGGCGCAGATGGTCGGCGAGCTGGGCGCCCTGCACAGCCAGGTCGGTGCGGGTGACACGCGGCCCGCGCCGGACGAGCCCGGCCTGGCCGGCCTGGGCGGCCGCTTCTCGCGTGTGCCCGACGGCTGGCGCATCGACGCCATCTACCTGGCCGACCCCGAGCTGCCGTCCGAAGCCCCGCCGCTGGCCGCACCAGGCCTCGGCCTGAAGGTCGGCGACGTCATCACGACCGTGAATGGCCGCCCCACCGCGGATGCGCCGCATCTGCTGGAGCTGCTGCGCGGCCAGGCCGGCCGCCAGGTGCTGGTCGAGGTCAAGCAGGCGGGTGGCAAGACGATGCAGCGCATCGTCACGCCGGTGGCGCAACTGCGCGAGAACCAGCTGCGCTACAACGACTGGCGCTTCAGCCGCGCGCGCGCCGTGGAGCAGACCGGCCAGGGCCGCATCGGCTATGTGCACCTGCGCGCCATGGGCCCGGCCGACATCGCCGACTTCGTGCGCGAGTTCTACGCCGCCAGCGACCGCGACGGCCTCATCATCGACGTGCGCTACAACAACGGCGGCAACATCGACAGCTGGATCCTGGAGAAGCTGCTGCGCCGCGCCTGGGCCTTCTGGCAGCCGCGCTCGCCGGGCGGCGCCCCCGTCTACGCCAACATGCAGAACGTCTACCGCGGCCACACCGTGATGCTGATGAACGAGGACACCTATTCCGACGGCGAGACCTTCGCCGAAGGCTTCAAGCGCCTCCAGCTCGGCCCCGTCATCGGCAAGCGCAGCTCGGGCGCCGGTGTCTGGCTGTCCGATCAGAACCGCCTCCTCGACAACGGCATCATGCGTGCCGCCGAGACAGGGCAGATGGACGCCTCGGGACGTTTCCTCATCGAAGGCGTCGGCGTCACGCCGGACATCGAGGTCGACAACCCGCCACGCGCCACGGCGGCGGGGCAGGACGCGCAGCTGGAGGCGGCACTTGCCGAGCTGAAGCGGCGCATCGCCGCCGAGCCGGTCAAGGAGGTCAAACCGGGGCCCTATCTGCGGCCGGTAAAGCCCTGAGCAACAAGGGAGGCTGCGGCCTCCCTTTTGCATGGAGGGCGAGCCGAACGCCGCCGACCGTGCAGCAATCGACGCTTGCGACTCGCGGCGCTGCTGAAACAGCCTCAATACGCGGCACCATCAGCCCCTCACGCGGCCGCGCGGGCACGGCTGCGTTCGCATCACAAGACTCGAGGAGGGGCCGCATTGACGCACAGCAAGGAAGACATCGCCCTCCGTCGGGCCCATGAAGCCCTGGAGGTCGGCGATGTGGATCAGGCGACCTATCTGGCACGGCAAGTCCTGAAAGAAGCGCAGAGCAGCCGCGACGCACTGGACGAGGGCCGGGCCCTGGCCTGCCTCGCCGACTGCGACCGGCAGCTGTCCTATCTGCGGCGCGCCCAGCGCAACAGCCAGTCCGCCGCTCTCCTGCTGCAGCAGGCGCGGGATCTCCCCGGCGAGGTGATGGCGCTGACGACGTTGTCGCACACCGCCGCTGACCTCGGCCAGGTCGACGAGGCCGTGGAAAGCGCCCGGCTCGCCGTGTCGCTGGCCGAAGGGCTGCCGCCTTCCCACCTGCAGCCGCTGGCCCACAACGCCCTCGGCATCGCACTGCTCTGGTGCCGGGACTTCGCGCGGGCTGAGTCGGCCTTCGAGCGCTCGGCAGACCTCGTCCACGCCGATGAGCCGTCGGCCAGTCCGCTGCAGCCGCTGCTCAATCTCGCCCTGCTGGAGGCCGTGCGCTGCGTGACGCTGCGCTTCGACACTGGCAACGCCCCTTTCGTCTATCAGCTGAACGCGCGGCTGACGGATTGCACCGACATCATCGAGCGCCATGGTGACGACGGCCTGCTGCCCGGCACGACGGCCCCCATGCGCACCCAGTTGCACCTGCTGCGCGGACTGGCCGCCGCCTGGGTGGGAGATCTGCAGACCACCTCCGCAGAGCTGCTGTGGTGCGACGCCTGGAACGCACGCCCGGGCGCGGCGAGCTGGCTGACCGGCCTGCGGCGCTGGCTCGAGGCCGAGGCGGCCTGGTCCTGCGGCGACACCGACCTGGCCCTGGAACTGGGCCGGGAGTTCGTGGCAGCCGCTGCGGAGGCCGAGCACGAGTCGCTGGCCTGCCTGGGGCATCAACTGGTCGCGACGCTGGCCCGTGCGCGCGGAGAAAATCGTATCGAGGCCGACGAATTGCGCCAGCTGCACCAGCGGGAGCAGGCGCTGCGCCTCGAGGCCCTCGACAGCCGGGATCGCGCCCGGGAATGGCAGCTGCAGGCCCGTGCCTCGGCCAACCAGATCGAGCGGCTCGAGTCCCGCTCGCGCATGCTGGAGCGGCTGTCGCTCGAGGACTGCCTCACGCGCATCCCCAACCGGCGCGCGCTGGACCGGCAGCTGACGGTGCGCGCCGCGTCCGGCGATGACGATGCCCCGACCTGCGTGGCCCTCATCGACGTCAATCGCTTCAAGCACATCAACGACAACTTCTCGCACCAGGTCGGCGACCAGGTGCTCAAGGTCGTCGCCGACGTGCTGTCCAGCTCGGTGCGCAGCAGCGATTTCGTCGCCCGGCTCGCGGGCGACGAATTTGTGGTGCTGTTCGGGCACGCCACGCTGCCGGTGGCCGAGCAGATCTGCGCCCGCATGAAGGCGGCGGTCCGCGACCATGACTGGCAGGCCTTCGCGCCGGGCCTGGAGGTCAGCATCAGTGTCGGCCTGGAGCAGGGGCGCAAGGGCGAATCCATGCAGGCCCTGCTGCATCGCAGCGACGCGCGGATGTACGCAGACAAGCGGCGCACGGCCGCCTGAGACGCGCGACACCGGCCGCCAATCGGCCTCGCGCTAGACTTTTGCGCAGGGGACTCCATGGCCACGCGCAGCGACATCCGCTTCATCACATCGTCCGACGGCGTGCAGATCGCTGCCGCCCGCCATGGCGAAGGACCGCTGGTGCTGAAGGCGGCCACCTGGCTGACCCACATCGATCCCGTCGTGCCGGGCACCATCCAGCACGCGCTGATCGACGAGTTCTCGGCCTCGCACACCTATGTGGAATACGACACCCGCGGCTGCGGGCTGTCGCAGCGCCGCGTCGACGATCTGTCGTTCGAGTCCTGGGTGCGCGACCTCGAGGCGGTGGCCGACACCTATGGCCGCGACGAGCCGTTCACGCTGCTGGGTTTCACCTGCGGCGCCGGCGTGGCGGTCGAGTACGCGGCGCGCCATCCCGAGCGCGTGCGCAACCTCATCCTGTTCGGCGGCTTCGCCACGTCCTACTACAGCACCAGCCACCCCGACCCGGCCGTGCGCCGCGAGGGCGACCTGATGCGCGAGCTCGCCGCCGTGGGCTGGGGCAACAGCTCGCCGGCCTTCCGCCAGGTGTTCGTGTCGCGCTTCCTGCCCGATGCCTCGCCCGAGCAATGGGCCGCCTTCGACAAGCTGCAGCGCGAGACCTGCTCGCCGGACGTGGCGGCGCGCTACCTCGATTCGCTCTACGGCATCAACGTCAAGGACGCCGCCCGCCGCGTGCGCTGCCCGGCGCTGCTGCTGCATCCCAAGGACGACCAGATGGTGCCCTTCGAGCAGGGCCGCCGTCTGGCCTCGCTGGTGCCCGGCGCCCGCTTCGTGCCGCTGGAGGGCCGCAACCACATCCCGCTGCCGACCGAGCCCGCCTTCGCCGGCTTTCTGCGCGAAGTGCGCGAGTTCCTGGGCACCGGGCATGAGCCCGCCGCACCCGCACCCCGGCTCACGCCGCGCCAGACCGAGGTGTTGCGCCGCATCGCCGGCGGCGAAACCGACAAGCAGGTCGCCGGCGCACTGAGCCTGAGCCCGCGCACGGTGGAGATGCACGTCGCCAGCGCGCTGAAGACCCTGGGCTGCCGCACGCGCGCCGAGGCCGTGCACCGCGCCACGCGGCTGCGCCTGCTGCAGGACTGACTACCGTGATCGCCCGGTAGGCGGGCCGGGCGCTACCGTAGGGCGCCGACTTGTCGACACGAGGCCCCGCGCGCCACAGTCTCCTCACTCGACGGGAGGCTGAATTGGACGATGCAGGACCGGCGTTGCAGGACGCCCTCAAGGTGCAGTGTTTCGGCTGTGGCACGCTCAACGAGCACGGGCTGCAGATCAAGAGCCGCTGGCAGGGCGACGAGCTGGTGTGCCGCTGGCAGCCGCCGCCGCACTACATCGGCCACCCCGGCGTGGTCTATGGCGGCGCCATCGCCTCGGTGGTGGATTGCCACGCCGTCTGGACGGCCATGGCCGCCCATTGCCGCGACCACGGCATCGCTCTCGGCGCCGGCGCATCGCCGCCAGCCTTCGTCACCGGTCGGCTGAACGTCGACTACCTGCGGCCCGCGGATATCGAGCAACCGCTGGAACTGCGGGCCCATGTGGTGGAGCACAGCGGCCGGCGCAGCACCGTCACCTGCCGGGTGCTGCAGGGCGACGTTGAATGCGCAACGGCCGAGGTGGTCGTCGTGCGGCTAAAGGAGGCCTGAGATGCGCGCCGTCCTTTGCCACGACTACGCCGACCCGCCACGCTTTGCGCTGGCGGAGCTGCCCTCGCCCACGCCCGCCGCTGGCGAGGTGCTGGTGGACGTCCACGCCGCCGCGGTCAGCTTCATGGACCTGCTGATGGCCCAGGGCCGCTACCAGATGCGGCCGCCCCTGCCCTACACACCGGGCAGCGACGCGGCCGGCGTGGTGCGCGCGGTTGGCGCCGGCGTCACCCACCTGCAGCCGGGGGACCGCGTCGCCTGCGGCGGCTGGACCGGCGCCTGGGCCGAGCAGATGCTCGCACCGGCCACGCAGGTGACGCCGCTGCCCGCCGGGGTGGACTTCGAGACCGCCTGCACCGTGCGCTACGCCTACGGCACGGCGCATTACGCGTTGGTGGAGCGCGCCCGGCTTCAACCGGGCGAGACCGTCTTCGTCAGCGGCGCTGCGGGCGGCGTCGGGCTGGCAGCGGTGGACCTGGCGCATCACCTCGGCGCACGCGTGATTGCCGGGGTCAGCACCAGCGAGCGTTCCGAGGTGGCTCGCAGCCGCGGCGCCGACGCCGTGGTGGCCTACGCCGAGGAAGACCTGAAGGCGCGAATCGCCGCGCTGACCGACGGCCAGGGCGTGGACGTGTGCTTCGACAACGTCGGTGGCGACGTGTTCGCCACCATGTCCCGCCTGATGGCCTGGGGCGGCCGGCTGCTGACGATCGGCTTCACCAGCGGCGCCATTCCCTCGCTCGCGGCCAACCTGCCGCTGCTGAAGAACTATTCCCTGGTGGGCGCCTTCTGGGGCGCCTGGGCCATGCGCCACCCCGAGGCCAGCGCCCGCGCCGACGCGCAGCTGATGCAGCTCGTGGCCGAGGGCCGGCTGCGCCCCCAGGTGGCCGCGGCGCTGCCGCTGGCGCAGTTTGACGACGCCCTGACCCAGTTGCGCGACCGGCGCGTACAGGGCCGCATCGTGCTGCGCCTGCGCTGAACGCTGATTCGACGGAGATTCTCGACATGCCCTGGCTCGCCATGCTGTACGCCCTCGCGGCCTACGCCTTCTCCCTGGTCACCTTCGTCGGCGCGATCGGTTTCGTCGGCAACCTGCCGGGGTGGCCCAGGACCATCGACGACGGTGCCACGGCGCCGCTCGCCGAGGCCCTGCTCGTCAACCTCGCGCTGCTGGGACTGTTCGCGGTGCAGCACAGCGTGATGGCGCGGCGCGGCTTCAAGCGCTGGTGGATCCGCGTGGTGCCCGAGTCGGTGGAACGCGCCACCTTCGTGGCCGCGGCCAGCGCGGTGCTGGCGCTGCTGCTGTGGCAATGGCGCGCCATCCCGGCACCGCTGCTGTGGTCGGTGCAGGACCCGACCGGCCGCCTGGCGCTGCAGGCGGTGTTCTGGGCCGGCTGGGCCGTGCTGTTGATCAGCACCTGGCTGCTCGACCACTTCGAGCTGTTCGGGCTGCGCCAGCCCTGGGCCCAGCTGCGCCGGCAGCAGATCGCGGCACCGGTGTTTCGCACGCCGCTGTTCTACCGGCATGTGCGCCATCCGATCTACGTCGGCTTCCTGCTCGCCTTCTGGGCCACACCGCGGATGACGGCCGGCCACGCGCTGTTCGCAGCGGCCAGCACGGGCTACATCCTGGTGGGCATCTGGTTCGAGGAGCGCGACCTGGTCGCGCAGTTCGGCCAGCGCTACCTGGCTTACCGCCGGCAGGTGGGCATGCTGTTCCCGAAACTGCGCCGCCGCGGCGACTAGCCCTTTTGACGGGTTCGGGATCTCAGGCGGCGCGGAAGAAGCGATGCACCGCCGTGGCACGGGCCGCGAAGGCGCCGCTGAACAGGCCCAGCACCGCGCTCACCGCGGCGACGAACCAGACCTCCTGCAGGACATGGGCACCCATGCCGGTGGCGAAGCCCAGGCCGAACTTGGTCATGAAGATGCCCAGCATCAGGCCCATCGGCACCCAGCTGCCAGGCATGCGCACGGCGGCACCTTCCTTGGCCAGACCGCGCGGCGCCAGCAGCGGGCCGCCGAAGAAGACCGCCGCGGCAAAGGCCACCGCCCAGGCCAGCACCGGCACCATGTGCGCACCGAAGGCCGCGGTGACGCCATACAGCGACAGGGCCAGCATGACCAGGGCCACCTTGGCGAGGGTGCCGGGCTGGACGACACGGTCACGTGACTGCCGATAGCCCAGCATCACGAGACCGGCGAGGAGGAAGAAGGGCCAGACGGGGAGGGAAGCAGTCATGGGGGTTCTCCGTTGCGTTGCGATGGAGCGGACTGTGCTGTCGCCTCGATCCCGGCGCGATCCGCTTGCGACGAATCGACAGGGCGGGCCGTGAATCGCGACCGGTGGTCGTGAACGGTGCGGAGCGGCCACCGAATCGCCAGAATGGCGCCCCGAGCAGACAGCAGAACAGTGAGGGACGGGATGAGCACACGTCGCTGGGTGATCCCGGCTTCCTTCTTCAGCATGGTGCTGGGCCTGGCGGGCCTCGGCACGGACTGGCGCGCGGCGGCGCGGCTGTGGGGCCTGCCCGCCTGGGCAGGTGAGGCCGTAATGGCGGTGGCCGCGGCCGTCTGGGTGACGCTGGTGCTGCTGTACGGCCTGAAGTGGCTGCGCCATGGCGCCGAGGCGCGCGCCGAGATCGAGCACCCCATCCAGTGCTGTTTCGTGGCCCTGCTGCCGGTCACGACCATGCTGGTCGGCATGGCGGCGTTTCCACATTCACGCCCCGTTGGAGTCGCGCTGTGCACGGCGGGGTCGATCGGTGCGCTGGTGTTCGGCGCCTGGCGCCACGGCGGCCTATGGCGCGGTGGGCGCAGCGTCAACGCCACCACGCCGGTGATCTACCTGCCCACGGTCGCCGCCAGCCTGGTGTCGGCCATGGCCGCGGGCGCCCTGGGCTGGCCGGAGCTGGGGCAGCTGTTCTTCGGCGCCGGCGTGCTGGCCTGGCTGGCCATGGAGTCGGTCATCGTGAGCCGCCTGCTGACCGCCGAGCCGCTGCCCTTGCCGCTGCGGCCGACTCTCGGCATCCAGCCCGCGCCGCCGGCCGTGGCGCTGCTGGCCTATTCCGCCGTCACCTCCGGCCCGCCGGACCTCATCGCCCACGGGCTGCTCGGCTACGCCCTCGTGCAAGCCCTGACCGTGCTGCGGCTGACGCCCTGGGTGCGCCAGCCCTTCACGGCCGGCTACTGGGCCTACACCTTCGGCGCGACGGCCATCGCTTCCGGCACGATGCGCTTTGCCGCCCGCGGCGACGACCGGGTGTTCGCCATGCTGGCGCCGGTGCTGTTCATCGTGGCGAATGTGCTGGTCGTGAGCCTGTTCATCGCGACTCTCGTGGCGGCGCTGCGGGGACGGCTGTTGCCGCCGCCCGCCCCTACGCCCTGACGAGGCTCAGCTCAGCACGACGCGCGCGAACTTGCGCTTGCCGACCTGCAGCACATGCTCGCCGGCGTCGAGCTTGAGACCCTTGTCAGCGATGACCTCGCCGGAGCGGCGCACGCCGCCCTGCTCGACCATGCGCAGGCCTTCGCCCGTCGACGCGACCAGGCCGGCGGCCTTCAGCACCTGGGCAATGCCCATGGGCGCGCCGCTGAGCTGCACCTCGGGGATGTCGTCCGGAATGCCGCCCTTGGCGCGGTTGTTGAAGTCCGCCTCTGCCGCATCCGCCGCCGCGGCGCTGTGGAAGCGCGCGGTGATCTCCTTGGCCAGCATGACCTTGGCGTCCTTGGGGTTGCGGCCGCCCTCGACCTCGGCCTTCAGCGCGGCGATCTCGGCCAGCGACTTGAAGGACAGCAGCTCGAACCACTTCCACATCTGCACGTCGCTGATCGACAGGATCTTGGCGAACATGGTGTTGGCCGGCTCGGTGATGCCGATGTAGTTGTTCTTGGACTTGGACATCTTCTCGACGCCGTCCAGGCCCTCGAGCAGGGGCATGGTCAGGATGCACTGGGGCTCCTGGCCGTATTCCTGCTGCAGGTGGCGGCCCATCAGCAGGTTGAACTTCTGGTCGGTGCCGCCCAGCTCCAGGTCGGACTTCAGCGCCACCGAGTCATAGCCCTGCATCAGCGGGTAGAGGAACTCGTGCACCGAGATGGGCGTCTGGGCGGCGAAGCGCTTGGTGAAGTCGTCGCGCTCCATCATGCGGGCCACCGTGTACTTGCTGGCCAGCTGGATCATGCCGGCCGCGCCCAGCGGCTCGCTCCATTCCGAGTTGTAGCGGATCTCGGTGCGCGCCGGGTCCAGCACCAGCTTGGCCTGGGCGTAGTAGGTCTCGGCGTTGGCCTGGATCTGCTCCTTGGTCAGCGGCGGGCGGGTGGCGTTGCGGCCGGACGGGTCGCCGATCAGGGATGTGAAGTCGCCGATCAGGAAGATGACCTGGTGGCCGAGGTCCTGCAGCTGGCGCATCTTGTTCAGGACAACGGTGTGTCCGACATGGATGTCGGGCGCCGTTGGGTCCAGGCCCAGCTTGATGCGCAGCGGCACGCCGGTGGCCGCCGAGCGAGCCAGCTTCTTGGTCCATTCCGCCTCCGGCAGCAGCTCGTCCACGCCGCGGCGCGTGACGGCCAGGGCCTCCAGGACGGCATCGGTGATGGGGAATTGGGCAGCAGCGGACATGGGGCATCGTGCCCGGTCACAAGCCGGACAAAATTGTTAAGTTATTGATCCATCGGGGTTAACCGGCATGTCGGGTAGGACAAAGCCGTTAGAATTCACCCTTCGTTTTGGGGGTGTTGTTTCAACACAACCAATCCAGGGATTTTAAGGGCCGCCCACGAGCGGCCTGCGCGTGGAACCGGCTCGGCCGGGATTGCCCCAGCGACAACCCCGGGAAACCGAGAGTGACCGTTCAGTATCGCCTTCAGCAACTCAAGACCAGCCTGCAGCGTGCCGAGGCCTTTGCCGCCAAGCACCCGCGTGCGCTGACGGCGTCCGTCGTGGGCGCCCTGAGCTGTTTTGCCGTGACCGCCTTCGGCATCGCGCCGCTGGCCCCCGATGCCGCCGCCCTGCCCAAGCGCACCCTGGTCGAGACGCTCGCCACGCCCGACATCGAGAGTCAACTCGATGAACTGGCTGCGCACGCCATCGGCCTGACCCGCGCCGAAGCCACGCGCTCCAGCGACACCCCCGACAGCCTGCTCAAGCGCGCTGGCGCCTTCGACCCGGCCGCCGCCGCCTTCCTGCGCACCGACCCGCTGGGCCGCCGCGTGCTGCAAGGCCGAGCCGGCAAGATGGTGCACCTGACGGCCGACGCCTCCGGCCAGGTGCAGAAGATCGTCGTGCGCTCGCCCGCCGAGAAGGTCGAGCAGCAAGGGAGTCACTTCACGCGCCTGACCATCGAGCGCGATGGCAGCCGCTTCACGGCCCGTACCGAGACGGCGCCCCTGCAGGCCCAGGTGGCCCTGGGCAGCGGCAGCATCCGCACCTCGCTGTTCGCCGCCACCGACGACGCCAACATTCCCGACGCGATCGCATCGCAGATGGCCGACATGTTCTCGGGCGACATCGACTTCCACCGCGAACTGCGCAAGGGCGACCGCTTCAGCATCGTCTACGAGACGCTGACGGCCGACGGTGAAGCCATCACCTGGGACGGCGGCGTGGGCCGCCTGCTGGCCGGCGAGTTCACGAACAACGGCCGCACCTACTCGGCCGTCTATTTCAAGGACAGCGCCACCGGCAAGAGCAGCTTCTTCGGCTTCGACGGCACCAGCAAGCGCCGCGCCTTCCTGGCCAGCCCGATGGAGTTCTCGCGCATCACCAGCGGCTTCGCGATGCGCCTGCACCCCATCATGAACACCTGGCGCCAGCACAACGGCGTCGACTACGGCGCGCCGACCGGCACGGCCGTGCGTTCCGTGGGTGACGGCACGGTCGAGATGGCCGGCTGGCAGAACGGTTTCGGCAATGTCGTGCAGGTGCGCCACAGCGGCGACCGCAGCACCGTCTATGCCCACCTGAGCCGCATCGACGTCAAGAAGGGCCAGCGCATCGAGCAGGGCATGAAGCTGGGCGCCGTCGGCATGACGGGCTGGGCCACCGGCCCGCACCTGCATTTCGAGTTCCGCGTCGGCGGCCGCCACATGGACCCGCGCACCATCGCCAAGGCCTCCGAGGCCGTCACGCTGCCGGGCTACGCCAAGTCGCAGTTCCAGCAGACCGTCGCCAGCGTCAAGACCCAGCTGGCCGTGGCCGAGACCATGGATGGCGTCGCTGCCGCTGACTGAAGCTCGTCGGCTCTACATCGGGCTGATGTCGGGCACCTCGCTCGACGGTGTTGACGGGGTTCTCTTCGACGCACAAGCGCTGGCCGTCACCGGCCATGTGCACGCCCCCTTCTCCCACGCGCTGCGCGACGAACTGCTGGCGCTGAACACGCCCGGCGACAACGAGCTGCACCGTGCCGCCCTGGCCGCCAATGGCGTGGCCCGCGCTTATGCCGATGTCGTCTCGCAGCTGCTGGAAGCCACGAGCACGACGCGCAGCCAGGTCGCCGCCCTCGGCGCCCATGGCCAGACCGTGCGCCATCGGCCGGATGGCTTCGACGGCTACACGACCCAGTTGCTGAACGGCGCCCTGCTGGCCGAGCAAACCCATATCGACGTCGTCTGCGACCTGCGCAGCCGCGACGTCGCCTCTGGCGGCCAGGGCGCGCCGCTGGTACCGGCCTTCCATCGCGCCGTGTTCGGCACGGGAGGCCAGGACGGCGCCGTGCTGAATCTCGGCGGCATCAGCAACCTCAGCCTGCTCTTTGCCGACGGACGCACCGGCGGCTTCGACTGCGGGCCGGCCAACTGCCTGATGGACGGCTGGATCGCCCGCCACCGCAACCTGACTTTCGATGCCGACGGCGCCTGGGCCGCCACCGGCCGGGTGCTGCCCGAGCTGCTGGCCGCCCTGCTGGCCGAGCCCTGGTTCGCGCTGCCGCCACCCAAGAGCACGGGCCGCGACCTCTTCCACCTGCGCTGGCTGGATGCCAGGCTGACGCCCGGGCTGGCGGCCGAAGACGTGCAGGCCACGTTGCTGGAGCTGAGCGCTCGCTGCGTCGTCGACGCGCTGAAGGCGCAGATGCCCGACGTCCGCACGCTGATCGCCTGTGGCGGCGGCGCACTGAACGGCCGGCTGATGCGGCGGTTTGCCGAACTGCTGCCCGGCGTTGCGGTGCAGACCAGCGCCGAGCACGGCCTGCCCGTCGACCAGGTCGAGGCCGCGGCCTTTGCCTGGCTGGCGCATTGCTTCGTCACGCGCCAGCCGGGCAATCTGCCGGCCGTCACCGGCGCCGCCGGGCCGCGCCTGCTCGGCGCCCTGTATCCCGCCTAGCCGGCTTCCACTTCCTGCTCAGGGTTGGCGGCCGCGGCCACGCTGTCGCGGGCGTCCAGTTGCCAGAAGATGGCCGCCGAGGCCATGGTGATCAGGGCCATGCTGGCGAAGGTGGCGCGGAAGGTCTGCAGGGTCTGCACGCCATCCATGCCGAAGTGGGCTGTGAAGGCCGCCAGCACCGCGCCCGCCGCGGCGACACCCATGCCCATGGCCAGCATCTGCACCATGGACAGCAGGCTGTTGCCGCTGCTGGCGTTGATGGGGTCGAGGTCCTTCAAGGTCAGCGTGTTCATGGCCGTGAACTGCATCGAATTGACGGCCCCGAAGAGGGCCAGCTGGAGGACGTTGATGACCACCGGCTGCCCCGGGGAAACGAGGGCGAAGCTGGCCATCGTCAGCCCGACCAGCAGGGTATTGACCGTCAGCACACGGCGGTAGCCATGTCGCATGATCAGCGGCGTCGTGATGCGCTTCATCGACATGCTGGCCAGGGCAACGGGCAGCATCATCATGCCGGCCTGGGCGGGCGAGTAGCCCATGACGACCTGCATCAACAGCGGGATCAGGAAGGGCATGCAGGAGCTGCCCAGGCGCGAGAACAGATTGCCCAGCAGGCCGATGCGCAGCGAACCGACCTGGAAGAGCCGAGGTGAAAACAGCGGGTCGGGCCGGCGCAGCGCATGCAGCCAGTAGGCGGTCAGGCTGGCGAGGCCGAAGATCATCAACAGCAGCACCGAGGCCTGACGCAGGCCCAGGCCGGACAGGCCGTCCAGGGCCAGCGACATCGCCACCATGCCGAAGGCCAGCAGCAAATAGCCGGCGAGGTCGAAACGCCCCGTGGAAACCGGCGCCGGCACCGGCATGTAGCGCAGCGTGGCCAGCGCGCCGATGACACCCACCGGCACGTTGATGAGGAAGATCCAATGCCAGGACGCCACCTCGACGAGCCAGCCGCCCAGCGTCGGGCCGATCAGCGGGCCTACCAGGCCGGGAATGGCGACAAAGCTCATCGCCTGCAGGAAGCGCTCGCGCGGGAAGGTCCTCAGCACGACCAGTCGCCCGACCGGCAGCAGCATCGCGCCGCCCGCCCCCTGCACGACGCGCGCGGCGACCAGCATCGTCAGGCTGGACGCCAACGCGCACAGCACCGAGCCGATGACGAACAGCACGATGGCACCGACGTAGACGCGCCGCGTGCCGAAGCGGTCGGCCACCCAGCCGGTGGCCGGGATCAGCATGGCCATGGTCAGCGAATAGGCGACGACGACGGATTGCATGCGCAGCGGGCTCTCGCCCAGGCTGCGTGCCATCACCGGCAGGGCGGTGTTGACGATGGTGGCGTCCAGCGTCTGCATGAAGAAGCCGAGGGCCACCAGCCACAGCAGCATGCGTTGATCGCGTTCCTGGTCCATGCGAGCCTGGGGCAAGTGAGGTGCCGCGAAATGCAAAGAGCCGCCACAAGGGCGGCTCTTCAGCAGCGTTGCGTCGTGCTCAGACCGAGAAGCTGGAGCCGCAGCCGCAGGTCGTCGTGGCGTTGGGGTTCTTGATGACGAACTGAGCGCCCTGCAGATCTTCCTTGTAGTCGATCTCGGCGCCGGTCAGGTATTGCAGGCTCATCGAGTCGATCAGCAGCGTCACGCCGTTCTTCTGCATCTGCGTGTCGTCTTCGTTGACGGCCTCGTCGAAGGTGAAGCCGTACTGGAAGCCGGAGCAGCCGCCGCCCTGCACGAAGACGCGCAGCTTCAGGTCCGGGTTGCCTTCCTCGGCCACCAGGTCACGCACCTTGTCGGCGGCGCTGTCTGTGAAGACCAGAGGCACGGGAATGTCGGAGACGGGGGTATCAAGCACGGCACTCATGGCGAGGCTCCTGTGAATCTGTCCTGAGACGAATATGGGGATTGTCGGCGCAAAAACAAAAGGCCGCTTGAAGCGGCCTTTTGTGTCCAAAGCGTATGAATTAACGCTTCGAGAACTGCTTCCTGCGACGGGCGCCGTGCAGGCCGACCTTCTTACGCTCGACTTCACGCGCGTCACGCGTGACGAAGCCGGCACGGCTCAGTTCGGGCTTCAGGGCGGCGTCGTAGTCGATCAGCGCGCGGGTGATGCCCAGGCGCAGGGCGCCGGCTTGGCCGGATTCGCCACCACCGTGCACGTTCACCTTGATGTCGAAGGCTTCGCCATTGTTCGTCAGCAGCAGGGGCTGCTTGGCGATCATGATCGAGGTCTGACGACCGAAGTAGGTGTCGATGGTCTTGCCGTTGACGATGATCTGGCCCGTGCCCTTCTTGATGAAGACGCGAGCAACCGACGACTTGCGGCGACCAGTACCGTAATTCCAATTTCCGATCATGGCCGTTCCTTAGATCTCGAGAGCCTTGGGCTGCTGGGCGGTGTGCGGGTGCGTGGGACCTGCGTAGACCTTCAGCTTCTTGACCATGGCGTAACCCAGCGGGCCCTTGGGCAGCATGCCCTTGACGGCCTTCTCCAGCGCGCGGCCGGGGTGCTTGGCTTGCATGTCCTTGAACTTCGTGGCGTAGATGCCGCCAGGGAAGCCGCTGTGACGGTAGTACACCTTGTCGGTGGCCTTGTTGCCGGTCACACGGAGCTTTTCGGCATTGACGATGACGATGAAATCACCGGTGTCGACGTGAGGCGTGTAGATGGCCTTGTGCTTGCCGCGCAAACGGAGTGCCACTTCGCTGGCAACACGTCCGAGCACCTTGTCGGTGGCGTCAATCACAAACCACTCGTGCGTCACTTCGGCCGGCTTGGCGCTGAAGGTCTTCATGAGAGTAGCTTTCGCTGTGTCGACCCCTCAAAGAAAGGCCGACGATGTATGGCTGAATACTGCCCGGCCTCGGTGCTGCTTCTAAGCGCAGCCTCTCAACACGGTTCTTTCCCGCAGCCTTTTGACGGAAAAGCCCACGAGTGTACCAGCGCCGCCGATGGTTTGGAAAGGCTCGACGCGTTAACCTTGTCATATCCGCAGACCCGACATGTCCACCCCCCCGCCCGCCCCTCCTGATCCGCCCGCCGAACTCACGGCGGACTGGGTTCACGAGCTGTCGGCCTTCGGCCCGGATCCGAATGTGCCGCCTGCCCCCGCCCCTGCCGAAATCGTCGGCCCGCTGGCCAGCGCCCGGGCCGCACTGGAGCGGCTGTCGACCTGGGTGCCCATCCGGTCCCTGGCGCGGCGCCACCGCCGCCGCATCATCGAGCACCTGCTGGCCCTGGAGCCCCACGACCGCTATCTGCGCTTCGGCTACCCGGCGTCGGACGAGCAGATCCGCAAATATGCGCTGAGCATCGATTTCGCCCGCGACGAGGTGCTGGGCATCTTCAACCGCCGCCTGCACCTGATTGCACTGGCCCACCTGGCCTATGCCCCACCCTTGAATGGCGGCAGCGAATCCGACCGCAGCATGGCCGAATTCGGCGTCTCCGTGCTGCCGCAGTCGCGCAGCCGGGGTCTGGGAAGGCGGCTTTTCGATGCCGCTGCCCTGCACGCCCGCAACCGCGGCGTCGACACCCTCTTCATCCACGCCCTTAGCGAGAACCGGCCCATGCTGCGCATCGCAGCGGCGGCCGGCGCCCTGGTCGAGCGCGACGGCGGCGAATCGGCCGCCTGGCTGCGCCTGCCGCCCGACTCCTTCAGCTCCCAGGTCGAACAGGCCCTGGAGCGTCATCTCGGCGAACTGGATTTCCAGTTCAAGCGCCAGGCCCAGGTGCTCAGCGGGTTCGTCGACAGCGTGGCCGAGGTCAAGGCCCATTTCGAATCTCCCGGACGCGCCGCCAAGGAATAAATGACGGCCTGACAGGCATTTGCAAGCGTCTTGATCCCCTGAGCACGGGGGCATCAGGACTAGCGAGTAATGTCTTTTGGGGACGTTGCGCTTACATTGACCGCCCATTGCGCCGCGAATCCAACAGGTCGGCGTCATCCGCCGAAATCCCTGCAGGGTATGCCGTACGCCATCTATTGGATCGCCGCGCTGGCTGTTTGCGTCCTGGGTCTGGCCATCAGCCTGATCTGGGCGCTGCGTCGCCCCGCGTACGCCAATAAAGGCCTGCCGGCGGAGTGGTCACTCACGGCACGACCGGTGTTCACGACCGACGAGCGGCGCGTCTTCCGCCTGCTGCGCGAGGCCCTGCCCCATCACGTGGTGCTGTCCAAACTGCCCCTGGTGCGCTTCTGCCAGCCGACCGAGGCCAAGGAAGTCCGTTACTGGTTCGACCTGCTTGGCGCCTCCCACGTCACTTTTGCCATCTGCAGCCCCAACGGCCGCGTGCTGGCCGCCATCGACCTGGAAGGCGAGCGCGGCGTGACGTCTCGCGCCCTGCAGATCAAGCATGCCGTGCTGTCGGCCTGCCGCGTGCGCTATCTGCGCTGCGCCATGGACCAGTTGCCCAGCGTCGCCGAACTGCAGCTGCTCGTGCCGCAGAGCAGCAACTCACGCGGCCCGCTGCCGGCACCGGCTGCGACGTCCGGCCTGTCGCGCCGCCGCTCCAGCAGCGGCGAGGACGAGTTCGGCAGCGACTGGGGCCAGTTCTCCCAACCCCTGCCGCTGTGGCAGGACGCCGGTGTCTTCGGTGGCAACAACAACGAAGGCTATGGCGACCGGGAACGCGAACGCGAGCAGCGCTATCAAGCCGCCCGCATGCCGGCGCAGCCCGCGCCGCAGCAGCATCAGCGCCGCCTGCCCCAGCGCAACCTCGACACGACGCGCTACAACCCGCGCAGCCTGCCCGTGCTGGACGACGCCGATGAGGAGGCCATGATGGACGACATCGTCGGTGTCGTCGTCGATGCCCCGCGCTACGCCACCCAACGTCCGCGCAGGGGATAAGCCCATCCCGGCGACACTCGCCGGATGCATCACGCGACCCCTGACCTCAGCTTCGGCGACTTGACGCCGGAGTTCATGCTCGACGCCCTCGATGCCGCCGGCCTGCGCGCCGACGGCCGGCTGCTGCAGCTGAATTCCTTCGAGAACCGCGTGCTGATGCTGCATCTGGAAGACGGCGGTGCGGCCGTCGCCAAGTTCTACCGCCCGGCGCGTTGGAGCGATGCGCAGATCCTGGAAGAACACGCCTTCGCCGCCGAGCTGGCCGCCGCCGAGGTGCCCGTTGCCGCACCCTGGTCGCTGGACGGCGGCTCCACCCTCTTCCACTACCAGGGTCAGCGCCTGGCCGTCACGCCGCGTCAGGGTGGCCGCGGGCCGGAGCTGGAAGACCCGGAAGTGCTGCGCTGGATAGGCCGCTTGCTGGCCCGCCTGCATGGCGTCGGCCGCCAAAAGCCCTTTGCCGAGCGCCTCACCTGGGCCAGTGCCGCGCCAGCCCAGACGGCACGCGACTGGCTGATGGCCAACGACGCCATCCCGCCCGAGATCGCCGCCACCTGGGATGACGCTGCCCAGCGCTGCATCGCTGCCATCCAGGCCGCCTTCGACAGCCTGCCCGACCTGCAATTGACCCGCCTGCATGGTGACTGCCACCCCGGCAACATCCTGTGGACGCCCGACCGCGGCCCGCATTTCGTCGACCTCGACGACGCCGTCACCGGCCCCGCCGTGCAGGACCTGTGGATGCTGCTGCCGGGTTCCAGCGAGGAGCCCGATGCCGCCCGCCGCCTTCTGAATGCCGTGCTGGACGGCTACGAGCAGATCGCCGAATTCGACGACCGCGAACTGCGCCTCATCGAGCCGCTGCGCACGATGCGCATGATCCACCACAGCGCCTGGCTGGCGCGCCGCTGGGGCGACCCGGCCTTTCCCCTCGCCTTCCCCTGGTTCGGCACGCCCAACTACTGGCTGGACCAGGTCGCCAAGCTGCGCGAACAACTGGAGGCGATGAAGCCCAAGGATGCGCCACCCACGCTGGCGCGGGACGAAGACGTGGTGGACTTCGACGGCGACGGCTTCTCCTAACGCCAGGTCGCCGGCGTCTCGTTGGTGTGCACGGTCACGTCGGAGCGGCTGCCGTCCAGCGGACGGATCTCCAGCGTCAGGCCGAACTGCAGGCAGGGGTTCTCGGCCGCAATCGCCGCGGCCTGCTCCAGCGTCTCGGCGACGATGAACCAGTAGCCACCCACCCATTCCTTGGTCTCGGCAAACGGGCCGTCGGTGATGAGGCCGCCCTTGGCGATGACGCGGCAGCCCGTCTCCAGGCGGCTGCCGGGCTTGAGCCTGCCCTGGGCCAGGCCCTGTTCGTACCAGACGTAGAAGGCGTCGACAGCCGCCTGCACGGCCTGCGGGCTGGCGTCGGCATCCCACTGGCCGCGGGACAGCACCAGATAGTCATTCATCGGCATCAAGCAATCTCCTGCAAGTCGGGGCGCATCATCAGGGCAAGGGGCTGGTCAGCACCACGGCATAACCATCGGGGTCGCGCAGCCAGAACTCCCAGTTGCCGTTCTCGCTCCAGCGCCGTGGCCTGACGACGTCGACATTCATCCCCTCGGCCCGCGCGACGGCGGCATCGAAATCCCGCAGTTCGAACCACAGCAGCATGCCGTTGCCATGCGGCAATTCAGGGTCGCCCAGCGGCCCATGGTCGTGGCCGATGTCCCAGCGGTGCAGCTGCAGCACCAGGCGCCCGTCGACGTCGTTGATGCGCTCGTACTCGTCACCACCATGGCCGCTGTGGGCGCCCAGCAGGTGTTGATACCAGCGGCTGCTGGCGGGCACGTCGCGGACGCAGATCAGCGGGGCGAGTTGCATGGCGGCTCTCCACAAGATGCATGAAATGCTAGCGGCACTGGCTGAGCGATTGGCAGAAAATACTGGATATACATACAGTATTGTGCTCTCATTCAAGCTCCGGTTCCTTCCCTCTGACCTGCTTGCTTCCCGGCCATGCTGCCCGCCTCCGTCGCCACTCCCGCCGCTCTTTCAACGCCACCCATGGGCCGCCTGCCGCTGGACGACGTCCGCCTGCAGGGCCGGCTGTGGCGCGGCAGCAGCCTGGGCGCCGTAGCCGATCCGACCCTGCCCAGCGGCTTTACTGCGCTGGACGCCGAACTGCCCGGCGGCGGCTGGCCCACGCGGGCGGCCATCGAGCTGCTGGCGCCGCAATCCGGCGTGCTGGAATGGCGGCTGCTGGCGCCGGCCCTGCAGGCTTGGTGGGCAAGGCAGGCGCTTTCGCCCCTGTCACCAGGCCGACGCTCGCGCCAGGCCGCCGAGCCGGCTCTGCGTTCCTTGCTCCTCATCAACCCGCCGCACACGCCGCATCTGCCGGGCCTGAGCGCCCTGGGCCTGCCGCCGTCGGCCCTGGTCTGGGTGGAAGCCGGCACGTCGGCCCAGGCCCTGTGGGCGGCCGAGCAGGCCATCAAGTCGCGCGTGGCCGTGCTGGCCTGGCTGCCCGAGGCGCGGCCCGAACAGATCCGCCGCCTGCAGGTCAGCGCCCTGAGCTCGGATGCACCCACCTTCCTGATGCGCCCCGAAAGCGCCGCCCGGCAGTCCTCGGCCGCGCCGCTGCGCCTGGTTGTGCAGCCGGGCGAAGGCTGGGATCTGGCCGTGCATCTGCTCAAACGCCGCGGCCCGGCGCACGAGGGCTGGCTGGCCCTGCCAGCCGTGCCGGGTGAGGTCGAGCCGCTGCTGACGGCGGCCAAGCGCAAGCCCCTGCCCGCGCCCGCTCCGGAACCCTTGCCGGCGCCGGTCACACCTTCGACGGAGCGCTCCCATGCGCTGGCTCGCCCTGTGCTGCACGCCTGATGCGCCGGCTGGCGATGTCGACGCACTCGGCTGGCTGGCGCTGAGTTTCACGCCGCGTGTCGCGCGGCTGGAGGAGGCGGTCGTCGCCGAGGTGTCGACCAGCCTGCGGCTGTTCCGCGGCGCGCGGGCGCTGCGCCAGCGGCTGCAGCAGCAGGCCTCACAGGCCGGCCTGGCTCTGGGCGCTATGGCCTGGGCACAGACAGCCGTGGGCGCATTGGCCCTGGCTCGCACCGCCGATACCACACCCGGCCGACTGGGCGAACGCCTGGACGCCCTGCCGCTGTCGGCGCTGACGGCCGCTCACACCCACCACGCCATGCTGGCCCGCCTGGGCTGCACCCGCCTGGGCGAACTGCGCCGCCTGCCGCGCCCGGCCCTGGCGCGGCGCTTCGGCCCGGCCCTGCTGACGGCTCTGGACCGGGCCTATGGCGACCTGCCCGAAGTACACGAATGGCTGAGCCTGCCCGACCGCTTCGATGCGCGGCTGGAGCTGCCTTATCGCGTCGAGCATGCGCCGGTGCTGCTGCATTTCGCCGAGGTGCTGCTGCGCCAGCTCTGCATCTTCCTCGCCGCCCGCCATGCCGGCGTGCGCACGCTGCGCCTGTCCTGGCAGCACGACGCCATGCGCGCGCGGGACGTGGCCGGCAGCGGCGAGATCGACATCGCCACGGCCGACACCACGCGCGACCTGCCGCGCCTGACGCGGCTGCTGGGCGAGCACCTGGCCCGCACGGAGCTGGCGGCGCCGGCCGGCGAGATCCGCCTCAGCGCCGACTCCGTGCTGCCCCTGCAGGAAGCCAGCGTCAGCCTGCTGCCCGGCCCCACCGACCCGGCCGAGCGCACGACGACGAATGCGCTGCTGGAGCGGCTGTCCGTGCGCCTGGGCGCTGATCACGTGCGCGAGGGACGGCTGCGCGAGGATCACCGGCTCGACCATATGCAGCGCTGGCAGGCTTGGCCGGCCCCACCGGCCGCCGCCTCGCGCCGCCCTTCCGGCCCCCAGCCCACCTGGCTCGTCCAGCCGCCGCGGCCGCTGCGCTCCGATGCGCGTGAACAGCCAACCTATTGCGGCCCCCTGAGCCTGGTCAGCGGCCCGCACCGCATCGAGGCCGGCTGGTGGGAAGGCCCAGGCGGCATGCAGGCGCGCGACTACTTCGTGTACCGCAGCGCCACGCGCGGCCTGCTGTGGGTCTATCACGAGCGGCCTTCCTCCACCCCTGCAGCCTCTCCAGGCTGGTTTCTTCATGGAGTGTTCGCATGAGCGCAGCGCAGGGCCGCCCCAAGCAAGCTCGTTCCCGCTTGGCGGGACAGGCCGCAGGCCGAAGGGTGCACCAATGACCCCGCCCATGTCCGATCGCGACGAGAGACTGGCCATGCTGCGCGAGCAAGGCATTGCGTCGGAGGCCGAGTTGCGGCGTGCGGCCGATGGCGGATGGCCTTCTCCATTCCCCGGTTCAGGCGGCGATCTGCCACGCTATGCCGAGCTGCACTGCCTGTCGGCCTTCAGCTTCCTGCGTGGCGCGTCCGAGCCGGCCGAGCTGGTGGAGCGCGCGGTCGAGCTGGGCTACGAGGCCCTGGCCCTCACCGACGAATGCTCGCTGGCCGGTGTCGTGCGGGCGCACAAGCAGTTGCGGGAGATGCGCGAGGCGGCACACCATGCCCTCAAGGAGGAGGCAAAGAAAGCCGGGCTGCCCATTGACGACATCGAGCAACCCCCGCTGATGAAGCTGCTGATCGGCAGCGAATTCCTCGTTCGCGACGACGCCGGCACGCCGCGCTTCAAGCTCGTGCTGATCGCGCAGAACCTCAACGGCTACGGCAACCTCAGCCAGTTCATCACCCGGTTGCGCCGCGCCAGCCCGGTCAAGGGCGAATACACCCTGCCCTGGCGCCAGATCGCGCCCGAGAAGCTGGGCGACTGCCTGGCCCTGCTGGTGCTGCCGCGCGAAGCCCCCGATGCCGAGCTGGCACCGGCCGCGCATTGGGTGCTGCGCCATTTCGCCGGCCGCGCCTGGATCGCCGTCGAGCTGATGCGCGAGGCCAGCGACGCGCTGTGGCTGCAGCGCATGCAGCAGCTTTCCGAAGACACCGCCCTGCCCCTGGTGGCCGCTGGTGACGTGCACTTCCATGTGCGCTCGCGCAAGTCACTGCAGGATGTGATGACGGCCACGCGCCTGGGTCGCACCGTGGCCGAGTGCGGGTTTGATCTGCAGCCGAATGCGGAGCGGCATCTGCGCAGCACTTACCGCATCTCGCGGGTCTATCCGGAAGCGTTGATGCGGGAAACGCTGCAGGTGGCGACGCGCTGCGAATTCAGCCTGAACGAGATCAGGTACCACTACCCCAGCGAGGTCGTGCCACCGGACGTCACGGCCGCTCAACACCTGCGCAACCTGACCTATGCCGGCGCCGAGAAACGCTGGCCCTGGGACGAGCAGGGCGTAGGCGGCGTACCCGACAAATGGAAGCACCGCATCGAGTACGAACTCGATCTGATCGAGGAGTTGGGCTACGAGCACTACTTCCTGACGGTTGGCGAGGTCGTGGAGTTCGCACGCGGCATCAAGATCCTCTGCCAAGGCCGTGGTTCGGCGGCCAACAGCATCGTCTGCTACTGCCTGCATGTCACCTCGGTCGACCCCGACCGCAGCACCTTGCTGTTCGAACGCTTCATCAGCCGCGAGCGCAACGAGCCACCCGACATCGATGTCGACTTCGAGCACGAAAGGCGCGAAGAGGTGATCCAGCACCTCTACAAGAAGTACGGCCGCGACCGCGCCGCGTTGACGGCCGTCGTCATCTGCTACCGCCCCAAGAGCGCCATCCGCGACGTGGGCAAGGCGCTGGGCTTCAGCGAAGAGCAACTGGAAGTGATGAGCCAGGACCACAGCGGCTGGTCCACCCAGGTGCTGCCCGAGGAGCACCGCGTCGAACTGCTGCAGAAGCTGGGCTTGCCGGAGGACGACCCGCGCCTGCTGCAACTCATCACGCTCGGTCGCCAGCTCAATGGGCTGCCGCGCCACCTGTCCCAACACGTCGGTGGCTTCGTGCTGACCGAAGGGCCACTGGAGCGGCTGGTGCCCATCGAGAACGCGACGATGAAGGATCGCAGCGTCATCGAATGGGACAAGGACGACATCGACGAGCTGAAGATGATGAAGGTCGACGTACTGGCCCTGGGCATGCTCAGCGCCATCCGGCGCTGCTTCGACCTCGTCAACCCGATGCGCGGCACGTCCATCGACCTGACCATCCCGGACAACGACATCCCCACCTACGACATGATCTGCAAGGCCGACACCATCGGCGTGTTCCAGATCGAGTCGCGGGCGCAGATGTCCATGCTGCCGCGACTGAAGCCACGCAAGTACTACGACCTCGTGGTCGAGGTTGCCATCGTGCGGCCCGGCCCCATCGAAGGCGGCATGGTGCACCCCTACCTGAAGAATCGCGCGCTGGACCCCAAGGACATCAAGTACCCGAAGGAGGCCTTGAAGGAAGCGCTCGAACGCACCTGCGGCGTTCCCATCTTCCAGGAACAGGTCATGCAGGTGGCCATGATCGCGGCTGGCTTCACTGCGACCGAAGCCGATGGCCTGCGCCGCGCGATGGCCGCATGGAAGCGCCCTGGCGTGCTCGAAAAGTACTACGGCAAGGTCATCAAGGGCATGCGCGAACGCGGCTACGAAGACTCCTTCGCTGAGCAGATCTTCAGCCAGATCAAAGGCTTCTCTTCCTACGGCTTCCCCGAGTCCCACGCCGCCAGCTTTGCCCTGCTGACCTATGTCAGCTCCTGGCTCAAATGCCATGAGCCCGCGGCCTTCCTGTGTGCGCTGCTGAACTCCCAGCCGCTGGGCTTCTACACGCCCAGCCAGCTGGTGCAGGACGCGCGCCGGCATCAGGTCGAGGTGCGCAGCATCGACGTCAACCACAGCAACAAGGACAGCACGCTGGAACTGCGACCGGGCCAGCACCAACCCGCGGTGCGCCTGGGCCTGCGCCTGGTCAGCGGCTTGGGCGACGAGGCGGCCGATCGCATCGAGCAGGCCCGCACTCGCGATGGCGATTTCGCTCACCCGCAGGATCTCGCCTTCCGCGCTCGCCTGACCCAGCAGGACATGCAGCAGCTCGCCGCCGCCGATGCGCTCACCTCACTCGCCGGCCACCGCCGCCAGCAGGTCTGGCAAGCCTCGGCACTGCACGCCATGCCTGAGCTGCTGCAGGGCAGCCTGCTGCCCGAGGACGATCTCGCCCTGCCCGCCGCGCAGGAAGGCGAAGAGGTGCTGTGGGACTACGCCGCCACCGGCCTGACGCTGCGACGCCACCCGCTGGCCCTGCTGCGCCCGCGCCTGGCGAAGGAGGGGCTGCTCAGCGCCCAGCAACTCGACGGCGTCAAGAGCGGCCGACGCGCCAAGGCCTGCGGCATCGTCACCGGCCGCCAGAAGCCGCAGACGGCCAAAGGCACCCTCTTCGTCACGCTGGAGGACGAGACCGGCAACGTCCAGGTCATCGTATGGCCCAAGGTTTATGAAGAACACCGCGGCACCATCCTGGGCGCGCGGCTGCTGGCCGTCGAAGGCGTCTGGCAGCGCGGCGACGGCGATGTGAGGCATCTGCTGGCGCAGGGCTTCATCAACCTCAATCCGTTGCTGGGCAGGTTGCCGACGGAGAGTCGGGATTTCAAATGAGGGTGGTCTGTCGGCGATGGCTCATCCTGCCTTCGCTGAAGGCAACCAAAGCGTCGAGCGCTGATCGAGCCCTTCATAATCAAGATGGCCTCGCTGGTTCGAGGCGCCTAGCTTTCATCATGGATAAATTCTTGCTGCAGCAGCAGGTGCTGGAACGCCTCGCGCAAGACCTGCTGCAAGTCGAACAGGCAGCGCGGACGGCGCATGAAACGGCGACTCACGAAGAGAACATCGCCGAAAACAAATACGACACCTTGGGTCTCGAAGCCGCCTACCTGGCCAGCGGCCAGGCGCGCCGCGCCGAAGCCATCCGCCAGGCAATCGCCAACTGGCGTCAATTCCGCCCGCATGCCTACGACCCCAGCCAGGGCATACAGATCGGCGCCCTGGTCTGCCTGGTCGATGCCGACGACAAGCAGCAACAGCTCTTTCTCGGTCCGGATGGAGGCAGCATGAAGTTGGTGAGCGGCGCCCAGCTCGTCCAGGTCATCAGCCGCGAAGCCCCGTTGGGCAGGGCCATGCTCGGCAAACACGAAGGGGATGAGGTGTCGATACAGATCGCTTCCGTCCGACAGAAGTTTGAGGTGCTGCGGGTTCATTGAGCCACAGCCGCGCTCACGCCGGTGACTTGATCGCGCAACCGCACAGACCTTGCCCATGCACGCATCGACGCCGACACCGCAGGCACCGTTCGCCCTCCCAGGCCCACAGCTGCCGCGGCTCTACACCTTTCGCCGCTGCCCCTACGCGATGCGCGCACGGATGGCGCTGCTGCAAGCCGGGCGCGACTTCGAGGCGGTGGAGGTCAGCTTGCGCGACAAGCCCGCGAGCTTGCTGGCCCTGTCTCCCAAGGCGACGGTACCCGTGCTGCAACTGCCCGACGGCAGCGTGATCGAGGAGAGCTGGGACATCATGCGCTGGGCACTGGCTGCGTCCGATGCGCTGGGCTGGTGGACGCGGGCGCAGTCGCCTGCGAACCTTGACCTGGTGCAGCGAAATGATGGTGACTTCAAGCTTCACCTGGACCGCTGGAAGTACCCCCAGCGCTACGCGAGCGAGACCCTCACGCCAGACGCACACCGCGACAGGGCGCTGGATGTGCTTCTGCGACCACTGGAGGCAAGGCTGCAAGGCACACCCTTCCTGGGCGGCGCCACAGCCTGTGCCACCGAGCTGGCCGTGATGCCCTTCGTCCGCCAGTTCGCCTCGGTGAACCCGGCATGGTTTGCAGCGCTGGACTTGCCGTCGCTAAGGTCATGGCTGAACGGCTGGCTCGTCAACCCGCTGTTCGTTGCTTGCATGGTCAAGTTGCCGGCGGAAGGTGCAAATCGCTTCCCGCCGATCCCGTCGCCCATGCCTTGAGCCGCGGCGCAACCTCATCTCTCGAAATCAACCCACCACCGCTCCAACCTCCCCCGCGCACCCGCCTGCACATTCGCCCTCCCCAATTCGCCGCCGTAATGCGCCATCACCCTCCGGTCCATCAGCCGGAACCACAGCGGCGGCACATAGGCCACCAGCAGCAGGCCGGCATAGCCGCTGGGCAGCTGCGGCGCCTGCGCGAAATGCCGCAGGGCCTGGTAGCGGCGGGCCGGATGGGCATGGTGGTCGCTGTGGCGTTGCAGGTGGTACAGGAACAGGTTGGACATGCGGTGGTTGCTGTTCCATGAATGCTCGGGCGCGCAGCGCTCGTAGCGGCCGTCGGGCCCGCGCTGGCGCAAGAGGCCGTAGTGCTCGATGTAGTTCACCACCTCCAGCAACTGGGCCCCGTAGAACGCCTGCACCAGCAGGAAGGGCAGCACCGCCAAGCCCAGCCAGATGACCAGGCCGGCGTAGAGCACCACCGTCAGGCCCCAAGCCTGCAGGCATTGGTTGCGCCAGTGCCAGGGACCGTGACCGCGGCCAGCCAGACGGTCGCGTTCGAGCTGCCAGGCCGAGCGCAGGCTGCCCCACATGGTGCGCGGCAGGAAGGCCCAGAAGCTCTCGCCCAGGCGCGCGCTGGCCGGGTCCTCGGGCGTGGCCACGCGCCGGTGGTGGCCGCGGTTGTGCTCGACGAAGAAGTGGCCGTACGCCACCGGCGCCAGCACCAGGCGCGACAGCCAGCGCTCCCAGGCAGCGTGCTTGTGGCCCAGCTCGTGGGCGGTATTGATGGCCACGCCATTGATGCCCCCCACCGTCAGCACCAGCCCCATGAAACCCACCACGCCGAGCCCACCGTGCACCGCCAGCCAGGCGCCGAGCAGCGTCAGCCCGAACTGCAGCGGCACAAAGAGCAGCAGCACGAAGAGGTACCAGCGGTCGGCCTCGATCGCGGGCACCTGGGCCTCGGGCGGGTTGCTGCGGTCCTCGCCCAGCAGCGTGTCCAGCAGCGGGATCAACGTGTACATGACGCCCGGCAGCAGCCAAAGCCAGAAGGCGTCGCCGCTGCGCCCGGCCTGCCAGACATTCAGCCACGCCAGCCCCGGGAACAGGCCCGACAGCAGCCAGGCATGACGCTTGGTGTCGCGCCACCGAGTGGGGGAAGGCGCGGGCTCAGGGGCCGACAGGGTGGCAGGCATGACGGCATGCTCGGCCGCCCGCCTGCGGCCGTCAAGGTAGGCGGACGGCGGGTTTACACAGGACCTCGTACGGGCCGGCGCCTGCCGGTGTAAGTTCCGACTGTCCCTGGCCGACCTAACACCAGATCCATCGAAATCGCACCCGCCATGCTGATCAAAACCACCGCCGCCCACGAGCCCCTGTCCAGCGAGATCACGCCACGCCGCGTCTACCTGAACCGCCGCGCAGCACTGGCCGGTCTCGGCCTGGTGGCCACGTCGCCACTGGCCCTGGCCCAGGCCGCGCCGGGCGGCGGCAAGCTGCCAAAGCTGCCAGGTGGCCGCTCGGCCGTGCCCGGCTCGCTCGTCATGGACAAGCTCACCAGCTACAGCGACGCGACCTCGTACAACAACTTCTACGAGTTCGGCACCGACAAGGCCGACCCGGCCGCCAACGCCCACACGCTGAAGCCCCGGCCCTGGACGGTCAGCGTCGAAGGCGAATGCGCCAAACCCGGCCGCTATGACCTGGACGCCCTGCTCAAGCTCGCCCCCATGGAAGAGCGCGTCTACCGGTTGCGCTGCGTCGAGGGCTGGAGCATGGTCATCCCCTGGGTGGGCTATTCGCTGGCCGAGCTGATCAAAAAGGCCGAGCCGACCTCCAAGGCCAAGTACGTCGAGTTCACGACGCTGGCCGACCGCAGCCAGATGCCCGGCCTGCGCTCAGGCGTGCTGGACTGGCCCTATGTCGAAGGCCTGCGCATCGACGAGGCCATGCACCCGCTGGCCCTGCTGGCCTTCGGCATGTATGGGGAGGTGCTGCCCAACCAGAACGGCGCGCCGCTGCGCCTCGTCACGCCCTGGAAGTACGGCTTCAAGTCGGCCAAGAGCATCGTCAAGATCCGCTTCGTCGAGAAGCAGCCCGTCAGCAGCTGGGAGCACAGCGCGCCGCAGGAATACGGCTTCTATTCCAACGTGAACCCCAGCGTGGCCCATCCGCGCTGGAGCCAGGCCACGGAGCGCCGCATCGGCGAGGACGGCCTGTTCGCCAAGAAACGGCCGACGTTGATGTTCAACGGCTATGAGGCCCAGGTCGGGCAGCTCTACGCGGGCATGGACCTGAAGCGCAACTTCTGATGAAGGCCGCGTTGACGCGCGCGCTGCTGCACCCAGCGGCGAAGGTGGTGCTGTTCCTGCTTTGCCTGGGCCCGCTGGCCTGGCTGGTCTACGGCGCCGTCGCCAACCAGCTCGGCGCCAACCCGGCCGAGGCCTTGATCCGGCGACTGGGCGACTGGACGCTGCGCGGCCTGTGGCTGACGCTCACCATCACGCCACTGCGCGAGCTGACCGGCCTCGCCGCACTCGCCAGATTCCGCCGCATGCTGGGCGTGTTCACGTTCAGCTACGCCACCCTGCATCTGCTCGCCTATGGCTGGCTGGACCAGGGTCTGGACCTCGGCGTCATCGCCGCCGACATCGCCAAGCGCCCCTTCATCCTGATGGGCTTCACGGCCTGGGCGCTGATGCTCCCGCTGGCCGCCACCAGCTTCAACAAGGCCATCAAGGCCCTCGGTGCCAAGCGCTGGCAGGCCCTGCATAAGGCCATCTACGCCATCGCCGTCATCGCGCTGATGCACTTCATCTGGATGCGCGCGGGCAAGAACAATTTCGCCGAGCCGGCCGTCTACGGCGTGATCCTTGCCGCGCTGCTGGGGTGGCGCCTCTGGAAGCGCTTGCGCAGGAAATAGCCCCCGGCTGGGATAATCCGGCGCTTTGCCCGGCCTGTCCCATGCCCGACCCCACCTCCATCGACGTTGCCATCCTCGGCGGCGGCCCAGCGGGCTGCAGCGCCGCGTCGTGGCTGGCGCAGCTGGGAATGTCGACGCTGCTGGTCGAGCGCGAGACCCAGCTCTGCGCCGCATTGCGCGGCCTGGATTTCCGCCAGGACTGGGTGCTGGGACAGCCGGCCGCCGCCCTCGCCGAGCTGGCGCTGCACTACGCAAAACAAGTGGAATCCACATCGGGCATCGCGTTGCGCCTGGGCACCAAGGCCGAATCGGCACGCCATGCGGCCGGCGCCTGGACGCTGCAGCTGGCCACCGGCGAGCATGTGCAATCGCGCGCCCTGCTGGTCGCCACCGGCCTGCGCCTGCTGCGCCCGGCGCGCTATTTCGCCGTGCCCCACCCGCGGGTACTGGACGCCACCTCGCTGACGGCCCGCCGCGAAAACCTGGCCCCCGGCAGCGTGCTGCTGCTCGGCGCCGGCGACAACGCCGCCGAGAACGCCCTCTTCCTGGCCGAGCGCGGCTTTGCCGTGACGCTGTGGGCCCGCGGAAGCTGGCGCGCCCAGACCCATCTGGTCTCGCGCGCAGAGGCCCACCCGCGCATCCAGCTGCGCCTGGCCACGCCCCTGCCCGATGCGCTGCGCCCCGATGACAGCGGCGTGACCGTTGGCGATGAGCGCTTTGATGCCGTCGTCGCGCTGCTGGGCTTCGAGCCCGAGCCCTCGGCCTTCACCCTGCTCAGCGAGCACGACCGCCCCCACGCCTTCGTCGCCGGCGACGCCAGCGCCCGCTGGCACCCCTGCGTGCAGACGGCTCTGGCCGACGGCGTGCAGGCCGCCAAGCTCATCGAGCAGGCCCTGCGCCCGGAAGGCCCCGCCGCTGCGCCGCAGCGCTTCAACAACCGCCAGGTCATCCATCTGCAGGGCCTGCGCTTCAAGGCCAACCTGGGCATCCTGGACTTCGAGCGCACCGGCCCCCAGCCCATCCAGGTGGATGCCGAAGTCAACCTCGGCGCCCTGCCCATCGTCGCGCGCGACGCCGACATCGGCCGCGTGCTGGACTACCGCCGCATCCGCGCGGCCATCATCGACGAGTGCACCACCGAGCACACCGACCTGGTCGAAGCCCTGGTGGGCAAGCTCAGCAACCGCCTGATGAGCCTCGCCGGCGTCGTCGGCGTGCGCGTGAAGCTGACCAAGCTCGAAATCTTTCCGGACTGCGAAGTCGCAGTCAGCTCCGAAACTGGAATCTGGTGAACGCCATGTCTGAAGTTGTCGACCTTGACCAAGCCGCCGCCGAGAAGAAGGCTGCGCACGAGATCAACAAGCTGTCCAAGCGCCTGCACCGCCAGGTTGGCCAGGCCATCACCGACTTCAACATGATCGAAGACGGCGACAAGGTCATGGTCTGCCTGTCGGGCGGCAAGGACAGCTACGCGATGCTGGACATCCTGCTCAACCTGCAGGTGCGCGCGCCCATCAAGTTCAGCATCGTCGCCGTCAACCTCGACCAGAAGCAGCCCGGCTTCCCCGAGGAAGTGCTGCCCAACTACCTGCGTTCGCGCGGCGTGGACTTCCATATCGAGAACCAGGACACCTATTCCATCGTCAAGAAGCTCATCCCCGAGGGCAAGACGACCTGCAGCCTGTGCTCGCGCCTGCGCCGCGGCATCCTCTACCGCGTGGCCGGCGAGTTGGGTGCCACCAAGATCGCGCTGGGCCATCATCGCGACGACATGGTCACGACGCTGTTCCTGAACATGTTCTTCGGCAGCCGCATGAAGGGCATGCCACCCAAGCTGGTCAGCGACGACGGCAAGAACGTCGTCATCCGCCCGCTGGCCTATGTGAAGGAGCCCGACCTGGTGCGCTGGGCCGAGCACCGCGAGTTCCCCATCATCCCGTGCAACCTCTGCGGCAGCCAGGAGAACCTGCAGCGCGTGCAGGTCAAGGCCATGATCAACGAGTGGGAAAAGCGCTACCCGGGCCGCATCGACAACATCTTCACGGCCATGGGCAGCATCGTGCCCTCGCACATGATGGACAAGAAGCTCTTCCCCTTCGAGACCATGAAGGCGACGGGCCACGCCGAGCCCAACGGCGACATCGCCTTCGACGACGATGAATCTTGCGCGACGCCTTCGCCGGCCGCTTCGGTGATCACGCTGCAACGCTGATTTACATCCGGGAAATCTGGCGGGGTCAGAATGCCTCCATCGCCAAGATGGAGGTGTTCCATGAACCGCCGCCTGCTCCTGTCCGCCGTCGCTGCCGCGTCGGTCCTTGCCATCACCGGCTGCGCCGGTCCCTACACGGTCTCCGCTGATGTCTCCAGTTATGGCAACTGGCCGGCCGACCGCAAGCCCGGCACCTACGCCTTCGACCGCCTGCCCTCGCAGCAGCAGAGCGAGGAAGCCGCCAAGCGCCAGGAAATTCTTGAGAACGCCGCCAAGGCCGCCCTCGAGAAGGCCGGCTTCAAGCCCGCCGCCGACGCCAAGAGCGCCGACGTCCTCGTGACGCTGGGCGCCCGCGTCACCGCCTACGACCCCGTGCCCTGGGACGACCCGCTGTGGTGGCGCTGGCGCGGCCGCCTGCTCTCGCCGCGCTACGGCTACGCGCCCGGCTGGGGCCGCTTCGGCTGGCGCCAGGATCCCTTCTTCGACCGCCGCTACGACCGCGCCGTGGCCGTGCTGATGCGCGACCGCGCCAGCGGTGAAGCCCTGTTCGAGACCCACGCCAGCAACGAGGGCTTCACGGCCGGCGGCGAATCGACCATCAGCACGCTGTTTGACGCGGCCCTGGCCGAGTTCCCCAAGGTCGAGCCCAAGTCGCACCGCGTGTCCGTTCAAGCAATTCGCTAGCCCGTAGGAGGCGTCCCGCCTGCCCATAATCGCGACTTCGTTCAAACGCAGTCGCAAGGCAGGCATGGCCCTCAATATCGTGATCATGGCGGCGGGCAAAGGGACCCGCATGAAGTCGGCAACGCCCAAGGTGTTGCACAAGCTCGCCGGCCGCTCGCTGCTGGGCCATGTGCTGAAAAGCTGTGAAGCCCTGGCCGCCGACGCCCGCATCGTCATCACCGGCCATGGCGCCGACCAGGTCGAGGCCGCCACCCAGGGCGTCTCGTTCGTGCGCCAGATGCCGCAGCTGGGCACCGGCCACGCCATCCAGCAGGTCGTGCCCGCCCTCGTCGGCGAAGGCACGACGCTGATCCTGAACGGCGACGTGCCCCTCATCGAGACGACGACGGCCAAGGCCCTCATCGAGGCCTGCGCCGGCCACGCCCTCGTGCTGCTGACCGTCGACCTCGCCGACCCCACCGGCTACGGCCGCATCATCCGCGACCCCGATGACGGCGGCGTGCTCGCCATCGTCGAGCACAAGGACGCGACACCGGAGCAGCGCCTGATCCACGAGGGCTACAGCGGCATGATGGCCGCCCCCACCGGCGCGCTGAAGCGCTGGGTCGGCGCCCTGACCAACAACAACGCCCAGGGCGAGTACTACCTGACCGACATCGTCGCCATGGCCGTCGCCGAAGGCCTGCCGGTGCTGGGCATCAAGGCCCACAACGAGATCGAGGTGCTGGGCGTCAACGACCCGGTGCAGCTGTCCCAGCTGGAGCGCGCCTTCCAGGCCCGACAGGCCGAACAGCTGATGCGCGCCGGCGTGCGCCTGGCCGACCCGGCCCGCTTCGATCTGCGCGGCACGCTGACCCACGGCCAGGATGTCGAGATCGACGTCAACTGCGTCTTCGAGGGCGACGTGAGCCTGGGCGACGGCGTGCGCGTCGGCGCCCACTGCGTGATCCGCAACGTCAAGATCGCTGCTGGAGCACGCATCCATGAGTTCACCCACATCGACGGCGAGGCTGCCGGCGCCAGCGTCGGCGAAGGCGCCCTGATCGGCCCCTTCGCCCGCCTGCGCCCCGGCGCCCAGCTCGGCGCGGAAGTCCACATCGGCAACTTCGTCGAGGTCAAGAACTCGACGCTGGCCAAGGGCGCCAAGGCCAACCACCTGGCCTATCTGGGCGACGCCACGGTCGGCGAACGCGTCAACTACGGCGCCGGCTCCATCACCGCCAACTACGACGGCGCCAACAAGCACCGCACCACCATTGGCGACGACGTGCATGTCGGCTCCAACTGTGTCCTGGTTGCGCCCATCTCTATCGGCAACGGCGCCACGATTGGCGGCGGCTCCACCATCACCAAGGAAGTTGCACCCGGTGATCTGGCTGTCGCCCGCGGCAAACAGGTTTCAATTGCTGGCTGGACCCGCCCGACCAAGAAGCGTTGAATAGAGGCGTCGCTGTGACTTAGTTCCGGCGATTGCGTCACGGGGCCCGGGTTGAGGGGAAGCCCGCCGGCCCGGCCCGCCGTTACGATGGCCCTGCCTCACGAAAGCCGCTGTATCCATGGCCCACGAACTCGACTTTGCCGCGCTCTCGCTTGACGATGCCGTCCCGGCCGATCTCGGTGCCTATGAGATCGTCCAGGCGCAAAGTGAAGCCGATGCGCGCAACCGTGCCCTCGAACTGAAGGCCCAGGCCTGCGACAACGCGGCCGAAGCCTGCTGGTATCTGGCCCGCAGCCTCGGTGCCGCACGTGACCTGCCCCAGGACGGCGAAGCCAGCCTGGAACTGCTGTTCCAGCTGATCGGCGCCCTGGCCGACCTGCCCACCGACATCGCCACCGCCCCCCTGCCTGAAGTGGTGGGCGGCCGCGACGACGGCATCACCGAACTCTGCCTGCAACTCGAGGCGGCCCGCGAGGTGACCGAGGAAGCATTGATCGACGCCGAGCTCGCTCCGGCCCGCAGCCAGCACTGCCACTGAACCGAATCGCACCAAGCAAAAGGCGCCCCGAGGGGCGCCTTTTTCATGGCTCAACAGCTTACTGCGGCTGGGCGGGAGCTTGGCTCACCACCGTGGCAGGCGGCAGGGTCAGGCGGTTGTCGACCGCCTTCACGCCATTCGCGGAGGAGGCGACCACCGTGGCGCGCTCCCGGGTCAGGGCATCCGGGGCCTGACCTTCCAGCTTCACGACACCATGGTCGGTGCTGACGGCGATGGGGACGGCGGCCAGCGTCGAGTCGGCGGCCAGGGCGATGCGCACCTTGGCGGTGATGCCGCTGTCCTCAACCACCGGCTGAACCGGCGCTTGCGGCATGGCCTGGGCCAGCGGCGGCGTGCCCGTCGCGGCCGAACTGGCAGCCGTGTCAGGTGTGGCCGAGGCCAGAGGCGCCGTCGTGGGCGGCACGACCTGCGGCGGGGTCACCGTGGCCGGGCCGGCGGCGGTCGGCGGCATCACGATGGGCGCGTTCCCGGGCGGCACGCTCAGGGGCTGGGCCTCCACCGGCGCAGCAGCAACCGTCGTCGGCGGCGGCAGCGTGGCGATCACAGGCGCGGCCGGCGTGATCGGCGCGGAGCGCTGGACCATCTCAGGACGCGGCGAGGGCGTCGGGGCCTGGGCCACCACCGGGCGCGGCTCGACGGCCGGGCGGGTGGTCGTCACGGGCGGGCCCAGGCGAGCCGGCGCGACTTCTTCGGCCGGAGCCGGCGTCGGCGTTGCAGCGGCCACCGTGGTCGTCGCGCTGTCCTGAGCCTGCGACGCGGCGGGCGTCTCAGGGGCGGGCGTCGCGTCGGCCACCTGGGTCGGCTGCTCGGCGCTGCCCACCACGAGGGCGGGCGGCGTCACCGGCGCCTCGCTCGGACGGTTCATCGCCCAGATGGCGACGGCGGCAATGATGGCGGCGCCGGCACCGGCCGGAATCATCCAGCTCATCTGGCGGTCGCGCTGGATCGCGGCGGCCGAAGGTGCCGTAGACACGGTCGGCTGGGGACGGACGAAGACGGGGTCCACGCGCGGCTTCTGCGGCGCTGCCGCCTCGGCATTCAGCGGCGCGTGGATATCAATCTTGGCGCCCGCACCGGTGGGCTTGAATCGCGCCGGACCGATAGCGGGCTTCGCTTGGCCGGACTTCAGCGCGTCGGGCAGATGCTCGGGCTTGGTTTCTTCCAGGTGGCTGGCCCAACCCTCGGCGTGCATCGATTTCGGGAATTTCATATCTGCCTCCAGATCGTCGTGATCGACGTTTGCGGTGGAGACAACTTTGAGGTGACCCGGCCCTGTGCCTTGCCGGTGCAGCGTCCTTAGGCTTGTAGGACAAGGGGACCGGGATGTGAGCGCTTGTTAGCGCTGTGAGGAAACGGGCTTAGAAGCCGCGCACAGGCAACTTCTCGTCACGCTGCAACCAATTGCGTGGCGAGTAGCGACTGGCGCCGTCGGTCACGTGCAGGGTGTAGGCGTGGCGCGACTTGTCGGAGCGGTTGGCCGCCGAGTAATGCGGCAGCAGGCCGTGGAAGACGACCAGGGAACCGGCCTCGACTTCGAGCGGAATGGCCTGCTTGGAGTCGGCTGCCGGCCAAGGCGTGGCGTCGATCTGCTCCATCCAGGCCTTGCGGCCCTCGCGCACAAAGCGCTCGCGCAGCACGCCGCGCTGGCCCTTGTGGCCGCCGGGTTCGGTCCACAGGCAACCGTTCTGCAGCGTCGCGTCTTCCAGCGCGAACCAGAAGGTCGTCACGGTGATGGGATCGCTTTCGAAGAAGCTGGCGTCCTGGTGCCAGCGCACCTCGCCGCCAATGCCGGGCTGCTTGAAGATGAACATGCTCTGCCAGACCTGGGGCTGCTTCAGTCCCAGTTCGGCCGCGACACCGCGCAGGGCCTCGCCCTTGGAGAAGGCGCTGAAGACGGGGTCGAGGTCATGCATGGCATGCCCGATCTTGTTGATGGCCAGTTCCTTGGGTACGCGCAGCTTGCCTTGCGCGTCGAAGGCCTCCTCCTCGAAGAAGCAGCGCATCTGGTCGCCGCTGTCGATGAAGTAGTCGTCGACGTGGCGCTGCTGTTCCTCGGTCGTGAAGACGGGGCGCTGCTCGCCGGGGTCGAAGGCGTCGACAAGGTCCAGGGCGCGCTGGCGCAGCGCGGCAATGTCGGCGGCGGACTTGAAGCCCGGGATGACGAGGAAGCCTTGTTCGGCGTAGCGGGCAGCGTCAATAGTCATGGGGATGCTCAGGGAGTTGTGCGGATTGTGTAGCCGGCGAGAGGCGCCCACAGTGCGCCACCTCAACACCCCGGGAGAGTCCCGATGAAAGCGCTCAAGGTCCTGCTGATCGTTGTCGTCGCGCTGGCCCTGCTCATCGGCGTGGGCGGCCTGCTGCTGTCGCCCAAGTACACCGTCACGCGCACCCTGGTGATCAACGCGGCGCCGGACAAGATCTACGCCCTCATCGCCGACCCGCGCGGCTGGAAGCAGTGGAGCGCCTGGAACCAGCGCGACCCGGCCATGGCCATCGAATACAGCGGCCCGGCCTCCGGCGCCGGCGCCGTCTGGGCCTGGAAGAGCAAGAGCCAGGGCGACGGCCGCATGACCTTCACGACGGCCGAGGCACCCAAGCGCCTGGCCTATGAGCTCTTCTTCCCCGACTTCAACACCACCTCGACCGGCGACTTCCGCCTCGACGCCAACGGCGGTGCGACCCAGGTCACCTGGTCGATGGACGGCGACATGGGCAGCAACCCGATGTACCGCTGGATGGGCCTGTTCATGGACAAGATGGTCGGGCCGGATTTCGATGCGGGACTGGCGAACCTGAAGGCGCTGGCCGAGAAGTAGGGCCTGTTAGCCCTGCGGCGATGGGCCGCGAAGGCCCGCCGCAAGGGGGCCAATCTAGACGCAGCGCGCCGCCCGCACTCGTGTGCGGGCCAGGGCTGCAACAACGAGTGGCCCCTTGCGGCGGGCCTTCCCGAAGGGTTGAGGACAGAAGGGCCGCAGGCTGTGTTGCAAATCCTCGATGGGTATCAACCCAGCTTGCGGTTTGCTGTCGTGCCTGCGACCCTTCTGGCCACAACGCGACCCATCGCCGCAGGGCTAACAGGCCCTCTGAAGAGGCCCGCGGCGCCCAGCAGGATGGCCGCCGCACCCAGCCACTGCAGCGCCGCCAATTCATGCCCCAGGGCCAGCCAGTCGACCCCGATGGCCACGACCGGATAGAGGAAGGACAGGCCGCCCTGCAGGGCGGTCGGCAGGCGCTGCACGCCTGCATACATCAACGCATACATCGCCCCGGTATGCACGGCGCCCAGCACCACCAGCGGCATCCAGCCCCGGGCCGTCTGCGGCAGATGGCCGAAGTCGGCGAAGGGCGCCAGCATCAGCAGGCCCACGGCCACCTGGATCAGCGCGATCAGCGGGGCCGGCATGCCGGCAAGCCGCTTGGTGATGACGGCCGCCACCGCCCACAGCGCCGCGGCGCCCAGGGCCATGGCCACGCCCAGGCCGAAGTCGCCACCGACATAGCCGGCGCTCGGCTTGGCCTGCACGATGAGCACCATGCCCGCGAAGGCCAGCCCCACCCAAGCCAGTCGCCCCACGCTGAGCTTTTCGCCGAAGAACACCACGCCCAGGCCCATCAGCAGGAAGGGCTGCAGGTTGTAGACCGCCGTGGCCACGGCCACCGAGGCGCGGCCATAGGCGCCGAACAGCAGCACCCAGTTCAGCACGATGGCGACGCCGCCCAGCACGGCCAGGCCGAGTTGCGAAGCACTGGGCCGGCGCCACAGCCGCAGGGCCGTGCAGATCAGCGCCAGCGTCAGCAGGCCGAAGCCGCAGCGCCAGAACACCACATCCAGCGGCGCCAGGCCCGACAGCAGCACGAAATAGCCGATGGAGCCCAGCAGGCTCATTGCGCTGCCCATCTCGAGGGCGCCACGGGTGGTGGGGGACACGGTGCTTCCTTGCAATGACGAGGGAGGCCATTGTTCCAAGGCGGCCTTCATCGATACATGCAATTTGCACGGCCATTTGATGACTTGGCAGAATCAGCAACGGAGAATTGCAATCCGGACCTAATCATGATCGATGACACCGACCGCCTGCTGCTGGCTGCCCTGGCCGCCGACGCCCGCGCGCCGCTGAAGGACCTGGCCGAGGCTATTCGGCTGTCGCCGCCGGCCACCTCGGAGCGGCTGGCGCGCCTGAAGGAGCGTGGCGTCATCCGCGCCTTCACCATCGACATCGACCCGCTGGCCCTGGGCTTCACACTGCAGGCTATCGTGCGCGTGCGGCCCATGCCTGGCGCCCTGGCCCAGGTACAGCAGCGCATCGAGGACATGCCCGAGGCGCTGGAATGCGACAAGGTCACCGGCGACGACTGCTTCGTGCTGCGCCTGGCCCTGCGCTCCATCGAGCACCTCGACCAGGCCCTGGATCGCCTGGCCGACTGTGCCCAGACCAGCTCCAGCATCGTCAAGGCCCAGCCGCTGCGCCGTCGCGCGCCGATGCTGAAACTCGCCGGCTGACTTCCTCAATCGACAGCCGTCTTCCCCCCGGAAGCGGTGGCGGCGGCGCCCCCGACGATTGACCCCGGCGTGGCGCAGGCGCAAGGTCCGCAAGCCCCTCCAGGAAAGGACGCGTCATGAAGTCTCTGCTCCACCGCGCACGGCTCTGGCTCGCTGCGCTGCTGTTCGCCCCCACGCTGCTGCTGGCCGCGCCCTACGAGGTCATCGGCGCCATCGGCACGCACCAGACGGGCGGCCCCTTCATCACCAATCTCGGCAACGGCACCTCGCGCTGGGTCACGCCACTGGACTGGACCAACAACAACGCCTTCGCGACCGGACCGGTGTTCTTCATCGCGACCATGCAATGGGTCGGCGGCTCGCCGGTCAATGCCAACGCCATGCAGTGGGACAACGCCGCCGGCATGTTCCGGCAGGGCAATCTGACGGCCGAGGCGGACAACGAGGACCGCTTCATCAAGCTCAGCGATACCGACATCAGCTTTGCGGCGCTGAACCCGGTGTTCGGCATCGGCGCCGGCGACAGCCTGGCGGCCTTCGCCCTCGGCTCGTTTGCTCCCGGCCAGACCCTCAGCGCTGCCATCAATTTCCTGCTGACCGATTCCATCGGCGAGATGTGGTTCAACGGCGTCTTCGTCCAGCAGAAGCTGCCCCTGCCGGGCAGCCTGCCGCTGGTGATCGCCGCCGCGCTGGCCTGGGGCGCAGCACGCACCCGGCGCCGCGCCGGCTGAGCCCGGTCAGCGCAGCGACTCGCGCAGGAAGGCCAGCAGCCGCGGCCAGCCCTCGCCTTGGGCCTGGGCATCCGCATCCGCCTGGCCGCCGAACTTCATGAAGCCGTCGTTGTAGGTCGTCGTCGGCGCCCAGCCGTGGCCCGAGATGGCATGGCCGGCGCGCGGGTAGACCAGGCTCACCGTCTTCAGCCCCGAGGCGGCACGCCTGGCGGCGATGGCCTGCGCCATGCCGGCGGAATCCCAGACCTGGTCGTCGCCACCACCCAGCAGGAAGACCGGTGCGGCGATCTTCTCGACCGGGATGCGAGCGGCCTCCACACGCTCCGGATGTGCCGCGCGGCCCTTGTCCAGCGGGCGGCGGATGATGATGGCCAAGCCCCGCGCCGCGCCGGCAAACTCCTCGCCGAAGCCCTCATACGGCACCCACGGCAGAGCCTGGCCCTTCCACGCGAAGCCGGAGCGCTTGTCGGCCTGCGGCGCCTGGTTGCCCCAGCCCTCCCAGACCACGTCGCTGGGCACGATGGCCGCGACAGCCTTGATCCAGGGCATGCGGCTGGCTGCCGACAGCGCAAACTCCGCGCCCTTGGAGACGCCGTAGACGCCGATGCGGCTGGCGTCCACGCCGGGCTGTTTCGCCAGCCAGTCGCGCGCTTGCTCGAGGCGCACCAGGTCGATATCGACGAAGGAGTCGGGCAGGGCCGGCAGCTCGGGCGGTGTCGGGCCATTGGCGCCCCAGCCCGGCGGCGAGTAGTAGGGCAAGCCGAGCACCGCATAGCCCTGCGAGGCCAGCAGCGGCGCCGAGGTGCGGGCCGCGTTGCTGCCGCCTTCGGAGCCGCCCAGCACGATGAGAGCCGGGCGCTTGGCCGCGCCGCCCTGGGTGGCGAAGCGCGCGCCGGGAAACTCGGCCGGCTCGGTGACGACCACGTCGGCAGCCCGCGGCAGCAGGCGCACCCGCTGCTCGGCCAAAGGCTTGTCACCGTCGAGCAGTTGCAGCACGACCTCGTCGGCGCGCGCCTTGTCCAGCGTCGGCAGAGTCGTCGTGGCGCTGGCCGGTCGCATGGACCAGAACAGGCCGCGAGCATCAACGCGGGCATAGCTGCCTTCGATCGGCGCCTGCGTGTCCACATCGACCCGGCCGGCCGCGTCGGCAACGAAGATGGCCTGCGACTGGAAGGGCCGCGTGCCCCAGTCACTGCTGACGATGCGGCTGGCGCGCAGCGTCAGGCGGGCACCGGGCCTGGCGCCTTCGATGGCCAGGTGCAGCGGGTCGCCCGCGACGACCTCGGGGCCGGGGCGGACGTTCAGCGTCTGTGCGGCCAGTGGCAGGCAGGCCAGCAGGGCGGCGCCGAGGATGAAGGCTTGGCGGTGGGACATCGGGATCTCTGGTTGAGTTGCGATGCCCGCATGCTGTCGACGCCCTCATGCCGCCTCCAGCCGGCCGCGACGAATCGCCAGCCGAAGCGACGGGTGGCGAGGAATCAGCCCGGTTCGGAGACCAGGGCCAGGGCCAGGGCCGCTTCGGTGACGGCGCGGCCCAGCGGCGTGGCCGGGTCGGGCCGGCGCAGTCGCGGCACGGCGCCGCTCAGGTCCAGGCTGCCGACGACGGTGCCCTGGTGCAGCATCTCGTAGCCCACGGCCACGGTCTGCGGCTGGGTATTGCCTTCGAGCAGGTGCACGGAGCGCAGTCCCACCGTCAGCTCGCCGCGGCGGTAGGCCCCCTCGCGGCTGAGCTTGCCGCGACGCATCTGGCCTTCGCCGATCTGCAGCATGGCGGCCGGTGCGCTGCCCCATTTGCAGCTCAACACCCAGGGCTTGCTGTCGGTCAGGCGGCCATTGGCGCTGGCATCCTGGGCCCAGGCTTCGCAGACCGTCGCGCTCTCGCCCGCCGGGCCCTGCCAGCTGAAGTTCAGCGGCGCGCGCAGATTGCCCGGCAAAGGCTCGAACAGGGCCAGCCGGTCGGCGCCGCGCTCGTAACGAACGCGCTGGCCGCTCAGCGAGAAGTCGCCCTTGCGCGACCAGGCCGACTTGCCAAAGCTCTCCTCCGCCACGCCCGCCACGGAAGGCGCCTGGGCCATGCGGGCGTCGCGCCGCTCGGGCGCGCGGCCGTCGCGCGTTGCCGCGCAACCGGCGAGCAGCAGGGCCAGAAGAGCCGGAGCGGAGGCGGACAGGAAGCGATGGCGCATGGGCAGGAACCCGAGTTGTGATGGAGCCCCGACTCTAGGGCCGCGCCGGCTCGGCAGCTGTTACCCGGCGTTGCTTCCGTTAAACACCACACCAGCCATGCTGCGGCCGCAACAAGCCGGCGCTGTCGCCATCCCTGATCACGGGCAAACACCGGGTTGCAGTTGCCACCGCCGGCCCCAGGTCGGCTTGCATCACCACTTGCCTCGCAGCCATGAGCGATACCGCCGTCCCCTCTCTCTACGACTGGCTGGGCGGCCTGCCCGCCCTGCAGCGCCTGACCGAGCGCTTCTACCAGCGCGTCAAGGACGACGCGCAGCTGGCGCCCGTCTTCGCCCACATGAACGGCGAGCATCCAGCCCATGTCGCGGCCTTCCTCGCCGAAGTGTTGGGCGGCCCGGCCACCTACTCGGCCGAGCATGGCGGCCATCCGCACATGGTGCGCCAGCACCTGAACCGCCACCTCAGCCAGGAGCAGCGCCGCGCCTGGGTCGCCCCGCTGCTGGACACCGCCGACGAGCTCGACATGCCCGATGACCCGGAGTTCCGCTCGGCCCTGGTGGGCTATCTCGAATGGGGATCGCGCCTGGCGGTCCTGAACTCCCAGCCCGGCGTGACGGTGGATGCCGACGCGCCGATGCCGAAGTGGGGCTGGGGCGAGGTCAAGGGGCCCTGGCAGGGCTGAGACATGCTGAAATCGCGCGACTTCAGGAGACTCCCATGAAACGCGTGACCGGCATCGGCGGCATCTTCTTCAAATCCAGCGACCCCAAGGCCCTGGGCGAGTGGTACCGCAAGCACCTCGGCCTGGACGTCGAGGCCTGGGGTGGCGTCACCTTCGAACCGGCAGTCGCCGGCGAGCCCGGTGCGGGGTCGACCAACTGGTGCCCCTTCAAGGCCGACTCGACCTATTTCGCGCCCAGCACCGCGCCCTTCATGATCAATTTCCGCGTCGCCGACCTGCACGGCCTGCTCGCCGCCCTGCGCGAGGAGGGCTGCAACGTCGTCGGCGAGCCCCAGGACTCCGAGTTCGGCAAGTTCGGCTGGGTCATGGACCCCGACGGCAACAAGCTCGAGCTGTGGGAGCCACCCGCCGGCTCATAAGCCTTACTGGTTGATGGGCGGCGCCGTGGTCACCGGCTCCGACGCGGCCTCGTCGACGCTGGGCGGCGGGGCCGGCAGGCCGATGCGCGCGATCGCCAGATCGCCGGCGAACTCCGAATAGAACCAGTTGCCGTCCTGCTGCACCAGGCCCTCGGCGGGCGGGGCAAGCTGGGTGTTGGGCTGGCCCTTCAAGGCCACAGCCATGGTGGCAGCCCAGACCGGCAGGGCCAGGCCGCCGCCGCTTTCGCGCTCGCCCAGGGAGCGCGGCTGCGGATAGCCTATCCACACCGCGCCGGCCCGCGTCGCCTGGAAGCCGCAGAACCAGGCATCGATGGCGTCGTTGGTCGTGCCCGTCTTGCCATAAAGGTCCCAGCGGCCGAGCAGGGAACTGGCCCGGGCACCCGTGCCTTCGCGGGCGACGGCGGCGAGCAGCTGCGAGGTCATGAAGGCATTGCGGGCGCTGATGGCCGTCCTCAGCTTGGGCGGCTCGGCCTTCCACAGCACGCTGCCCTGCGCATCCTGCACGCGGTCAATGAGCCAGGCCGTCGGCAGCTGGCCGGCGTTGGCAAAGGCGGCATAGCCCTGCGCCATCTGCAGCGGCGTGACCGAGCCCGTGCCCAGGGCGATGGTCAGGTTCAGCGGCTGCTTCTCCTCGTCCACACCGAAGCGCGCGGCCCAGGCGCGGGCGCGCTGCGGGCCCAGGGCCTGCACCAGGTGGATGGTGACCATGTTCTTGGAGCGGGCCAGGCCCTGGCGCAGCGTCAGCGCCTCCTCGTACTGGCCGTCGTAGTTGCGCGGCGACCAGTCGCCCACCTGCACCTGCTCGTCGCTGACCAGGGTGCCGGCCCAGGCGCCCTGCTCGATGACGGCCGAGTAGATGAAGGGCTTGAAGGCCGAGCCCGGCTGGCGCCAGGCCTGGGTGGCGGAGTTGAACTGGTTGCGCGCGAAGTCGAAGCCGCCGACCAGGGCGCGGATGGCGCCGGTGGCCGGGTCCAGTGTGACGACGGCGCCTTCGGCCTGGGGCGTCTGGCTGAGCGACCACTGCTTGCCCGACTCCAGCACGCGCAGCACGGCGCCGCGCTTGAGGTTGGCGATGGGCTTCAGGGCCTGGCCCTTCCAGGTGATCTTCTCGCCGTCGGCCATGACCAGCTCGGCGGCGTTCTTGTCGACCTGGAGAAGCACGGCGGTGCGCAGCTCACCCAGGTCGGGGTGGGCATCGAAGGCCGCGTCCAGGGCCTCGTCCTGCTCATCACCCTCGGGCAGCTCGACCGTCGCCTCGGGGCCGCGGAAGGGCTGGCGGCGCTCCAGCTCGAACAGCGCATGGCGCAGCGCCTCCTGGGCCGCCGCCTGCTCGGCATAGTTCAAGGTCGTGTAGACAGTCAGGCCACGCGTGTAGGCATCCTCGCCGTAGCGCGTGACCATCTCGGCACGCACCTGCTCGGCGGCATGGTCGGCCACACCGGACAGGCGCTTGGGCCGGCGCACTTCCAGCGGCTTCTCGTTCGCGGCGTCGGCCTGGGCCTGGGTGATCTGGCCCACGGCGACCAGGCGGCCCAGCACGACGGCCTGGCGGCGCTTGGCGCGGCTGGGGTAGAGCACCGGGTTGTAGCCATTGGGGTTCTTGGGCATGCCGACGAGGACAGCAATCTCGCCCGTCGTCAGCTTGTCCAGCGGCTTGCCGAAATAGCGCTCGGCCGCCGCGCCAAAGCCATAGGCCTTGTTGCCCAGCGGGATCTGGTTCATGTAGATCTCGAGGATCTGCTCCTTGGTCAGGTTCCTCTCGATCTTGATGGCCAGCAGCCCCTCCTGGGCCTTGCGCGCCAGGGTCTGCTTGTTGGTCAGGAAGATGTTGCGAGCCAGCTGCTGGGTGATGGTGGAAGCGCCCTGCAGCCGGGTCGGGTGCAGGACGTTGTGCACCATGGCGCGGCCAATGCCGCTGTAGTCGATGCCGGAGTGGGTGTAGAAGTCGCTGTCCTCGACGGCCAGCAGCGCATCCTGCAGCGGCTTGGGGATGTCCTTCAGCGCCACGAAGCGGCGCCGCTCGGCGCCGAACTCGCCCAGCAGCTGGCCGTCGGCGCTGAGCACGCGCAGCGGCTGGTGGGGCTGGTAGTCGGTCAGCGCATCCAGGTCAGGCAGCTGGGCCCAGATCAGGGCCGCGACGATGGCGCCCAGCAGCACGAGGGCCAGCGGCACGCCGACGAGGGCGGCCAGCCAGGGGCGTTGGAGCAGGTACTTCAGCATGGCGCGCATCCTAGGGGCTGGACGCCACCCGGCGGTGTAGGCCGCAAGCTGTTATTTCGCCGCCGCGGCGATGGCCTTCTGCAGGTCCTCGCGCTGCTCGCAGCCCGCCGGGCAGACCTTTTCCAGCACCGCCAGCCGCTCGCGGGCCTTGGCCAGATCGCCCTTCATCACATAGAGCTCGCCCAGGTATTCATTGGCGCCGCGATGGTTGGGATCGATGCGCAGGGCCTGCAGGTACTCGGCCTCGGACTCCGCCAGCTGGGGTGTGGCCTGCTTGCGCAGCGTGTAGCCCATCAGGTTGTGCCAGTCGGCGCTGGCGGCCTGGGGCTGGGCGCGCAGAGCGGCCAGGGCACCGGTCCAGTCCTTGGCGGCGATCAGCCGGCGCGGCGTCGCCAACGGGTCGGCCGCGGCCGGCTTGATCTCGGGCGGCGGGCTCATGTCGGCGGCACCGGCCGAGGCGGCCAAAAGCAGGGCCGTCAGGGCGGTCAGGGCAGCAGCGAAGCGCATCTTGTCTCCTCGTTGTGGGAGCGAGCTTAGCGCCCTCTGCCGGAAGTCACGGCGAGGCGGTTGCCGTCGGGCCCGGCGCAGGCTTCGTCGGCTGATTTCCTACCTTGGTCCGGCGGCTGCTGACCCGGGGGGCGGCGATCTCTAACTTAGCGCCATCGCCACCCACGGAGGAATCCCCATGAAAGCCATCCTGCCCTTGCTGCTGCTCGTCGCCGTCCCCGCCTTCGCCGCACCCGCCAACCCTGACACCTGCCCCCAGGTTGGCGAACAGCTCAGCGAATACCTTGCCAGCGCCAAGCAGCGCATCGGCTCCGACGGCGAGGTGCGCGTCGAATTCGAGGTCGATGCCAGGGGCCGGGCCCAGATCGTGGCGCTGGACGGCACGCGCCGCTACCGCGCACCGGTGCGCATCGCCGTGGACTCGCTGGACTGCCAGCGCGGCGCGCCGGGGCGCTACGTCCTTAACATCCGTTTCGCCGATCCCATGGCCACGATGGCCGCCCTGCCGGCCTCCGCCGCTTCCGCCACCATCGCTCAGGCTTCCCCGACACGGTGATCCTTGCGCTGACCGCCTGCATGCCCCCGCCTTCGCCACACCACGCATTGCTCAGCCCCGCGGCCCTGGCCGTTGCGGCCGGCGCCTGCCTGGTGCTGGCGGGCGGGCTGCTGATGCCCGACCTGGTGAACTGCAAGTTCGCCGGCGAAGACCAGGTCTGCGCCGCCACCCCTTTGCACGGCGTGCGTTCCTGGCTGGCGGTGAGCTTCATGCTCTATATGCTGTGGCTGGCCGCCGCCCTCAGCCAACCCTGGCTGCCGCGCGCCCCGCGCCAGCGCCGCTGGGGCCTGGGTGTGCAGATCGTGGCGCTGACGGTCCTCAGCACCTTCGTCGGCCTCGTCGTGCACCACCGCTTCGGTGGCCCCGACATCAATTTCGCGCCTTACAGCCTGCAGATCCAGGCCACCATCACGGCATGCGTGTGCCTGGCACTCGACTACCACCAGCGCGGCCGCCGCCAGCAGGCCGACGCCGAATCCCTGCGCCTGGATGAGCAGGAACAGGCCCGCCAGCTCGACGCGGCGCGTGCGGCCCTGCTGCAGGCCCAGGTCGAGCCGCATTTCCTGTTCAACACCCTGGCCCATCTGCGCCGCCTGGCCCACACCGACGCCCGGGCCGCACGCGCCATGCTGGCCGAGCTGCGCCTCTATCTCGCCGCCGCCCTGCCAGAACTGCGCCAGGCCGAGACCTCGCTGGCACGCGAGATCGAATTGGTGACCGCCTTTCTGGCCCTGCACCAGCGCCGCATCGGGCCCGAACGGCTGACGCTGCGCTACGAAGTCGCGCCCGGGTTGGGGGATGTCGTCGTCCCGTCCACCTGCCTGCTGACCCTGGCCGAGAACGCCATCAAGCACGGCATCGGCCCGCAGGTGGAGGGCGGCGAGATCTGCGTGCGCGCCCTGCCCGACCCTGACGAACCCGACCTGCTGCGCCTGGAGGTGGCCGACACCGGCGCCGGCATGGGCAGCAGCAGCGGCAGCGGCACGGGCCTGGCCACGCTGCGCGCCCGCCTGGCCTCGGCCTATGGATCGGCCGCACGCCTGAGCCTGCACCTCAACCAGCCGCGCGGCCTCATCGCTCGCGTGCAAATGCCGTGGCGCTGAACGTCGTCTTCAAGCCTGGCGACCTCGGCTGGATGCTGCTCGTGGGCGCCGCTACGCTGGTGGCCAACGGCACGCCGCTGAGCAACGGCATGAGCCTGCTTCAGATGACGAACGCGCTGGCTTTCAATGTGCTGCAGTTCGGCGTGCCGGCCGTGCTGCTGCTGCGCCTGGCGGACGCCCTCGTCGATGCGCGCCGCCTGCCCGCCTGGGTGGCCTATCCGGCCGTCGTGCCCATCACCGTCATCAGCGGCGTCTGGTTCATCGCGCGAGCCCTCTACCCGGTGCTGGGCAAGGTCGACTGGTGGACCGAGGCCAATGACTACGCGCTGGCCAGCACCACCTTGGTCTGGCATGCCCTGGGCGTGACGGTCTATGTGCAGCTGCGCTTCTCGCTGCGCGCCCAGGCGCGGCTGCAGGCGCTGCAGGATGCCGCCGCCCAGCGCGACCGCCAGCTCGCCGCGACCCAGCTGCTGGCGCTGCAGGCACGCGTCGACCCGGCTCTGCTGTCGGAGCGCCTGGCCGCCATCGACGCCGAGCTGGAAAGCGACCCGCGTCGTGGCCAGGCGCGCCTGGCCGCCCTCATCGAGCTGCTGCGCGCGCTGCAGCCCCACGTCGAGGCCGAGGTGTCGACGCTGGCGCGCGAGATCATGGCGCTGCGGGCCTATGCGCGCCTGGTCAGCGCCGACGCCCAGCACACCGAGCGGCTGCACCTCGCCGGCCTGAACGAGGTGGCCGACTGGCCGCTGGCACCCATGGTGCTGTTGCCGCTGGTGCGGCCGCTGCTGGACGAGGGCACGACGCTGTGGAGCCTGTCCCTGCACAGCAGCTCCGGGATGGCGGAGCTGCAGCTGCGCGCCCTGGGGCCCGACCTGACGCTGACCCGGCTCGCCGCCGAGCGCGTGCCGCTGTCGGAGCTGGCCCGACGGCTGCAGGCAGTCCACGGCGATGCGGCCGAACTCGGTCTGTTCATCGAAGATATGCCGCTGTTCAAGCTGAGCTGGCCCCTGCCCCCATGACGCGCATCCTGATCGCCGAAGACGAAGCCCTGCTCGCCGCCGAGATCCGCGAAGAGCTGCTGCGCCAGTGGCCGGAAGGGCAGATCGTCGGCATGGCGCGCGATGGCCACGAGGCGCTGCGCCTGGTCGAGCAGCTGGCGCCCGAGGTCTGCTTCCTGGACGTGCAGATGCCCGGCCTGTCGGGGCTGGAAGTGGCCCAGCTGATCGGCCGCCGCGCCCATGTCGTCTTCATCACAGCCCACGAGCGCTATGCCGTGCAGGCTTTCGACGAGGGCGCAGTCGGCTATCTGCTCAAGCCCCTGGACCCGGTGCGCATGGCCAAGACCCTGCTGCGGCTGAAGGAGAGGCTGACCCTGCCGCCGGCCGACCTGGCCGGCCTGACGGCACGCACGACATCGGCCGCGACCGTGGAGCCGCTGCGCTGGATCACCGTGCAGCGGGGCCGCGAACTGCAGCTCATCACCGTCGAGGACGTGGCCTATTTCCGCGCCGACCACAAATACGTCGCCGTCGTCACCGCCGACAGCGAGGCGCTGATCTCGGTGCCTTTGAAGGAGCTGGTCGCGCGCCTGGACGGCGAGCACTTCTGGCAGGTGCACCGCTCCACCATCGTGAACGCCAAGGCCATCAAGTCGGTGAGCCGGTCCCTGAGCGGCAAGCTCAGCATCGCGCTGAAGGACAGGCCGGAGACGCTGGAGGTCTCGCCCGCCTACGCGCACCGGTTCAAGCAGTTGTGAGCTTGAACAGTTCGGCCGCATTGCCCCAGGCGATGCGCTGCGCGACTTCAGCCGGCAGTTGCCCGAGCCAGCCACGGTAGTCGGCAAACAGGCCCTCGTAATGCTGCCAGCGCGGCGTGACCCAGGTGTCGGAGCCGATCAGGAAGCGCCCTGGATGCTGGGTGAACAAGGTGCGCCAGTCGTCGTTGAGGCGGCCATCGAAAGTGATGCCAGGGCGATAGGACAGCTCGCCGCGCAGGCCCGGGTGCTTGGCCAGCAGCTCGCGCACCCGCGGCAGCGGCTCGCCCGAGATGCCGGAGTGGGCCCAGATCAGGGACGCGCCCGGCGCATGGCCCAGCAGCTTGTCGACGGCGACGTCGTCCACATGTGCCAGCACGGTGAGGCCGCGCTCGCGCGCCAGCTTCATCAACGCAATGGCCGTCGGCCCGTCGGCATGGACACTGTCATAGAGATGGAATTCACCCAGGCCGCGAAAAGGGCCGGCCAGACTGCCGCGCTGGAGCAGCTCCAACACCATCAGCCGGATGCTGTCGTCGTTGAACCAGCCGGTGTAGTCGGCGCGGTTGCGATACAGGCGGATGAAGGGCACCCACTGCGGCCCAGGCTCGGCCACCAGGCGCAGCGTGCCGTCATTGGGCCGGCTGTTGACCAGGGCGCCACGCACGCCGGCGCGCTGCATGCGGGCCAGCACGTCGGCCGGCGGATGCGGCGACTGCGCGTCGTCGTTGTAGTGCAGATGGGCGTCGAACAGCGGGCCCGCGTAGTCAGCGGCACGAGCCGCCCACCCCATGACAGGCAGCCCCGCCAGCAGCAGGGCGCGGCGTTTCAAACAGCCCTTTCCGCAGCCGCAATGAGCCGGCTGATGCGCGACACCGACAAGCCAAGCTGGCCAGCCAGATCCGTCATGGCGACACCGCCCTCGGTATGTGCCAGCCACAAGGCCTGCTCACGGATGCCGCCAGCGCGCTTCATCCAGTCGCCAAAGCCGGCGCGGGACACGCGCCGCGGCGCAATGGCGGCGCCGCGCATGCGGGCAGCGAAATCGGCGTCACCCAGGAAGATCTGCTCGCGCAGCCGCCCCGGCCACAGCTGCAGGCCCGGATCGGAGGCGACGAGGCGGGCGTAGCGCTCGCCGGCCAGCCGGTGCTGCGCCGGCGTCGTGGCCGGCTTGCCCAGCAGATGGGTGTGCAGGCCGTCGACGTCCAGCCAGTCGGGCGCGACCTCCATGCCGGCCAGGGCACGAAAGCTGGAGCCCGCCCAGTCCGCGGCGCCGCGCGCCAGACGCAGGCGCACCGGGTTGAGATCGATGTAGCGGCAGGCATCGAGCAGATAGCGCTCGCGGTCCACCAGCACGGCATGGAAGCGCCCCTGGAAGAGCGGGCCGCTGAAGCCGTGGCGGCGCTGGTGGTGCTGGGTGTAGACGCCGTTCACATGCCGCATCAGCTGCGACAGATTGGCGCGCCGCGTGAACAGCAGCAGGTGGTAGTGGTCGGGCAACAGGGCATAGGCCAGGGCCTGGGCGTCGAAGCGGTGCAGGGCCTGGGCCAGCAGCGACCGCATCTCGGCGCGGTCGGCATCGTCGACAAAGGCAAGCTGCCCGCTCTCGAACGGGCAATGGGCGCCGACCAGATAAACGGCGCCGGCAATCTCCAATCGAGCAGGCCTTGCCATGCGCCACCTTAAGTCTCGCCGCCCGGAATGGCAAGATGGCGGCCTGCCGGCCCCCTCATTCGTCCGGCACGCCCCATGAAAACTCATCAGATCGAAATCCAGAAGTTCAAGGCCGCCGCCAACAACCAGCATGGCCAGGTCCTGTTCAAGGTGGACGCGACGGTCGCGCCCAAGACGCCTGTCGAAGGCATCGAGCCCAGCAGCGTCATCGTCATGACCGAACAGAACGCCCGCGTGCTGATGGCCCTGCTGAAGGCCCAGCTCGCCGAATTCGACAGCAAGAAGCCCAAGAGCCGCCACGGCCGCCCCGGCTGAACTCACGAGCCCCCATGCAATACCCGCAATACAACCCCGCCTCCGACAACCGTCCGCTGGCCGACGAAGAACTCAACGATCTGGACGAGTTGCTCTCGGTCCTGCCCAGCGACAGTGCGATGAACATCGAGGCGCTGGACGGCTATCTGACCGGCCTGCTGCTGTCACCGCAAAGACTGGCCGACCTGCCCGGTGACACCTGGATTCCGGTCGTCTGGGGCGGCGACCAGGAGCCCGATCCCAAGCCTTTTGTCAGCGGCAAGCAGCGCAAGAAGGTGGTCATGGCCGTGCTGCGGCATGTGCAATCCATCGCCATGGCCTGGGAGCACGCGCCCAAGGCCTGGGAGCCGATCTTCAGCTTTGCGGATGGCGAGGACGAGAACACCGAATACGCCGACGCCGAGGACTGGGCCGTGGGTTTTCTGACGGCCGTGGACCTGGCACCCGAGGCCTGGGCGCCCTGGTTTGACGGCGCCGAAACGGGCCCGCTGCTGGCTCCGATCGCCGCCCTGGGTGGTGAAGACGGTCCGCTGGCCGAGGCCTCGGCCGAAGCCCGCGACGAAGCCAGCCGGAAGATTCCTGACGCCATGCTGGCGTTGTGGGCTCTGCGCGAGAAAAGGTAAACATCCCCTTAACGAGGGTGTCTGCAGGTGGTCGCCAGCGCTGGTTTAGGTTAAGTTCAGGCCATGTTCCAGACCGTCCTCGCCGCCACCGGCCTTGCCGTCTGCATCGCCCTGGGTGTGCACATGGCCCTGCCCTACCGCTGGCAGGCGCGGGTGGATGCCGGCGTGGCCGCTGTGGTGTCGTGGGTGCAGCTTCAGATGACCCGCCTGACCGGCTGGCGCCGCCGCCAGCGCCAGACGCGCGCGGCAGCCCTGGAGGCGGAGCGCGTCATCCGCCGCGCCCGCGAGTCGGCCCTGCACGATGCGCGCGACAGCCGCACGGGCGGCGAGTGGGACGGCAACGTCTACCGCCCCAAGAGCTTCGAGAAGCCCAGAAAGCCCCACTGAGCAGCGGCCGAAGACAGCGCCTGCGCGCTGTCTGACGCTCTGCGAAGGACCGCGGCTTGCAAGCCGCGGGCATGATCAGTCCGCGGACTGCTGCAGCTTCCACATCTCCGCATAGCGGCCATTCCTGGCCAGCAATTCGTCGTGCCGGCCGCGCTCGACGATGTGGCCCTGCTCCAGCACGATGATCTCGTGGGCGTCGACCACCGTCGACAGCCGGTGGGCGATGACCAGCACCGTCTTGTTCTGCCCCACCGACTCCAGCTCGGCCTGGATGGCGCGCTCGTTGGTGGAGTCCAGCGCCGACGTCGCTTCATCAAAGATGAGGATGGGCGGGTTCTTCAGCAGCGTGCGGGCGATGGCGACGCGCTGCTTCTCGCCGCCCGACAGCTTGAGCCCGCGCTCGCCGACCATTGTGTCGTAGCCCAGCGGCGTCGCCGCGATGAAGGCATGGATGTGGGCAGCGCGCGCGGCGCCCTCCACCTCTTGCTTGCCGGCGCCGGGGCGGCCATAGGCGATGTTGTAGGCCACCGTGTCGTTGAAGAGCACGGTGTCCTGGGGCACGATGCCAATCGCCTTGCGTACGCTGGATTGCGTGACGGCGCGGATGTCCTGGCCGTCGATGCGGATGGCGCCCGAATCGATGTCGTAGAAGCGGTAAAGCAGCCGTGCCAGCGTGCTCTTGCCCGAACCGCTGGGGCCGACGACGGCGACCTTCTTGCCGGCCGGGATCTCGAAGCTGACGCCGTGCAGGATGGGCCGCACCGGGTCGTAGGCAAAGCGCACGTTGTCGAAGACGACGGATGCGCCCCTGACCTGGAGGTCCTCCGCACCCGGTGAATCGGCCACCTCGCGCTCGCGGTCCAGCAGGCGGAACATCTTCTCGATGTCGGTCAGGGCCTGCTTGATCTCGCGGTAGATCACGCCGAGGAAGTTCAGCGGGATGTAGAGCTGGATCATGAAGGCATTGACCATGACGAGGTCGCCCAGGCTCATGCGCCCGTCCACCACGCCCTGGGTGGCCCGCCACAGCATCAGCACCAGGGCGGTGGCGATGAGGAGCTGCTGGCCGGTGTTCAGCATGGACAGCGTGCGCTGTGACTTCAGCTGGGCCTGGCGCAGCTTCTCCAGGCTCTCGTCATAGCGCGCCGACTCGAAGTTCTCGTTGTTGAAGTACTTGACCGTCTCGTAGTTCAGCAGCGAATCGATGGCCTTGCTGTGGGCCACCGAGTCGAGTTCATTGAGCACCTTGCGGAACTTGGTGCGCCACTCGGTGACGACGACGGTGAAGGCGATGTAGAAAACCAGCGCCGCGATGGTGATGCCAGCAAACCAGACGTCGAACTTGACGCCCAGCAGCGTCAGCACCAGCACCACTTCGATCAGCGTCGGCACGATGCTGTACAGCGAATAGCTGATCAGTGAATGCACGGCCCGGGTGCCGCGCTCGATGTCGCGCGTCATGCCGCCGGTCTGGCGCTCAAGATGGAAGCGCAGGGACAGGTCGTGCAGATGCCGGAACACCTGCAGCGAGATGCTGCGCGCCGTGCCCTCCGTCGCCTTGGCGAAGATCAGCTCGCGCAGCTCCGTGAACAGCGACGTCGACAGCCGCAGCGCCCCATAGGCCAGCAGCAGGCCCAGCGGCACCACCAGCAGGGTCTGGGGCGCACCGGGCTTGAGGTCCAGCGCATCGATGAGGTGCTTGAGCAGGATGGGCACGCCCACATTGCTGACCTTGGCGCCCACCATGAAGGCCAGGGCCAGGGTCACGCGCCAGCGGTAGCGCCACAGATAGGGCAGCAGGCGGCCGACCGTGCCCCAGTCCCCCTGGGCGGCGGGAGCGGCGGTGCCCGTGGCTGGCACGGAGGATGCTGATGTGAGGGATCTCAAGCGCAGGACCGAGAATGTGGATCGATGAATTGTTGCAAGTGGAAGCGATGACCCAGGAATCAAGCCCCGCACCAGGCCAACACCATGCCCGTGAGCTGGTGCTGCGCGTCATGCCCATGCCCGCCGATTCGAATGCCAACGGCGACATCTTCGGCGGCTGGATCATGGCCCAGGTCGACATCGCCGGCTCCATCCTGCCGGCGCGCATCTCGCGCGGCCGTGTCGCGACGGTGGCCGTCAACGAGTTCATCTTCAAGCAGCCGGTCTCCATCGGCGACCTGTTGAGCTTCTACGTGACCGTCACCCGCGTGGGTCGCACGTCCGTCTCGGTGCATGTGGAAGTCATGGCCGAGCGCGACCCCGAGAACCTGCATGTGGTCAAGGTGACCGAGGCCAACCTGACCTATGTCGCCATCGACCGCGAAGGCAAGCCCAGGCCGATCACGATCTGATCGGCGATGGCCTCGGCCCACAGCGCATAGCCGGGCGGGCCGGGGTGGAAGCCGTCTTCGGCCATAAGAGCCGCCGCATTGCGCTGCATGGATTCAGGCATCTGCAGCACGTGGCGCTGCGACTGCCCGGCCACGGATGACATCAGCGCTGCATTGAAGCGCGCCGCCTGGCGGCCGAAGAACCAGCGCAGCGGCTGGGGCAGCAGCGGGAACTCCTGCATGGGCGGCGCCGCGCAATGCACGCTCAGGCGCACGCCGGCGCGCTCGGTCGCCAGGGCATGGATGCGGTCCAGCGCGGCCAGAGCCTGGGCTGGCGCGATCTGGTCGACGACGTCGTTGACGCCCAGGGAGGTGATCAGCACATCGGCCGGCGTGACTTCGGCGGCCTCGAAGGCGGCGAGGGCCTCTTCGCTGCGATGACCGCTGGTGGCGATGACCTGCCAGCCGACGGACTGGCCGAGACGCGTCGCCAGGGCTTGAGCCAAACGGCCGGCCAGCGCTTCGTCCTGGTGACGGGCACCGACTCCAGCGGCGGACGAGTCGCCGACGATGAGCAAGCGCAATGCCGAGCCGCTCGCCGCGCGCGGCCCTGCGGCCTCAGGCAGGCGCAGGGCGGTGGCCCGCACGCGGCGGCCCTGCCAGAGCAGGAGCGGGCCCAACAGCAATTTGGCGACGAGCAACTTCATTCGGCTTTGGCGAGAACGGCTGGGATCAAGACGCGGCGAGTGTACGGAGACGCCATTTTTCAAGGAGGGTTTGGCTCAATGTCGAAATGATTGACAGCTGAGGACTGCGGCTTGGCCGCTGGTGCGCCAAGTCCTTGAATGCAGTGGATTTGTTCAACACGGCACGGGATATGCAGGTCCGATATTGAAGCCCTTCCGGGCCAAGGAGCCGACGATGCGTGCGCCTTTCAACCCCTTGTCCTGGGCAGCAGTCCTGCTGCTGTCGGCCACCTTCAGCGCCGCGAGCCCAGTGCCCGTGGGACTCAGCATCAACGGCTCGGTGACGCTGGACACGGTCAATTCCGCGGCAGCCACGGGTGCGGCGACCCAGGGCGGCCAGCTCAAATACCGCAACGGCGGCAGCGACAGCCTCGCCTCCTTCAGCGGCGCGCCGGCGGGCATTTCGCCGTCGAGCTCCCTGAGCGGAGGCTTGAGCGCGACGGGTGACGGCTTCGGAGCGCAATTCAGCGCGGCCGGCAGCGGCCTGTCATCGGTGGGACCGCTGTTCGTGGACTACGCGCTCAGCCTGACCAACAGCTCGGCCACCGACACCTTCACCATCCTGCTTCGCGGGCTGTATTCGAACGCTGTCAACGCCAGCGGTGCCGACGCCTACGCCCATTCGCTGTGGAGCTTCAAGGACGCCGGCCTGAACGAGCTGGTCGCCACCGAACATTCAGTGGACACCCTCAACACCGGGCCCAGCAACAACTTCAGCTTCGACAGTGTGAGCAACGCCGTCCTGATCACGCTGCTGCCGGGCGCATCGGCGAGCTATACGGCCTTCCAAAGCCTGGTGGGAGGCAGCAGCGACGGCAACTTCACCAGCTTCTTCGACGTCTTCGTCGAGCTTGAAGACATCCGGTCCAGCGGCGTCGTCAACCGCGTGCCCGAGCCGGCCACGCTGGCCCTCACGGCCGTGGCCCTTTGGGCCTTGTTGCGACGGCCCCGCAGGCGCTGAGCGGACACGCGGGCCGCGGCTGCTGCCGGCCCGAGGCCGTTCAGCTTTCGACGGCGGCGCGCTTCTCCAGCCCGGAGCGGAGCGCCCTTCTTTCTCGACACCCCCTGAAAGGCATACCCCATGAAGCTGCGCCCCATCGTTTCGCTGGCCGGCGGATTGCTCGCCAGCCTCGCCGGCTCTTCGGCCATGGCCTGCTCAGGCGCTGAGCCCTATCTCGCCACCGTGTGCATCACGGCAGCCACCTTCTGTCCGCGGGGCTATATGGAGGCCGACGGTCGTTTGCTGTCGATTGCGCAGAACACCGCGGTGTTTTCGCTGATGGGCACGACCTATGGCGGTGACGGCCGCACCACTTTCGCCCTGCCCGATCTGCGCAGCCGGGTACCGGTTGGCGCCGGCATGGGTCCCGGCCCGGGCCTGGCCAATGTCGACCAGGGCGAGGTGGCCGGCGTGGAAAACGTCACCCTGCTGCAGAGCCAGATGCCGATACACAGCCACGTGGCGCAACTGCGGGGTGTGTCGGGCACCGGAACCACCGACACCCCGACCGGCGCTTCACCCGCCCGGCTGGCGCGCTCCAACAACTACAGCGCGGCCGCTACCGACGTCAACATGGCCGCAGGAACCGTCTCGGTCACCTCGGCGGGCGGCGGCTTGCCCTTCTCGGTGCGCAACCCCTATCTGGGCCTGCGCTACTGCGTGGCCATGGAAGGGATCTTCCCCTCGCGGCCCTAGGCGCAAGCAGCGCGCCTGGGCTCAGCTGAACTTCGAAAAGTCCGGCGCGCGTTTCTGGAAGAAGGCCTGGAAAGCCTCCATCGCCTCGGGGCTGCGCAGGCGCGCGCCAAAGATCTCGGCCTCGCGCGTGATGGCGGCCTTGACGGCGTCGCGCTGGGCGTCCCGGATCAGCTTCTTGCTGTCGCGCACGGCGCCCGGGGCCAGCGTGTTGAAGCGTTCGGCGATGCGGCGGGCGTGGTTCAGCACCTCGGAGCCCGGCAGCACGCGGTTGGCGATGCCGCACTCCACGGCCTGCTCGCCGGTGAAGGGGTCGCCCAGCAGCAGCTTCTCGGCCGCACGGCGGTTGCCGATCAGCTGGGGCAGCACAACGCTGGAGGCAAACTCGGGCACCAGGCCCAGGGCCACGAAGGGCATGGCCAGGCGGGCCTCGTCCGAGACAAAGACGAAGTCGCAGTGCAGCAGCATGGTGGTGCCGATGCCGATGGCGGCACCGGTCACCGCAGCGACGACGGGCTTGCCGCAATCGACCAGGGCATGCATGAACTGGAAGGTCGGCGCGTCTTCGCCGCGCGTCGGGCCGGCCATGAAGTCTTCCAGGTCATTGCCCGACGTGAAGATACCGGGCTGGCCCGTGATCAGCACGGCGCGCACGGCCGGGTCGGCGTCCGCCGCACGCAGCGCATCCGCCATCGCCTGGTACATGGCCTGGGTGATGGCGTTCTTCTTCTCGGGGCGGGCGATCTCGATGGTCGCGACGCCATTGACGGTGTAGCTCTTGATGGTCATGTGAGGTCCTTCAAGCAGTGGCCGTCTTCGACTGGAATTGGGTCCAGTGATTGGCCAGGTGCATCAAATGGGCTCGCTCGTACTGCGGCTTGGTCAGCTCGCCGTAGGCGAAATGGGGCCGAAGCGTACCGTTGAATTGGGCGAAAGCATCCATCGCGCCGAGCAGGCGATTCACCGAGATCTTCAGCGCTTGCGATGGGTCCAGCGCCGGGGCGCCGGGAATGGGCTCGTCCAGGCTGTGGCTCATCGCGCCGCGTGCGTTGAACACCGCGAAGGCGGCCGAGCCGATGGAGGAACGGAACCAGGCGCCCTTCAGCGCCGGGAAGCCCTGCATCGAGAACTCGATGCTCTGGGCCAGATGCTGCAGCACTTGGCTGAGGTTCCAGGGGTTGCCCTGGACGACCTTCTCGCTGAACAGCAGGTCCAGCACGGCCTGCTGGGCCTGCTTCCAGCTCGTGAACGTCTGGAGATGGCCCGTACAGGCGGCCAATGGTGTCGCCGCGAGCAACACCGTGGACGATCTAAGAAGCTTGCGTCGATCCATGCTTGGCCATCCCTGTCATGAGCACCCACCCATTGTCGGATAGTGCCTTCCCCAGCGGCCCTCACGGAACTGGCTTTGCCAGGCCGTGGAGGGCGCCCCCTCGAGGGGGCCGGCGCAGCCGGTAGGGGGTGGGCCGGTTACAGCCTTTCGAAGATACCGGCGGCGCCTTGGCCTGCGCCCACGCACATTGTGACCATGCCGTACTTGCCGCCGGTGCGACGCAGATTGTGGATGACCGACGCGGCGCGGATGGCACCGGTGGCGCCCAGCGGGTGGCCCAGGGCGATGGCGCCGCCGTTGGGGTTGACCTTGGCGCGGTCCAGCTCGATCCCCTTGCTGTCGAGGTCGTTCAGCACGGCCAGCGATTGGGCGGCGAAGGCTTCGTTCAGCTCGACCCAGTCCAGGTCCTTGGCCGAGATGCCGGCCATCTTCAGCGCGGCGGGGATGGCTTCGATGGGGCCGATGCCCATGATCTCGGGCGGCACGCCCTTGACGGCGAAGGACACGAAGCGGGCCAGCGGCGTCAGGTTGTAGCGCTTCAGGGCCGCTTCGCTGACGATGATCAGGCCGCCGGAACCGTCGGAGGTCTGCGAGCTGTTGCCGGCGGTCACGCTGCCCTTGGCGGCGAACACGGGCTTGAGCTTGGCCAGGCCTTCCAGCGAGGTGTCGGGGCGGGCACCTTCGTCGAGCTTGACGGTGCGGGTCTTGGTGTTGACCGTGCCGTCCGCCAGGTTGGGCGTGCGCTCGATGACGTCGAAGGGTGTCATCTCGGCATCGAAGTAGCCGGCCTGCATGGCGGCCACGGCGCGGCGGTGCGATTCCACCGAGAAGGCGTCCTGGGCCTCGCGGCTGATCTTCCACTGGGCGGCGACCTTCTCGGCCGTCAGGCCCATGCCGTAGGCGATGCCGATGTTCTCGTCACGCTCGAAGATCAGCGGGCTCAGGGACGGCTTGTTGCCGCCCATGGGGATCATCGACATGCTCTCGACGCCGCCGGCGAACATCACGTCGGCTTCGCCAACGCGGATGCGGTCCGCGGCCATCTGCACGGCGGTGATGCCGGAGGCGCAATAGCGGTTGATCGTCACGCCGCCGACCGTCGGGCCGAAGCCGGCCAGCACGGAGGCGACGCGGGCGATGTTCATGCCCTGCTCGCCTTCGGGGAAGGAGCAGCCGACGATGGCGTCTTCGATCGCCTTGGCTTCCAGGCCCGGGGCTTGCGCCAGGGCGGCCTGCATGACCTTGACGAGCATCTCGTCGGGTCGGGTGTTCTTGAAGTAGCCACGGCCGCTCTTGCCGATGGGCAGACGGGTGGCGGCAACGACGTAGGCGTCTTGGACTTGCTTGCTCATGTTGATTCCTTTTTAGACCTGGGGCTTGGGCACCCAGGCCCAGACAAATTCACACTCGATCGGCTCGATGCCGGCTTCGTCGGTCACGGTCACGGCGACAGTGACTTCACCCTTGATTTCGTTCGCCATCGTAAAGCGCTGCGCCGCCGTCAGATGCGCCTTGGCGACCAGGCCGCCGGTGGCGCGCTTGCGGAAGTTCACCTGCAGCGACTTGCACAGCGGCAGGCAGTCGTCACGCACATTCATGCCCACCACCATGCCGGTGGCGGTCTCGGCGAGCAGCGACATCGCGGCCGCATGCACGCCCTTGATGTGGTTCTGCACCGGGCGCTTGTTGGCGACGCGGATCTCGCTGCGCTCGGGACTGAGCGCAATGAAATCCAGCGATGCCGTGCCGGTGAAGGGCACGGCGCGGCGCAGCGCGAAGTTGCGCGCGGCGCCCCGCAGCGGCCCGGGCAGGCCGTCCAGCTTGGCAAGGGTGCGTTGAAGCCGGTTCACTTGTTGTTCCTAGTCAGTTGAGGACAGAGCTACGCGCTGCGCGCTTCGGTCTGTCCCGCAATGTCATTAGTTTCGAACCGGCTTGCCCGTTTGCAGCATCCCCATGATCCGCTCTTGCGTCTTGGGGTTGTCCAGCAGCGAGCAGAAGTGCTTGCGCTCCAGGGCCATCAGGTATTCCTCGGTGACGAGGGAGCCGGCCTCGACCTCACCACCGCAGACCACGTCGGCAATCGCCGCGGCCAGGTGGTAGTCGTGGGCGCTGACGAAACCGCCGTCGCGCATATTGGCGACCTGGCCCTTGATCGTCGCGATGCCGCTGCGGCCGGCGACGGGGAACAGGGCCTTGTGCGGCGGGCGGTAGCCGGCTTCGGACATGCCGATGGCGGTGGCCGTGGCCACATGCAGCAGCTCGTCCTTGTGCGGCACGATGATGTCGCTGTCGAGCAGGAAGCCGTTCTTCCTGGCTTCGTGGGCCGAGGTCGCGACCTTGGCCGTGGCCGCGGTCAGGAAGCCGTCCTTCAGGAAGCTCAGGATGTCGGCGCCGGCATTGCCAGCGGCGGCCATCTCGGCAGCGCGGCGGGCGATATAGGTCAGGCCGCCACCGCCGGGCACCAGGCCCACGCCGACTTCGACCAGGCCGACATAGCTCTCGACGTGGGCGACACGGCGTGCGCAGTGCACGGCCAGCTCGGCGCCACCGCCCAGGGCCAGGCCGCGCATGGCAGCGATGACCGGCACGGAGGCGTAGCGCAGGCGCAGCATCATGTCCTGCAGCTTCTTCTCTTCCGGCGCGATGCCCTTGCTGCCCATCTTCATGAAGACAGGCATCAGGCTTTCGAGGTTGGCGCCGGCGGAGAACACGTCGTCCGGGCTCCAGATCACCAGGCCCTTGTAGTCGGCTTCGGCGATCTCGACCGCCTTCAGCAGGCCCTCGGTGACAGCCGGGCTGATCAGGTGCAGCTTGGCGGTGATGGACGCGATGACGACCTTGCCGTCCAGCGTCCAGACGCGCACTTCCTCGTTCTTGAAGAGCTCGGTGCCCGACTTCAGCGGGTCGGCGGCGCCGGTGCCCAGCAGGCTTTCCGGGAAGGCCTGGCGTTGGTAGACCGGCAGTTCGCTGCGCGGCTTGAACTTGCCTTCAGCGGCACTCCAAGAACCGGCCGGCGTGTGCACACCACCGGCTTCGGCCACGGGGCCTTCGGTGACCCAGGCCGGCAGCGGGGCGCTGGACAGGGTCTTGCCGTCGGCGATGTCGGCCGAGATCCATTCAGCGACCTGCTTCCAGCCGGCGGCTTGCCACAGCTCGAAGGGGCCTTGCTGCGTGCCGAAACCCCAGCGCATCGCAAAGTCGATCTCGCGGGCCGTGTCGGCCACGGTGTTCAGGTGCACGGCGGCGTAGTGGAAGCTGTCGCGCAGGATGGCCCACAGGAACTGGGCTTGCGGGTTGGTGCTCTCGCGCAACAGCTTGAGGCGGTCGGCCGGGGCCTTCTTGAGCATGCGGGCGACGATCTCGTCGGCCTTCTTGCCGCCGGCGACGTATTCACCCGTGGCGAAGTCCAGGCGCTGGATGTCCTTGCCGACCTTCTTGTAGAAGCCCGCACCGGTCTTCTGGCCCAGGGCGCCCTTCTCGATCAGGCCCGCCAGCACCTTGGGCGTGGCGTAGGTGCTGTAGAACGGGTCGTCCTTCAGGTTGTCCTGCATGGTCTTGACGACGTGGGCCATGGTGTCCAGGCCGACGACGTCCGCGGTGCGGAAAGTACCGCTCGACGCGCGGCCCAGCTTCTTGCCGGTCAGGTCGTCGACGACGTCCACCGTCAGGCCGAACTTCTCGGCCTCGATCATCGTGGCCATCATGCCGGCGATGCCGACGCGGTTGGCGACGAAGTTGGGCGTGTCATGGGCGCGCACGACGCTCTTGCCCAGCGATGTGGTGACAAAGGCTTCGAGCTGGTCGAGGATTTCGGGCTGCGTGGTCGGCGTGTTGATCAGCTCGACCAGGGCCATGTAGCGCGGCGGGTTGAAAAAGTGGATGCCGCAGAAGCGCGGCTTGATTTCTTCGGGCAGCACTTCGGAGAGCTTGGTGATGCTCAGGCCCGAGGTGTTGGACGCGACGATGGCGTGGGGTGCCACGAACGGCGCAATCTTGGTGTACAGGTCGAGCTTCCAGTCCATGCGCTCGGCGATGGCCTCGATGATGAGGTCGCAGCCCTTGAGCAGCTCGAGGTGCTCTTCGTAGTTGGCCTGCTGGATCAGCGACGCCTCAATCGCGTCGCCCAGCGGCGCGGGCTTGAGCTTCTTCAAGCCGTCGACGGCCTTGGTGACGATGCCGTTCTTGGCACCTTCCTTGGCGGGCAGGTCGAACAGCACGACCGGCACCTTGCAGTTGACGAGGTGGGCCGCGATCTGCGCGCCCATCACGCCGGCGCCGAGCACGGCGACCTTGCGGACTTGGAATCGACTCATGGGTTTATCTCCTGGGAATCTGATGAACTTGCGGGACTGACCAGGCGGGCTTGCCCGACTGCTCTGTCCCCAACTGACTTGTTACTCGACGCGGATCCACGTCTGCGTGCGGTAGAAGGGGCCGATATAGCCGCGCATCTCCAGTTTCTTGCCACCGTCCACCGGCTTCAAGCGGGTGCGGTAGGTCTTGCCGTTATTGGGGTCCAGGACTTCGCCGCCGCCCCAGATGCCATCGCCCTCGGCCTTCACGCCGCGGATGATCTGCAGGCCGACGATGGGCTTGTCCTTGCGGTCGTCCGAGCACTTGTCGCACTTGGCGTCGACCGGGTCCTTGGGGTCCAGCAGCTTGTCGATATTGCCCACGATGGTGCCCCCCTGTTCGTTGATGCGGACCAGCGACTTCGCGGTTTTGCCGTCGTCGTCAATGGTCTTCCACAGGCCCACGGGTGAAGTCTGCGCGAACGCAAACGCGGGCAACAGCAGGGCAGCAGCGAACAGGAATTTCATCGGGGGCATCCTTGTCGTCGAGCAGTGTCGAAAGCGGGGGTCAGAACAGGGCTTCTTCCATTTCCATCAGCGGCGCCAGGCCCGCACGGCAGGTGCGGATCAGGCTGGCCGTCTCAGGCAGCAGCTTGGCGAAGTAGAAGCGGGCCGTGGCCAGCTTGGCCGTGTAGAACGGGTCGCCGCTGTCCTTCTTGGCCAGGGCGATCTTGGCGGCCTGGGCGAAGAAGAAGGCGAAGGTCATGTGGCCGACGACGCGCAGGTAGTCCACGGCCGCCGCGCCGACTTCGTCGGGGTTGCCGAAGGCCTTCATGCCGATTTCCTGCGTGAGCTTGTTGACCTTGTCGCCGAGGTCGGCGAGCGGGTTCACGAACTCCTGCATGGCTTCGTTGGTGCCTTCCTCTTCGATGAAGGCGGCGATCTTCTTGCCGAACTTCTTCAGCGTGGCGCCGTTGTTGCCCAGCACCTTGCGGCCCAGCAGGTCCAGCGACTGGATGGTGTTGGTGCCTTCATAGATCATGTTGATGCGCGCATCGCGCACGAACTGCTCCACGCCCGTCTCATGGATGAAGCCGTGGCCGCCGAAGACCTGCATGCAGTGCGAGGTGGCGAGCCAGCCGTTGTCGGTGATGAAGGCCTTGATGATGGGCGTCAGCAGCGCGACTTCAGCGTCGGCTTCCTTGCGCTCGTCCTCGTCGTCGCTCTTCAGCGCCTTGTCGAGTTGCAGCACGGTGTAGCCCTGCAGCATGCGGCCGCCTTCGGCGAAGGCACGGGCCGTCAGCAGCATCTTGCGCACGTCGGGGTGGACGATGATGGGGTCGGCCGGCTGGTCGGGCGACTTGGGGCCGCTCAGGGCACGCATCTGGATGCGGTCCTTGGCATAGGCCACGGCGTTCTGGTAGGCCACTTCGGTCAGGCCCAGGGACTGGTTGCCCACGCCCAGGCGGGCGGCGTTCATCATGACGAACATGGCGGCCAGGCCCTTGTTGGGCTGGCCCACCATGGTGCCGACAGCGCCTTCCAGCGTGATCTGGGCGGTGGAATTGCCGTGGATGCCCATCTTGTGCTCCAGGCCGGTGCAGAAGACGGGGTTGCGCGAGCCGAGCGAGCCGTCGGCGTTCACGTTGAACTTGGGCACGACGAACAACGAGATGCCCTTGCTGCCCTGCGGCGCGTCCGGCAGGCGGGCCAGCACCAGGTGGACGATGTTGTCCGCCATGTCGTGCTCGCCGGCCGAGATGAAGATCTTGGAGCCGGTGATCTTGTAGCTGCCGTCGGCCTGCGGTTCAGCCTTGCTGCGCAGCATGCCGAGGTCGGTGCCGCAGTGGGGCTCGGTCAGGCACATGGTGCCGGTCCACTCGCCGCTGGTCAGCTTGGGCAGGTACAGGGCCTGCTGCTCGGGCGTGCCATGGGCGTGGAGGGCCTCGTAGGCGCCGTGCGACAGGCCGGGGTACATGGTCCAGGCCTGGTTGGCCGAGTTCATCATCTCGTAGAAGAACTGGTTCACCAGATGCGGCAGGCCCTGGCCGCCGAACTGCGGGTCGCAGCTCAGTGCCGGCCAGCCGCCTTCGACGTACTGCTTGTAGGCTTCCTTGAAGCCCTTGGGCGGCTTGACCTCGTGCGTGGTCTTGTCCAGCACGCAGCCTTCGGCGTCGCCGCTCAGGTTGATGGGGGCGATGACTTCGGCGGCGAACTTGCCACCTTCCTCGAGCACCGCGTTGATCGTGTCGGCGTCGATGTCGGCATGAGCCGGCAACATCTTCAGCTCGTCGACGACGTTCAACAGCTCGTGCATGACGAACTGCATGTCACGCATGGGCGGGGTGTACTGGGGCATCGGGTACTCCTGGAACGGTCAGTGGGTCAAGAAAAGGGGTCAGCGCTTGGTGGCGCTGGTCTTGGGGGCCTTGCGGCTCTGCTCGATGTCGAGGCCGGCCGGCGTGGCGTAGAACTGGATGGTTCGGTCGAAACCGAGGCCGGCGCGAGCCAGCGCCCCGGGGATGCGCATGAAGCGCGCGTCGTGGTGCAGGGACAGGATGAGGCCGTGCAGCTCGAAGCAGATCTGCTCGACGTCGGCATCGGCCTTCAGATGGCCTTCGCTGATGGACAGCTGGATGGCCTTCTGCAGCGCCGCATGCCAGGCCTTGACCATGGCGACCAGCGCGTCGCGCACGGGGCCGGGCCGGTCGTCGAATTCGACGGCGCCGCTGATGTAGATGCAGCCGGAGTCCACTTCGACCGACACGCGGCGCACCCAGCGCTCGAACATGGCGCGCAGGCGCGGCAGGCCGCGCGGCTCGCGGATGGCGGTAAAGAAGACTTCTTCCTCGAACTTGGCGTGATACTCGGTCACGACCGCAATCTGCAATTCCTCGCGCGAGCCGAAGTGGGCGAAGACGCCCGACTTGCTCATCTGCGTCACATCGGCGAGGGCGCCGATGGACAGGCCTTCCAGGCCCATGTGCGAGGCCAGGCCAAGAGCGGCCTCGAGGATGGCGGCGCGGGTCTGCTGGCCCTTCTGCAGCGAGCGCGCAACGCGGGCCGGCTTCGCAACGCGCAGCGGGGCGGTTTTCTTGGGCGGCAGGGGCAGCGTGCTCACGGACAGACCAGGCAGGAATAAAACGAACGATCGTTCTATTTTGCAGGTCGCTTCCGTGACAACGCCAGCCTTGCGCCCCCAAATCCTAGGGTGATGTGCCTAATACTGCCACCAACCTAGGGAACACCCGGAGTCGCGGGCTGTCATGGCAGCAAGCTTGAGCGCCGGGTCGCTTCTGAAGTAGTCTCCGGCAGGAGGTTGACTTCTGTGGATGTGCTCCAACTCGATGTCTCCGGCCGGCCCCAGGCCTGGATCACCACCCGCGAAGCGGCCGTGATCTACGCCTGCGACGGCGTCGCCTGGACGCTGGGCGACCCCTGCCAGGTGCTGCGTGGGGGCTGGCAGCGCATCTCCGGGCGCCAGTCGCGTATCGAGGTCCACCCCATCATCGCCGTGCGGGGGGCCGTCCCCAGCCGGGCCTGGCGCCAGGCGCCGGCGCTGACCAACAGCAAGCTGTTCGTGCGCGACCGCTTCGTCTGCGCCTACTGCGGCCACCACTGCCTGCCCGAAGACCTGACGCGCGAGCACATCCACCCGACATCCCGCGGCGGCTACGACAGCTGGATGAACTGCATCACCGCCTGCCGCCCCTGCAACGGCCGCAAGGGCAACCGCCTGCCGGAGGAGGCCCACATGAGCCTGCTCTACCTGCCCTATGTCCCCAGCCTGCACGAGGACATGATCCTGCGCGGCCGCCGCATCCTGGCCGACCAGATGGAATTCCTGCTCGCCAGCGTGCCGCGCAGCTCACGCCTGCATGGCTGATGCCCGTTGACCGTCAACGGTAAAGAGTTGTAGTCGAGGGCATCGAGCCGTCAACGGCAGGACAATTGCCGGCGTTGGGCTGCCGTATCGCCCAAGGAGTACTCGAATGTCCAAGCTCATGACTTCCCTCACCCTGGCTGCCGCGGTTGCGCTGTCGGCCTGCTCGACGACCAGCCCCGACGTCGTCCAGCGTGGTGACGCGCAGCGCCTGTCCCAGATCCAGGACGCCACCGTGCTGTCCACCCGCCCCGTGACCGTCGACGGCACGCAGAGCGGCATCGGCGGCGCGGCGGGCGGCGTGACCGGCGCCATCGCCGGCTCCTCCGTCGGTGGTCGCCGCGAGGGCGCCGTCGTCGGCGTCATCGGTGCCGTGGCCGGCGCCGTCATCGGCAACGCCATCGAGCGCTCCGCCACCAAGGAAGATGCCCAGGAAATCATCGTCCAGTTGCGCAATGGCGAGCGTCGCGCCATCGTCCAGGCCAAGGGCGCCGAAGCCTTCAACAGCGGCGACCCCGTCGTCCTCGTGACGACCGGCGGCAAGACCCGCGTGCAACGCGCTCCGGCTGTCCAACCGGCCCCGGCCGCCAGCAACGGCTGACACGCCACTCGGCGACAGACAATGGCGGGCTTCTGAAGCCCGCCATTTTTCATGTCTGATACCGACAACGAACCCCTGTATGAAGCGCGCCTGTGGCGCGACAACGGCTGGACCGCACAGGTCATCAAGAACGAAGACGACGAAGGCTGGGCCGTCGCCATGTTCAAAGCCGGCGAAAGTGAACCGGCCCTGGTCGGCCCCTGGACCATGGGGCGCGACAAGAAGAACCCCAAGCCCCTGGACGTCAATGCCTTCAACACCCTCGTGAAGACGGCCTCCGAAGTCATCCGCCGCCACGAGCAGCAGCTGCACGCCCAGCTTAACAAGGCCCTCTACGTGGCCCGCGACGGCAACTGGCTGAAGATCTCGCTGGAGATCGTGCCCGCGGAAGACGACCCCTACGCCTGGCTGCGCGCGCATGACGGCGCCGGCGAGCAAATGGCCCAGGTCAAGGTGGGCGCCGGCTTCCGGCTCAGCCAGTCCGCCGCGGAAAACTGGGTGGACAACGGCTTCGAACGCCCCGCCGGAAGGGACTGACTCCATGTCCGGATGCGGCCAGACCCCAGCGGGCTGGTTGCGAAGAATGGCGTCCATCCCTACCAGGAGCACGCCATGTCCTTCCGCATCACCGGGCTGTCCGCCCAACCCTTCGCCCACCTTTTCGGCCTCAGTGACGCCGAGCTCGCCCGCCACGGCGCCCTGCGCCTGATGACGGCCGAGGGCGACCGCCATCCCGACCGCGTCGAATTGCGCCTGGCCCGCCCCGGCGAGGCCGTCCTGCTCGTCAACCACGAGCACCAGGGCGCCGACACGCCCTACCGCTCCCGTCACGCCATCTTTGTGCGCGAGCATGCCGAGGCCACGTTCGACGCCGTCGGCCCACTGCCGATGATGTTGCGCAGCCTGATGTCGCTGCGCGCCTTCGACGCCGACGGCATGATGGTCGACGCCGACATCGCCGAGGGCGACGCCGTCGAAGGCCTGATCGAGCGCCTGCTGGCCCAACCCGAAGTCGACTACGTGCATGCCCACTACGCGCGGCGAGGCTGCTATGCGGCCTTGATCCGGCGCGCCTGATCCCCCGCGGCTTGGGGGCGCCTCCCAGGTTCATGGGACATGGCCTGGAGCGGCGGCAGTTAGATTTCGCCGGACGCTCACCCAAAGGCCCAAAAAATGATGACCAAGACCCGTCTGTCCCTGCTCGCCGCCACCGCCCTGCTGGGCGCTGCCCCTGCCTGGGCCGCGACGCTCTACACGCTGCCCGCAGCGACGGGCGCCCTGGCCACGTCCACGGCCGTGACGGCTGACTTCTCGGCCGGCGCGGGCGCCGGCCTCATCGACTTCACGCTCGCCGGCTACGCCACGCTGGACGGCGACAACTTCTACGTCGACATCCTGCACGTGACGCTGAACGGCCATGAAGTCTTCAGCGGCACCTGGGACCTCGGCGGTGGCGGCGCCAACCGCGTGCTCTTCAATCCCAATGGCGCGACGGTCGGCCCGGTTGCCAACCAGCAGCTGACCATCAGCCTCCCCGTCACCCTGGCGGCCGGCACCAACCACCTCGTCTTCAGCTACGAGAGCCCGACCAGCTTCGAGGGCAGCGGCCGCGCCGGCTTCCAGGATCTCGGCGACGAGGGCTGGGGCCTGAAGGCCGCGGCTGTCACCGGTGCGGTGCCCGAACCCACCAGCGGCGCCCTGCTGCTGGCCGGCCTCGGCCTGACCGGCTGGCTGGCCAAGCGCCGTCGCGGCTAAGCCAGGTCCACGACGGCCAGCGCGGCCTCGTCGCGCGGCAGGGTCTGGACGAGGCGGCCATCCGGCGCGATGACGACGCCCGCGCCGAAGCCGCGCACGCCCGGCTCGTTCAGCGACTCGGGCCAGTTGCTTTGCAGCACCGTGGCGCCCAGCCCGCGCGCCAGGGCTGCGGCCCCGTCGCGATAGGCCTGGCAAAGCCCGGCATCGGCATCGCTGATGTAGCTGGGCCAGAAGATCACGCGCGGCCGCGCATCGTCCGGCACGACGCTCAGCTCGGGCAACAGCGCGTCGCCATCCAGCGTCTCGCGGCACAGCACCGACGTGGCGAGCACGCTGCCAATCGGCAGCCAACCCCGCGCCGCGCCGCGAGTGAAGAAGGTCTCCTCGCTGTCGGTCAGGCCGCGCTTGTGCACGCGGCCCAGCTCATGGCCCGTGGCATCGATGTAGAGGTGGCTGTTGAAGACAACACCCCCCCCCGCCCAGCGTCGGCACGCCGAAGACGGTCGCGATGCCCAGCCGCGCACAAGCCGCGCGGATCTGCGCTTCGGCGTCGGCCAGGGCCTGAGCCTCCAGCAGCTGCGGCATGCGGCGATGGAATCCCGTCAGCGCCAGCTCCGTGCAGACGCAGCCCTCGGCACCTGCCGCCGCGGCGGCCTCCAGTGCACCCAGGATCTCGCGCAGGTTGCCCTGCAGCGTCCAGTGCATGCGCGGCTGGGCAATCGCCCAGCGTGGCACGACCGTCAAGCCGCGATCTCGAACGTCAGGCCGGCGCGCTCCTGCAGGCGGCGCACCAGGGCCAAGCCCATGGCCGCGCCCGGCGTCCAGACGCCACCCGGCGTGGCATCACGGTTCACGTCCTGCACCAGGCACAGGGCCGTCTCGCTGATCAGTTTGCACGTCGAGCCATAGCCGGGGTCGCGATCGCCCTTGACGACGGCGCGCAGCAACTCGCCGCGGGCCGACTTGCCAGTGAACCAGCATTCGTAGTGGCCGGCCTCGCGCGCCGCCTTGTCCGGCCCCTCGCCAGGCTTGGCCAGCACGAAGCGGCGCAGCAGGGCCCGCGTCGGCGTGAAGCCCAGGGCCAGGTTCTGCAGCTTGTTGAAGCGGGCCAGCGCGACCGCCTTCTTGCGGCCCTTGTCGGCCTGGCCGGGCTTGCCGGTCAGCAGCTTCTCGCTGTAGATGAAATCGGTGCCCCAGGGATGGCCACGCAGCGCATTGCTGCGATGCACGTTCTTGGTGTTGATGGTGGCCATGAAGAAGGGGCCGCTCCAGCGATCGGCCCAGTCGTCGAAGTCCGCCCCCTGGCCGCCGGGCTGGCGCGGCCCCTTGAAGCCGGGCGTCAGCGCAAACGGGTTGGCCATGACCTTGATGAGACCGGGCTCCCGACGCACCGCCTCGATGGTCTCCATCATGCTGGCCAGGGTGCCGCCGGAGGCCGTGCCCTTGACGCGCGCGACGCGGCCGCGCACCTCCGGCAGCGGGGCGCCGAAGCGCTTCTGCGCCTCGGCCTGCAGATAGACAACGCCGAGGTCGAAGGGGATGGAGTCGAAGCCGCAGGAGAAGACGATGCGCGCGCCGCTCTTTTGCGCCGCCGGCGTCAGCTTGTCGATCATGCGTGCCATCCACAGTGGCTCGCCGCAGAGGTCGACATAGTCTGTGCCGCCTGCGGCGCAGGCCGTGGCCAGAGGTTCGCCATGCAACTGGTAGGGACCGACCGTCGTGATGACGCACCGCGCTCGCGCCACCAGCGCCTTCAGCGCCGCCGCATCGCTCGCATCGGCCTTCAGCAGCGCGACGGAGGCCGGCAGATGCAGCTCGTCGCGCACCTGGCCGAGCTTGTCGAGATTGCGCCCCGCGATCGCCCAGCGCGCGCCGCCGGCGCCGCTGAGGTGCAGGTACTCGGCGACGAGCCGGCCGGTGAAGCCGGTCGCGCCGAAGACGATCAGGTCGAATTCCCTCTTGTTGTCGCTCACTCGCTCTTGCCCTTCATCGCCATCCACTCGCTGCGCAGCAGCGACAGCGAATGGCAGTCCACATACTCGCCGCCGACAAAGACGACGCCGCGCTGGATGCCCTCGTGCGTGAAGCCGCACTTCTCGGCCACGCGCCGCGACGCATGGTTGTGCACCGACATGCCGCAGGACAGCCGGTTCACCGGCCAGTTCTCGAACAGATAGTCCACCAGCAAGGCGGCCGCCTCGCTGGCCAGCCCCTGGCCTCGCATTGCGACGTCGGCCAGGGTCCAGCCGATCTCGCGCGCCGTCGTGTAGCGGGCCGCGTTGAAGTGCACCACGTCACCGATGACGCTGCCGTCGTGCAGGTGACAGATCAGCAGGCGCTCGGCGTCCTCGTTGGCGAAGCCGTTGTCTTTCCAGCGCTGGTCCACCGCATGCGGCGTCATCATGCGCGAGCCCAGATAGGGGCCTCGCACCTGCGGATCGCCCACCGCACGCTTGAGCCAGGGCAGGTCGTCCTCGGTCACGTAGCGCAAGCCGACGCGTTCGCCTCTCAACATGGATCGGGTCCTCTCCAAACAAAAAAGCCCGGCCGAGGCCAGGCTGCGGGGCATTGTGAATCACCTGAAATACGGCCGTTCGTGGTCGAACAGCAGGCGCTTGGCCAGCTGCCGCCAGGCCGGCGGCGTGCGGTCGCCCAGGCGCACCGTGGCCATGGCATAGGCCTGGCCGCGCAGTTCCGCCGACAGGCCGCGCAGATGCTGCTCGGCCGCGCCAAGGGCCACCGGATTGCGCAGCGCCGCCTGGAAGGCCCGCAGCCGGCTCAGCTCGTCGGCATCCAGGCCCGGCAAGCCGCCGGGGGGCAGCGCCAGCGTCGGCCAGCCTTCGCGCTCGGCCAGGGCGGCGGCCACCCAATAGGACTGGGCGTTCAGCCCCTGGTCGTCGGGCAGGGCACGGGCACGGCCGCGCAGTTCCGCCGAGGCGCCATCGGAGGCGGCAGCCAGGCGCAGCAGATAGGCACCCGGCGGCCCGTCGACCGCGATGGCGCGGTCGGGCTGGCCGGCCGCCAACAGCTCGAAGGCCTGCGGCTGCGAGACCACCGAGCCCGCGCGGACCTGCATGCCGAAGGCTTCCTGCAGGCGGCTGGGCGGCCCGATGCGCTCGGCGCTGGCGTCCAGCGGCTTCTCGCCCAGCAGACGCCGCATGCGGTTGGACTCGATGCTGGCGAAAGGCGCCAGCGCCGGCTCGGTGCGCGCGAGCTCGAAGTCGCGCAACGCGACGCGCCAGTTCGCCGCACCGGCCTCGGCCCAGGCCGCGCCGTAAGCCAGCCACGCATGCGTCGGGAAGCGCGCCAGCCCGGCCTGCATGGCCGCGCCACCCGCGCCGAGGCGTGGCAGGCAGCGCGCGGCCAGGTAGACGGCATCGCCGGTGGCATCAGGCGCCGCGGCGGCGGCACTCAGGCGTGGACACAGGGCCTGACGTTCGTCGGGCGGCATGGTGTCGAAGCGCTCCCGCTGCAGGTCGATGCTGGACGGCTCACGGGCCAGGGCCGCGGCCAGCAGCTTGTCGTGAGCCGGCTGGCCGCGCAGCTGCGACAACCAGCCCACGCGCACCGGCGAACCGCGCTGATCCCAGCGCAGATGGACATCGGCCAGGCGCTCGGCGGCGGCGGCTTCGTCCTTCAGCAGGCCGAGCTGCAGCCCCGGCGCCGCATCGGCCCCGCTGTACAGCACACGGCGCAGCTCGGTTCGTCCCTGCTTGACGGAGACGCTGTGCGGTGGGTCCTCGAAGAAGATGTCGGCATTGCTGGTGGACCAGCGCGGCGCGCCCAGCATGCGCGGCGGCACGGCACCGTTGTCGACGCCATAGCTGTAGGTCAGCTCGACCAGGGGCGCGGCGCCGGCGATGTTGTAGAGCGGGCTGCCCGCGCCATGCTCCAGCGCCACCTCGAAGTTCTCGATGACCGCGCCCTCCTCCGTCTCGGCCTTGACGGCCAGATGGTCGCTGGGCCCGCGGCTGACCGCCGCATGGCCATAGGCCGGCACCGTGACCGTGCCATGGTCGCCCAGCGTCACACGCACCGGCCGGTCCAGGCCATTGAGAACCTGCACCGTGACATCGCCATAGCCGCCGCCAAAGCCCAGCACGCCGGCCACGATGCCGCCCGCCACGGCGACACGCGCCGCGGTGGCCGTCGGGCCCTGGGCGGCGAGAAAGCGCGCCCACAGGCTGGGACGCAGATCGCGCGGGCGCTCGGCGCCGTCCAGCAGCGTCGCGTAGCTGCGCGGCGTGGCAGGCAAGGCGCTGCCGTCGTCGGGTTGCCGGCTGGCCACGCGGGCCTCGGTCGCCAGCAATTCGCCCAGCACCGCGGCCCGCAGCTGGCCGAGGGCCCGCTCGGCCGCATTCATCCAGCCGTCGATGACACCCAGCCAGTCGCCCAGGTTGGCAATTTCGGGCGGGCCGAGCTTCAGCTCGCCCAGGGCCGCGGCCCAGCTGTCGAGCTTGAGCCGCGCCCGCGTGGCCTCGTCCAGCACGACATCGGGCGCCTCGGCATGGACCTGGCGCAGCGCGTGATAGAGGGTCGCCGCGGCATCCAGCACACGCTGGCGGCCCGCATCGCTGACGCGACCGGTGGACTCGACGCGCACGGTGTGCGCCGCCAGGCCGCGCAGGTCGCGCAGATTGGCTGTCGTGTGCTCGGCGTAATGCAGCTGGGCCAGCAAGGCCCGCAACCGCGCCTCACTGCCATCACCCTGCACGCGGGCCAGCGCAAGATGGGCGGCGCGGGCAGCCTGGTCGTGGCGGCGCAGCTTGGCGAGCAACTCGGCGTGTTCCTTGGGCTCCTTGTCGGCGTCGATGCGGCGCCAGCGCCGCACGGCCTCGCCCAGGCTGGCCGGATAGAGGGCAGCCAGGCGCTGGATGCCCTCAGCGGCGCCGGGCAGATCGCCGACGAGCTGGCCGGGTTCGGCCACATGGCGGGTCAGCGCACGGCCCAGGTAGGCACCGCGATAGCGCGGCTGCAGCAGCTCGCCGCCGAAGTGGTCGTCCAGGGCGGCCTGCACGGCGGCCTCGTCCAGTGTCTGGACAGACTCTGGCGTGTCCAGCAAGCGACTCGTGACCTGGCGGCGCAACTTGTCAGCCTGCTCGAACAGCGTCCAGGCACTGCGCTCGTCGACGTCGCTGGCCTGGTAGGCCGCCTTGGCGCGGGCCTCGCGCTCGTGATTCATCGGATGGGTGCGCCACATCAGCGGCACGGCGCTGTCGGCAGCGTCGAACAGGCGGGCCGACCCGCCCTGGGACGGGGGCACGCGGCCATAGGCCTGGTCGTCCAGCATGCGGCCGGTGCGCTCAGCCACACCGGATTGCAGCGCGAACAGGTCGGCGACCCACTGCTCCTTGCCGCGCAGCTCGCCGGCCAGGTCGGCGGCACGGTCCCAGTCCATGTCGGCCGTCTGCAGTTTGTAGAGGGCGTGGATGAGGGCGTCGCTGCCGGTCAGCGCCACGGCCACCGCGTCGGCGCCGTATTCCATCTCGCGGCCCAGGCTGCGCTGCAGCAGCTGAACCCCGGTGAAGACGCTGTCGACCAGGCTGCGGATGGCCCAGACGATGAGGCTGAGCACCCAGCCCACCCAGGCAATGCGGAAGTCGAAGCGGCTCAGGCTCTGCAGGAAGCTGTCCAGCATGTCGCGCTGGGCGACCAGCCGCGCCGCGATCTGCTGGGCCACATAGACCCAGCGGCCCACCGCCATGGCGCGCTGCGCGAAGTGGCCGAACTCGTGCGCGAGCACGGCGCGCAGCTCGCTGCGGTTCAGCACATTGACCAGGCCCAGGCCGATCTCGAGGTTCTTCTTGGTCGGCCACAGCAGGTTCAGTGGCGACAGGTCGTAGAACACCGCCGCGTTGACGCGGGCCGACACCAGCACGCGGTGCGGCCGCGGAGCGCCGACGGCGTCCGCAATCGCATTCAGCTCGACGAAGAGGGTGGGCTGGTCGCTGGACTGGATCTCGACGCTGTGGTCTTCATCGCGACGCTGGCGGAAGAACAGCGCCTTCAGCATGAAGACGGACAGCAGGGCCGCGCACAGCGCCACCAGAAATGCCCAGAAGCCGTCGTTGCGTCCGGCCATGGCGCTCTGGGCCAGCCGCCAGGCCGTCAGCGCAAACCAGCCGGCCAGGCCGAAATAGGCGGCGAGAAAGCCGACCAGTGAGGCGACCGCCAGCCAGGCGCGCAGTTTGTAGCTGCTTGGCGTGGGCGCAAGCACGACGGCCGGCAGCGCGCCGGCGGATGGGGGTTGTTGCAAGAAGTACTCCCTTCAGCGCCGGGGCTCTGCGGCCCCTGGCCCCTGCCAACTTAGAAGTGGATGCCTCGCATCATCTGCTGCAGCGCGATGGCTTCCGGCGACAGTCCGCCGCCCTTGCTCTTGTCACCCTTGGCCGCGTCGCTGTCCGGGAACATGCGGAAGGTCGTGTTCATGACGATCTGCGCGATGCGCGGCGCCGCGGCATGCAGCATCTCGCCCGAGATGCCCAGGCGGGTGGCGATGCGCACCGGCTTGTTGATGCAGGCCTCGGCGATCATGTCGCCAGCCTCTTCGGGCGACAGCGTCGGCACGTTGTTGTAGATCTTGGTGGGCGCGATCATGGGCGTGCGCACCAGCGGCATGTTGATGGTCGTGAACGTGATGCCGGTGTCGGCGAACTCGCTCGACGCGCAGCGCGTCCAGGCATCCAGCGCGGCCTTGGAAGCCACATAGGCGCTGAAGCGCGGCGCGTTGGTCAGCACGCCGATGGAGCTGATGTTGACGATGTGGCCCTTGCGCTTGGCCTGCATGCCGGGCAGCAGGCCCATGGTGACGCGCAGGCAGCCGAAGTAGTTCAGGTCCATGGTCCGCTGGAAATCGTGGAAGCGGTCGTAGCTGGACTCGATGGCGCGGCGGATGGAGCGGCCGGCGTTGTTGATGAGGAAGTCGACGCCACCGAAGTTGGTGGTGCACCACTCGATCAGGTCGGCGCAACCGGCCTCGTCGGCGATGTCGCAGGCGAAGGCATGGATCTGGGCCTGCTTGCCGGCCTTCTCCTTGATCTCCTTGACGGCCTCATCCAGCTTGGCCTGGTCGCGCGCGCAGATCAGCGTGATGGCACCGGCCTCCGCGAACTTGATGGCCGCGGCCAAGCCGATGCCCGAGGAGCCCCCGGTGACGAGCACGACCTTACCGCCGGTCGCGCCCTTCAGCGAGCGGTCGATGAACAGGGCCGGGTCGAGATGACGCTCCCAGTAGTCCCACAGCCGCCAGGCGTAGTCGTTCAGGTCGGGGCAGGCGATGCCCGAACCCTTCAGTGCCGCCTCGGTGTCGCGGCAGTCGAAGCGGGTCGGGTAGTTGATGAAGGTGAACATGTCCTCGGGCAGACCGAGGTCCTTCATGACCGCATTGCGGATGCGGCGCACCGGCGCCAGCGCCATCAGGCCCTTCTTGACGCTCTTGGGGATGAAGCCCATCAACGCGGCGTTGATGAAGAGGTTCATCTTGGGCGCGTGGGCGGCCTTGCTGAAGATGTCCAGCACGTCGCCGACGCGGTAGCCCTTGGGGTCGACGAGGTGGTAGCAGCCGTGGCCCTTGCTGACCTTGTGCGAGATGTGGTCCAGCGCATCGACGACGAAGTCCACCGGCACGATGTTCATGCGGCCGCCTTCCAGGCCGATGCTGGGCATCCACGGCGGCAGGATCTGGCGCATGCGCTGGATTAGCTTGAACACGTAGTAGGGACCGTCGATCTTGTCCATCTCGCCGGTCTTGGAGTCGCCGACGACCATGGCGGGGCGGTACACCGTCCAGGGGCGCTTGCACTCCTTGCGCACGAGCTTCTCGCTCTCGTGCTTGGTCATGAAATAGGGGTGATCGAGGTTCTCGGCCTCGTCGAACATGTCCTCGCGGAACACGCCTTCATACAGGCCCGCCGCCGCGATGGAGCTCACATGGTGCACATGCCCGGCGTCGATGGCCTGGGCGAACTCCACCATGCTGCGGGTGCCCTCGATGTTGACGGCGACCTGCGACTCCACGTCGGCCTCCAGGTCGTAGACGGCGGCGAGGTGGTAGAGGTGGTCGATCTGGCCCTTGAGGCTCTTGATGACGTCGCTGGCGACGCCGAGCTTCTTGCCGGTCAGGTCGCCGTAGACGGGAATCGCGCGGGTCTTGCTGGCGCCCCAGTACTCGAGCAGGTCGGGCAGCTTGCCGGCGCTCTCTTCGCGCATCAGGAAGTAGACCGTGCTGCCGCGACGCGCCAGCAGCTTCTTGACGAGCCGCTTGCCGATGAAGCCGGTGGCGCCAGTGACGAAATACTGCATGTGGGTCTCCTGCTTGTGGATTTGGACGGGTATCGCACTGATTCTTGACCAGGGTTTACAGAGCCCCGCTGGGCACTTTCCCCAGGGGCCATCGTAGAGCGCACTCACTAGGAATGGCCGTGCTGGAGCAGAAGGTGGCCGCTACAGTGCCCGTCGGCAATTCGCAAACTCGCAAGGACACCCCACCATGGTCAAGAAGCTCCAGAAGATGGCTGACAAGAAGAAGGCCTCGGCCGCCACCGGCTTCCCGGCTGGCCTGCTCGACGGCGATGTGGCCAAGAACGTCAAGGACAGCGCCCAGCAGATCTGGGCCGCCGGTCTCGCCTCCTTCGCCAAGGCCCAGGGCGAAGGCTCCAAGGTCTTCGAGGCCCTCGTCTCGGAAGGACTGAAATTGCAGAAGAAGACCCAATCCGCCGCTGAGGAAAAGCTCAGCGCCGTGGCCACCAAGGTCAGCGGCATGGCCGGTGATGTCGGTGCCAAGGCCGGCCAGCACTGGGACAAGCTGGAAAGCATCTTCGAACAGCGCGTCGCTAAGGCGCTCAAGACCCTGAACGTGCCCTCCGCCGGTGACGTGCAGAGCCTGATCAAGCGCATCGACGACCTGGCCGTGTCGGCCGGCCTGAAGAAGGCTGCCCCCGCCAAGGCGGCCAAGAAGGCCGTCGTCAAGAAGGCTGCCGCCGTGAAGAAGGCCGTCGCCAAGAAGGCCCCTGCTGCCAAGAAGGCTGTTGCCAAGGCCGCTGCGCCCGTGAAGGCCGCCGTCAAGACCGTCGCCAAGAAGGCTGCTCCGGCTGCCAAGAAGGCTGCTGCTCCCAAGGCTCCCGCCGCCAAGAAGGCCGCCCCGGCCAAGCGCGCGCCGGCCAAGAAGGCCGCCGCTCCCGCAGCCGCCCCGGCCGCCGAGCAAGCCGCTCAAGCCTAAGCACCGCTAACCCTCTCCGACCATGAGCCAACCTGAGGGACCGAAGGGCCGCTCCCGAGGTCCCTCACCCCCCTCGGGGGGCCTGGCGCGAAGCGCCAGGTTCGGGGGCCGGCCGCGCATCGGTTTGGCCTTGGCGGGCGGAGGCCCACTGGGCGCCATCTATGAAGTTGGCGCCCTTTGTGCTTTGGAGGAGGCCGTCGGCGGCCTCGACTTCACCGCCTGCGACGGCTATATCGGCGTCAGCGCGGGTGGCTTCATCGCCGCCGGCCTGGCCAACGGCATGACGCCGCGCCAGCTCTGCGCCGCCTTCATCGAAAACACCGCCGAGGCACCCGACCGCTTCGACCCCGCCGAACTGCTGCAGCCGGCCTGGGCCGAATTCGGCGAGCGCCTGCGCCTGCTGCCCGGCCTGCTGGCCGACGCCGCCCGGGAGGTGCTGCTGGAAGGCCGCTCCGTGCTCGGCGCCATCGAGCGCCTGGGCCGCGTGCTGCCCACCGGCCTGCTGAGCAGCGAGCGCTTCGGCGAGGCCCTGACCCAGGTCTTCGCCCTGCCCGGCCGCACCAACGACTTCCGCGAACTGCGCCACCGCCTGGTGCTGGTCGCCACCGACCTGGACAGCGGCGACGCCATCCCCTTCGGCACCGAGGGCTGGGACCATGTGCCCATCTCCCAGGCCGTGCAGGCCAGCGCCGCCCTGCCCGGCCTGTTCCCGCCGGTCGAGATCGACGGGCGCCATTACGTCGACGGCGCACTGAAGAAGACGCTGCACGCCTCGGTGCTGCTGGACCGCGGCCTGGACCTGCTGATCTGCCTGAACCCCCTGGTGCCCTACGAGAGCAACCGCATGTCGCCCCGCGACGCGCGCTCGCGCCGCGCGAAAAAGCTGGCCAGCAAGCTCGGCCGACCGGCCATCAAGGCCCTGCAGCCGCGCATCCACCGCCTGGTGGACGGCGGCCTGCCGCTGGTGCTGTCGCAAACCTTCCGCTCCCTGATCCACTCGCGCCTGGCGCTGGGCCTGAAGGGCTATGAGCTGACGCATCCGCAGACCGACATCGTGCTGTTCGAGCCCGATCCGCGCGACGCCGAGCTTTTCATGGCCAACACCTTCAGCTACCGCCAGCGCCGCCATCTGGCCGAGCACGCCTACCAGGCCACGCGCGAGCTGCTGCGCGAACGCGCCACTGTGCTCAAGCCGCAGTTCGAACGTGCCGGCCTGACGCTGCGCGAGGACGTGCTGGCCAACCGTGAGGCCCGCTTGCTGCCCGCGCCGCAGGAGACGCGCATCGAGCAGGCACTGCGCGAATTGCGCGGCTCCCTGACCGTGCTGGAAGCCCGGGTGCGTTAGGCCTCGTCCTCGACCTCTTCCAGGGTCTGCAACTCGACGAGACGGCGGTACAGGCCGCCCTCGATGGCCATCAGCGCCTCGTGCCGGCCGCGCTCCTGCAGATGGCCGTGGTTGAGCACCAGGATCTGGTCGGCTGCGCGGATGGTGGACAGGCGGTGGGCAATCGCCACCACCGTCACGCGGCCATGCAGGGCCGTCAGCGCCTGGCCGACCAGCTGCTCGGTGGCGCTGTCGATATTGCTGGTGGCCTCGTCCAGGAAGAGGATGCGCGGCGCACCGGCCAGGGCGCGCGCCATGGCCAGCAGCTGCTTCTGGCCCGTCGAAACGCGCGCCCCACCCTCGCCGAGCCGGGTGTCATAGCCCTGGGGAAGCGCCGTGATGAAGTCATGCGCGCGGGCGGCCTGGGCTGCATCCTGAATGTCTTCCTCGCTGATGCCTGGCCGGCCCATGGCGATGTTGTCGCGCACGCTGGCCGACATCAGATAGGGCTCCTGCGGCACCAGGCCGACGGCATCGCGAAAGGCCGCATCGGGCACTGAAGCGAGCGCCTGGCCGTCCACCGTGATGCGACCCTGCTGAGCCGTGTAGAAGCGCAGCAGCAGGGACAGCAGCGTGCTCTTGCCGCTGCCGGTGTGGCCCACGATGCCGACAAAGCTGCCGGCCGGAATGTCCACGTCCACGCCATGCAGCACCGGCCGCGCCGGGTCGTAGCCGAACGTCAGCCCCTCGATGCGGATGCTGCCCTGGGCGATGTCGCGGCCATCCTGGACCGGGCCGCGATGCTCGTCCTCTTCCAGCAGCGTACGCACGCGCGACGCCGCCACCATGGCCTGCTGCAGCTGGCCGAACTGCATGGTGATCTGGATCAGCGGCTCCACCACCCGGGCGATATAGCTGAGAAAGGCGTAGAGCAGCCCGACCTCCAGCCCCGACAGCTCGCGCCGGCCGAAGCTGTAGATGACGGTCACGAGCAGCAACACGTTCATCAGGTCCAGGGCCGGGCGCAGCAGCCAGGCGTTGGCACGCAGCTCGGCGATGCGCGAGAGGCGATGCTCGGCATTCGTCGTCTCGAAGCGCTGACCGAAGCGGCCCGCGGCACCGCTGGCCTGCAGCACCGCCATGCCGGCCATGCTCTCGGCCATCTGGGCATTGATGTCGCTGCGCAGTTGCCGCGTGCGCGCGACGGCCGGCGCCGACAGCTTCTGGTAGCCCTTGATGATGAGGACCATGGCCGGCACCAGGGTCGCGACGATGAGCATCAGCCGCCAATCCAGGAAGGCCATGGCCACCAGGGAGCCGATCACGACGATGGTCGAGTCCAGCATCACATACAGCACCTGGCGGTAGAGCTGGTTGACCGCCTCGGTGTCGTTGGTGACACGGCTGACGAGCTGGCCGGTGATGGCCTTGTCGAAGAAAGCCATGGGCAGGGCCAGCACATGGGCGTAGACACGCTCGCGCAGGCGCAGCACCGAACGCCGCGCCACCCCGGCCATGCGCGATAGCTGGGCATAGCGGATCCAGCTCGCCGCCCAGCCCGTCAACATCATCAGCGCCAGCAGCGTCGCCATCTCCATCACGTCGAACTGGCGCGGCAGCAGGTGGTGGTCGATATAGCGCTTGCCGAGGATGGGGGCGAGCACTTCGAGACCCGCTGCAACAACCAACCAGACGCCGCCTTGGATCAGATGGCTTCGCTCGGGCCGCGCCGCATCCAGCAGCAGGCCGACGCTCTTCCAAGGCTTCTCCAGCTTCTTCTCAGGCGGCTTCAAGGCTGGCCTCGATCTGTTGATAGCGCCATTGCGAGGCATACCAGCCGTTCAGCGCCAGCAGTTGCTCGTGAGTGCCGCGTTCGATGACATGGCCCTGCTTCAGCACGATGACCTCGTCGGCATGCATGACGGCCGACAACCGGTGGGCGATGACGATGACGCTACGGTCCGGCCGCGCGGCGCGCAACTCGCGCAGATGGTCGAGGATGGCCGTCTCGGTGCCGGTGTCGACGGCCGACAGCGCATCGTCCAGCACCAGCAGCGGCGCGTCGCTCAGCAGCGCCCGCGCGATGGCGACGCGCTGGCGCTGGCCGCCTGACAGCGTCACGCCGCGCTCGCCGACCTCGGTCGCATAGCCCTCGGGCAGGCGGGCAATGTCCTCGTGCACCGCCGCCAGCCGTGCGGCCGCTTCGACCTCCTCGCGGCTGGCGCCGGGGCGTGCCAGCGCGATGTTGTCGGCCACCGAGGCCGAGAACAGGAAGGGCTCCTGCGGCACCCAGGCGATATGCCCTCGCAGGCTGGCCAGCGGCAGCTCGGGCAGGGCAACACCGCCCAGCGTCATGCGCCCGGCCTGGGGCTCGGCCTGGCGCAGCAGCAGGCGCACCAGCGTCGACTTGCCTGCGCCGGTGGCGCCGACGATGCCCAGGGTGCGGCCGGGCGTCAGCGTCAGGTCCACGCCTTCCAGCGCCGGCCGCTTGGCGCCCGGGAAGCTGAAGGTCAGGCCCTCGGCGCGCAGTTCCGCACGAGGGGGCAACGCGGCATTACCGCGGTCGGCCAGCGTCAGCGGTGCCTCCAGCACCGGCGCCAGGCGCTTCCAGGCCGCGCGGCCGCGCTCCAGCAGGGCCAGCACCCAGCCCGCCGCGAACATCGGCCAGATCAGCTGGCCGAGGTACATCGTGAAAGCCGTCAGCTGGCCGATGCTGATTTCCAGGCGCGCCACCAGCCAGCCGCCCATGGCCAGGGCAATCGCCGTCGCGGCGCTCAGCGTCATGCCGACGGCCGGCTCGTAGGCGGCCTCCCAGCGCTGGGAGCGAAAGCTCGCCTCGGCCGCGCGCTCGGCCAGCTCGCTGAACTGCTGCTCGCTGCGCGACACCAAGCCCAGGGCACGCACGGTGCGCACGCCGGACAGGCTTTCCTGCACCTGCTGGTTGAGGTCGCCAAAGCGGGTCAGCGAGTCCTGTGCCGCCTGATGCAGGTGGTTGGAGATCCACCAGAAGGCCAGCGCCATCGCCGGAAAGGGCAACAACGCGGCGAGACCCAGGCGCCAGTCGATGCCCAGCGTCATCATGGCCAGCACCAGGACCAGGGTCTGGGTGCCGTCAAAGCCCGCCAGCATGGCTTCGCCGGCGGCCTGCTCGACGGTGTCGATGTCGTTGGTGGCCAGAGCCATCAGGTCGCCGGTGCGCTGGGACTGGAAGTAGGCCGGACCTTGCAGTGACAGGCGCCCGTACAGCCGCGTGCGCAGCCGGGCGCCGAGGTGGAAAGCGGCCTTGAACAGCGTCAGCCGCCAGCCCACGCGCAGCAGGTAGATGGCGAGGCCGGCCACGACGAGCAGGCCGAGTTGCTGCAACAGCGCCCTGCCCTGCAGATGGCCGGCGACGAGGGCATCGACGACATGGCCGACCTGGCGCGGGATCCACACCGTCATCGCCGCGATGCAGCTCAGCATGGCGCCAGCGGCCGCGTAAGCGCGCCAGTGCTCGCGCACGAAGGCGGCGAGCATGCGGGACAGGCTGGAGGACGAAGGAGGGGAGGAAGCGGACATCGGGAGAGGCGAGTGTCGCCGGGCCGGCGAGCGCCGAAGTTCTAGGGCGCGAGCTCAGGCCGGTCGCGCGGCACCAGCGCCAGGTAGTCGCTCAGCGGGCCGCCGGCCAGCGGCTTGCACATGACGCGCAGTTCGTTGACCTGATTGCCGATCTGATAGCCGCTGCGGACCCGCGTCTCGACATAGCCCAGCGAGGCCCAGAAGCGCTCGGCGCGCGCGTTGCCGATCACCACGCCCAGCCGCAGCCAGCGGGCGCCCGATTGGCGCGCCCAGGCTTCCAGGCTGTCGTACAGGCGCCGCGCATCGCCCGAGCCGTGGCGCGCGGTCTCGACGATGAAGGTGCTGACGTTCCAGACCGACGGAGCAAAGATGTCGGCGACGAAGTTGGCCAGCGCGGCGATCTCCCCGTCGGCGCGGACATAGCCGATGACCCATTTCTTCGTGTGAGGAATGCCCTCCGGCAACGCCTCCTCGATCTCTTCGCGCGCGTCATCGGGCCGGGCGGGCTCTCCCTGCACGGCGAGGAAGTAGGCCGGGTTGGCCGCAAAGAAGCGCTGCAGCGCCGGCACATGCGCCGACGTCAGCTCGATGGCGACGAGATCGGCGATGGGCGATGCGGGCGGCCCGGATGTCATGCCTGGCTCTGCCAGTAGATGTCTTCGCGAATCTCCACGACCGCGCAGCCCTCGACCAGCTCGAACTCCAGATAACCCGCGTGCTCGGAGAACACGGCGGCCTGGCTGGCCAACGGCCTGACGACGACGAAGGCCGCGTTGATCTTGTGCGTGCAACCGAAGGGGTAGCGCACCTCGACAAAGCGCTCCGGGCTGAAGTCGTAAGCGCTCAAGCCGCGCTCCAGCAACTCGGCCTCGGGCCGGCCGACCTTCAGCGACACCTCGGCGACCCAGTCGCGCAGGACTTCCTTCCAGGGCCGCAAGGGCTTCAAGGTCATCTCGGGACTCATGCGCTTCTCTCCATCCTTGTCAGCGATTGGCAGGCAGCACGGAGTGTCGCCGGAGCACGGACTCACCGGGCTTGATCCAGCACCGCATTGATGAAGCGGGCTTTCTCGTCGCGATAGCGATCGTGGCCCAGTGCCATCGACTCGCGCTTGATCTGGTTGTACTGCTCGACCAGCTCGGGACTGATGCGCAACGCATCGCGAAAGCGCATGAAGAACTCGAACCGCGAGCCCGCCGCCACGACTTGCAAAGCCAAGTCCAGGTCGGTCCTCGGTGAGACCAGCATGCAAAGCTCCGGCGTGCGAAAAGTATCGGGCTTGATGCCATAGCCCGCCGCCTCCAGCATCTCGACCACGCTGGCGTGGCTGGCAGCGGAAACCACGACGCAGATGTCCAGATCGCCCTTGGAAATGGCGCCGGGGATGGAGGAGGCACCGACATGCTCGACACGGGCTTGCGGCAGCAGCGCATGAAGCTCCCGTGCTACCGCGTCGAAGGCGGCATGGGCGTCAGCCTGGTACTGATCCGGGTCGAGCAGTTTCATGGCGACGTCGGCCGCATCGGAAGCAGCCTGAGGCCCGCCCAGGTCAGCAACCCGTTCAACAGCAGCAACTCCAACCCGATCTGATACCCACCCCAGGGCTGACCGAAATCAAGCACCGCACACAACAACGGCGCGGCGACGCAGACACCGATCAACACGCGGGCCGACACCGCCCGCGGCGTGAACATCGCAAACGCGAACAGCCCCAGCAGCGGCCCATAGGTGTAGCCCGCCAGCTTCAGGATCAGGTAGATCATGCTGGCGCTGTCCAGGGCCTTGAAGCCCAGCACCAGGAGCAGGAAAAGCACCGCAAAGCCCAGGTGCACGTGCCGGCGCGTGCGCACGTCCTCGCGCGGGATGCGCAGCAGGTCCAGGCAGGTGCTGGCCGTCAACGCCGTCAACGCACCGTCGGCACTGGGCAGCAGGGCCGACACCAGGGCCAGCACGAAGACGACCTGCACCCAGGCCGGCAGGTGCTGCATGACGACGGTGGGGAAGAGCGCGTCGCCGCTCACGGCCAGGCCATGCTCGCGGGCGTACAGCGTCAGCAGCCCACCCAGCAGCAGAAAGGCTGCGACGACGACCAGCATCAGCACGGCCAGCACGAGCATGTTCTTCTGCGCATCACGCAGCCTGGCCACCGACAGGCTTTTCTGCATCATTTCCTGGTCCAGCCCCGTCATCGCGATGGCGATGAACATGCCGGCCAGCAAGGCCTTGGCCGAGAAGTCGCGGCTCAGCGGGTCGCCGACCCAAATCCGCGACAGGCCAACGGCATCGAGCTGGCCGAAGGCATCGGCGCGCCACAGCAGCGCCGTGCAGACAACGAGGCCGGTCAGCATGCCGGCCGTCTGCAGCGTGTCGGTCCACACCAGCGCCTTCACGCCGCCCTCGACGGTGTAGAGCAGGATCATGGCCAGCACGACCGCCGCGCCCAAGGCGAAGGGCACGCCCAGGGGTGCGAGGACCAGCGTGTGCAGCACCTGCACGACGAGGTAGAGGCGCGCCGTCGCGCCCAGCGTGCGGCTCAGCACGAAGTAAGCCGAACCCAGGCGCTGGGCCGCCGGCCCGAGACGCTCGCCGAGCAAGCCGTAGATGGAAGCGAGCTTGAGCCGGTGATAGGCGGGCAGCAGCACGAGGGCGATGACGGCATAGCCCACCACCTGGCCCAGCGCGATCTGCAGATACGTGAAGCCATTCGCTGCCACCGAACCCGGCACGCTGATGAAAGTGACGCCGGACAGCGACGTCCCGATCATTCCGAAGGCAACGACCGGCCAGGGACTTTCCCTGCCCCCCACATAGAAACCCTCAGCCCCGGAACCGTGCGAGACGCACCTCGCCAGCACCAAAAGGCCAGCGAAATAGGTGAGAACCCCGAGCAAAAGCAGTGCAGGCGACATGGGCCGGGATGATGCCCGAGACACCCCCCTTGAATGCGGTGGATCAAATCGTCACGAAGGATCAATAGCATGCGCCCCGTTTTGGGCAATTTTTACTAACCCGTCATGCAACTGAAAACCCTGGTGTCCCTTCTCGCGGCGGCGTTTGCTGCCCCCGCCGTGCTGGCCTCGACCAGCGGTGTCGTCATCAGCCAGGTGTACGGGGCGGGCGGCAACGCCAACGCCGTGCTGGCGCGCGACTACATCGAGCTGTTCAACGCCGGCTCGACGCCGGTGACGATCGGCGGCTGGTCGGTGCAATACGCGTCGGCCACCGGCACCAGCTGGACCAACAAGACCCTCATCCCGGCGGGCACGGTGCTGCAGCCGGGCCGCTACTACCTGATCGGCGAGGCCTCCGGCGGCGCCAACGGTGCGGCCCTGCCCACGACCGACCTCGACGGCAGCATCAACCTCAGCGGCTCGGCCGGCAAGGTCGCCCTGGTGACCAATGGCACGACGCTGCCCGCCGTCGCCGCGCCGACCGGCGTCGAAGACATCCTCTCCTTCGGTGCTGCAACGCCCGTCGAGGGCAGCCCCGCTGCTGGGCTGTCGGCATCGACCGCCGCGCTGCGCGCTGCCGGTGGCTGCACCGACACCAACAACAACGCCGCCGACTTCACGACCGGCGCGCCCTCGCCGCGCAACAGCGCCACGGCGGCAGTCAGCTGTGGCGCCCCCATCAACCAGCCCATCGTGCCGAGCTGCCCGGACGGCGCCACCGCCTCCGGCACGGCCGGCAGCTTCAACGTGTCGGCCACCGACGCCGACAGCCGCGTCAACGCGGCCAGCAAGGTCGAGGCGCCGACGCCCTGGCCTGCCGGCATCACGCTGGGCAGCTTTGTGCCCGCCGGCGCCGCTGGCGACACGGCCACCCAGGCCATCAATATCGCGGGCAACGTGCCGGCCGGCAGCTACACGCTCAACCTCAAGTGGGACAACGATCAGGCGCAGACGGCCAGCTGCACGTTCAAGGTCAGCGTCACCGGCATCACGGCCATCTACAACATCCAGGGCAATGGTGCGCAGAGCCCCCTGCTCGGCCAGGCCGTGACCACCACCGGCGTGGTCACCAAGCTGACCAACAACGGCTTCTTCCTGCAGGACCCGCTCGGTGACGGCAACCCGGCGACGTCGGACGGCATCTTCGTCTTCACCAGCGTGGCGCCGACGGTGTCCGTTGGCCAGGCCCTCCAGCTGTCCGCCACCGTGGCCGAGTTCAACCCCGGCAGCGCCGCCAACCCCAGCACGTCCACGCGTCCGATGACGCAACTCACCGGCCCGACCAGCATCGTGGTGCAAAGCAGCGGCAACGCCATCGCCCCGGTGGAAGTCGATCTCGCAACGCTGCCGACCAATGGCCTGGAGGCCTTCGAGGGCATGCTGGTCACGCTGCGTGGCCCGTTGACCGTGCAGCAGAACGCCTTCCTGGGCCAATATGGCCAGCTGACCATTGCCGCCGGCCCGCGCCTGAACACGCCCACCAATGTGCTGCGCCCCGGCCCTGACGCGCTGGCCCTGCAGGCCGACAACCAGCGCCGCACCATCCTGCTGGACGACGGCACCAGCCGCCAGAACGTCAACCCGACGCCCTACATTGGCCAGGACAACACCGTCCGCGCCGGCGACACCATCGACTCGGTCACTGGCGTCATCGACTTCGGCCTGGCCACGTCCAGCACCAGCGGCTTCGGTCTGTACCGCATCCAGCCGACGATCGACCCGAGCTTCGCGCGCACCAACCCGCGCACGGCCACGCCCCAGGTCAGCGGCGGCAATGTGCGCATCGCCAGCGCCAACGTGCTGAACTTCTTCACCACCTTCACCGACGGCACCAACTACCTCGGCCAGACCGGCCAGGGCTGCTCGCTGGGCGGCTCGGTGTCCAAGTCCAACTGCCGCGGCGCCGACAACTTCACCGAATTCCAGCGCCAGCGCGCCAAGACGGTGGCCAACCTCTCCGGCCTGAACGCCGACGTCGTCGGCCTGATGGAGATCCAGAACAACGGCGACACCACGGTGCAGCACCTGGTCGACCTGCTCAACGCCCAGCTCGGCGCCGGCACCTATGCCGTCGTGCCGCAACCCGCCCAGGGCTCGAGCGACGATGCCATCCGCGTCGCGATGATCTACAAGCCGGGCAAGCTCACGCTCAACGGCGCGTCCATCTCCGACCCGGCCCCGATCAACAACCGCGCGCCCTTCGCCCAGGCCTTCACGACGCCCAACGGCGCCAAGTTCGCCGTCATCGTCAACCACCTGAAGAGCAAGGGCTCGTGCCCGGGCGCCAACAGCCCCGATGCCGACGACGGCCTGCAGGGCTGCTGGAACGCGACCCGCGTGCAGCAGGCCGTGCAGCTCAAGAGCTTCCTGACCCAGGTGCAGGGCACGACCGGTGCGCAGGACGTGGTGCTGCTGGGTGACTTCAACTCCCACGGCCAGGAAGACCCGATCGACACGCTGACCAACAGCGGCGCCATCGTCGACGCGGTGGCCCACTTCGACCCGACCGACTGGAGCTACATCTTCGACGGCACCTCGGGTCGCCTGGACCACGGTCTCGTCACGGCCGGTCTGCTGTCCAAGGTGGTGTATGCGACCTCGTGGCACATCAACGCCGACGAGCCCATCGTGCTGGACTACAACACCGAGTTCAAGGTCTTCGGCGCCAACACGACCGGCAGCCCCGACTACTACACGCCCACGGCCTACCGTTCGTCTGACCATGATCCCATGGTCATGGGCCTGAACCTGGTCAAGAACATCACCGGCGGTGCGGGCAATGACACTCTCGTGGGCACCGACGGTGATGACATCATCGAAGGCGGCCTGGGCCGCGACACGATGACCGGCAAGGGTGGCAAGAACCAGTTCGTCTACCGCACCGGCGCCGATGGCCTGGACACCATCACCGACTTCAAGCCCGGCCAGGACACCTTGGTGTTCACCGACATGCTGAAGAACGTGGGCATCACCAGCGCCGACCCGCTCGCCAGCGGCCACGTCACCTGCACCAACCAGGCCGACGGCGCCCTGATCGGCTACGACCCTGACGGCCCGACCGGCTCCGCCGCCTCGCGCCCGGTGGTCAAGCTCAAGAGCGTCCTCTGCAGCGCCATCAACGCCACCTCGTTCAAGTTCTGAAAGGCCATAACAACATGAAGTTCCGCCCTCTCCTCCTCGCCGCCGCGGCCACGCTGCTGACCACCGCCGCGCACGCCGACTACCAGTTCAGCGGCGCCATCGATGCCGGCCCGCAAACCGGCCAGGCCTTCACCGGCAGCTTCGACTACGACGCCTCTGGCCTGACCAGCAGTGGCTTCGAAAGCCTCTCTTTGACGGCCTTCTCGCTGGACTTCCTGGCGATGCATTTCTCGCTGAATGCCGCCGCGACGGCCGACTTCCAGGACGGCGTCTTCCTCGGCCTGAGCTACGCCACCTCGGGTGCCGGTTTCGACCTGAGCATGGCCTCTGGCAGCATGGACACAACCGATGCTTACCTTTTCTACAACCCGGTGAACGGCAATCTGAGCAGCGGCGGCTACGTGGTCACGCAGGCCGCGCCGCTGCCCGAGCCGGCTTCGCTGGCCCTGACCCTGGGTGCCCTGGGTGGCGCCGGCTGGTTCTCGCGCCGCCGCAAGGCCGCCTGAGCTTCAGGCCCTCGCGACCAGCCCCGCTTCGGCGGGGCTTTTTGTTTTCAGTAGGTCCGACCACCCTTGAACTGGGCGTGCTGGCGGCGCTGCAGCGTGGTGCTGCGGCTCATGGCCTCGAAGCTGGTGCGCGCATGCGCATGCATGATGGCCAGACCCAGCGCGTCGGCGGCGTCCTTGCCGGGCACGCCGGGCAGGTTCAGCAGGCGCTGCACCATGGCCTGGATCTGCTCCTTCTTGGCCTGTCCATGGCCGACGATGGCCTTCTTCATCTGGGTGGCCGTGTACTCGTTGACGGCGAGTTCGGCCGACACCAGCGCCGCCAGCGCCGCACCGCGGGCCTGGCCCAGCAGCAGCGTGGACTGCGGGTTCACGTTGACGAAGACGATCTCGACGGCGGCGCACTGCGGCTGGTAGCGCGCCGTGACCTCGCGGATGCCGTCGAACAGGATCTTCAGCCGCGCCGGCAGGTCGCCCACGGCGACGGCGCTGGTCTTGATGGTGCCGCTGGCGACATAGGCCAGACGGGACCCCTCGGCGTCAATGACACCAAAACCGGTCGTCTGCAGGCCAGGGTCGATACCCAGAATTCTCATACCGCGCTCCCCACGGGCCGAGCGCCGGGCCGCTCCCTAGCCGGCCCGCTCTGGCGATGTGCTTGCCGGTCGATCCGGCAAGCATCGCTGTCCCCTCGAGGGCTGAGGCCGGACACGGCAAGTCCTGTGGACTTGCCGTGCCTGCCGAAGAGCAGACGCTCTGTCGGCTGCGCGGTCTGCAAGACCGACCGGGCTTGCCCGCGTTCAGCGCGGCAAGGCTGGGCGAGGGGCTCCTTCATGTCACCGGTAGTACCAGTTGGCTGAATGGAAGAGCACGGGCGCTGCAAAGCACAGCACGGCGATGCGGTCGAGCAGGCCGACGGCGCCGGTGATGGAGCTGCGGTTGCCCCAGTACAGCACGCCGGCATCCTTCTTCAGCGCCTTCATGACCAGGCCGCCGAAGCCGGCAGCGCCCGCGGTCAGGAAGGCCATGGCCAGGGCCTGGCCGGCCTTGAAGGGCGTGATCCAGTACAGCAGCAGGCCGGCCAGCGCGCCGGTCAGGGTGCCTATCCACCAGGCCCGCATCGAGTAGCTGCGGCTGATCTGCCGGGCCACCGGGCGGCGGCGCAAGGTGCGGGTGGCGATCTCCTGTGCGATCTGCGAGGCCGCCACCACCATGACCAGGAAGAACAGCAGGAAGGCGCCGCGTCCGGTATTGCCGGGGATGTCCAGCAGCAGCAGGGCCGGCGCATGCGACAGGCCGTAGACGCAGACCATGACGCCCCACTGGATCTTGGCGTTTCGCTCCAGGAAGCGGCGCGGGTCGCCGGCCAGTGCGCTGACGATGGGCAGCACCAGGAAGCCATAGACCGGCAGGAAGACCGTGAACAGGTCGAAGAAGCGCGTGCCGCAGATCATGTACTGGATGGGCAGCAGCACGAAGAAGGCGACGATCAGCGTGCGGTGGTCGCTGCGCTCGGTGTGCACCAGCGTGATGAACTCGCGCAACGCCAGGAAGGAGAACAGCGCGAACAGCAGCGTCGCGCCGAGCGGCCCCGAGATCCAGGCGACCCAGAACATGCAGCCGCCGATCCAGGCGGCGCGCAGGTCACGGCGCACCCGCTCCCAGGCCAGCTGCGACTTCAGGCGTTCGTCCTCGTTCTCGCGTTCGCGCAGCGAGTTCAGGAACAGCCCTACCGTCAGCAGCATCAGGAAGCCGAACAGCACGACGAAGAGCAGCGCCACCTGCTCGCTGGGCGTCAGGGCCTTGAGCCAGCGCATCAGTGGCCCTCCTCTTCGCGGCCGACCCAGTAGGGATCGGGGCGCTGCTCCATGACGGCCTCGCGGGCCCGGCACAGGAAGTCGGCCTTGGTCTCGTCAGGGCGCAACTGGATGGGTGCGCCGAAGGTCACCGTGCACAGGATGGGCACCGGCACGACCTCGCCCTTGGGCATGACACGCTGCACGTTGTCGATCCAAGTCGGGATCAGCTGCACATGCGGGAACTGCTCGGCGAGGTGATAGATGCCGGACTTGAAAGGCTGCGGGTTGCCCTTGTTGGAGCGCGTGCCTTCGGGAAAGATGACCAGGGAGTCGCCGTTGGCGAGCGCCTCGGCCAGCGGCTCCAGCGGGTCCTCGTCGGGCTTGCTGCGCGTGCGGCTGACGTAGATGGCGTTGAAGACCGAGGTCGTCAGCCACCGTTTGAAAGCGCTGGTTGTCCAGTAGTCGCGGGCGGCGATAGCGCGCGTGGAGGCGCGCAGGTCGTGCGGGAAGGCGGCCCAGATCAGGACGAGATCGAAATGGCTCTGGTGGTTGGCGATGTAGATGCGCTGCTCCGCCGTCGGCGGGCAGCCCTTCCAGTGGCCCTGTGCACCCGTGATGAGACGGGCGATGAAGGAGAGCAACTGGCCGGTAAATGCGGCTGGCGTCATGGGGGCGGATTATCAGGGGCCGCCCCCGCACCGGCCCGTGAGAACTTACCAGTCGCCGCCGCCACCGCCTGAGTCGCCGCCGCCGCCGAAATCACCGCCGCCAGCGTCGCTGCCGCCGCCCCAGCCGTCGCCGCTGCCGAAGTCGATGTCACGGCGCGTCAGTTCATCGGCGGCACCGCTGTCGCCGCCGGAGCCGAAGCTGCCGGGCAGATAGCCGCTGCCGCCTGCATTCGTGTCGCGCGGGATGCTGCGCTCGTCATGGCCTTCATGCAGCAGCTTCTCGGCCAGCATGCCGGCGGCCACACCACCCGCCGCGGCCAGGCCCACACCCATCAGGCCGGGACCGCCAGACGTGGGGGGCACGCCCGGGCCATAGCCTTGAGGGCCATACCCCTGGCCGTAGCCGCCGCCCGCGCCATAACTCCCGGCCATGGCGGGCTGGCTTTGCGCGGCGACGCGATTGCGCATCCAGCGCGCGACCAACCAGATGAAGACGATGGCGCCGACGGCCAGCAGCCAGACCGGCACGCCGCCACCGCTGCTGCGCTCGACGGGTGCCGCCCGCATCGGCGGCGGCGCGTCGACAACGGCCGGCGTCGTCGCCGAGGACTTGGCCAGGCCGGCCTGTTCACGCTGCAGCAACTGCTCCAGGGTGCTGAAGCGGGTCGAGTCCGCGAACTTGATGGCCGGGTCCAAGGCGCGGGCGCGGCGCACATGCTCGGCGGCCTCGTTGAACTGGCGCGTGTGGGCCAGGATCTCGGCCAGCACATAGTGGGCGCGCGGGCTGTCGGGCTTGGCCGCGACGACCTCGCGCATCATCTTCTCGGCGCCGGGGTAGTCGCCGCGCTTTACCGCGGCCTGCACCTCGTCCACATTGGGCAGGGCCTGGGCGGTGCTCAGCCACAGGCCGGACAGCAGCGCCATGCACAAGAACAGGAATCGGGGGAACTTCATCGCAACACTCCTCAAGCCAGGTGGCAGTTTGCGCCCCTGAGATGGCACCGGAGCGGCCGGTTTCAAGGCTTTACCTGTAGGACTAGAACCAATAGTCCGACACGCAACGTCCATCGCGAGGCAGATCATCGAAGGAGTCAAGGCCGTCGAAGTGGTCGATGGGAATATTCGCCACCGCGTCGGGCTCGGCCAGACGCAGGTTGACGGCGATGCGGCGCCGGCCTGCCTCGTCGAGCCGCAGCCCTCGCCAATGCGTGGTGCAGCCACAGGTCGGGCAAAAGTGGAACTCCAGTGCCCGACCGCGCACATACGCACGCGTTTCACCGCTGACGTGGATGCCTTCGTCCACATAGTCATAAGCCCAGAGCGTGCCGTAGCGCCGGCAGGCGGTGCAGTTGCAGGCCGTGGCGCCCTCAGGCTGGCCGTCGAAGCGCCAGCGCACGCTGCCACACAGGCAGGAACCTTCGATCATGGTCAGACCTCTCCAGGCACGGGGACCGCATAGACCGGGTCGATGTAGATCTGGCCGCCGAACAGGAATTCCTGGCCGCCGACCTTGGCAAAGCCGAAGCGCTCGTAGAACGCCACGGCACGTACGTTGCGATCGTAGACGCCGAGCCAGAGTGTTCGCGCGCCACGGCGGCGCGCCTCGGCATGCACCGCCTGCATCAGCGCTGCCCCCAGGCCGCGGCCGATGAAACCTTCACCGAGGTAGATGCGCCACAGCTTCAGCGGCGCCGGCCCCGTCACGCAGGCGGGCGGCGCCTCATTCTTGACGATGGCATAGCCGGCCAGTTGGTCGTCCAACCAAGCCAGCAGTACCGCGCAGTCCCTGTCCTGGATGACGGCGACCATGACCTCGGGTTGGAAGTGCTCGGCGACATAGTCGGCGATCTCCTGCGCCTCGCTGATGTCGCGGTAGGTGTCGGTGAAGGCCTGGGCACCGAAGGCGGCGAGCCCGGCGGCGTCCTCAGGCGTGGCAAAGCGGATCTGGGGTGAGGTGTTCATGTGTGGCCCCCATGTTCGCACCCCGAGGTTTCAAACCTGCTCGTAATGGAGCACCGTCGGGAAGGGGTCGTAGAAGTGATGCAGCAGGCGGCGCCACTCCTGATAGCCCTCGGACTTGCGGAAGCCCACCTCATGGTGCTCGACGCTCTCCCAGCGCACCAGCAGCATGTAGTGCTCGGCGCGCTCGAGGCAGCGCTGCAGCTCATGGCCCCGATAGCCGGGCATGGACGAGATGATGCGCCGGGCCTCGGCAAAGGCCGCCTCGAAGGCCGCGCCCTGCCCGGCCCTCACTTGCAGCTGCGCGATCTCGAGGATCACGCGAGCTGCACCGGCTTGGCGCCGAGGCGCTGGATCAGGCCGCTGCTCAGGCGCGTGGCCAGGCCGTAGACGGTCAGCTGCGGGTTGGCACCCAGGCTGGTCGGGAAGATGGAGCCGTCATGCACCGACAGGTTGGCGAGTTGCCAGTGCTGACCGTCCGGTCGCACGACACCGCGATTCGCGTCCGCCGCCATCGTGCAGCCACCCATCACGTGAGCGCTGCCCACGGTGGCGAGGAAAGGCTTCATCGTCAGGCCTGCAATGCCCTTCTTGGCTTCGTCGAGATTGGCATAGCCCGCGGCCTGCTCGTGCACCGGGCGCACGGTCTTGGCGCCGGCAGCGAACTGGATCTCGGCCATGGTCAGGTAGGCGCGGCGCACGCCGTCGAGCAGGTAGTCGCTCAGTGTGTAGTCCAGCACCGGCGATCCATCACCGCGCAGCTTGACCGCGCCGCCGGCCGCATCGGCATGGAAGCCGTCGCGCAACAGGGCGATCATCAGCTGGGTGCGCGGCATGTCCTTGGCGCGCTGGACCAATTCCGCGCCGACACCGCCGCCATTCGTCAGCGCGAAGGCCGGGTGCACGGGCGCCACTTCCAGCTTGTAGCCAATCGGCCCGTCGATGGGACCGGCATGCAGGAAGTGATCGCAGAACACCGACAGCGGCGCGCCCGCCCAGCCGGCCACCTCATGGTCGAACAGGGCGACGCCGCCGGCCGTCGGATGCAGAAAGGTGCGCTTGCCGAGCAGCCCATTGGGGTCGGGGGCGCTCGAGCGCAGCAGCAGGGCCGGCGAGTTGATGGCGCCGCCGGCGACGACGTAGTGCTTGGCGGTGATGCGCACCTGGGCGCCCGTGACGGCACCATCGAGGGCCACCGGTTCGGCGACGAGGGCCGCCACCTTGTCGCCCTGCAGTTCGAACTTCGCCGCGCGCGTCTGCACCAGCATCGTCGCGCCCAGGTCCAGGGCCGCCGGCAGGGTGCTGACCAGCATGGACTGCTTGGCGTTGGTCGGGCAGCCCATGCCGCAGGAGCCGAGGTTCCAGCATCCCTTGACGTTGCGGCGCACGACCTTGGTCGGGATGCCGAGCTTCTCGGCGCCACGGCGCAGCACGTCGTTGTTCTCGTTGGGCTCGGTCAGCCAGTCGCCGATGTTCAGGCGCCGCTCGGCCTGCTCGAACCAGGGCGCCATCGCGGCTTCGTTGAAGTCCTTCAGCCCGAACTGCTCACCCCAGTAGGCCAGCGCATCGGGTGGGGTGCGGAAGCTGCCGGTCCAGTTGATGGTGGTCGAGCCGCCGACGCAGCGGCCCTGCAGGATGTTCATGGCCTGGTCGACCGTCTTGCGGCCGCCGGCTTCCTGGTAGAGCTGCGGGTAGGCGTCGGCCTCGCGCTGCTTGAACTGGCTGCTGGAGCGCAGCGGGCCTTCTTCGACGATGACGATCTTCAGGCCGGCGCGGGCCAGCATCTCGGCGGTGATGCCGGCACCGGCACCGCTGCCGATGATGGCGACGTCGCAGTCCAGCGTGGCGGGCAGGGCCGCGTGCGGGCCGCCGTGCACCTTCCAGCCGCGCTGCAGGCCTTCGAGGATGGGATCGGGCAATGAACTCATGGGATGTCTCGGGGGCCCGCATAGCCGGCCGCCTTCCAGTTGGCCGGCTCGGTGAAGAAGGCGATGGCGTTCAGGTCGCGCAGCGCGTGATAGATCTGCTGGCGGGTGTTGGAGGTGGACACGCGCATGGCGTCGAAGGCCGTGCGGATGTCGTCGGCGCTCGCCTCGGCCCATGGCTTGGACAGGCCGACCAGCGCATAGCGGCCCGCGGCCGTGGCCAGCAGCCCGAGGGCATCGGACAGCTCCTTGCGCGTCGCCGCGGGCAAGGCTGCGATGGAGATGTCCAGGCGAGCGAGCTGGGTGTCCACGCCATCGGCGGGCAGCATGTCACCCAGCACGGCGAGGGCCGAGGCGCGCATCACGTCGCGCGCGCCGGGGCTGAGCTTGCCGTCGACCACGCCGGGCTTGATGAGGGCCACACCGGCACCGGCCATGCCGATGACGACGGCGGCTCCGATGCCTAACTTCAGGAATCCACGGCGCTTCATCACACCACTTTCTTCAACAGGGACAGCAGGCGCTCGAAGGTCGCGCCATAGGGAGGCTGGAACAAATTGGTGCCGGCGAAGCGCGACTGGATGAAGAGGGGCTTCTCCTTGCTGAAGGTGCGAAAGCCCCATTCACCGTGGTACGACCCCATGCCGCTGGCGCCGACGCCACCGAAGGGCTGTTCCTCCTGGCCGAGATGCCAGATGCAGTCGTTGACGGTCACACCGCCGGCATGGGTCTCGCGCATGACGCGGTCGCGTTCGGCACTGTCCTGGCCGAACCAGTACAGGGCCAGCGGACGGTCGCCGCGGTTGACGTGGGCCAGGGCCTCGTCGACCTTGTCGTAGCCGACGATGGGCAGCAGCGGGCCAAAGATTTCTTCCTGCATGACGGTCGCTTCGAGCGGCACGTCCAGCAGCAGGGCCGGCACCAGGCGGCGGTCATCGGGTTGCTCGTCATGGCTGCGCAGCACGCGTGCGCCGCGATCGGCTGCATCCTTGATCAGGCCCTGCAGGCGCGCATGGTGACGCGGCGTAGCCACGCTGGTGTAGTCGGCATTCCCGGTGATGCGCGGGTACATGCGGCGCATCTCGGCCAGGATCTTCTGGCTCAGCGGCTCGACCATCTCCTTGGGCACCAGCAGGTAGTCGGGCGCGACGCAGGTCTGGCCGGCGTTGAAGAGCTTGCCGAAGGCCAGGCGCGAGGCGGTCAGCTCGACATTGCAGCTGCGGTCGACGATGGCCGGCGACTTGCCGCCCAGTTCCAGCGTCACCGGCGTCAGGTTCTTCGCCGCCGCTTGAGCCACGAGGCGGCCGACCGGCGTGGAGCCGGTGAAGAAGAGGTGGTCGAAGGGTAGCTCGGTGAAGGCCTTGCCGACTTCGGCGTCGCCGGTGATGACCTGCATCTCCTCGGGCTGGAAGTGCTCGGCCACGATGCGGGCCATCAGCTCCGAAGTAGCGGGCGTCAGCTCCGAGGGCTTGATCAGCACGCGGTTGCCGGCGGCCAGGGCCGCCACGGCCGGCTCCATCGCCAGGTAATACGGATAGTTCCAGGGCGACACGATGCCGACAACGCCCAGGGGCTGGCGCATCAGCACGTTGCGCGCGGGCAGGAAGTGCAGCGGCGTCTCGACGCGGCGCGGCTTCATCCAGCGGCGCAGGCGCTTGAGGGCGTGCCTGGCGCCGGACTCGACGGTGAAGATGTCGGCCAGCAGCGATTCCTGGCGGGCGCGGTGACCGAAGTCCTGGGCCATGGCGGCCGCGAGGGCGTCACCATGCTTTTGCGTCATCGCGATCAGCCTTTGCAGGCGGTCGCGGCGCACCTCATAGGTGGGCATGCGCTCGGCCTCGTAGGCGCGGCGCTGCGCCGTCAGCGCCAGATGCAGGCGCTCCTGCAGGGCGGTGTCCATGGGCATGTCTCCGGTTCTCGATCTAATGCATCGAGGCTAACCGCAAGAGGGGCCTCCACCATCGGGGGAGGCCCTGGACTAGAGAAGTACGTCTAGAGCCGAATTAATGGCGGAAATGGCGTACGCCGGTGACCACCATCGCGATGCCGCGCTCATTGGCCGCGGCGATGACTTCATCGTCACGCATGGAGCCGCCCGGCTGGATGACGCAGGTCGCGCCTGCATCGGCGAGCACGTCCAGGCCGTCGCGGAAGGGGAAGAACGCGTCGCTGGCCACGGCCGAGCCGACGAGGCTGAGGCCGGCGTGCTGGGACTTGATGGAAGCGATGCGGGCCGAGTCGAGGCGGCTCATCTGGCCGGCGCCCACGCCCAGGGTCATGCCGCCGCCGCAGAAGACGATGGCATTGCTCTTCACGTATTGCGCCACGGTCCAGGCGAACATCAGGTCGTCGAGCTGCTGGGCCGTGGGCTGCAGCGTCGTGACGACCTTGAGGTCTTCCTTGCGCAGGAAATGGTTGTCGGCCGTCTGCAGCAGCAGGCCGGAGCCGACGCGCTTGCTGTCGCCGGCATTGCGGCCCTGGTCCCAGGGGCGGGCGCCGCCCGGCGGCAGCGCGATCTGCATCAGGCGCACATTGGCCTTGGCCTTGAAGACCTCCAGCGCCTCGGCGCTGAAGCTGGGCGCCATCAGCACCTCGACGAACTGCTTGGCAACGAGCTGGGCCGCCGCGCCATCCACCTCGCGGTTGAAGGCGATGATGCCGCCGAAGGCACTGGTCGGGTCAGTCTTGAAGGCCTTGCTGTAGGCCTCGGCCGGGTTGGCACCGACAGCGACGCCGCAGGGGTTGGCGTGCTTGACGATGACACAGGCTGGCGCGTCGAAGCTCTTCACGCATTCCCAGGCCGCATCGGCATCGGCGATGTTGTTGTATGAGAGTTCCTTGCCCTGCAGCTGCTTGCCGGTGACGAGCGAGCCGGGTGCCGGGAACAGGTCGCGGTAAAGCGCCGCGGTCTGGTGCGAGTTCTCGCCGTAGCGCAGGTCCTGCACCTTGACGAAGGTGGCGTTCATCTGCGCCGGGTATTCGGACTTGGCGCCGTCTTCCTGCAGTGCCGACAGGTAGTTGCTGATGGCCGCGTCGTACTGGGCGATGCGGTTGAAGGCGGCGACGGAGGCGGCGAAGCGCGTCTTGTCGCTGGTCTTGCCATTCGCCTTCAGCTCGTCGAGCACAGCAGCGTACTGGGCCGCGTCGGTCAGCACCGTCACGTCCTTCCAGTTCTTGGCCGCGCTGCGCACCATGGCCGGGCCGCCGATGTCGATGTTCTCGATGGCGTCTTCCAGCGTGCAGCCGGACTTGGCCACCGTGGCCTCGAACGGATAGAGGTTGACGGCCAGGATGTCGATGCGCGTGATGCCGTGCTTCTCCATGGCCGCCACATGCTCGGCGGTGTCACCACGGGCCAGCAGGCCGCCGTGGATCTTGGGGTGCAGCGTCTTGACGCGGCCGTCCATCATCTCGGGGAAGCCAGTGTGTTCGGCCACTTCCGTGACCGGCAGGCCGTTGTCGGCCAGCAGCTTGGCGGTGCCGCCGGTGGACAGCAGCTTGGCGCCCAGGGCATGCAGGCCCTTGGCGAACTCGAGGATGCCGGTCTTGTCAGAGACGGAGAGAAGTGCAGTCAGGGCCATGATGATGGTCAGAGGTTATGGTCAGTCAGCTTGCGGCGCAGCGTGTTGCGGTTGATGCCCAGCCATTGCGCGGCCTTGCTCTGGTTGCCGCCGGCCTCGCGCATGACGATCTCGAACAGCGGCTTCTCCACCAGCTTGATCAGCATCTCGTGCATCGAGTGCGGCTCCTGGCCGTCGAGGTCACGGAAAAAGGCTTCGAGGTTGTCGCGCACGCAGGCGTCGATGGGATTGGGCGGATTGTTCTTCTGGGCACTCATGACAGGAGCAGCTTTTCGTTAGGCGGCGCAGGCTTCGTCGGCCCGCGCGTCTTCATCGTCATTGGCCGCCACGGTGGGTGGCAACCGATCATGGGTCTGGCCGAGTTCGTCGAACCAGTCCCGCAGAGCCTGCAACTGCAGGTCGCAGCGCTCCAGGGTGTTCATGTGCTGGCGGAATGCTTCTCCGCCGGGCAGGCCGCGCACGGCCCAGCCGATGTGCTTGCGCGCGCTGCGCACGCCGCTGAGTTCACCGTACAGACCGTAGTGATCATGCAGATGCTCGGTCAGCACGTCACGCGCTTCGGTGACAGTCGGCGCGTCTAGGTGTTCGCCTGTCGCCAGGAAATGGGCCACCTCGCGGAAGATCCACGGCCGTCCCTGGGCCGCGCGGCCGATCATCAAGGCATCGGCCCCCGTGTAGGCCAGCACATCGCGCGCCTTCTCGGGCGAATCGATGTCGCCATTGGCGACGACGGGAATAGTCAACGTTGTCTTTACCGCCGCAATCGTGTCGTACTCGGCCAGGCCCTTGTAGCCCTGCTCGCGGGTGCGGCCATGGATGGTCAGCATGGCGATGCCGGCCGATTCGAAGATTCGCGCCAGCCGCAGCGCATTGCGCTCATCGGCGCTCCAGCCGGTGCGCATCTTCAGCGTGACCGGCACACCGCCAGTCACTCCACTTTTGGCGCAGACGGCCACCACGGCCTCGACGATCTCCAGGGCCAGCGCCTCGTTGCGCATCAAGGCCGAGCCGGCCCATTTGTTGCAGACCTTCTTGGCCGGGCAGCCCATGTTGATGTCGATGATCTGGGCGCCCCGATCGATGTTGTAGGCGGCGGCCTCGGCCATCATGGCGGCGTCGGTGCCGGCGATCTGCACGGCGATCGGCCCCGGCTCGCCCGCGTGATCGGCACGCCGCGAGGTCTTGAGGCTGCCCCACAGCTCCTTGCGCGACGTGACCATCTCGCTGACCGCATAGCCCGCGCCCAGGCGGCGGCAGAGCTGGCGGAAGGGCCGGTCCGTCACCCCGGCCATCGGCGCCACGAAGAGCCGGTTGGGAAGGAGGTGGGGGCCGATTTGCACGAGACGTCTGCTTAAAAAAGAGGCGAGATTGTAGCCATCCGGGGTTTCGGCCTGCCTCCACAATGCCGCCATGGAAGCTTGGCTCGGTCAATTCATCAGCGAGCTGCTTGCCGCCCTGGCCCTGCCCCAGGTCGGGCTGGTGGCCGTCTTCATCATCACTTTCGTCTCTGCCACCCTGCTGCCACTAGGCTCGGAGCCGGCCGTCTACCTCGTCGTCAAGGCGGACCCGAGCATGTTCTGGGCCGTGATCGCCGTGGCCACGATCGGGAACACGCTGGGCGGCGCGACGAGTTGGTGGATAGGCTATGGCGCCGAAAAGGCGGTCGAGGCGGTGAAGCACCACGAGCCCACGCATTCACGGGCAGCGCAATGGCTGCAGCGCTTCGGCCCCAAGGCCTGCGTGCTGAGCTGGCTGCCCATCGTGGGCGACCCACTCTGCGCCGTGGCCGGCTGGCTCAAGCTGCCCTTCTGGCCCTGCGTGGGCTGGATGGCGCTGGGCAAGGGCCTGCGCTTCATCTGCTTCACCGTCGCTCTGATGTACTTCATTCCGGAGACCTGGTTGTCATGACCTCTGCTTACCAAGACCTCGCCGCGCGCCAGCAGCGCCTGCACCACCTCGGCCACCTGCAGGCCATCGCCCAATGGGACCAGGCTGCCAACATGCCGGCCAAGGGCAACGAGGCACGCAGCCTGGCCCTGGCCGAGATGGACGGCCTGCTGCACCAACTCGCCACCGATCCGGCCCTGGCCGGCCTGCTGGACAAGGCCGCCGCCGAACCGCTGGACGAGGGCCAACGCGCCAATCTGCGCGAGATCCGCCGCGTCTGGCGATCCGCCAACGCCCTGCCCCAGGCCTTGGTGGAAGCCAAGAGCCTGGCCAACAACCGCTGCGAGCACGCCTGGCGCAGCCAGCGCCCGGCCAACGACTGGGCCGGCCTGGTGCCCAACCTGCGCGAGGTGCTGAGGGTCGCCCGCCAGGAGGCTGAGCTGCTGTCGCAGATGTCGGGCCTGTCCAAATACGACGCCCTGTTGGACAACTATGAGCCTGGCATGCGCAGCGCCGATGTCGAGGCCGCCTTCGGGCCGCTGCGCGGCTGGCTGCCGGGGCTGATCCGCGACGTGACGGCCAAACAGGCCAGTGAGACCGTCATCAAGCCGGTCGGCCCTTTCCCGACCGCGGCGCAGAAGGCGCTGGGCCTGGACGCCATGAAGCTGCTGGCCTTCGACTTTGCCGCCGGCCGCATGGACGAGAGCACCCACCCCTTCTGCGGCGGCGTGCCCGAGGACGTGCGCATGACGACGCGCTACCGCGAGGATGACTTCCTGCCCAGCCTGATGGGCACCATCCACGAGACCGGCCACGGCCGCTACGAGCAGAACCTGCCGCGCGACCTGCTCGGTCAGCCCATCGCCCGCGCCCGGTCCATGGGCATCCACGAGAGCCAGAGCCTCTCCTTCGAGATGCAGCTGGGCAGCCATCCGGCCTTCGCCGGCCTGCTGTCACCGCTGCTCATCAAGCACTTCGGAGATCAGCCTGCCTTCGAGCCCGGCAACCTGAACAAGCTGCTGACGCGCGTGCAGCCGGGCTATATCCGCGTCGATGCCGACGAGGTGACCTACCCCGCCCACATCCTGCTGCGCTTCGACATCGAGCGCGCCCTCATCGAAGGCCAGGCCGAGGTGGAGGACATCCCGGCCCTGTGGGACGCCAAGATGGCCGAGCTGCTCGGTCTGGACACGCGCGGCAACTTCAAGGACGGCCCCATGCAGGACGTGCACTGGCCGGCCGGCCTGTTCGGCTACTTCCCCTGCTACACCCTGGGCGCCATGTACGCGGCGCAGTGGTTCGCGGCGATGCGCGCCCAGCGGCCCGACCTGGACGCGCAGATCGCGCGTGGCGAGCTGGGTCCGGTGTTCGACTGGCTGTCCACCCATGTCTGGCAGGCCGCCAGCCGCTACGAGACGCCCGAGCTCGTCAAGCGCGCCAGTGGCGAGACGCTGAACCCGGCCCATTTCGAGGCCCATCTGCGCGCCCGCTACCTGGGCGCCTGAAAGACAAACGCCGAGGGTTGAGGCCCTCGGCGTCGTTCAATTCAGGACGGCTGGATCAACCGGCCGTCGTGCCATTGGTCTTGGCGCGATGGATACGCGCGCTCTGGCGGTTCTCGGCGCGCTGCACATGCTTCTGCTCACTCGCATCGACATGGCCGTCGGCTGCTGCGTGGGCTTCGGCGCGGTCCACATGGGCCTGGCCCTGCTCCATGCGGGCGGCCTCGCGCTTGGTCAGCGAACCATTGGCCAGGCCGGCCTCGATGCGCTTTTCCTGGTTCACGTTGCGCTGCACATCGGCCTGCATGCGCTGGCTGGAGGCCGACAGCGGGTTGCCGTTGACGCCGTTGTTCTTTGCCGTCTCGATGTCACGGCTGACCTTGTTCTGGGCGGTGCGCAGCTGCTGGCGTTCGGCGCCGCTGAGATGGCCGTCCTTCATGTCCTTGGCCTGCAGCTTGTCGACCTTGGCTTGCTCACGCTCGAGCAGGCCGGCTTCGCGCGTCGTCAGCTTGCCGTTTTGCAGGCCGTTCTCGATGCGCTGCTGCTGGTTCACGTCGCGCTGCACCGTGGTTTGCGCGGTGACGGGGGTCTGGGCCATGGCGGCGCCGGTCAGCAGGGCAAGAGCGGCGGCGGCGATCAGGGAGGTCTTCATTCGAGGTTTCCTTTCAGCGGGTCAGCAACGGCTGGCCTGTGCTTTCAACGCCGCCCCTGCACCGCCGCCGACGCACAAACCCATGGCTCGGTGAGCGTGCGTAACAAGGAATGACAGCTTGCCGACAGCTTGAGCTGTGGCGCGCAAACAAAAAAAGGGCCACTCCTCAGGGAGCGGCCCAATTCGGTACAACAACGATCTCTCTCTTCAATCCACTGCGCTTCCCCGGCCCCCCGGCCATCTCCACGCGTGGCACCCGGGTTAATCACTTCCCGGATTGAGCCGCTGCACTTCAAACAGCGACCGTGAAGTCATTCTGAACAAATGCCGGCGCGCTGGCATCCCCGCAAGCCCAGGGGTGCCCCGGCTACGGCGTGACGAGCATCACAGCAGCAGCGCCAATCGTTCCAGGATCAGCACGCCAAAGAAGGCCAGGCCGGCAATGACCGTCCATTTCATGATGACCAGACCCATGCGCCGCCAGCGCACCTGGCCGGTGGCAATGGAAACGGCGAAGCACAACACGGCCGCGAACAACAGCAGGCCGATGACGAGGCGGGCGATCAGCATGCGCTCACATCACCAGGCAGGCGCCAGCTCCGCAAAGCCCTTGGGCGCGGCACGGTCGTCATCGAAGCTGACGACCTCGTAGGCGGACTCGTCGGCCAGCAGCGCCCGCAGCAACTTGTTGTTCAGCGCGTGGCCGCCCTTGAAGGAGGTGTAGGCCGCCAGCAGCGGCATGCCGGCGACCTGCATGTCACCGATGGCATCCAGGATCTTGTGCTTGACGAACTCGTCGTCGTAGCGGAGTCCGTCGGCATTCAGCACCTTGTAGTCGTCGACCACGATGGCGTTGTCCATGGAGCCGCCCAAGGTGAGGCCGCGCGAGCGCATCAGGTCGATGTCGGCCGTCATGCCGAAGGTGCGGGCGCGGGCGATTTCCTTCTTGTAGGTGCCTGAGCCCATGTCGAAGACGAAGCTGCTGCCGGTGGCGGCCACGGCCGGGTTGTCGAACTCGATCTCGAAGCTCAGCGTGTAGCCATGATGGGGCTCCAGCTTGGCCCACATCAGCTTCTTGCCCTCGCCCTGGCGCACTTCCACGGCCTTCTTCACGCGCAGAAAGCGCTTGGGCGCGTCCTGCATGACGATGCCGGCCGATTGCAGCAGGAAGACAAAGGCGGCGGCCGAGCCGTCCAGCACGGGCACCTCGTCGGCATTGATGTCGATGATGAGGTTGTCCAGGCCCAGGCCGGCGCAGGCCGACAGCAGATGCTCGATGGTCTGCACCTTGGGACCGCCCGGGTCACCATCGGGGCTGATGGTGGTCGCCATGCGGGTGTCGCTGACCGACATGACGCCGACCGGGATGTCGACCGGCGGGCACAGGTCGACACGGCGGAACACGATGCCGGTGTCGACCGGCGCCGGGCGCAGCGTCAGCTCGACCTTCTGGCCGCTGTGGATGCCGACGCCGACGGCGCGCGTGATCGACTTCAGGGTGCGTTGCTTGACCATGGGCTCGATTGTCCCGGATCAGGCCTCGCCTTTGCGCTCCACGGGCAATCGGAGCGACAGGCGCGTGCCCATGCCCGGCGCGGAGTCGACGCGCAACTTGCCGCCCAGGCGCTGGGCGCGCTTGATCTGGCTCTTCAGCCCGCGGCCATGCTGGATGTTCTGCAGGTCGAAGCCGGCGCCATCGTCCTCGACGCGGATCTCGACATAGCTGCCGTGGTGGCGGGTGACCATGCGCACCCGGCTGGCCTGGGCGTGCTTGAGCACATTGTTCAGCGCCTCCTGCATCAGGCGCAGCACGTGCAGCGCATCGGGCGGCTCCAGCCAGGGCAACGGCGGCAGGTCCTGCACGTCCCAGTCGAGCTTGAGGCCGCCGATCTGCAGTCGCTTGCCCAGGCGGTAGCGCATGGTTGCCAGCAGCGACACCAGATCGTGGCCGACCGGCTCCAGCGAGTCGATGACCAGGCGCAGGTCGTCCACGCATTCGCGCAGCACCTCCACGCATTGCTCATGGGACATGCTGCCCTGCTCCATGGCCACCAGGGCCGACAGCAGCGAGGAACCCAGGCCGTCGTGCATGTCGGCCATGATGCGCTGGCGCTCCAGCAGCAGGGCCTGCTGACGTTCGGCCTCGCGCAGCTGGGCGTTCTGCATCTGCAGCACCGAGACCTGCTCGTCCAGGTCCTCCTGCAGCTGGCTGTTCTCGGCCTGCACCTGTTCGACGGCGCCGACATAGCGCCGCTGCACCGCATGCAGGAAGCTGACCATGACGGCCAGCGTCGCGAAAGGCATCAGGAAGAAATGCTCGGGCCAAGCCCAGCCGGCCAGCACGGCAAGATCATGCGCGCCGATGACGACGCCGGTGATCAACGCGACGGCCATGATGCGCAGCTCGCTGCGGTGTTCACGCCAGGCCAGCCAGGCGACCCAGGCCGTGCCGATGGCGGCGACCGCGGCTGTCACCGCGTACTGCATGACGACCATGTCCAGCTGACGCAGCCACAACGGCATGCTGATCAAGCTGACCAGGACCACGCTGGCGGTCAGCGCCCATTCCAGCCAGGGCGTGCGCCGGCTCGCAAAGCGCAGTGCGAACAGCAGCGCCGTCAGCATGACCCAGCCCATGGAGGCATGGGTGGCCCACCAGAACCAGTCCTGGCCCGCGGGCGAGACCGGCAGGCTGACGTAGTAGTGCAGATTGCGCACCATCCACGCCGCGGCGCCAAGGGCGAAGAGGCCATAGATGCCTTCGTCGGGCCGGCGCAGCCACAGCGTCAGCGCGAACATGCCCAGCACCGCCAGCGTCAGGCTGACGGCCTGGGGCAGGCCGGTCTGGGCGCGCACCCGCCACAGCCAGCGCTTTTCCAGCGAGTCACGCGGACCGACCCAGATACGCGACACGGCGTGGTAGCTGCCTGCCGGCACCGGCAGCGCCACGACGAGGTCCATGCCTTGGGCGCCGATGCCCGGCAGGGGCAGCCAGATGGGCTGCACCCACTGCTCGCGCTCGGCATGCTGGTTGTCCAGCAACAGCTGCCAGCCACTCTCGGTGCGCGCCAACACGGCGGCCGACAGGGTGACGAGGCGGGGCAAATACAGGGCCGTGGTCTCGTCGCCACCGGGAGGCACGTGCACCCGGTACCAGCGCATCTCGTAGCCGCGCGCATCGCTGACCACGGCGGCGCCCGGGCGGGCGCGCACATCGGGCATGACCACGGGCTGCCAGGCCGCATCGGCCTCGGGCGGCAGCAGCTGAGGGGGCAGTTCAAGGCGATCACCGCCCACGGCGCCGTGCTGGCGCAACGCGGCCCACCAGGCATCGAGCTGGGCCCGCGTCCAGGTGGAGGTGGCGAGCTGGACGGGGGCCGAGTCGTCGCCGGCGATGCGCGTGCTGGGCTGGGGCAGGCGCTGCGCCTGCGCAGGCAGACCGGCCAGCATCACCAACGCAAGCAACCAGCCGCGCAGCATCAGGCCGAACTCAGGCATCCCCACCATGTCTCATAGGCATTGACATGGGGCGCGAGCATGCCACAGGGGCAAGCCCCGCCCCAACGCGGTGGCGCCGCTCGTGCCTGCTGCTGCGACCGTTCAGCGGCCGCCCGCAGGCAGATGCTTGTGCGCAGCGTCGCGCAGCTCACGTGACAGGCCGGTGTCGCCCACCGCGCGGGACAGCAGCAATGCGCCCACCAGCGTGGACAGCATGGCCATGGCCTGCTCGCGGCGCTCCGGGGCCGCGTCGGCAGGCATCTGCTCCTGCAGGGTCGCCACGAGGTTGGCCACGCCCTCGGCGAAGACCTGCTTCACGGCAGGCCCGCCGCGCGCTGCATCACCTGCCAGCGCCACCAGCCCACAGCCCGCGCCGAGATGATTGCAATGCGTGTCGGACAGATAGGCCTTGACCCAGGCCTGCAGGCTGCGGTCGGTCTGCTTCTTCCACTGCTCACGGTTGCCCTGCAGCGCGCGCCGCGTGGCCTGGGCGGCCAGGTCGTCCTTGGACTCGAAGTGGCCGTAGAAGCCGCCGCGCGTCAGGCCGGCCGACTGCATCAGGTCGTTCAGCCCGATGCCGTCGAAGCCACGCTCACGAAACAGCTGGGCAGCGCTGTCGAGGATGCGTTCGCGGTTCTCTTCGGCCTGGGCGCGACTGACTTTCATGACGGTCTCCTGGGGGCTTCGGGATGTCGACTTGACGAATTTTATATGTTGAACGACATTTAACTCAATCATGTCGATCGACATGAATAAACGGATTGCGAAGGAATTGCCATGAAGCTCAAGAACGCCGTCGTCTTCATCACGGGTGCCAACCGCGGCCTGGGCCGGGCCTTTGCCGAAGCGGCGCTGGCCGCCGGCGCCGCCAAGGTCTATGCCGCCGCGCGAGACATCACCTCCATCGACCTGCCCGGCGTCGTGCCCGTGGCCCTGGACGTGACCGACGCCGCCCAGGTTGCCGCCGCGGCCGCGCGGTGCAGCGATGTGACCCTGCTGATCAACAACGCCGGCATCTCCCAGGGCTCGGGCGTGCTGGCAGACGACGCCATCGCCACGGCGCGCCGCCATTTCGACACCAATTTCTTCGGCGTCTGGGCCCTGACCCAGGCCTTCGCACCGGTGCTGCAGGCCAACGGCGGCGGTGCGGTGCTGAATGTGCTGTCGGTGCTGAGCTGGGTCACGCTGCCGGGACTCACGCCCTACAGCGCCAGCAAGGCCGCCGCCTGGGCTCTGAGCAACGGCCTGCGCCAGGAGCTCAAGGCCCAGGGCACGCAGCTGACCAGCCTGCATGTCGGCTATATGGACACTGACATGACGCGCGGCATCGAGGCGCCCAAGTCCTCGCCCGCCGAAGTTGCCCGCCTGGCCCTGGCCGAGCTGGAAGCCGGCGCCTTCGAGGTGCTGGCCGACGACATCAGCCGCCAGGTCAAGCAGAGCCTGTCGACGCCGACGCCCGCCTACGCCGGCTGAAGCATCGCCAGGAGAACCGCCATGCTGACCTCCCCTGCCCTGGCCGCGCCGCTGCAGGCGCACGACGACGGCCATCTCGCCGCGGCCCGCCATGCCTTCTCGACGCCGGAGCGCGTGCCGCTGACGGCCGAGGAGCGCGCCGCCCTGGCCGGCCATGCCGAGCCGCCGCTGCGCCACGAAGGCTACAAGCTGGCGCGCTGGACGCTGGGCGCAGGGCCGCGTGTCGTCCTGGTGCATGGATGGAACAGCCGCGGCGCCCACCTGCTCGGCTTCGCGCGGCCGCTGATCGAGGCCGGCTTCTCGGTCACCCTCTTTGACCTGCCGGCGCATGGCGACTCGACCGGCCACGCGGCCAGCGTCGTGCATGCCGGCCGCGCCCTGCGCGCCGTGGTCGCCGACATCGGCGAGGAGGTGCATGGCGTCATCGGTCATTCGATGGGCTCGGCAGCGGCATTGCTGGCCTTTGCCCATGGCTGGCAGGTCAGGCGCAGCGTGCATCTGGCCGGGCCGTCGTCGCTGACGCCGATGGTCAAGGGCCTGGCCGCAGCTCATGGCCTGGGCCCGTCGGACGCTGCGGCCTTTGCCGGGTGGGTGGAGCGTTTCATCGGCACCCGCATCACCTATGTGGACCTGGAGCGCCTGCAGCATGGCCTGCGCCACCCGGGGCTGATCGTCCACGATCCGGCAGACCGCACCGTCGCCTACACCGCGTCCGAGGCCCTGCACGCAGCATGGGCCGGGTCGCGCCTCGAGCCTGTGCACGACCTCGGCCATCGCCGCCTGCTGGCCGATGCCAGCGTCATCGCACGCGGCGTCGCCTTCATTGCCGACGGCCGCGCCTCGTGAGCACCGTACCGCTGCGCTGGCTGCTGACGCTGGCCGCACTGTCGGCACTGGCGACGCTGTCGACCAACATCCTGCTGCCCTCGCTGCCCGTGATCGCGCAGGCACTGGGGGGCGACGCCGCGACGCTGACGGCGGCCGTGCTCGGCGTCTTCCTCGCCGTGTTCGCCTTCGCCCAGCTCATCGTCGGGCCGCTGTCGGATCGCGTTGGCCGCCGTCCCGTGGTGCTGGGTGGGCTGGCCGTCTTCGTGATCGGCAGCGCGGTCGGCGGCGCCGCCGCCTCGCTGCCCTGGCTGCTGACGGGCCGCGTGCTTCAGGCCGTCGGCGTTGCAGCGGCCTCGGTGCTCGCGCGGGCTGCCGCGCGTGACCGCTTCGAAGGCCCGCAGCTCGCCGCCCTGCTCGGCCGCATCATGGTTGTCATGGCAGCGGCGCCGGGCTTCTCGCCGCTGCTGGGAGGCCTGGTGCAGGCTGCCTGGGGTTGGCGGGCCTTGTTCGCCGTGCTGGTGCTGACGGGGCTGACGCTGGCGGCGACCTATGCCCGCATCGTCGGCGAAACGCTGCCGGTCGAGCGCAGGCGTCATCAACCGGCCGCCGCCCTGGCGCGCGGTTATGTGCAGTTGCTCGGAGACGCCCGCTTCATGCGACCGGCGCTCGCGACGGCCGCCATCCTCGGCGCCCTGTTTGCCTTCTTCGGCACCGCACCGCTGGTGCTGGCGCGCGAGTTCGGCTTCAGTGCCCTGCAGGTCGGGCTGTTCTTCGCGACCTCGGTGTTGGTCGTCTTCGCAGCGGGCCAGACCGCGCCGCGATGGGCGGCACGTTGGGGCGGCCCGGCCGTGCTGCGTCTGGGAGCCGCACTTGCCGCAATGGGCGGCCTGACGATGCTGGTCGGCAGCGCGACCGGTCTGGCCGGCTTTGCAGTCGCCGTGGCCATCTTCCTGTTCGGCATGGGCCTGGTATCGCCCACCGGCACCGCCTTGGCGCTGACGCCATTTGCGTCTCAGGCGGGCCAGGCCTCGGCACTGCTGGGCTTTCTGCAGATGGCAGCCGCTGCCTGCATGACGACGGCCGCAGCCACGCTGCCGGGCGCACGCATGGTGGCCTTGGCTCTGGTGCTGACAAGCGGCGGCTTGCTCGCCTTGCTGTCTAGTGCAGCAAGACCCGCTGCCACGGCGACTGCGTCCTGACAAAGCAAAAGGGCGAACCTCGCGGCTCGCCCTTTCTCCATCAGCAGGGACTGATGAATCAGTCCGCTTGCTTGCGCAGGAAGGCCGGGATCTCGATCTCGTCCATGCCGTTGGACGACAGGGCCTCGACCTTGGCGGCAGCGCTGCCCGAACGGCCATGGCGCCAGACGCTGGGCACATTGGCGTTGGCGAAATCACCCAGGCCCAGGCCGACATTGGCCTGCTGCGCCGTCGGCGTGGCCATGGAGACAGCCTGCGTCAGCACGGGCATGGCCATGCCGTCGGTGCCGTTTCGCACCACCTGCTGGGTCTGCACGACCTGCAGCGGAGCCTGCTGGCGGGCACGGCCGGCCGTCAAGCCGGTAGCGATGACGGTCACGCGCAGCGCGTCACCCAGACTTTCGTCGTAGGCGGTACCGAAGATGACATGCGCTTCGTCAGACGCATAACGCTTGATGGCGTTCATCGCGTTGCGCGACTCGCTGAGCTTGAAGTTGCTGCGGCCGGCGGCGATCAGCACCAGCACGCCTCGGGCGCCGGAGAGGTCGATGCCTTCCAGCAGCGGGCAGGCCACAGCGGCTTCGGCGGCCTTGGCGGCACGGTCCGGGCCGGTGGCTTGCGCCGTGCCCATCATGGCCTTGCCGGGTTCGCTCATCACCGTCTTGACGTCTTCGAAGTCGACGTTGACCAGGCCGGGAATGTGGATGATGTCTGAAATGCCGCCAACGGCATTCTTCAGCACGTCATTGGCATGTGCAAAGGCCTGATCCTGCGTGACGTCGTCGCCCAGCACGTCAAGCAGCTTGTCGTTCAGCACGACGATCAGCGAGTCGACATTGGCTTCGAGTTCGGTCAGGCCGGCATCGGCCGCCTTGGCGCGCCGGCCGCCTTCGAAATCGAAGGGTTTGGTGACAACGCCCACCGTCAGGATGCCCATTTCCTTGGCGACGCGGGCAATCACCGGCGCGGCACCCGTGCCGGTACCACCGCCCATACCGGCGGTGATGAACAGCATATTGGCGCCGGCGATGGATTCGCGAATGCGGCTTTCGGCTTCTTCAGCGGCGGCCCGGCCCATTTCGGGTTTGGCGCCAGCGCCGAGACCGGAGGTGCCGAGTTGCAGCAATTGATCGGCCTTGGAGCGGTTCAGTGCCTGCGCGTCGGTATTCGCGCAGATGAATTCAACGCCTTGAACGCCCTGGGCGATCATGTGGTCCACGGCGTTGCCACCGCCGCCACCGACCCCGATCACCTTGATTTGGGTGCCTTGGTCAAACTCTTCGATCATCTCGATGGGCATATCAAACCTCCTACTGCAATTGTGCCGTGGCACTCAAAAAATGAACAGTTGCTGAAACAAATATTTCGTGTTTGGTGTTGGTTCTGGGGGGTCAAAAATTCCCCATGAACCAATCCTTGACCCGGCCGAGCAGGGTTTGCACCGAGCCCGCCTGCTGCGCGGCCTTGAAACCCCGGCTGCGCGACAGTCGCGCCTCTTCCAGAAGCCCCATGACGGTCGCCGAACGCGGGTTGGCCACCATGTCGTAAAGGGCCCCCGAATAGGTGGGCAGGCCGCGGCGGACGGGTTTCAGGAAAATGTCCTCGGCGAGTTCCACCATGCCCGGCATGACGGCCGATCCGCCGGTCAGCACAATGCCGCTGGACAGCAATTCCTCATACCCGCTTTCGCGAATGACCTGATGCACGAGTGAAAAGATTTCCTCGACGCGCGGTTCGATGACGCCGGCCAGGGCCTGCTTGGACAGCATCCTGGGGCTGCGGTCGCCCAGGCCCGGCACTTCCACCTGGTCGGAGGGGTCGGCCAGCAACTGCTTGGCGACGCCATATTCGACCTTGATTTCCTCGGCATCCTTGGTAGGCGTGCGCAGAGCCATCGCGATATCGCTGGTGATCAGGTCACCGGCAATGGGAATGACAGCGGTATGGCGAATGGACCCGCCGGTGAATATCGCGACGTCGGTCGTACCGGCGCCGATATCGACCAGCGCCACGCCCAGGTCGCGTTCGTCGGCGGTCAGGGCGGCATGGCTGGAAGCGCTTGGGTTCAAAACCAGCTGATCCACCTCCAAACCGCAGCGGCGTACGCATTTGACGATGTTTTCGGCCGCACTTTGGGCGCCAGTCACGATATGGACCTTGACCTCCAGCCGGCCGCCGCTCATGCCGATGGGTTCCTTGACCTCGTGGCCGTCGATGACGAATTCCTGCGGTTCGACCAGCAGCAGGCGTTGGTCATTTGGGATATTGATGGCCTTGGCGGTTTCAACGACACGGGTCACATCAACCGGCGTGACCTCCTTGTCGCGCACGATGACCATGCCGGTGGAGTTCTGGCCGCGGATATGGCTGCCGGTGATCCCCGTATAAACCCGGGATATTTTGCAGTCGGCCATCATTTCGGCCTCTTTGAGCGCCTGCTGGATGGACTGCACAGTGGCGTCGATATTGACGACAACGCCGCGCTTGAGGCCGTGAGAGGGCGCCACACCGAGGCCGGCAATGCGCAAATCCCCGCCCGGCAAAACCTCGGCCACGACCGCCATGATCTTGGCGGTCCCAATATCCAGCCCGACGACCAAATCCTTGTATTCCTTGGCCATGTCCGTCCTCAACGTTTTCTATTTACGGGTTTACCCGTGGATTGGGTCGTCACACCGCGCAGCTTGACCGCGTAGCCGTCGGCGTGGCGCAGGTCGGCCGACAGCAGCGGGCTGCGGTAGGTCGCCGTGACCTGGGTGATGGATTGGGCGAAACGGCCGAAGCGCTCGACGACCTCGGCCTCGCTGCCGCGGCCCAATTCAATGACGGCGCCGCTGCCCAGCGTCGCACGCCAGGAACCGCGGCCGGACAGGTCCAGGCGATCGATGCCCTCGCCCAGCTTTTCGGCGGCCGGCGACAGCGCCCGCCACATTTGCAGCATGGCGGCCGCCGACGGCGCCGGGCCTGCCAGCACCGGCAGGGTCTCGTCCTCGACATCGCCGAGATTGGCCTGGAAGACTTCGCCAAAGCTGTTGACCAGGGCGCGCTCGGCCGTGGCTTCGCTGGCCGAGTCGGCACCGTCGACACGCGCTTCCCAATAGGCGGCGGCGCGGTGCTCTTCCAGGTCGACCTTGAGCCGCATCGGCCAGATGCGCGTCAGTTGCGCGTGGCGCACCCAGGGCACGGCCTCGAAGGCGGCGCGCCCGTCCTTCAGATTCATGCTGAGAAAGGAGCCGTGCAGGCGCGGCAGCGCGTTGGCGCGCAGCGAGGCCACGCTGTTGCGGCTGACATCGCCTTCGACCTGGATGGCGCGGAAGTTGAACGCCGGCAGGCGCACCACCCAGCGCAACGCCGCCCAGGCCGCCGTCACCACCAACGCGGCGACGAGCAGCGCCGACACCGCATTCATCAGGCGGACGTCGGACGGCAGCGCAGCGGTGGCGGCGGCATTCATGTTTGCCCCTCGTCTGGCGAGTACGCCAGTCGGTCCCCCGTGGGGACGGCGATGCATGCGGCATCAAGCCGCATGCACATCGCCCGGCGGGCCGGCTCGGGAGCGGCCCAGCGCTCGGCCCGCAAGCGCACTGAGGTGGCGGCGGGTTTCACTGCTTGTCCAACCTCGCTTGGGCCAGCAGCCACAGGCAGAGCTGCGGGTAGTCGATGCCGACGGCCTGCGCGGCCTTGGGCACCAGCGAGTGCGAGGTCATGCCCGGGCTGGTGTTCATCTCCAGCAGGAAGGGCTTCATGTCGGCCTTGCGCAGCATCAGGTCGGCGCGGCCCCAGCCTCGGCAGCCGAGCAGGCGATAGGCCTTCAGCACCATCTGCTGGACCTCAGCCTCGAGGGCAGCCGGCAGGGTGCCGAACAGATACTTGGTGTCGTTGGACACGTATTTGTTCTCGTAGCTGTAGTCGCCGCCTTCGGCGCGGATCTCGACCACCGGCAAGGCGACGGCGTCAGCGCCCTGACCCAGCACGGCGCAGGTGATCTCCGGCCCTTCGATGCATTGCTCGAACAGCAATTCGTCATCGAAGCCCAGGGCCAGTTCGACGGCGCCCTGCATGTCGGAATAGCCCACTGCCTTGGTGATGCCGATGCTCGAACCCTCGTGGGGCGGCTTGACGACGACGGGCAGGCCCAGCTCATCGGGAATCGTGCGGATGCGTTCGCGCGTCAGCTCGGTGCGAGTGAGGGCCAGGTATTGCGGCGTCACCAGGCCTTCGGCGGCCCAGACGCGCTTGGTCATGGTCTTGTCCATGGCCACGCCGGAGGCGGTCACGCCCGAGCCGGTGTAGGGGATGCCCAGCCATTCGAGGGCGCCCTGCAGCGTGCCGTCTTCACCGCCACGGCCGTGCAGGGCGATGAAGGCGCGGTCGAAGCCTTCGTCCTTCAGCGCCTGCAGCGGACGCTCGGCGGGATCGAAGGCATGGGCGTCGACACCGGCAGACGTCAGCGCCGCCATCACGCCATTGCCGCTCATCAGCGACACCGGCCGCTCGGCGCTGTGGCCGCCGAACAGCACGGCCACCTTGCCCAAGGACTTGGTGTCGATGTTCAGGTCGATTGGCGTCTTCGTCATGCGGACGCTCCTTGCGAGAAGTGTTGGGCGACGAGGCGCGGCAGCGTGCTCATCGAGCCGGCGCCCATGCCGATGACAACATCGCCATCGCGCGTCAGCCGGGCCAGCGCGGCCGGCATGTCGGCGACGCCGGCCACGAAGTTCGAGGTGCCGACGGCCTGGGCCAGCGCGGCGCCGGTCGCGCCTTCGATGCGCGCTTCGCCGGCCGAATAGACCTCGGTCAGCAGCACCACGTCGGCGCCCTTCATGACCTTGACGAAATCGGCGAAGCAGTCCCGTGTGCGCGTGTAGCGGTGCGGCTGGAAGGCCAGCACCAGGCGTCGGCCCGGATAGGCGCCGCGCGCGGCGGCCAGCACGGCGGCCATCTCGACCGGGTGGTGGCCGTAGTCGTCCACCAGTTCGAAGCGACCGCCATCGGCCGCCGGCCATTCACCATGCTTCTCGAAGCGGCGACCCACGCCGGAAAAATGAGCCAGGCCTTTCTGGATGGCCTCGTCCGGGCAATCCAGCTCCATCGCGATGGCGATGGCGGCCAGCGCATTGCGCACGTTGTGCTCGCCGGCCAGGTTGAGCAGCACATCCAGGTCGACCGCCTCCTCGCGCTGGCAGATGAAGCGCATCTGCGCACCGGCCAGAGCCTGCACGTTGACGGCCCGCACGCTGACGCCTTCGCTCAAGCCGTAGCTGACGACGGGCCGCTCGATGCGGCCGAGGATGGCGCGCACGCCCGGGTCGTCGGCACAGACCACCGCCGCACCGTAGAAGGGCATGCGGTGCAGGAACTCGACGAAAGCATCGTGCAGCTTCTCGACCGAGTGCCCATAGGTGTCCATGTGGTCCTCGTCGATGTTGGTGACGACGGACAGCACGGGGCTGAGCTTCAGGAAGGAGGCATCGCTCTCGTCGGCCTCGACGACGATGAACTCGCCGCGGCCCAGCCGCGAATTGGCACCGGCGGCATTGAGCTTGCCACCGATGACGAAGGTCGGGTCCAGGCCAGCCTCGACGAGGATGGCGGTGACGAGGGACGTCGTCGTCGTCTTGCCATGCGTGCCGGCAATCGCGATGCCGCGGCGCAGGCGCATCAGCTCGGCCAGCATGACAGCGCGCGGCACCACCGGGATCTGGCGGCCGCGAGCGGCCTGCACCTCGGGGTTGTCGGCAGCGACGGCGGTGCTGGTGACCAGGGCTTGCGCGTCGCCGATATGCGGGGCCGCATGGCCGATCTCGACGCGCAGGCCCAGCGAACGCAGACGCTCGGTCGTTGCGCTCTCGGCCGCGTCCGAGCCGCTGACCGTGAAGCCCAGGTTGTGAAGGATCTCGGCAATGCCGCTCATGCCGGCACCGCCGATGCCCACAAAGTGCAAACGCTGTACGGCGTGCTTCACTTCAACATTCCTTCGATCTCGTCGGCCACGCGGGCGGCCGCGCGGGGGCGGGCCAGGGAGCGGGCCTTCTCGCCCATGGCGAGCAGCGCACCGCGGTCCAGGCCGCACAGCAGTTCATGCAGCTTGGCCGGCGTCAGCTCGGTCTGCGGCAGGTGGATGGCCGCGCCGTGCTGGGCCATGAAGACGGCGTTGTCGCGCTGGTGCGAGGTGGTGCTGACGACCAGAGGCACCAGCACCGCGGCGCAGCCGGCCGCGCAGAGTTCGCTGACCGTGATGGCACCGGCGCGGCAGACGACGACATCGGCCCAGGCCAGGGCCGCCGCCATGTCGTCGATGAAGGGGCGCACCTCGGCCGACAGACCGGCATCGGTATAGGCCTGCCAGACTGCGCCGAGGTGGTCCTGGCCGGACTGATGCAGCACCTGGGGGCGCTGGCCCTCGGGCCACAGCGCGAGCGCCTGCGGCAGCGTCTGGTTGAGTGCGCGCGCGCCCAGCGAGCCGCCCAGCACCAGCAGGCGCAGCGGACCCTGGACGCGATCGGGATCGGCGAAGCGCTCGGCCGGTGCCGGCAGGGCTTCGATCTCGGCGCGCACCGGATTGCCGCTGACGACGGCGCCCGCGGTCGAAGCCGCTGCGGCACCGTCGAAGCCGAAGGCGATCCGGCGCGCAAAAGGCTTCAGGGCGAGATTGCTCTTCAGCATCGCCGCGTCGGCGTTGACCAGCATCAGCGGCCGGCCACTCAGGACGGCCGACAGGCCAGCCGGCACGCAGACATAGCCGCCCATGCCGAGCACCGCTGTCGCGCGGCGCTTGTCATAGACGCGCTTGGCGGCGCCCAGGGATTTGAAGAAGCCGACGATGCCGCGCAGCGTGTGGCCCAGGCCCTTGCCGCGCAGGCCGGCGAAAGGCAGCGCATCGATCTCGATGCCGCGCGCCGGCACCAGGCGGTTTTCCATACCGGCCGGCGTGCCTATCCACGACACCGTCCAGCCGCGGCGCTGCATCTCTTCGGCCACGGCCAGGCCGGGAATGACGTGGCCGCCCGTGCCGGCGGCCATCACGACCAAGTGCCTGTCACTCATGACCGGCCCCCACGCATCATTTGCCGGTTCTCGAGGTCAATTCTCAAGACGACGGCCAGAGCAACGCAGTTCATCAGGATCGCCGACCCCCCAAAGCTCATCAGCGGCAGCGTCAGCCCCTTGGTCGGCAGCGCGCCGAGATTCACGCCCATGTTGATGAAGGCCTGGCCGCCCATCCAGATGCCGATGCCCTGCGCGTAGAGGCCGGCGAACACGCGGTCCAGCGCGATGGCCTGGCGGCCGATCAGGAAGCAGCGGCGGGTCAGCCAGAAGAAGGCCAGGATGACGACGGCCACGCCGGCAAAACCAAGCTCTTCGCCGATGACGGCCAGCAGGAAGTCGGTGTGGGCTTCGGGCAGGTAGTGCAGCTTCTCGACGCTGCCGCCCAGGCCCTGGCCCAGCCACTCGCCGCGGCCGAAGGCGATCAGGCTGTGCGTCAGCTGGTAGGCCTTGCCCTGGGCGTACTTCTCGTCCCAGGGATTCAGGTAGGCAAAGATGCGCTCGCGACGGAACTCGCTGAAGGTGATCATCAGCGTGAAGGCACCAACCAGCACCAGCGTGATCAGCAGGAACATGCGGCCGTTGACGCCGCCCAGGAAGAGGATGCCCATCGCGATGGCCGCGATGACCATGAAGGCGCCCATGTCGGGTTCGGCCAGCAGCAGCAGGCCGACAAAGGCCAGCGAGATGGCCATGGGCGTGACGGCCTGGAAGAAGTTCTCCCGCGCGTCCATCTTGCGCATCATGTAGTTGGCCGCATACAGCGCGATGCCGAACTTGGCCAGCTCGCTGGGCTGGAAATTCATGACGCCCAGCGGGATCCAGCGCCGCGCGCCATAGACGACCTTGCCGACGCCGGGAATCAGCACCGCGACCAGCAGCACCAGCGCCGCGACAAAGACCCAGGGCGCCCAGCGCTCCCAGATGGCAACGGGGATCTGCACGGTGACGAGGCCCGCCACCAGCGCGAAGCCGATGGCGATCATGTGGCGCGTCAGGAAGTGCGTCGGCAGGTATTTGGCGAAGCGCGGGTTGTCCGGCAGCGCGATGGAGGCCGAATAGACCATCAGCAGGCCGAAGGCCATCAGCGCGAGCACGACCCAGACCAGGGTGATGTCAAAGCCCTGCAGCTGGGTCGGGCGGCCGGCCGAGGTCGACACCCAGTCGCGCACCGGCACGCTGGCGTCTTCACCGCCGTCGCGCTTCCACAGCGACTGCAGCTTGGTGGTGAATCCGCCCAGCACCGCGTTCACAAGGTCACCCCACGGTCGTCGGCGAGCTGCTGCACCTTTGCGACGAAGACCTCGGCGCGATGGGCGTAGTTCTTGAACATGTCCAGGCTGGCGCAGGCCGGGCTCAGCAGCACGCTGTCGCCGGACTGCGCCTGCTCCAGGCACCAGGCCGTGGCGGCTTCCAGGGTGTCGTGGCGCTGCAGAGGCACACCGGTGTTCACGAGGGCCGCCTCGATCTGCGGCGCGTCGCGGCCGATCAGGGCGACAGCGCGCGCATGGCGGGCGACACCTTCGGCCAGCGGCGCGAAGTCCTGGCCCTTGCCGTCGCCGCCCAGGATCAGCACCAGCTTGGCCGGCGCGCGGTCGGCGCCCAGGCCCGAGATGGCGGCCACGGTGGCACCGACATTGGTGCCCTTGCTGTCGTCAAAGAACTCGACGCCATCAATGCTGCCGACGGGCTCGACGCGATGCGGCTCGCCGCGGTACTCGCGCAGGCCGTGCAGCATGGGCGCCAGCTCGCAGCCTGCTGCCGTCGCCAGCGCCAACGCAGCGAGTGCATTGGCGGCGTTGTGGCGCCCGCGCACGCGCAGCGCGTCGGCAGGCATCAGGCGCTGGATGATCAGCGGCTCCTCATCGTCGCCCTTGCGCTTCTTGATCGTCGGGTCCAGCTCGCGGGCGCGCACCAGCCAGGCCAGGCCGCCCTCTTCCGTCAAGCCGAAGTCACCCGGCGCCTTCGGTGGATTGAGGCCGAAGCGCACGACACGGCGCGACACGGTGCGGCCGGGCTTGCCGCGCGTGCCCTTGACGAAGACCGGCTGCGGCACCAGGCCCTCGACCTCGGCGTCGTCACGGTTGGAGACGATGACGGACTCGCGACCGAAGATGCGCGCCTTGGCACTGCCATAGGCGGCCATGTCGCCATGCCAGTCGAGATGGTCCTGGGTCAGGTTCAGCACCGCGCCAGCCGTCGGCTCGAAGCCAGCGACGTTGTCGAGCTGGAAGCTGGACAGCTCCAGCACCCAGACCTCGGGCAGGGTTTCGAAGACCGGGCCACGCGGCGGCGGAGGATCGATGGGCAGCGGCGCGTCCTCGTCAGGCAACACGGCAACGGCCTCTTGCTCAGCGCCTTCTTCGACGGGCGCGTCCTCGATGGCTTCCGCTGCAACCTGGGCCGGCGCTTCTTCTTCAACTGGCGCCGGATCGGGCTCCTTGGCCAGGGCCTCGGTCAGGGTGTCCAGCAGCGTCGGGCCGATATTGCCGGCAACGGCCACGCGCTTGCCGGCGCGCTCGGCGAGCAGGCCCGTCATGCAGGTCGTCGTCGTCTTGCCATTGGTGCCGGTGATGGCCAGCACGGCCGGTGCGTAGCCATGCTGGACCTTCAAGGCAGCCAGCGCATCGGCGAACAGATCCAGCTCGCCACGCACGGCCGGACCGTGTTCGTAGACGGCCTTCAGGCGCGCATCCAGCGGCGACAGGCCCGGGCTCTTCAGCACAGCGTTGAAGCCGCTGACCGTCTCGGCCGTCAGCTCACCGGTGATGAAGGCGGCCGTCTCGCCGAGGGCTTCCAGCTGCGGCGGCTTCTCGCGCGAATCCCAGACCGTGACCTGCGCGCCGAAGCGCGCGCACCAGCGGACCATCGCGAGACCGGAGTCCCCGAGGCCCAGCACGAGCGCGCGCTGGTCTTGCAGTTGCGGCAGGTCGAGCTTCATGACTGGCTTACCGCAGCTTCAGGCTGGCCAGGCCGACGAGGCACAGCAGCATGGTGATGATCCAGAAGCGGATGACGACCTGCGTCTCCTTCCAGCCACCCTTCTCGAAGTGGTGGTGCAGGGGCGCCATGCGGAAGATGCGCCGCCCCTCGCCGAACTTCTTCTTCGTGAACTTGAACCAGCTGACCTGGATCATCACGGAGAGCACCTCGGCCACGAAGATGCCGCCCATGATGCCGAGCAGGATCTCCTGGCGCGTGATGACGGCCAGGGTGCCCAGGCCGCCACCCAGGGCCAGCGCGCCGACGTCGCCCATGAACACCTGGGCCGGGTGGGCGTTGAACCACAGGAAGGCCAGGCCCGCGCCGGCCATGGCGGCGCAGAAGATCAGCAGCTCGCCGGCGCCGGGGATATAGGGCAGCAGCAGGTATTTGGAGAACACCGACGAGCCGGTCAGGTAGGCAAACAGGCCCAGGGCCGAGCCGACCATGACGACGGGCATGATGGCCAGGCCGTCCAGGCCGTCGGTGAAGTTGACCGCGTTGCTGGTGCCGACGATGACGAAATAGGACAGGCCCACGAAGCCCCAGACGCCCAGCGGCATGCTGATGGTCTTGAAGAAGGGGATCAGCAGGTCGGCCTTGGGCGGCAGCTCGGTCGAGAAGCCGCTGGACACCCAGCGGAAGAACAGCTGCACGACACCCAGGAAGCTGGTTTCGGACACGCTGAACGCGAGATACAGCGCAGCGAACAGGCCGATCAGCGACTGCCAGAAGAACTTTTCGCGGCTGCGCATGCCCTCGGGGTTCTTGTCGACCACCTTGCGCCAGTCGTCCACCCAGCCCACGGCGCCAAAGCCCATGGTGACCAGCATGACGACCCAGACGAAGCGGTTGCTCCAGTCGAACCACAGCAGCGTCGACACGCCGATGCCGATGAGGACGAGGACGCCGCCCATGGTCGGCGTGCCGCTTTTGGCCAGGTGGGCCTGCACGCCGTAGGCACGCACGGGCTGGCCGATCTTCATCGCCGTCAGGCTGCGGATGACCCAGGGGCCGAAGGCCAGGCCGATCAGCAGGGCCGTCATGGCGGCCATCACGGCGCGGAAGGTGATGTAGTTGAAGAGGCGCAGGAAGCCGAGGTCGGGGTAGAGGCCCTGCAGCCACTGGGCGAGGCTAAGCAGCATGGGAGCCTCCTGATTGCAGTGCAGCGACCACTTGTTCCATCTTCATGAAACGCGAGCCCTTGACCAGGGTCTGGGCCGCGTCGGGTTGTTCGTTCAGGGCCGCGATCAACGCGGCCGTGGTGTCAAAGGCGCGGGCATTCGGGCCATAGGCCGTGGCCGCGTCGCGAGCGGCGCTGCCGGCCGTCCAGAAGTGGGTAATGCCGCGCTCGGCCGCATAGGCGCCGACCTCGCGGTGGAAGGCCGGGCCTTCGTTGCCCACCTCGCCCATGTCGCCCAGGATGAGCCAGCTTTCGCCCGGCATGCCGGCCAGCACGTCGATGGCGGCGCGCACGCTGTCGGGGTTGGCGTTGTAGCTGTCGTCGACCAGGGTGCGGCCACGCGCATCGAGCTTGAGCTCGGAACGGCCCTTGACGGCACGGAAGGCTTCCAGGCCCTGAGCAATCGAGGCCAGCGGCGCACCGGCGGCCAGTGCACAAGCAGCGGCGGCCAGCGCATTGCGCACGTTGTGCTCGCCGGCCATGTGCAGGGCGACGGGTGCCGTGCCGGCGGGCATGTGCAGCTCCAGCGCCCAGTGCGTGCCCATCCAGGCAGCGTCGCCCGTCACGTCGGCCTCGCCGCGCAGGGCGAAGCTCAGATGCGGGCGGGAGCCGGCCAGCTCCAGCCAGATCGGCGCACAGGCGTCTTCGGCCGGGAAGACGGCGCAGCCGCTGCCTGACAGGGCCTCGATGACGGCGCCGTTCTCGCGGGCCACGGCCTCGACCGTCGCCATGAATTCCTGGTGCTCACGCTGGGCGTTGTTGACCAGGGCCACCGTCGGCTGCGTCATCGTCGCCAGCGGCGCGATCTCACCGGGGTGGTTCATGCCCAGTTCGACGACGGCGGCGCGGTGGCTGACCTCGTCGTCATGGCGCAGGCGCAGCAGCGTCAGCGGCACGCCGATGTCGTTGTTGTAGTTGCCCTGCGTGGCCAGGGCCGCATCACCGACCCAGGCGCGCAGGATGCTGGCGATCATCTGGGTCGTCGTCGTCTTGCCGTTGCTGCCGGTGACGGCGATGACGGGCAGTTGCTGCTGGCGGCGCCAAGCGGCGGCGAGCTGGCCGAGAGCCGCCTTGGCGTCCGGCACCAGCAGGCCGGGCAGGCCGGCCTCGGCGAGACCACGCTCGGCCAATGCGGCGACCGCGCCCGAGGCCTTGGCCTGGGCCAGGAAGTCGTTGGCGTCGAAGCGCTCGCCGCGCAGCGCGACGAAAAAGTCGCCGGGCTGCAGGGTGCGCGTATCGCTGTGCACGCGGGCGAAGCCGGTCGCGCCGTCGCCGACCAGCGTCGAGCCGGGCAACAGGGCTTGAGTCTCGGCCAGGGTCAGGAAGTTCACAGACCCGCCCTTTCGAGCAGCGCCGCGCGCGCCTCGCCGACGTCGGAAAAGGGCCGCCGCACGCCGTTCACTTCCTGGTAGTCCTCATGGCCCTTGCCGGCGACGAGCACGATGTCTCGCGGGCCGGCATTGATGACCGCGGCACGGATGGCTTCCTCGCGGGCCTCGATGACGAGGGCGTCGGGCGCGGCCACGGCGATGTCAGCCAGGATCTTGGCGGGCGCCTCGGTGCGCGGGTTGTCGGTCGTGATGACGACGCGGCCGGACAGGCGGGCCGCGATGGCTCCCATCTGCGGGCGCTTGGTCGCATCGCGGTCGCCGCCGCAGCCGAACACGCAGACCAGCTCGCCGCCGCGCGCCTGGGCCAGGCCCTGCAGGGCGGACAGCGCCTTGTCCAAGGCATCCGGCGTGTGGGCGTAGTCGACGACGACCTGCGGCAGTTCGCGGCCATTGCCAACGCGCTGCATACGACCCGGCACCGGCGTCACGCGGCCCAGCACGCGGGCCACGTCGGCCAGCGCATGGCCCTGGGCGCGCAGGGCGCCGGCCACGCCGAGCAGGTTGGCGGCGTTGTAGTCGCCGATCAGGCCGGTCTGCACCTCGACGCCTTCAGCGCCCTCGTGCAGCATGAAGGCCAAGCCCTCGCCGGTGTAGTGCAGGCCGCGGGCCGACAGGCGGGCCTTCATCGGCATATCAGTGCGCTCGACGCCGGTGGTCCATACATCCAGTGCGCTCAGTTCGGCAGCCAGTTCGGCGCCCTTGGGGTCGTCGAGATTGACGACGGCCGCGCGCAGGCCGGGGAAGCTGAACAGCGCCCGCTTGGCCGCCCAGTAGGCGTCCATGGTGCGGTGGTAGTCGAGGTGGTCCTGGGTGAAATTGGTGAACACCGCGACGCGCACCGCGCTGCCGGCCAGGCGGCCTTCGACGATGCCGATGCTGCTGGCCTCGATGGCACAGGCCGAGAAGGCGTCGTCGCGCATGCGGGCGAAGGCCGCCTGCAGCAGCACGGGGTCGGGCGTGGTCAGGCCGTTGTAGTCGAGCTTGGGCGGCTCGCCGATGCCCAGCGTGCCGACGACGCCGCAGCGCTTGCCGAGCTGGGCCGAGGCCTGGGCGATCCACCAGGCCGACGAGGTCTTGCCATTGGTGCCGGTGACGGCGATGACGTCCAAGGTGTCGGTGGGCTTGCCGAAGAAGGTGGCGGCGATCTCGCCGGTGCGGGCCTTGAGCCCGGGCAGCGAGGCCACGCGTGCATCGACGAAGCCGAAGCGCTCGACATCGGCCTCCTCGACCAGACAGGTCGAGGCACCGGCCTCCAGCGCCGCGGCGACGAACTCGCGGCCGTCGCGCGCATAGCCGGGCCAGGCGATGAAGGCATCGCCGGGGCGGACCTGGCGGCTGTCGGTGCGCAGCGTGCCGGTGCACCATTCGGACAGCCAGCGGGCCGCAGCGTCGGGGGATTTGAGGCGGGTCAGCATCAGAAGCTTTCTTCCGTGGCCACGGCTTTTTGGTTGGCGACGATCTGGCTCTTCACGTCCAGGTCGGGCTGCACGCCCAGCAGGCGCAGCGTCTGGGCCGTGACCTGACTGAACACCGGGCCGGCAACCTTGCCGCCGTAGTACACGCCGGCGGTCGGCTCGTCGACCATGACGGCGACGACGATGCGCGGGTTGGTGATGGGCGCGATGCCGACGAACCAGGAGCGGTATTTGTGGCTGGCATAGCCGCGGCCTTCCTGCTTGTGGGCCGTGCCGCTCTTGCCGCCGACGCTGTAGCCGGGCACCTGGGCCTCGGGTGCCGTGCCGCCGGGGCCGGCAGCGGCCTGCAGCATCAGGCGCAGGTCCTGGGTGACCTTGGGCGAGAACACGCGGATGCCGGGCACCGCGTGGTCATGCGGCTGGCGCAGCATGCTGACCGGGACGATCTCGCCGTCGCGCGCAAACACCGTGTAGGCACGCGCCAGCTGGAACAGCGAGGCCGACAGGCCGTAGCCATAGCTCATGGTGGCCTGCTCGATGGGCCGCCAGGTCTTGTAGGGCCTCAGCTTGCCGCTGATGGCGCCAGGGAAGCTGATCTGTGGCCGCTGGCCCAGGCCGATGGCCGTGAACATCTCGTGCATCTCGCGCGGTTGCATCTGCATGGCGAGCTTGGTGGCGCCGATGTTGCTGGAGAACTTGATGACTTCGCGCACCGGGATCACGCCATGCGGCTTGGTGTCGCTGATGACGGCGCCCTGGAAGGCGTATTTGCCGTTGCCGGTGTCCACCAGGCTGTCGGGCGTCGTGCGGCCGGTTTCCATGGACAGGCCGGCGATGAAGGGCTTCATCGTCGAGCCCGGCTCGAAGACGTCGGTCAGGGCGCGGTTGCGCAGCTGCTCGCCATTGAGGTTCTGGCGGTTGCTGGGGTCGTAGCTCGGGTAGTTGGCCAGGGCCAGCACCTCGCCGGTCAGGGCGTCCAGCACGACGACGGAGCCGGCCTTGGCCTTGTTCTCGACCACGGCATCACGCACGCGCTGGTAGGCGAAGAACTGCACCTTGGAGTCGACCGACAGGTCGATGTCGTGGCCGTTGGCGGCCGGCACGATCTCGCCGATGTCCTCGACAACGCGCCCGAGGCGGTCGCGCACGACGGAGCGCGAGCCGTCACGACCCTGCAACTCCTTCTGGAAGGCCAGCTCGATGCCCTCCTGGCCCCGGTCCTCGACATTGGTGAAGCCGACCACATGGGCCGCGGCCTCGCCCTCGGGGTATTTGCGGCGGTACTCGCGGTCCTGGAACACGCCCTTCAGGCCGAGGGCCTTCACCTTGGCCGCGGCCTCGTCATCAGCCAGGCGCTTCAGCCAGACAAAACGAGCCTCGGGGTTGAGCTTGGCGTCCAGCTCCTTGTTGGACAGGCCCAGGGCCTTGGCCAGCTCGCGGCGCTTGTCGGCGTCAGCGTCGACTTCCTTGGGGATGGCCCAGATCGACGGCACGGCGACGCTGGCGGCCAGCACCTGGCCCGTGCGGTCATTGATGCGGCCGCGGCTGGCCGGCAACTCCAGCGTGTGGGCGTAGCGGGCCTCGCCCTGCTTCTGGAAGAAGTCGGTGTTCAGCACCTGCACATAGACGGCACGGGCCAGCAGGCCGAGAAACGCCAGGCCGACCAGAGCGACCAGGAAGCGCGAGCGCCACGGCGGCGTCTTGGACGCCAGCAGCGGGCTGGTCGAGTAGCTGACCGCGCGGGCGCCGGACTGGTTGGCCTTGTTGGCCTTGTTGGATTTGCTCAAGGCGTCACCCCCGAGGCGACGACGGCCGGGCTGATGACGCGCATGCCCAGGCGCTCGCGGGCCACCTGCTCGACGCGCAGATTGGTCGCCTGCGCATGGCGCTCGGCGGCCAGGCGCTCGGCGTCGGCGGCCAGGCGCTGGCCCTCGGCCTTGGCCTTGTCGCGCTCGGCGAACAGGCGACGCGACTCATAGGCGCTGTGCACGAGGACGACGCCGCTGGCCAACACGGCCAGGATGAGGATGAGGTTGAGCTTGGCCATGCGCCTAGTCCCGCAGGGGCGCTGCGGTGCGCTCGGCCACCCGCAGCACGGCGGAGCGCGAGCGCGGGTTGGCCGCCACCTCTTCGGCGCTGGGCTTGATGCGACCCAGCGCGTTCAGGATCAGCGGCGCCGGCTCGGCAAAGGGCGCACGGCGGTCGAAAACCGTCTTGCTGTACCCGGCAATGAAGGTCTTGACGCGGCGGTCTTCCAGCGAGTGAAAGCTGATGACGGACAGCCGGCCCCCCGGCGCCAGCAGGCGCAGCGCGGATTTCAGCCCTTGCTCAAGCTCTTCAAGCTCGCCATTGACATGAATCCGAAGGGCTTGAAAGGTGCGGGTCGCCGGGTCCTGGCCGGGTTCGCGGGTCTTGACCGTGCGAGCCACGAGTTCGCGCAGTTCGTCGGTGCGCGTGAGCGGCGCGCCGGCTTCTCGGCGAGCAACAACCGCCTTTGCAATCTGGCCAGCAAACCGTTCTTCGCCATAGTCTCGAATCACCCGTGCAATCTCGCGCTCGTCGGCGCTGGCCAGGAAGCCCGCGGCGCTCTCGCCGCGCGTCGTGTCCATGCGCATGTCCAGCGGGCCGTCGAAGCGAAAACTGAAGCCGCGCTCGGGGTTGTCGATCTGAGGGCTGGACACACCCAGGTCCAGCAGCACACCATCCACCTGATGCACACCCAGTTCCGCCAGCCGGTCCGCCATGTCGGCAAATGCGCTGTGGACGATGGAGAAGCGCGGGTCGGTGATGGCGGCGGCCGCGGCAATGGCCTCGGGGTCGCGGTCGATACCGATCAGCCGCCCCTCGGGTGCCAGCTTGCTCAGCAGCAGGCGCGAATGACCGCCGCGGCCGAAAGTGCCGTCCACATAGATGCCTTCGGGGCGCGCAAGCACACCGTCGACCGCCTCGTTCAGCAGCACGGTGGTGTGGCGGAACTCGGCGCTCTCGTTCATCTCGCCGGCCATCAGAAGCTGAAGTCCTTGAGCGCGTCGGGCAGCGGGCCGGCCATGGTCTCGGCCTCGTGGGCGGCATGGGCCTCGGCATCCCAGAGTTCGAAGTGGCTGCCCATGCCCAGCAGCATCACGTCGTTCTTCAGCCCGGCGCTCTTGCGCAGCTCGGGCGAGATCAGCACGCGGGCCGCCGAATCGATCTCGACGTCCATCGCGTTACCGAGAAAAACACGCTTCCAGCCGGCCGCCGACATCGGCAGGGCGGCGACCTTGTCGCGAAAACCCTCCCAGGTCGGCCGCGGAAACAGCATCAAGCAGCCGTCGGGATGCTTGGTGACGGTCAGGCGCCCCTGGCAGAGCAGCTGCAGGACCTCACGGTGTCGGCTGGGCACGCTCAGGCGTCCCTTGGCATCTAAAGCCAGGCTGGAGGCCCCCTGAAAGACGATTTCCGACACTTTTCACCACGAAACGACACTTCCTCCCACTTTAAGGCCCGACCCCCACCCGGTCAAGTTTCTGCACAAGTTTTTTCAATGAAATCAAGCACTTAGCCACAGCTGTCAATTTATACAGCCCGCAAAGAAAATACCTTTACGAAATAAGGACTTGCCAGGATATTGCGAAGTGGTGCTTGAAGTGATGTCCACAACGGCATCGCGTTTGCCCCCATGCTTGAAGCGCCGCAGCCACATCACCGAATGGACCGGAGCCATGTCTGACAGGGTTTTGCCGCACAAATCACGGCAAGCCTCGCCGGCTGGCCGCCCAGAATGCATGCGGCCCCATGATTTCTGCTGAAATTTCGTGCTGTTTCAGCCCCTCCTCGCCAAGAACTCAAAACGGGGGCCCCACCGAATACCAAGATTGAGGCAGCCCCCATGAATTTCTTGTCCCATATGCGCATCGGACAACGCCTCACGGCCGGCTTTGCGGTCGTGATCGTTTGCCTGGTCGCGATCACGCTGCTGGGCTACTTCGGCATCCAGACGCTCAACGGCGAGATCAGCCAGCTGATCAGCGGCGACTACAAGACCGTGGCCCTGGCCAACCGCGCCAAGGCGGAACTGGGTGACGCATCGCGCAGCATGATGACGACGCTGATCATGACGGGCGAGGAGCAGATCAAGAAGGAACTGGACAACGTCGCCAGCCTGCTCGCGGCCCATGAGAAGACCATGGCCGAGCTCAAGCCCCTGCTGACCGACGACGCCAGCCAGGAGCAGCTGAAGGCGGTGGAGGAGGCGCGCGCCAAGTTCATGACGGGCCAGGCCGCCTTCGTGAAGACCGTGGCCTCCGGCGACACCGAGGGCGCGCCGCTGAAATACCAGTTCTCGGTGCGCGCCGCCCAGGGCAAATACATGGCCGCGCTGGACAAGCTGGTCGAAGGCCGCAACGCCGCCATGGACGCCGCCGGCGAAAAGTCCAACCGCGTGGCCAGCAAGACGGCCCTGCTGCTGCTGGGCCTGGCCGTGGCCGCCGTCCTCGCCAGCATCATGACCAGCGTGCTGATCACGCGCGGCATCGTCAACCCGCTGCGCGGCGCCGTCGCCGTGGCCCGCAAGGTGGCCTCGGGCAACCTGACCAGCGAGATCGAGGTGCGCAGCCGCGACGAGACCGGCGAGCTGCTGCAGGCCCTGCATGACATGAACGAGAGCCTCAAGGGCATCGTCGGCCGCGTGCGCGAAGGCACCGAATCCATCGCCTCCGCCTCCAGCGAGATCGCCAGCGGCAACCTGGACCTGTCGGTGCGCACCGAGGCCCAGGCCGCGTCGCTCGAGCAGACCCTGTCGGCCATGAAGACGCTGACCGACGCCGTGCAGCAGAACGCCCAGAACGCCCAGCAGGCCAACCAGCTGGCCCAGGCCGCCTCGACCGTGGCCGGCGAAGGCGGTGCGGTGGTGGCCAAGGTCGTGACGACCATGGGCAGCATCGACGCCTCCAGCAAGAAGATCGTCGACATCATCAGCGTCATCGACGGCATCGCCTTCCAGACCAACATCCTGGCGCTGAACGCCGCGGTGGAAGCCGCTCGCGCCGGCGAACAGGGCCGCGGCTTCGCGGTCGTCGCCGGCGAGGTTCGTTCCCTGGCCGGCCGCAGCGCCGACGCCGCCAAGGAGATCAAGCGCCTCATCGGCGATTCGGTCGAGAAGGTGGCCCTGGGCAGCGAACTGGTGGCCAAGGCCGGCAGCACCATGCAGGGCGTGGTGGCGAGCGTGCAACGGATGACGGACATCATGGGTGAGATCACCCACGCCAGTGCCGAGCAGAGCTCCGGCATTGAGCGCGTCACGCATACCATCCATGACATGGACAAGAGCACGCAACAGAACGCCGCGCTGGTGGAACAAGCCGCCGCCGCCGCCGACTCGCTGCGCGCCCAGGCCCATGGTCTCGAAGAAGTCGTCAGCCTCTTCAAGCTGGAAGCGGCGCACTGATCCCCATCCCCCCAAAGATTCAGGAGACTCCATGAAGACGCACAAAGCCATCCGCTGGATTGCCGGCCTCGGTCTGGCTCTCGGCATGGCCAGCACGGCAATGGCCATCGAAGTCGGTGGCCTCAAGTTCGACGACACGGTCAAGGTCGGCGGCAAGGAGCTCAAGGTCAACGGCGCCGGCGTGCGCGTGCGCATCGTCGTCAAGGTCTACTCCCTGGTGCTCTATCTGCCCGAGAAGAAGGACACCACGGCCGGCGTGCTGGACAGCCAGGGCCCGCGCCGCTTCAGCCTCGGCCTGTTGCGCGAGGTGACCGGTGACGAGCTGGGCCAGGCCTTCATGGCCGGCATCACGGCCAACACCGACAAGGCCGAGCGCTCCAAGTTCGTCAACCAGCTCGCCCAGTTCGGCGAGACCTTCGTCAACATCCCCCAGGGCAAGAAGGGCGACGTCATCACGGTGGACTGGATTCCCGACACCGGTACCGTCATGTTCCTGAACGGCAAGCCCATCGGCGAGCCCATGAAGGACATCGCCTTCTACAACGCGATGCTGAAGATCTGGCTGGGCGAAAAACCGGTCGACTCTTCGCTGAAGCCCCAACTGCTGGGCAAGGGCTGACGCTCGTGCGCCACGAAACACGCCATGCCGCCACCGCGACGTGGCGTGTCCGCTTGGGGCGGCCCGAACTCATGGCAGCATGAGCGCCGTCCGGCCGCCCGAAGGCGCTCAGCTCCCGCTTGGCGGGACAGTGCGTCGCGCGATGGGCGCATCCATGAGTTCATCTTGAGTCGCAAGCCCTCGTCCTCGCTCTTTGCCGCCCTGGCCCTTGGCGCCAGCATCGGCCTGTTGCTGCCGGCCCTCATCGTCGGCGGCCTCTTCATCGGCTTGCGCGAATCCAAGGTCGCCGAGCAGGCCCTGCAGCGTGACCTCGACGCCAAGCTCGACGTGCTGGCCAGCAGCCTGCCCGAGCTGCTGTGGAACCTGGACGCCGTCGCCGCCCGCGAGGTCGTCTCGGCCATCGTCAAATCGCCCGAGGTCGTGCGCGTCAGCGTCAGCGACGCTTCGCAAGGCCTGCCCTTCATCGAGAACCACCTGCCCGAGCGGCGCCTGGGCCAGACCCTGACCGGCGAGCGCGACATCCTGCGCGGCTCCACGCGCATCGGCCACATCCAGATCGAGATCGACGACCACCTCAGCACGACGGCCGTGCTGCGCCAGCGCTGGCTCTATGGCGCCACCGTCGGCGGCCAGCTGCTGGCCTCGCTGGCCCTGGTGCTGTGGCTGCTCAATTCCCGGCTCTTCCGTCCGCTGCGCGAGCTCGGCGACTTCGCCAACGATCTGGCCGAAGGCCGCTTCAACGCCACGCTGGAGCACACCCGCCAGGACGAGATCGGCCTGCTGGGCGGCCACCTCGAGCACATGCGCGACGCGCTGCAGCAGCAGTTCGACGCCCAGCGCAATCTCATCGAACGCCTGCGCGGCATGGCCGAGACCGTGCCCGGCGTCGTCTACCAGTTGCGCCTGGCCGTCAACGGCGACTTCAGCTTTGCCTACGTCAGCGAGGCGGTGCGCGAGTACTTCCTGCTCGGCAGCGCCGAATTGAGCCGCAGCGCGGCGCCCTGGTTCGACCGCATCCACCCCGACGACCGTGCCGCCGTGCGCGAGAGCCTGCTGGCCTCGGCGCGCAACCTCAGCCCCTGGCAGCAGGAGTTCCGCACGCCGCAGGCCGACGGCAGCGAGCGCTGGCTCTACGGCAATGCCATCGCCCAGCGCGAGGCCGACGGCAGCGTGCTGTGGCATGGCTTCCTGACCGACATCTCGCGCCAGCGCCGCGATGCGCTGGAGCTGGAACGCTACCGCCACCACCTCGAGGAACTGGTCGAGGCGCGCACCGCCGAGCTGGCCGAGGCCACCCAGGCCGCCCAGGCCGCCAGCCTGGCCAAGAGCGCCTTCCTGGCCAACATGAGCCACGAGATCCGCACGCCGATGAACGCCATCATCGGCCTGACCTATCTGGCCCAGAGCGACACCATCGAGCCCGAGCAGCAGCAGCGTCTGCAGAAGGTGGCCAACGCCGCCGAGCACCTGCTCAGCGTCATCAACAACGTGCTGGACTTCTCCAAGATCGAGGCCGGCAAGGTCAGGCTGGAGCAGCGCGAGTTCACCGTCGGCGAGGTGCTGGACAACATCGCCAACATGACGACCCAGACCGCCGCCGCCAAGCGCCTGCGCGTCGAGACCGACGTCTCACCCATGCTGCGCGGCCGCGTGCTGATCGGCGACCCGCAGCGCATCTCCGAGGTGCTGCTGAACTTCGCCGGCAACGCCGTCAAGTTCACCGACAACGGTTTCGTGCGCCTTGCCGCCCGCCTGGACGAAGGCCCGGGCAGCCTGTCCTTGCGCTTCGAGGTGCAGGACAGCGGCATTGGCATCGCCGCCGACGCGCAGGCCCGGCTGTTCCGTGACTTCGAACAGGCCGACAGCTCGACGACGCGGCGCTATGGCGGTACCGGCCTGGGCCTGGCCATCTGCCGGCGCCTGGCCGAGCTGATGGGCGGCCATGTCGGTGTCGACAGCGCCCTGGGCCGCGGCAGCAGCTTCTGGTTCACCTTGCCTGTCGAGGCCGCCGCCCACGCGCCGGTGGCGCCGGTGGCATCCCCGCGGCCGCATTCGGCGCGCGAGCGCCTGGCCGAGCTGGCCCAGGCCCGCCCGCGCCGCATCCTGCTGGCCGAGGACAACCCGGTCAACCAGGAGGTGGCGGTCGCCCTCATCGGCAGCGCCGGCCTGACGGTAGACGTCGCCGCCGACGGCCAGCAGGCCGTCGACATGGTCCAGGCCGGCGATTACGCCCTGGTGCTGATGGACGTGCAGATGCCGGTCATGGACGGCCTGGACGCGACGCGCACCATCCGCAGCCTGCCCCAGGGGGCCGAGCTGCCCATCCTGGCCATGACGGCCAATGCCTTCGACGATGAGCGCCAGCGCTGCCTGGACGCCGGCATGGACGACCACGTCGCCAAGCCCGTCGTTGCCGAGCAGCTGTTCGCGACCCTTTACGACTGGCTGTCGGGCGCGCGCACGACGGCCAAGGGCAACACGGTCAAGGGCCGCCTAACGACTCTTTGATGAGCCGCCCGGAGCCGGCCTGCAAAGGCCGCGCGTTCATCGGGTAGAGCTTGCCGAAGATGCCGATCTGCTGGGCCGTGGCCGCGACCGGCTGGCGCATGACCATCCACAGCACGCCCTCGCTGCAGGGCGGCGTCGTCAGCGAACCCATGTAGGTGTAGTAGCCGCGCTCCGCGGGCAGCAGCTGGTTCAGGTCGATCTGCACCTGGGCCGCCAGGGCCTCGCCCTTCTCCAGCGGCAGATTGGCCCAGACCGTCTGGATCAGCGGCTGGGGCTTGTTGTCGGCCCCACGCTCCAGCAGCACGGCAACGACGGCCAGCTTGCCCTGGGCGTCCTTGTGCACCAGGTGGGCCACCATGTCGAACTGCTTGCCGTTGACGCGCTCCTCGCTGGGCCGGTGAAAGTGGAACTGCACCAGCTCGTAGCGCCGGCCCATGATGGTCAGGCCGTTGCCGGCCGCCACATTGACCTGGATGGTGTGGCCGTTGTCCTGCACCGAGAAATTGCTGGCGCGGTAGTCGAAGGCGATCTTTTCCTGGTCGACGGCGATGCTCTCGCGGATGTCGATGGGGCTCTGGCGCGTGCCGACGGCACAAAGCTTGTTGTCTGGCGCCAGCTCGGCCCAGTGCTCCGGGCCGATGTCACCGGCATAGCCCCAGTGCACCGGCTTGGCCGCTTCGGCCTTTCCGGGCTTGGTCGGCTTGGCCGTCGCCTTGGCGGTGGCCGTGCCTTCGGCCTTGGTGGACAGGCGGTCCGCCAGGCGCTGGCGCAGCACCTCCACGGGTTCCTTGGGGTCTTCGGCCTGCGCGGCCGCGCAGGCGGCCAGCAGCGCAGTGATCAGCCAGCGCTTCTTCATCATCTCGGTGATTTCGGCAGGCCGCCGCCGGGCTTAAGCGGCAATGGAACGGCGCACGCCATACCAGGACACCAGGCCGATCAGCATCAGCCCGGCGGATGTCACGGCCAGCGCCACCGTCGAATGCATGACCATGGGCACCAGCACGCCCGCCACCAGGCCGTTGGCCGCCGAGCCGATGCTGGCCTGCAACGACGAGGCCATGCCGCGCCGCTCGGGCACCTGGTCCAGCACCAGCAGGGTGACCACCGGCACCATCAGGGCCCAGCCGAAGGAAAACAGCCCGATCAGCGGCAGGGCCCAGAAGGCACTCAGTGGCACGAACAGGTTCAGCACCACGTTGACGACCGACACCGCAACCATGATGCGAAAGCCCCGCATGATCTGGCGCTTCGGGCTCATCTTGCCCGCCAGACGCCCGCTGACCGCCGCGCCGACCATGATGCCGCCGATGGTGCACAGGAAGAGCCAGAAGAACTGCGTGGCCTCGAAATGCAGATGCTCGCCCAGGAAAACCGGCGCGGCCAGCACATAGAGGAACATGCCGTTGAAGGGAATGCCGCTGGCCAGCACCAGCATCATGAACTTGGGGCTGCTGCACAGCCGCCGGTACTCGCGCATCAGCGTGCCGACGTGGAAAGGCTGCCGCATGTTGGCGTGCAGCGTTTCAGGCAGCAGGCGCCAGTTCGACACCAGCAGCGCCGCGCCGACAGCGGTCAGGAACCAGAAGATCGAATGCCAGTCGGCGACCTTGAACAGGAAGCCACCGACCATGGGCGCGATGGCCGGCGCCACGCCGAAGAAGAGGGTCACCTGGGACATGATGCGCTGCGCATCGGCCGGCGGGAACATGTCGCGGATGATGGCCCGCGAAACGACGATGCCGGCGCCCGCCGACATGCCCTGCACCGTGCGCCAGAACACCAGGTGGCCGATGGAGCCCGACAGCGCGCAGCCGATGCTGGCCACCGTGAACGCCGCCAGGCCGATCAGCACCACGGGCCGGCGGCCGAAGCAGTCCGACAGCGCGCCGTGGAAGAGGTTCATGAAGGCGAACCCGAACAGATAGGCCGACAGCGTCTGCTGCATCTCCACCGGCGTGGCATTCAGGGCCGCACCGATGCCGGCGAAGGCCGGCAGATAGGTGTCGATGGAGAAGGGCCCGACCATGGCCAGACAGGCCAACAGCACGGACAGGGCCCAGCGGGGCGCGCGCCAGAGGCGGCTGGCGTCAGGATTCATCGGGGGGTGTGGGGATGAAGTCGGCAGCCGCGGGTTGCGGCTGCCGGCCAGTGTATAGACCCCGACATGCCCGCGCCGTCGCGCGGACGACTGCGCTCGTCGCTCAGGCGAATCCGTGCCGCGACTGGGCCGTCTTGAACTGCGAGATCACGTCGAGCAGGCCGGCCGCCTGCTGCTGCAGGCTCTCGGCCGCGGCCGCGCTCTGCTCCACCAGCGCCGCGTTCTGCTGCGTGCCCTGGTCGATGGACGCGACCGCCTGGTTGACCTGGCCGATGCCGCTGCTCTGTTCGGTGGCCGAGGCATTGATCTCGGCCATCAGGTCGGTCATGCGGCGCACCTGGCTGACGATGTCGCCCATGGTCGTGCCGGCCTCGCCAACCAACTGGCTGCCCGCTGCCACCTTTTCGACGCTGGCGCCGATAAGGCTCTTGATCTCGCGCGCCGCCTGGGCGCTGCGCTGGGCCAGGGCCCGCACCTCGCCGGCGACGACGGCGAAGCCGCGGCCCTGTTCGCCGGCACGCGCCGCTTCCACGGCCGCGTTCAGCGCCAGGATGTTGGTCTGGAAGGCGATGCCATCGATGGTGCCGATGATGTCCGCGATCTTGCGGCTGGAATCGCTGATCTCGCCCATGGTCATGACCACCCGCTGCACGACGTCGCCGCCGCGGCCGGCCACCTCCGTCGCCGCGCTGGCCAACTGGCTGGCCTGGCGCGAGCTCTCGGCCGTCTGCTGCACGGTCGACGTCATCTGCTGCATGGAGGCCGCCGTCTGCTGCAGGGCGCTGGCCTGCTGCTCGGTGCGGCTGGACAGGTCGTGGTTGCCGGTCGCGATCTCTTGGGAGGCGGTGGCGATGCTGTCGGCCGACTGACGCACCCGGCCCACCATGTTGACGAGGCCATCGTTCATGCGCTTGAGCGCCGCCAGCAGCTGGCCGGTCTCGTCCTCGCCGTCGACGACGATGTCGGAACTCAGATCGCCCGCGGCGACCGCTTCGGCCAGGTGAACGGCGCGCTCCAGCGGCCGCGTGATGGCATTGCTCAGCACCCAGCCCAGCGCTACCGCGGCGACCACGGCCGCGACGCTGGCCAGCAGCATCAGCAAGCGATCGCGCCCATAGGCACTCTCGGCATGCTGCACGCGGGCCACGGCCTGCTGCTCCTCGTAGACGATGTAGTCGCCGGTGGCCTTCAGCAGGGCCGCCAGCAACGGCCGGCACTCGGCGTTCATCTTGGCGATGGCGTCGTCACGCTTGCCGTCCAGGGCCATGCCGACGATGGCCAGGGCGACCGGGCCATACTGGGCCTCGACGCGCTCCATCTCGCCAACCAGGGCCTTGTCCTTCTCGCCCAGGTCGCCGGCCTTGGCCAGGGAATCCTTGAGCCGCGCCAGGGACTTCTGCATGTCTTCGTGGGCCTTGATGACCGCCACCTTCTCGACGTCACGGTCGGGCTGGGTCGTCACCAGCACCAGGTTGCGCGCCGCAATGGCGCGCCGCGACGCGGCGTCACGCACATCGTTGGCCATGCGCTCGCGCTGGCCAACCCCATCCAGGTAGTCGGTGAAGCGAGAGTTGGATCGGCTCAGCGAATTCAGGGACAGGCCCGACACCAGCAGCACGACGGCCGCCAGCAGGGCGAATCCGAGCATCAGCTTGGATCGCAGGCGCAGATTGTTCAACTTCATCGCATCACTCCCTTGGGCTTGGCCCGTCGTGGGACGGCATCCGCTTCGGGCCGATCGGATGCCGTGACTTCAACCAGGAACTCCCGGCGATTTCTGAAGGGGAAGGTGTGAGAACTGGCTGGCGCGACCCGCCAGTCCAGACATGCATGGCCCAGGCACCGCCGTTGGCGCCCGCTTGGCCCGATTCGGGACTCGATCCGCAGAGGTCCGGGATCATTGGTTGTTCTCCCCTGCCCGGGCCTCTCACCCGCGGCTGACCTGGAAGCCGATATGGCGATGCTGCGCCAAACCTAACGTCATGACAACGTGAAATCTAGCTATCGCCCCGCTAGATTACCAAGGGAGAAAGGTATGAGAAAGAAAGAGTGAAGCAAGCCGATAGGCCGGATTCTGTGCACCGCCCTCCCCTTGCGGTTCGGACGGCGTGACCGCCATTCCTCTGGGCCGGACATCACTGCCCGGCTCGGTGCCACCTACCCGCCAGCTCTGCGAGCCGCATCAACGCTGGCCTACTTGGTGTTGCTGCGCGTAGAGATTGCCCGTTTCACCTCTGTCGGACTTTCGCCCGACAGAACTCGTCTCTGTTGCTCTGATCCTCGGCTTTCGCCGGGCAGCCGTTAGCTGCTACGCCGCTCTTTGCAGTCCGGACCTTCCTCCAGGGCCTCGTTTCCAAGCTTGCCCCAGCGGCGGTCTGGCTTGCTTCACGGCACGATTATCGCAGCCGCGGGCATCCGGCTTGCCGAGCGAGATGACCATTGAGGAGATCTCGTCATGACTTCACCCGTCAGAACCGGCCAGGCGCAGACCATGGCTCGCCGGGAGTTTGGCGAGCGCTTCCGCCAGCGCTTTGTCGATCCGGCCTTCGATGCCGAGCGCGAGTCACTGGCGCGGCTGGAGCAGATCGCCTGGCAAGCATTCCATGAGGGACGCAAGGCACCCATCACCGTCAAGGCAGGCGTTGGCTTCGCCGATCCCGACTACGACCTTTCCCAGGAGTGGCGCGACCTGCAACTGCGGCTGCAGACAGCGCAGACGGGCTGGGCCGCCGCGCCGGCGCGCGTGCTCGTCATCAACGCGTCGCCGCGCAATGACGGCAGCTGCCCGGGCGAGATGTCCAAGAGCTGGCGCATGACGCAGCTGGCGCGTACGGCCTGCGAGGCCGAAGGCGCCGAGGTGGACCTGCTCGACCTGAGCCGCATCACCAGCGACTACGACCGCCACATCCACCCCTGCAAGGGCTGCGTGTCGACCGCGATGCCGCTGTGCCACTGGCCCTGCAGTTGCTATCCCAACCACGCCAGCGGCCAGACCAACGACTGGATGGCCGAGATCTACGAGCAATGGGTCAAGGCCCACGGCGTGCTCATCATCACGCCGGTGCACTGGTACCAGTCGCCCAGCGTGCTCAAGCTGATGATCGACCGGCTGGTCTGCGCCGACGGCGGCAACCCCGACCCCACGTCCACGCAGGGCAAGAAGGCCAAGCTGGCCAAGGAAATGGAGCTCAAGGGCTGGGACTACCCCAAGCATCTCGAAGGCCGCGCCTATGGTGTGGTCGTGCACGGTGACGTGGCCGGCATCGAGAGCTCGCGCCGCGGGCTGACCGACTGGCTGGAGTGGATGGGATTCGTGGATTCCGGCTTCGGCGCCAAGCTCGACCGCTATGTCGGCTACTACGAACCCTACGCGACCAGCCACGACACCCTGGATGCCGACCCCGACTTCCAGGCCGAGGTGACGCGTGCCGCACGTGCCGTGGCGCGCACGGTCCAGCTGATCCGGCAGGGGCGCGTCCACCACGGTGATGAGGGCCTGCCCAAGCCACGCACGAAGTGAGCTGGCACACTGCTCCGATTCGCGAAAACCGGAGCTCCCGATGAAAGCCGCCAGCATCCTCGACACCATCGGCAACACGCCGCACATCCGCCTACAGCGCCTCTTCGGCGGGGCCGAAGTCTGGGTCAAGTCCGAGCGCAGCAACCCGGGCGGCTCCATCAAGGACCGCATCGCCCTGTCCATGATCGAGGACGCCGAAGCCCGCGGCCTGCTCAAGCCCGGCGGCACCATCATCGAGCCGACCTCGGGCAACACCGGCGTCGGCCTGGCCATGGTGGCCGCCGTCAAGGGCTACAAACTCATCCTCGTCATGCCCGACAGCATGAGCGTCGAGCGCCGCCGCCTGATGCTGGCCTATGGCGCCAGCTTCGACCTGACGCCGCGTGAGAAGGGCATGAAGGGCGCCATCGCCCGCGCCCGCGAGCTGCTGGAGCAGCACCCCGGCTCCTGGATGCCGCAACAGTTCGAGAACGCGGCCAACCCGGCCGTGCACGTGAAGGCCACGGCCCAGGAGATCCTGCGCGACTTTCCCGACGGCCTGGACGTGCTGATCACCGGCGTCGGCACCGGCGGCCACATCACCGGCTGTGCCCAGGTGCTGAAGACCGCCTGGCCGCAACTGAAGGTCTATGCCGTCGAGCCCAGCGCCTCGCCCGTCATCAGCGGCGGCCAGCCCAGCCCCCATCCCATCCAGGGCATCGGCGCGGGCTTCATCCCGGCGGTGCTGGACACGGCCCTGCTGGACGGCGTGATCCAGGTCGAGGCCGAGGCCGCACGCGAATACGCCCGCCGCTGCGCCCGTGAAGAAGGCCTGCTCGTCGGCATCTCCAGCGGCGCGACGCTGGCCGCCATCGCACAGAAGCTGCCCGAGCTGCCAGCGGGCGCGCGGGTGCTGGGCTTCAACTACGACACCGGCGAGCGCTATCTGTCGGTCGACGGCTTCCTGCCGCAGACCTGAGAGCGTCCGGCCTCACTCGGTGTCGTCGTCGACGGCGCCCTCGTTGTCCTTGCGCGCCTGTTTGGCCAGTTCGGCCTTCAGCGGCTTCAGCGACTCGATGAGGTCTTCGGGCGGCTTGGGCGACACCAGGCGCAGGGCCGGCGGCGGCAGGCTGGCCAGATACGGGGGGCCGAAGACATATTGCTGCTCCAGGCGCCCCCCCAGCTGCAAGCCCAGGCCCAGCAGCAGCAGGGCGGCGATGCCGCCGTTCAGGATGCGCCGCGCGCCCGGCCACACCAGGCGGGCATGCCAGGCAATCAGGAAGGCGCCCGCCACCGGCGTCGACAGCGACTCGATGACCATCAGCCGCGGCCAGGAGAAGGCATAGGCGATGCCGGGCAGCACCCATTCCAGCACCTGCAGCGCGACGATGACGAGCAGGGCGCGGCGCAGATGCGTCGTGAAGGGGAAGCGGTGCTGGAAGAGCTGGCTGGCCAGCGACCACAGCCCGGCCCAGGCCAGCACGAAGGCCAGCGGGCCCAGCAGCGGCGAGGCGTAGTCGATCCAGCGCGAATCCGGGTCGACGGCGCTCCAGCGGTCCAGCCACTGGAAGAACAGCATGGACAGCAGCAGCAGCGGCAGCAGGGCCCAATGGCGCACCGGCTGCACGAACAGCGGCTGCTCGGCCGCCAGCGCATCGGCACTGGTGCGCAGGCGCAGCGAGCAGGCCGCCAGCTGGAAGGCGCCGCCCTCGGGCAGCAGGACTTCTTCGCCGGCATGCAGGCGCTTGCCGGCAGCCGAACCGCCGTTGCGGCTTTCCAGCAGCTTCAGCAGCACACCGCCGCTGGCTGCGAGGTGCAGCTCGGCGTGCTCGGCAGCGATATGGCCGTCGTCCAGCACGATGTCGCAGGCCGGCGAGCGGCCGATGCGCACCGGCCAGTGCGTCACACGCTGCACCAGGGCGGCACGGCCGTCGCGGCCCAGCAGCTCGACGACGGCAGCGGCCGGCGCCGCCACGGGGGGCGTCGGCATCACTTGGTCTTGCTGCTCTTGGTCCACGCGAAGCCCTCCAGGTAGTGCGCCGCCAGCTTGAGCGCGTTGTCGAAGCTGACGCCACGGGCGTCGAAGCGGCCCAGGGCGCCCTCGGTGGGCGAGTCCACCGTCGTCACGAGGATGCTGAGGTCGTGCAGGCCTTCCAGCTTGCGGTAGGCGCGCAGGCAGACCACGGCGCGCAGCGGCAGGCCGCCACGGTCGACGAACTGCTCCTTGCAATAAGGCGCCGTGCGTGACTTGTCGGCGCTGCCCAGGCGTTCGTTACGAAAGCTCCCCGTGTATTGGCGCGCAAAGCGCAGCGCACCCAGCTTGGTCCCGTCATAGGCCTCATGCGACATGTCCAGCCAGCCCGTCTGCAGATTGCCGCTGACGAAGAGGGCGTGGTCCATGCGGCACTGCGAGCGTTCGAAGTCCAGGCCTTTGGTGTCGGCCGACGTGCCGCGGCCCCAGCAGCGCATGAAGTCCTGCTTGGGCACCGGCAGGTGGTAGCGGTCGTGGTTGGCGCTCTCCCAGGGCGCCGCCAGGAAGCGCGTGACGAGCTCGTCCTGGTACTTGGTCAGCTGGTCGCGCAGCCGGCCCCAGGCCGCGCTGCGGATGGGTTTGGCGGCGAGGCTGCGCTTGACCAGGCTATCGGCGAACTCGCCCGGCACCAGGAAGCTGACCTGCTGGGCGAACAGCAGCGTCGACACATTGACGCCGACGACGAGGCCGTCCTCGTCCAGCACCGGGCCGCCGCTCATGCCGGGGTTGATGCCGCCGGCGTAGTAGATCAGCGGGTCGAAGCTGCGCTCCACCAGGCCGTTGTAGTTGCCCTCGACGACGGCAAAGGCCACGTCGTGGGGGTTGCCCATGGAATAGATGCGCTCGCCCTTGGCCAGGGGCTGGTTCAGCGGCCGGAAGGCCAGCGCGCCGCGGCCGCGCAGGCCACCGCCCTTGCCGTCGTCCACGGCGCGCAGCAGGGCCAGGTCGCGGCGGGCGTCGAAATCCAGCAGCTCCAGCGCGCCGCCCTGGCCATCGGTCGTCGCATAGCGCAGGCGGTAGCTGTCGGGCTCCAGCGCGAACTGACTGATGACGTGATAGTTGGTGACGATGTGGCCGTCGTTGCTGACCAGGAAGCCCGAGCCCACCGAGGCCTGGCTGTCCTGGGTCTTCAGCAGGGTGCGGATCTGCAGCAGTTGGCCCTTGCTGCGCTCGTACAGGCGCCGTGCGCTGGCCGACACGGTCGGCGGCTGCGGGGCCTGGGGCTGGGCCTGAGGCTGTTGCGGGTTGGGAGCGACGGGCGCGGGCGGCGGCGACTGGGCGCCGGCGGCGATGGCCAGGACGGCAAGCGCCGCACCCAGCAGGGACTTCAGACAGGACTTCAGCAAACGAGACCTCCCGTGGAGGCTGTCGATGCTAGCCGCTTCGGGCGGAAGACCCGATCGTCACCGTAGAAGTCCGCCACCTCATTCAGGGGCCACCAGCCGGGAATGCCGAGCACGGGCAGCGGCGGCAGGTCGGCCGGAGTCAGCCCGGCAGCCAGGGTGGGCGCCTCCAGGCTGTCGACGAAAAGCACCCTCGCGCACAGGTTGCGGCGCGGCGCCAGCAGCTTCTCCAGCAGCGCGTGGCCGACGACAAGGGCTTGCGCCTGTTGCCAGAGTTCACGCCGGGTGACGAAGAGGGTCGTCCAGTCCCGCTCCCGCAAGGCGGCCCGCAGTGCGGGCGGCGCCACCAGCAGCAGGCCGCTCTCGTCCAGCAGCGTCAGCGCGTCACGCAGGGGCCCGCGGCGGCCGGGCGGCGCCGGCGGCGCAGCGAGATGGGCACGGTTCAGGGCCGCCTTGAAGCCAGGATGGCGCAGCCAGACCAGGCCGTTGAAGAGGTCATGGGCGTTGTCGCGGGTCGGCACGCGGCCGGTGGCGGCAACGTGCTGCTCGTAGCCCACGGCCAGCGGGCCTGCCGGCTCGAAGCGTTCGTGGCCCAGGGCCCGATGCACGGGCTGGCCGGCCGCCAGCCGCGCCAGCACCGGCGCGGCCACGTCGCGGTAGGGCTCAAACCACGGTGCCGCCCAGTCGGGCGAAATCATCCGTGACCGAAGCGCACCTGGTTGGGCTGCTTCTCGGGCTGCAGCTGGAAGGCCTGCGGGTGCTTGCGGAACAGCTTGGTGGCCGGCGCGGACTTCGGCAAGAGGCCGGCGTCCTTCAGGGCCTTGGCCGCAGCACCCAGGTCATGCCACTGGCCGTCGGCCAGCTTGGGCAGCAGGGCCAGCACGGCATTGATCTCCTTGGCGGCCGCGACATTGGCGTCCACCGGCTTGGGCTCGGCCTTGGTCGCGGGCTTCGCCGCGGCCGGCGCAGGCGTGGCCTTCGCAGCGGCCGTCACAGCGGGCGCGGGCTTCGCCGCCGCGCTGAGGGTCGGCGTGGGCGCGGGCGTCGGCTTGGGCGCCGCCGCCTTGGGCTCAGCGGCCTTTTTTGCGGCCGGCTTGGGCGTGGCGGCCTTGCGGGCCGGTCGTTCGCGCTTGGCCGAAGGCTTGGGCGCGGACCGCCCGCTGTCATGGGCCAGTTCGTTGAACTGGTCGTAGATCTGGATGACGCCGTCGCCGGTCTTGCCGTACTGGCCGAAGCCGCGCAGCCAGGCGCCCTTCTCGCGCAGCCTCAGCACCAGGGGCGCAAAGTCGCTGTCGGACGACACCAGCACGATGACATCGGGCTTTTCGGTGATGGCGATGTCCATCGCGTCGACAGCCAGGGCGATGTCCGTCGAGTTCTTGCCGATGGCCAGGTTGACGATGGCGCGCAGGCCCAGGCGCTTCATGAAGGCCTGTTGGTGGTGGGCCTGCTCGGCATTGCAGTAGGCGCGGCGGATGTGGACGGCGTCGTAGTCCTTGAAGCACATCTGCAGGGCCTGCTCGATGACGTCGGTGGCGACGTTGTCGAAGTCGACGAGGAAGGCGACTTTCTTGGTCGTCATGCGATCAGTTTCCAATTCAGGGTTTCGCCGCCGCGCAGCGGCTTGAGCTGGGCCTCGCCGAAGGGCACGGCGCTCGGCAGGGTCCAGGGCTCACGCTTCAGCGTGACGGTGCCGGTGTTGCGCGGCAGGCCGTAGAAGTCGGGGCCGTGATGGCCGGCGAAGGCGTCGAGCTTGTCCAGGGCGCCGATGCCCTCGAAGGCCTCGGCGTACAGCTCCAGCGCCGAGATGGCCGTGAAGCAGCCGGCGCCGCAGACCGAGCTCTCCTTCAGCTGGGCGGCGTGGGGCGCGCTGTCGGTGCCGAGGAAGAACTTCGGCAGCCCGGAGCCCGCCGCCTTCAGCAGGGCCTGGCGGTGCTCCTCGCGCTTGAGCACGGGCAGGCAGTAGTAGTGGGGGCGCAGGCCACCGGTGAAGATGGCGTTGCGGTTGTAGAGCAGATGCTGGGGCGTGATGGTGGCGGCCGTGAAGCGGTCAGCCTCGGTCACGTACTGGGCAGCTTCCTTGGTCGTGATGTGCTCGAAGACGACCTTGAGCTCGGGCATGGCCGCGCGCAGCGGCGTCATGACGCGGTCGACGAACACGGCCTCGCGGTCGAAGACATCGATGTCGCCGTCCGTCACCTCGCCATGCACCAGGAAGAGCAGGCCCTCGCGCTGCATGGCTTCCAGCGTCTTGTAGGTCTTGCGCAGGTCGGTCACGCCGGCATCGCTGTTGGTCGTGGCACCGGCCGGATAGAGCTTCAGCGCGACGACGCCGGCGTCCTTGGCCCGCTTGATCTCGTCCGGCGGAGTGTTGTCCGTCAGATACATCGTCATCAGCGGCTGGAAGTCCAGGCCTTCCGGCAACGCGGCCAGGATGCGCTCCCGGTAGGCCACCGCCTGGGCGGCCGTCGTGACCGGCGGGCGCAGATTGGGCATGACGATGGCCCGGGCGAACTGGCGTGCCGTGTAAGGCAGCACGCTGGCCAGCGCCGCCTCGTCGCGCAGGTGCAAGTGCCAGTCGTCAGGGCGGGTGATAGTGAGCTGTAAGGGGGCTTGGGTCATAAAACCGGATTGTCGCCGCCGTGCCCGGTCCGGCTTCAGTCACACTTCGCACCTGTTCGAAATAAGGAGACTGCTTCCTCACATCATGAACAACGCGAAACGCCTGGTCGGCACCCTGGTCCTGTTGGCAGCCTTTGGCGGCGCCCTCTTCTTTGCTTTGCGCAGCAACGAGGAGCACAAGCAGATCGCGCAGGAACAGGCGGCGGTCGCGAGCGCCGAGCCGCTCAAGGGGCTGATCGCCGTCGATGTGGAGGCCTTCTTCAAGGACGAGCGGGTCAGCAAGGTGCTGGCCCAAGGCAAGCTGCCGGTGCAGGTGGCCCGCGTGGGCAGCCGCGACATGGCGGCCAAGGTCGGTGCGGCCGACCAGCCCGACTTCTTCATCGCCAGCGGCGTCGTCGCCGCCAACATGATTGCCGACGCCGCCCGCAAGGCCGGCAAGACGGCCACGCAGACGTCGCCTTTCCACACACCCCTCGTGGTGGCGTCCTGGGAGCCGGTGGCCAAGATCCTGGCCGCCAATGGCATGGCCAAGGCCCAGGCGCCCAAGGTCTACAGCCTGGACATGGAGAAGCTCACGCAAGCCATGCTGGCCAAGCAGCGCTGGCGCGACCTGAAAGCCAGTGGCGACTACGCGGTGTCGCGCAGCGTGCTGGTCAGCACCACCGACATCCGCCGCAGCAACTCCGCCGCCATGTACCTGGCCCTGACCTCGGCCGCGCTGAACGGCGACGTGGTGGCCGACCGCACGGCGGCCCAGAAGTACGCCGCCCAGCTGGCCGAGCTGTTCAAGCGCCAGGGCTTCCAGGAGAACTATGTCAACGGCGCCTTCGACGACTACCTGTCCATCGGCATGGGCAAGACACCGCTGACCTTCATCTACGAGGCCCAGATGGTGGCCCAGGCCCAGAAGGGCGGCATCCGCCCGGAGATGGTGCTGATGTATCCCCAGCCCACCATCGTCAACAAATGGGTGCTGGTGGCGCTGAACGAGCGCGGCAAGCAGCTGGCCGAGTTGCTGTCCACCAACAAGACGCTGCAGGCCGTTGCGCTGGAGCAGGGCTTCCGCACCGGTGACACGGCCGCGTTTGCCGAGGCCACCAAGGCCGCGGGGCTTGCCGTGGACGTGAAACTCAACCAGGTCATCGACCCGCCGGGGTTCGATCTGATGTTTGAAATGATCGACATCGTCAGCCGGGAGATGAACCAGTGATGCGCCGTACCCTGTTGCTGTTGAGCTTCGCGCTGCTGGCCGCCTGCGGCAAGAAGCCCGATGAATCCCCCGCGCCTGCCACAGCACCACCCGCCGCCACCGGCGCGGCGCTGCAGGTGCTCGCCACCAGCGACTTGAAGGACATCGAGCCGCTGGCAGCGCAGATCAAATCTGCTACCGGCGTGGACGTGCAGTTCCGCTTTGGCGGCACGATGGAAAGCACCCAGGAGGTGCTCAGCGGCGACAGCGGCGACAAACCCCGGCCCGACGTGGCCTGGTTCGCCAATGCCAAATACCTGCTCAGCGACGCGGCCGGCCAGGGCAAGGTCAAGCTGCAGGAAAAGATCATGCTGTCGCCTCTTGTCCTGGGCGTCAGCAAGAGCGACGCCGCCCGCAATGGCTGGGACAAGCCCGACGCCAAGCTGACCTGGGCCGACATCACGCGCGCGGCCAAGGCCGGCAAGCTGCAATACGCCCTGTCCAACCCGGCCACCAGCAACCAGGGCTTCATGGCCCTGCTGGGCGTGGTCGCGGCGGCCGGCGGCAAGGGTGAGGCCCTGAGCGCGGCCGACGTCGACCGCGGTGCGATTGCCGACTTCCTGAAGGGCTACAAGATCGTCGGCGACAACTCGACCTATCTGGCCGACCAGTTCATCAAGCTGCAGGGCACGCGCGCCAACGCCTTCATCAACTACGAGAGCTGGCTGCTGAGCCTGAACGCCAGCGGCAAGCTGCGCGAGCCCCTGCACCTGATCTATCCCTTCGAAGGCGTGGTCACGGCCGACTACCCCTTCATGCTGCTCAACGACGCCCGCCGCGCCGACTACCTCAAGGTCGTCGACTACCTGAAGGGCGACGCTGCCCAGCTGTGGCTGGCCAAGCAGACCCTGCGCCGCCCGATGAAAGCCGAGCTGGCTGCGCAGGTGGCCGACATCCTGCCGGCGCGCGGCTTCCAGGTCGAACTGCCGTTTTCGCCCGATCGCCAATTGGCCGACGGCCTCATCGACGCCTACCTGAACGAGTTCCGCAAGCCCATCGCCAGCACCTTTGTGCTGGACACCAGCGGCAGCATGCAGGGCAAGCGCCGCGAGCAGCTCGTCGAGGCCATCCACTACCTGGCCGGCGCCGACGCCACGCTGACCGGCCGTGTCGCCAAGCTGAGCAACCGCGAACGGCTGTGGTTCCTGCCCTTCAGCGACCGTGTGCGCGAGCCGGTGCCCTTCGAGATTCCGGCCGGCAGCAAGGTGGCCAAGGGCGTGCTGCCGCAGGCCGACACCGAGGCCAAGCTGAACGAACTCAAGCGCGTGCGCGACGCCGCCGACGAGCTGCGGATGGCCGGTGGCACGGCCCTCTACGACGCGGTGCTGGCCGGCCTGCAGAACATGCTGGAAGAGCGCAAGCGCAACCCCGACTACCAGTACTCGGTGGTCGCCTTCACCGACGGCAAGAGCAACATGGGCCGCCGCCTGGAGGACTTCAGGCGCGCCTATGAGCAGCTGCCCGAGGACGTGCGCGGCATCCCCGTCTTCATGGTGCTGTTCGGTGAGGCCGATGCGGGCGACCTGAAGGCCCTGGTTGAGATCACCGGCGGCCGTGTCTTCGACGCGCGCAAGACGCCGCTGTATGCGGTGTTCAAGGACATCCGGGCCTACCAATGAACGGTTTGTTCAGATGGCTGAACGCGCCAGCGAACTGGTGCGGCCTGCTGGCGGCGACCGGCGTGCTGGTGCTGAAGGGCCTGGGTTTTCTGGGCGGCTGGGGCCTGGGTGTAGCGGCCCTGGGCTATGTGGTCGGCCTGGTCGGCGGCGCCCTGTGGTGGGGCTGGCCCAGCACCAAGGAAGACGTCTGGGAAGCCCTGCAGTTCGAGGACGAAGGCGATGCCCGCGAGGCCATGGGCCGGGCGCTCAACGGCGTGCGCGGCCTGACCGAGCACAACCCCGGCGGCCGCATTCCGGCGCCGCTGGCCCAGCGCATCCAGCAACTCTGCAAGCGCCTGGAGGCGCTGCTGGACCAGTGGGAGCGCAGCAAGGGCCACCTGAGCCTGCAGGAGACCTTCCATGCCCGCCACATCGCCATCAGCTATCTGCCCCAGGCGCTGAACACCTATCTCAGCATCCCGGCCCAGTTCGCCACCACCAAGCTGCTGGCCAATGGCAAGACGGCGCAAACGACTTTCGAGGGCGTGCTGGCCGAGCTGGAGACCAAGGTCGAGCAGCTCGGCGACGACCTCGCCTCGCAGGACGCCCAGGCCTTCCTGCGCCACAGTGAATTCCTGAACCAGAAGTTCGGCAACAAGGACATCGCATGAACACGACCACGACGACCACGACGACCACCGCAACCGCCGCGCCCACGTTCACGCTGACCCCGCCTGAGGTCATCACGCCGGTGCAGCCGGTGCAGGCCGTCGAGGCCGTGCCGCTGAAGGCCGATGTCGCCGACAAGGTCGACGAGCAGGTCCAGCGCTTCATCGAGGCGCTGGAGAAGGAAGACCTGCACAGCGAGCCCTTCAAGGCCAAGCTGGACAGCGCCTTCCAGCTGGGCCGTCAGGAGATCAGCATCGCCGCCGGCCTGATGCAGGGCAGCCTGATGCAGCGTAACTTCGTCGGCGCGACGGACACGCCGGCCTACAAGGCCATCGCCGCCATCCGCGGCCAGCTCGACGAGCTCAACCCCGGCAAGGACGGTGACCTGCTGCAGCCGCGCAAGCTGCTGGGCATCATCCCCTTCGGCAACAAGCTGGAGGCCTATTTCCGCCGCTTCCAGTCCGCCAGCTCGCAGCTGCAGACGGCCATGACCCAGCTCTACGCCGCCAAGGACGACATCCAGAAGGACGTCATCGACATCGAGGGCACGCGCGCCAAGCTGTGGGATGCGATGCAGAAGCTGGCCGGTGCAGCCCGCTTCGCCCGCGTGCTGGACGAGCGCCTGGCCACGCGCGTGCAGCAGCTGCAGGCCACCGACCCGATGAAGGCCAAGGCGCTGGAGCAGGAGGTGCTGTTCTACGCCCGCCAGAACCTGGCCGACATCCAGACCCAGCAGGCCGTCTGCGTGAACGGCTATCTGGCCCTGGACGTGCTGAAGAAGACCGGCCGCGAAATGATGATCGGCTGCGACCGCGTGGCCACCACCGGCATGAGCGCCCTGGCCGTCGCCCAGACCGTGGCCCGCGCCACCGGCAACCAGATCGAGGTCATGCAGATGCTGCAGGGCGTCAACAAGACCATCGGCGACCTGATCAACCAGACCGGCACGGCGTTGAACCAGCACGTCGACGCGACGGCCGAGTTCTCGTCCAACCCCATGCTGGGCATCCAGCAGATCCAGTCCATGTTCGACCAGACTTTCCAGGCCATGGACGCGATGGACAACTTCCGCAGCAAAGCCATCGAGACCATGGGCACCAACAACAAGCTCATCCAGGAGCAGTTGCAGCGCTCCGAGGGCTATCTGGACCGGGTGCGCCAGCAGCAGGCCAAGGAAGCGGTGGGCGGCACGGCCATCGACGGGCCGGTCAAACTCTAATCCTGCAGATAGCCGGCCAGCAACCCGGTCAGCCAGTCCATGAACACCCTCACCCGCCGCGGCGTGTGGCGGCGCTGGCTCATGACGAGTTGCACCGGCATGGGCGCGGGCTCGTAGCCCTGCAACAGGCGCACCAGGCGCCCGTCCGCCACGGCTGCGCGCATGCCCACACAGGGCGCCTGCACGATGCCCATGCCGTTCAGCGCGGCCACCTCGTAGGCATCCGTGTGGTTGACGCTGACCCGCGCCGGCAGCGCCAGGCTGTGCGAGCGCCCCTCGGCATCCACCCAGTCGAAGCGCGCTCGGCGGTCGGCCCAGGTCTGGCTGTAGTGCACCAGCTCATGGCCCTGGGCCAGCAGGTCTTCGGGCGTCACCGGCGTGCCGCGCCGTGCCAGGTAGGCGGGGCTGGCGACATTCATCATCTTCAGCTCGCCCACCGGCTTGGCGACCAGCATGGGGTCGTGCACGGCACCGACGCGCAGCACGCAGTCGAAGCCCTCCTCCACCAGGTCCACGCGCCGGTCGGTGCAGCTCAGCTCGACCTGCAGGCCCGGGTGCTCGGCCAGGAAACCCGGCAGGGCCGGCATGACCAGGTCCAGGGCCAGGCGCACCGGCAGGTCCACGCGCAGCCGGCCGCCGAGCTGCTGGTCCTGCTGGAACAGCGCCTCGATCTCACCTGCGTCGGCGAGTATTGAGCGGGCGCGCTCGGCCAGCAGCTCGCCATCCGAGGTCAGGCTGACGCGCCGCGTCGTGCGCTGGAAGAGGCGCGTGCCGAGCTGGGCCTCCAGCTCGCGCACCACCTGGCTCACGCGGCCCTTGGGCAGGCCGAGCTCATCGGCAGCCCGGCTGAAATGGGCCAGCTCGGCCACCTGCAGGAAGACGCGCAGCGCATTCAGTTCAAGATTGGATGCCATTCAGAGCACAGTCATTTCAGTTTGTCTAACTTTATCCATTCTGCGCCGAACAATAAATTCTCTCCATCGTCCATCCACCCCGGAGAGAACCATGACTTCTACCCCCATCACCCTGATCACCGGCGGCAGCCGCGGCCTCGGCGCCCAGATGGCCCTGGCCCTGGCCCGCGACGGCCATGACATCGTGCTGACCTACCGTGATGCCGCTTCCAAGGCCGAAGGCGTCGTCGACCAGATCCAGGCCCTGGGACAGCGCGCCCTGGCCCTGCCGCTGGACGTGGCCGATGCCGCCAGCTTTGCGGCCTTTGCCGAGCGCGTGAAGGCCGGCCTGGCGGCCTGGGGCGAGAGCCGCCTGCACGGCCTCATCAATAACGCCGGCGCGGGCGCCCACGCCAGCTTTGCTGAGACCACGCCGGCTCAGTTCGACATGCTGCTGAACATCCATCTCAAGGGTCCCTTCTTCCTGACCCAGGCCCTGCTGCCGCTGCTCGCCGACGGTGCCAGCCTCCTCAACATCTCCAGCGGCCTGGCCCGCTTCACCATCCCCGGCTACGGCGCCTATGCCGCCATGAAGGGCGCCATCGAGGTGCTGAGCCGCTACCAGGCCAAGGAGCTGGCGGCCCGCGGCATCCGCGTCAACACGCTGGCGCCGGGTGCCATCGCCACCGACTTCGGCGGTGGCGCCGTGCGCGACAACGCCGAGCTGAACCGCTTCGTCGCCTCGGTCACAGCCCTGGGTCGCGTCGGCGAGGCCGAGGACATCGGCGGTGCCGCGGCGGCACTGATGCGCCCGGGCGCGGGCTGGATCACCGGCCAGCGCATCGAGGCCTCGGGCGGCATGTTCCTCTGAGCCCGCACCGAGCAGAAGCCCTGCGGCCTCTGCGACGGCTGGCGAAGCAGCATCCGCCTGCATGCGGATGGGCATGAATCTGCGCGGCGGCAGGCCGCGTAGAGGCGGCTATCTCAACAGGAGACCGCCATGACGACCACCCCGACTCAAGTCATCCAGTCCATGTACGCCGCCTTTGGCCGCGGCGATGTCGAGGGCCTGCTCGGCCTGTGCACCCCCGATGTCGAATGGACCATGCTGGGCAGCATCGACCTGCCCTATATCGGCCAGTTCCAGGGCCAGCAGGCCCTGCTGCGCTGGTTCGGCCTGGTGGCCGAGTTCGACGACATCCAGGCCTTCGAGCCGCGCGAGTTCTTTGCCGGCGACGACCACGTCACCGTGCTGGGCTGGGAGCGCACGCGCGCCAAGCCGGGTCAAGGCGTGTTCGAGACGCCCGGGTGCACCTGTTCACGCTGCGCGACGGCAAGGTCGCGCGCTTCGTCGGCATGTACGACACCGCCGCCGTCGAGGTGGCGCGGCGCTTCAAACCTTAAGCCGCGCCGCGGACCTGCTGGCTGCTGAAGTAGGCGACCTTGCGGGCGCGCATCACCTCGCCAAGAGGCCGGTGCGCGGCCAGAGCCTGCCAGGGGTCGAAGACACCGGCCTCGACACGGGCGACGAAGTCGACGTCGGTCGACGGCGCCTCCAGCGTGAGTTCGGCGACATCGACGAAAGGCGCGACGGACTCGGGCCATTCGACGGAAGCGTCTTCCAGCGGCGTGCGCGCCTCGTCGACAAAGAACTGCAGCTGCAGCCGGTACTTCAGCGGCCCGGCGGCGGCCTGGGCGGTGAGGTCGCCGGCCCAGTCGCCATTGACCTCGGCGCGCGGCTTGTGCCCGGCCGGCGGCAGCAGACGGACCTTGACGGCGGCCGGCCCGCAGCTGACGGGCAAGGTGCTGGCGAAGGCCTCGGTGGCGAAGCCGGTGAAGGGCTTGCCTGCGGTGGCCGCCAGCTTCTTGAGTTGCTTGAAGCCACCGACCAGGCCGAAGGTCTTGAACATCCAGCCGATCACCGCGCCCGGGCTGCGGCCGGCTGCCTCGACGAGGCCGAAGAAGTGGCGGCTGTCGGGGAAGGCGAAGGCCACCTGGTTGATCAGCGAGATGTCCTGGTGGTCGGTGCGGCCGCCCAGGGCCGCTTCGCCGTCGACGCCGAAGACCCGCATCGCGAAGCCGCGGATGTCGGGGCGGCGGTTGCTCTGCTTGTCCAGGGCGCCGTTGGACAGGCGCACCCATACCTCATGCTCGCCCGGCGTCGCGAACAGGCCCTGGCGGGCATGCTCGGGCAGGCCGTCCAGCACGCGAAGCCGGCCACGGATGGCGGCCAGGGCCTTGCGGTGCAGGGCGCGGCCGGAGCCATAGCGCTCGTCCTTGCGCTTCTGCATCGCGGCCATCATCTGCGCCGCTGCCGCGTGGCGGGCGGCCTCGTCGGATGAAATGACTTCCTTCCAACCCGTGCCGATCCCAGCCATGGCGCGCTCCGTTGCTCAGTGCTGAAGGATCTTGGCGAGGAAGTCCTTGGCGCGCGGCGAGCGCTCCTCGGGCTTGTTGAAGAAGTCGCTGCTGCTGCAGTCCTCGATGATCTTGCCGGCGTCCATGAAGATGACGCGGTTGCTGACGCGCTTGGCGAAGCCCATCTCGTGGGTCACGCACATCATGGTCATGCCCTCGTGGGCCAGCTGAACCATCACGTCCAGCACCTCGCCGACCATCTCGGGGTCGAGCGCCGAGGTGGGCTCGTCGAACAGCATGACGATGGGGTCCATCGACAGCGCGCGGGCGATGGCCACGCGCTGCTGCTGGCCGCCGGACAGCTGGCCGGGGAACTTGTCCTTGTGCGCCGACAGGCCCACGCGGTCCAGCATCTTCAGCCCGCGGGTCTTGGCGTCGTCCGCCGAGCGGCCCAGCACCTTGATCTGGGCGATGGTCAGGTTCTCGGTCACCGACAGGTGCGGGAAGAGTTCGAAATGCTGGAACACCATGCCGACGCGCGAGCGCAGCTTGGGCAGGTTGGTCTTGGGGTCGGCGATGGAGATGCCGTCGACGACGATGTCGCCCTTCTGGAAGGGCTCCAGCGCATTGACGGTCTTGATCAGCGTCGACTTGCCCGAGCCCGAGGGCCCGCAGACGACGACGACCTCGCCCTTCTGGATGGTCGTCGTGCAATCGGTCAGCACCTGGAAGGCGCCGTACCACTTGGAGATGTTCTTGATGTCGATCATGGCGGACTCGATCTTCAACGGATGATGGCGATCTTCTTCTGCAGGCGGCGCACGAGCTGCGACAGGCCGAAGCAGATGACGAAATAGACGACGGCGGCGACGAGATAGGTCTCGACCGGGCGGTTGAAGTTCTTGCCCGCGACCTCGAAGCCTTTCAGCAGGTCATAGGCGCCGACGGCGTAGACCAGCGAGGTGTCCTGGAACAGGATGATGGTCTGGGTCAGCAGCACCGGCAGCATGTTGCGGAAAGCCTGGGGCAGCACGACGAGTTGCATCGTCTGCCCGTAGGTCATGCCGACGGCATAGCCCGCGTTGACCTGGCCACGCGACACCGACTGGATGCCGGCCCGCATGATCTCCGAGTAGTAGGTCGCCTCGAACAGCGTGAAGGTGATCAGCGCCGAGGTCTCGCCGCCCAGCGGCCCGAGCAGCTTGGGGATGAGCAGGAAGAACCACAGGATCACCATCACCAGCGGGATGGAGCGCAGCGTGTCGACGTAGAGCGCCGCCGGCGCCGACAGCCACTTGTGACTGGACAGCCGCATCATCGCCAGCAGCGTGCCGAGGATGATGCCGCCGATCATGGCGACCAGCGTCAACTGGATGGAGAACCAGAAGCCCTTGGCGACAAAGCTCTGGATGACGCCCCAGTTCAGGAAGGAATAGTCGAGATTCAGCATCACTTGCCTCCCGACTGGCCAGGGATGCGCACCCGCGCCTCGATGAACTTGGCGATGCGGTTGATCGCGAAGGCGGAGACGAAGTACAGCAGCGTCACGGGGATGAAGATCTCCTCGAAGTGCGAGGTCTCTTCAGAGGCCTGCTGGGCGAACTGCGCCAGCTCGGGGATGCTGACCGCGAAGGCCACGGCCGAGTTCTTGACGATGTTCATGCTCTCGCTCGTCAGTGGCGGGATGACGATGCGGAAAGCCATCGGCAGCAGCACATAGCGATAGGTCTGGGGCAGCGTCATGCCGACCGCCTGGCCGGCGTAGCGCTGGCCGCGCGGCAGCGTCTGGATGCCGGCCTTGACCTGCTCGCCGATCCGCGCGCTGGTGAAGAAGCCCAGCGCGAAGACGATCAGCACCGAAGGGGGCAGCGCTTCGCGCAGCACCGGGAAGAGCGACGGGATGACGTGGTACCAGAGGAAGACCTGCACCAGCAGCGGGATGTTGCGGAACAACTCGGTCCAGGCCTCACCAAAGCGCGCCAGCCATTTGTTGGGCGCCGTGCGGATGATGCCGATCAGCGAGCCCACGACCAGTGCCAGCGCCAGGGCCAGCAGCGACACCGTCACCGTCCAGCCCCAGGCATTCAGCATCCATTGCAGATAGGTCTGCTCCTTGCCGCCGGGCCCGAAGCAGCCGGCGACCGCCTCTCCGGTGGCGGTGTCATTGCAGTAGAACTGCCAGTCCCAACTCATGGCCCTCTCCTCAAGCCTTCTATCTAAAGCAAAGCGGGTGCCATGCACCCGCTTTGCGGTCCTTCAAGTCGATACGCGAATCACTTCTTCGCGTAGTCTTCCATCGGCTTGTCGTTCGGATTGGCCCAGGCGTCCTTGGTGGCGGCGGACAGCGGCAGGCCGATCTTGGTGTTGGTCGGCGGGATGGGCTGCAGGAACCACTTGTCGTACAGCTTGGCCAGCTCGCCCGACTTCATCATGCCCTTGATGCTGTCGTCCACGGCCTTCTTGAAGGCCGGGTCTTCCTTGCGCATCATGATGGCGATGGGCTCGACCGACAGCACCTCACCGACGATCTTGAAATCGGCCGGGTTCTTGGACGTGGCGATGTTCTTGGCCAGGATGGAGCCGTCCATGACGAAGGCGTCGGCACGGCCGGAGTCCAGCAGCAGGAAGCTGTCGGCGTGGTCCTTGCCGAACACTTCCTTGAAGTCCACGCCCGTGGCGCGCTCATGCTTGCGCAGGGTCTGCACCGAGGTCGTGCCGGTGGTCGTCGCGACGGTCTTGCCGTTGAGCTGGCCGATGTTGGTGATGCCGGAGTTGGCCTTCACGGCGATGCGCACTTCTTCCACATAGGTCGTCACGGCGAAGGCGACGTCCTTCTGGCGGGCGGCGTTGTTGGTGGTGGAGCCGCACTCCAGGTCCACGGTGCCGTTGACGGTCAGCGGGATGCGGTTGGCCGACGTGACCGGCTGGTACTTGACCTCGATCTTGCTGCCCAGCTGCTTGCGCAGGTCGGCGATGACGCGCTCGCAGACGTCGATGTGATAGCCAACGTACTTGCCGTCACCGATGGTGTAGGACAGGCCGGAGGATTCGCGCACACCCATGGTGATCGCGCCGCTGTCCTTGATCTTCTTCAGCGTGTCTTCGGCATGCACGGCGGAAACGCCGGCCAGCAGGGCCGCGACGAGCAGAACTTTCTTCATGGAGACTCCAACAACAGGAAGTGGGTATCGATAACAGGCGTGAGCAGACCACGCCCGGCCTTCAGCCCGAATACGGGTTTACACGATGCATGCCGAAGCCGGATGAACTCATGCCTGGGACGACAGATAGTCCCACAAAGCCAAGGAGGCTGGTTTTGCCCGGCGCGAAAGCTCGGGCTTCTCGCGGTAGATGCGCAGCTCCATGCTGACGCTGAAAGTGCCCGGCGCGGCGGCCGGCACGAGGCGGCCGCTGGCCAGCTCCTTCTGCACCGAGCTGGCCGGCAGGAAGGCGAAGCCGTGGCCTTCCAGGGCCATGGCCTTCAGGCCTTCGGCCATGTCGGTCTCGTAGATGGCGTCCAGGTTCAGCGCGCAGTCGGCTTCCTTGACGATGAGCTCGACCAGGCGGCCCAGATAGGCGCCCGAGGCATAGCTGAGGAAAGGGATCTTCTGCCCCGGCCGCCCCGGCAGGCGGAACATCGGCTCGCCCTGGCCGTCCGACTTGGCATAGGGCGACAGCGTCTCATGGCCCAGCGACACCATCTGGTAGCGCTCGGGGTCCAGCTGCAGCGGCTGGCTGGCATGGTGATAGACCAGCAGCAGGTCGCAGTTGCCTTCGCTGAGCTGCAGCATGGCGTCGTGCACATTGGCCGCGTTGAGCCGGCACTTGATGGCCCCGAAGCCGCGGCGCAGGCTCATCAGCCAATGCGGGAAGAAGGAGAAGGCCAGTGAGTGCGGCACGGCGAACTCGATCATGTCCTGGTCGGCTGCCTGGTGGCTGCGCAGCATATTGCGCGTCGCCTGCAGATTGCCCAGCAGGTCGACGGCCTGCGCCAGCAGCGTCGCCCCGGCCGCGGTCAGCCGCGTCGGGTAGGACGAGCGATCCACCAGGTCGACCCCCGCCCAGGCCTCCAGCGCCTGGATGCGCCGCGAGAACGCCGGCTGGGTCACGTGGCGCAGCTGGGCGGAGCGAGAAAAGCTTCGCGTCTCGGCCAGGCTGACGAAGTCTTCAAGCCATTTGGTTTCCACCCAGAGCAGTGTAGCCAAGGCGTTCAAGCAGGCTGAGCTTGCAGGGCGACTTGCCTTGACGAGCACCTGCATCGATTGATGCACTGCGGCGTGCATTTGCTTGCGCTTAGGCGTAGTGTGTCCATCACCTTCAGCAGCAAGGAGGTCAGCCATGAGAACCCTCGCAGTCGTCATTGCGTCCGTGGTTACTGCGCTGCCGGCCCAAGCGGCCGACACCCCGGCCACCCACGCCCAGGCCGTATTGCGCGACGGATGCGCCCAGGCCTATGCCAGCCACATCGCCACCTACTACGCCGCTGGCGCCGTAGCGCCGGCCTTCACGGGGGACCGCGCCAAGGGCGACAACCGCTACTACAACGATGCCAAGCCCTGCGACGAAACGCAGTACGCGAGCTATCTGGAAAAGGCGGACCCGGCCACGGTGACCATGGCCTATCCCACCGCCGCGGGCAAAGCCAAGCCAAAGAAGGCCGCCGCCAGCACGACGGCAACGCCCAAGTCGAAGTGAGACGATAGGCCGGCGCCGGCCGGCTGAGGTCGATCTGAACCCGGCTTGGGAAGGCTGGGGGATGTCTATACGCCGTGGCGCACGCGGGCCGCGGCGTTGCATCGCTGTCACGGCAGATGTGAGGGGGCAAAACCCGGCACCACAGCGTAAGCTCCGGCGCCGTCACCCTCACAAGACCGCGCATGAAGCTCCTCTTCCGAGTCCTGACTCTGCTGGCCATACTTGCCCTCCAGGGCTGCGCCTCTCCCAGGTTGGCCGAGTGGCGAGCGGAGTGCGCGAGGAAGTTCCAGGAAGACAGGAGCTGCATTCCCTTCAACGCGACGACCCCGATGTATGAGTTGGCGGCAGACGGCTACAGGGCGCGCACCATCACCGAGTACGGAAAAGACCTGGACCATTGGCTGCCAGGCCAATCGCCCCCGCTGCTCTTCGTGCATGGCCGTGGCAAGGAACCCACCAAGAGTCTTCTGGGCCAGGACGGCTTTGCGGAGGGACAGGCCCTGCTGCGACTGACCGAGCGCGGGCTTCGTCCCAGGATGTTCAACTGGGACTCGGCTGCCATGGGTCTGGACCGCAATGCCCCGCTGTCCAGCATCCCAGCCGCTGCGGCAGAGTTCACCAAGGTGCTGAAGGTCCACGCCGACCTGCGGACGCTGGATCGCAACCTGCCGCGCCCGGTCCTGCTCGTCCACAGCATGGGCGCCCTCGTGATCCAGCGCGTCGTCGAGGACGGCGGCTGGCCCGCGCAGGGCCAACTGTTCGAGCGCATTGTTTTCTCCGAGCCCGATGCCGACCAGGAAGGTCATGAGGTCTGGATGAGCAAACTTGCCCTCCGCGAGGACGTGTGGGTGACTTGGAATCAGGGGGACCTGACGCTCAATTTCGCCTTCGATGCACGCGGACCGGGTGTGCGCCCGCTGGGTCTGGGCGTGAAACCAAACCAACACCTGGCCACAGGGGTGCACTATGTGGATCTGAGCCGCATGGGCTCGCCCTCGCTTGGCTGGTTCAACCATGTCGTCTACGTCTCCTGCAGTTTCGGACCGGCCCCGGCGGTGGACGACTTCATGGGCCGGCTGCTCGCCGGCAAGGCCATCGATCCCGCGAAAGATGACGCTGTACGGGAGGTGGACGCGCACGGTGTGATCCGCCTGAAGGACTGACGACCTTGTCATGTGAAGGGCCCGCTCGTCGGCCAATTGGCCGATGGCGGCCCTCATCGCAAGGCGGCAAACTGCCGGCACAACAATCGCTCAGGGAATCGTGTACGCCATGCCGCTTCACCTGAAGATCCGACCGCGCTGACCCATGTCCTTCCTGCTGATCGACGACCACGCCATGCTGCGGGACGGGCTCGCCCTGCTGCTCAAGAGCGCCAACCCCGGCACCCCCTGCCTGCAGGCCGGCTCGCTGGGCGAAGGGCTGAAGCTGGCCGCCGGGCGCCAGGACCTGGCGCTGATCCTGCTGGATCTGGATTTGCCGGACAGCCGCGGGCCGGGGGGCATTCCGGTGCTGATGGAGCGCTGCCCTTCAGCCCGCGTCGTCATGCTGTCGGCTCATGAAGACACGGCCACGGTCGAGGCCTGCATCGATGCCGGCGCCTCCGGCTTCGTGCACAAGAGCGCCGGCTTCGACGAGCTGAGCGCCGCCCTGGCCATGGTGGCGCGCGGCGGCATCCCGCTGCCGCCGCGCCTGCTGCAGAAGTCGCCCCGCCCCGCCGCCAGCGCCCTGGATCAGCTCAGCGCCCGGCAGCAGGAGGTGCTGCAGCAATTGCTGCGCGGCGCCAGCAACAAGGTCATCGAGCGCCAGCTCGGCCTGTCGGCGTCGACGGTCAAGACCCATCTGGCCGAGATCTTCCGTCGCCTGGGCGCCAGCAACCGCACCCAGGCCGTCGTCGCAGCAGCGGCCCTGGGGCTGCGCATCACGCCCGAGGCAGGCGCACCCTGAAGCGCGAGCCGCTGCCCGGGCGGCTGTCCAGTTCCAGCGGGTGGCGCAGCAGTTGCAGGCTTTGCCTGACGATGGCCAGGCCCAGGCCCCAGCCTGGCGTGCCGCTGGCACTGCTGCCCAGGCGCACGAACTCGTCGAAGATGGCCTCGCGCTGATCGGCCGGGATGCCGGGCCCGGTATCCCACACCTCCAGCCAGACCTGGCCGCGGCGCGGCCGGGCCAGCACCAGCACGCCGCCACGCTCGGTGTGGCGCACCGCATTGCCCGACAGGTTGCGCAACACCTGGGCGATCAGCGTGGGGTCGGTGCGCACCGACAGAGGGGTCGGCCTTATGCGCAGTTCCAGGTCCTTGGCATCGGCCTCGGTGCGCAGATGCAGGGCCAGCTCATCCAGCAAGGGCTGCAGCGGCACTTCGACGACCTTGGCCTTCACGGCGCCCGTGCTCAGCCGCGACAGATCCAGCAACTCGCTCATGAAGCGCTGCAGCCCGTCCAGGCCCTGCTGGGCCCGGTTCAGCAGGCCCTCCTGGTCGGCATCGGTGGCGCGCTGGCGGGCCATGCCCACCATCAGGCTGACGGCCAGGATGGGTTGGCGCAGGTCATGGCTGGCCGCAGCCAGGAAGGCCGACTTCACGCCATTGGCCCGGTGCAAGGCTCGCGTGCGCTGCTCGATGCGCGACTCCAGCAACCGGTTCAACCTTTCCCCGCGCGCCAGTGCCAGCACCAGGCCGCGCAGCCGCCAGACGCCGAACACCATCAGGAAGATGGGCGCCGCGTCGGGCAGCAGCAGATGGCCTTCGATGGAAAGCTGGCCCAGCGAATAGAAATAGTCGTGAAACCCTGCCACCGACACCGCGGCCGCGCCCAGGGCCACCGCCGCCACGATCCAGCCGCGCTGGCGCCAGGCCTGGGCCAGCAGCAGCAGCACGGCAGGCGCCAACAGCAGCAGCAGCGAGGGGTAAAGCCAGCGGCGCGCCAGCACGATGGAGCCGGTGGCCGCCGCCGCGCAGCCCAGCAGCAGCAGCACGGGCGTCAGCCCGTCCGCCAGGCGCCGCAGCGCGCGTGGCTTCACATCGCTGGCCGCCAGTGCCAGGCGAGCCAGCAGATAGGCCGACAGCACCTGGGCGAAGAAGAACAGCAGGTCGGGCCAGGGTTCGGGCAGCGAGAAGCCCTGGTCGAAATAGGCCAGGTTGCGCGCGCAGGCGATGGAGGCCAGCAGCGAGAAACTGCCCAGCACGCCGTCCTCGCGGCGTTGCAGCCACAGCAGCAGCATGGTCAGGGCCAGGGTCAGGGCGACGAGGTTGAGCGCCTGCGGCAGCCGCGACTCCCAGGCGTGGTCCCGCGCGGCATGCTTGCGCACCAGGTCCGAGGGCCCGGCCCACACCCGCGACAGGCCCCCGCGGATGCCGTAGTCCACCACCACTTCCACGTGATTGGAGCCCGGCTGCAGCAGGCCGGCCGGAACCGCCACGACGGCCGGCTCGGGATGTTGTCGCGGCACACGGCCGTGCTGGCTCTGCAGCAGCACGCCGTTGACGCGGATGTCATGATGGCTGGACACCCGCGGCAGATAGAGCGACCAGGCACCGGCTATCGGGCCGGTCATTTCCAGCTGCAGTTCATAGCGCCCGCTGCCCTGCATGGCGCGCCCGCGCAGGCCCCAGGTATCGGGCAGGGCGACGTCGACCGTCGCACCGTCTTCCGCCGTGAAGCGCGCCTGGCGCAGTTCCCGCTCGCCATCGGGCAGGGCCTGCGCCACCAGCATCCACCACAGGCCGCACAGCAGGGCGGCCCATCCTCGCCACAGCCTAGGCCGCATCGCTCTCCCAGGGCATCATCAACGACAGCATCAACAGCTTCTCGAACTCCGGCGCGAAGTTGGCGATGATGGCCTCGGGGTCGGGGCACAGGCCCCGGTCGGTGATGAGGCCGAACTGCACGCGGCCGGCATAGGTCAGGATGCTGACGCCCATGCCGATGTCGCCGGACTGCGGCACCCAGAACATCACCTTCTCCACCGTCGATCCGCAGAACTGCAGGGCCTGGGCCGGGCCCGGCACATTGGTCATGACGGCCGTCGCCTTCTTGGCGAAGAGATTCAGCATGGCGTGCTGCACCGGCTTGATCAACAGGCCGGCCACCGACAGCAGGCCGAAGGCCATCACCGGCTGGAAGCTGCCCTTCAACTCGCTCATGCGCGCCCGCACCGCGAACAGCCGCTCGATGGGGTTGGCGATGCCGATGGGCAGCACCAGCGGCACGAGACCGAAGCGGTTGCCCAGCTGCCAGGCCTGCTCCAGGGGCCGCAGGTTGACCGGCACCATGGCACGGATCTCCTTGCCGGCCGGGTCCTCGCCCTTCTCGGCCAGGTAGCGACCGATGGCGCCGGCCGCGCAGGCCAGCAGCACGTCGTTGATGGACGCCCCCAGGGCCTTGCCGACGGCCTTGACCTCGTCCAGGGCCAGGCTGTCGTCCCAGGCCACGGTCTTGGTCGTGCCGGGCTTGCCCTTGAGGCGCGTCGGCGAGTCGTCGGGCATCAGCGCGAAGGCGGCCACGTCGGACACGGCCTGGTAGCCCATGCGGGCCATCTCCAGCGACGAGTCCATCGGCGTGTCGCCGCGCATGGCCAGGTCCACGCCCTTGGCCATGCCCTTGCCCGTCATGCCGATGGCCTTGACGGTCAGGTTGCTCATGGGCCGCAGAAAGGCGTCGAGCAGCCAGTCGGCCTCCTCGGGTTCCTTGGGCGCACGCTTGGGCGGCGCCTTGCCGCCGTCGGTGATGGACAGCATGACGGCGATCAGGGCGATGCCATCGGCAATGCAGTGGTGGATGCGGGCGATCAGGGCGCTGGTGCCGTCGCCCATGTCCTCGATGAGCTGGAACTGCCACAGCGGATGGGCCGGGTCCAGCGGCTGGGAGCAGAGTTCGCCAACGCGTTCGCGCAGCACCTCGTCACGGCTCTGGCCGCGCAGCGGCAAGGGCACCTCGGCGAGGACATGGCGGGCGATGTCGAAGTCCCTGTCGGTCACCCACTGGGCGCCGAGCAAGGCGTCCTCGACAACCTTCTGCCGGAAGCGCGGGTATTGCAGCAGCCGCTCGGCGACGCGCTCGCGCAGGGCCTGCAGCGTGATGCCGGGGCGGATGGACCAGACCCCGACGATCATCATCAGGTTGGCCTCGGTGTCCATGCGCAGCCAGGCGGTATCCACCTTGGACATGCGTTCGCTGCTCGGGCCCATGTGCCTCCTCGGATTCGTTATTGACCGGGCCTAAACTCGGCGACCCGTCGTTCGATTGTGACCAAGTCGAACCCCTCGAATCAGCCTGGAGAACCCCGTGAGCCTGAAAGACCAATTCGAAGCCGCCGTCGCCGATTCGAAGAACCTGCCCGAGCGGCCGGACAACATGACGCTGCTGAAGATCTACGCCCTGTACAAGCAAGGCAGCGCCGGCGACGTCGATGGCAAGCGCCCCGGCTTCACCGACATGGTCGGCCGCGCCAAGTGGGATGCGTGGAATGAGCTGAAGGGCACGAGCACCGATGAGGCTCAACAGCAGTACGTCGACCTCATCGAATCCTTGAAGTAAGCGGCTCAGCCGCCTGCAAAGCAACCGGCTCAGGCCGGTTTCTTTTTGGTCGCAGCCTTCTTCTTGTTGGCAGCCAGCAGGGTGTCCAGTTCCTTCTCGACCTCGGACTCAATGGTCTTCTTGAAAGCCCCCAGCAGGAAGCCCAGCTGGGCCTTCAGGTCGAAATGGTTGGCCGCCACCGTCAGCTCGCCCTTCACGCCGGAACGCGTGAACTCCACGGTGTCCTCATCCTCGCCTTCGTGCACCGTGCATTCCATGTCGAACTTCTCTTCGACCTGCTCGGCCCACTTCCAGGCGATCTCCCGGGCCTTCTTCAGGCCCAGGTCATGGTCTCGGTGGATGCGGATCTCGGCCATCGGGGGCTCTCCTTTGTCTCGTGCACCCCACTCTAAGCGAGAAGGCCGGCGTCAGCTCCGCCCATGCATTTGCACGCATACTCCCGCGGCGAAAAAAGCCTGGCGCCAAGCCAGCTGAAGTTCAGGGAGGATCCATGCGCCTTGCCGACCCCGATCCGCTATGTCTCGACCCGCTGATGGAAGGGCTGGCGCATTTCCGTGCGCCCGAGCCCGATCATGAGCAGGCGGTCTACTGGTTCCGGGTTTCCGCTGATTCGGGCGATGCCGAGGGCATGGCCATGCTCGCCCTGTGCCAGCTCGAAGGCACCGGCCTGCCGCGCGACCCGGCTCAGGCCCGTGAACGCATGGAAAACGCCGCCGCGGGCGGCAGCCTGACAGCCAAATTCCATCTCGGCCGCATCCTCGTCGGCGGCTGGGGCGGCGCCCCCGATGCCCCGCGCGGCGTGGAGCTCTACACCGCCGCCGCCGCCCAAGGCCATGCCGACGCCACCTTCAATCTGGCCAGCTGCCTGGAAGCCGGCTGGGGCTGCCAGCCCGACCGCCTGGCGGCCAAGGCCCTCTACATGCGCGCCCGCACCATGGGCAGCCCGCTGAAGGCACCGGGCCTGCGCATCCGCGAACGCGAACTGGACGCCGTGCGCGAACTGGCGCGGCGGCTGGAGCAAGGTAGCGAGCTCGCCCACATCATCGAAGAACGCCAGCACGAGATCATGCTGATCCATGACCTGGCCGAGAACCCCAAGCGCAAGGCCATGCTGAGCGCCCGTCAGCGCCGCCGCCTGCTGCGCATCGCCAGCATCGGCGCCCTCCTCACCGGCCTCGGCGCCGCCCTGGCCGGCCTGTTCGGCTGGCGCAAGAATCAATCGCTGGCGCATGATGCCGGCCCCACCTCCATCGGTTGACCATGTCCCGCTCCCTGCCCCTGAATACCCACCTCCTCGATGTCGGCCCCCTCGTCTACGGCTGCATGGCCCTGGGCGGCGACTGGGGCGGGGGCCCGATCACCGAGGCCGATGTGGCCCAGGCCCACGCGGCGGTCGAGGCGGCCCTGGAGATTGGCGTCAAGCTCTTCGACCACGCCGACATCTACCGCCGCGGCAAGGCCGAGGCCGTCTTCGGCGAGCTGCTCAAGCGCGACCCGGGTCTGCGCGCCAAGCTCAGGCTGCAGAGCAAATGCGGCATCCGCTTCGCCGACGACGCCCACGTCGGCCGCTATGACCTCAGTGCCGCCTACATCGAGGAGAGCGTCAACGGCATCCTGCAGCGCCTGGCCGTCGAGCGCATCGACATCCTGCTGCTGCACCGCCCCGACGCGCTGATGGAACCCGCCGAGATCGCGCGCGCCTTCGGCCGGCTCAAGGCGGCCGGCAAGGTCGGCCACCTGGGCGTGTCGAACATGCATGCCGGCCAGATGCGCTGGCTGCAGATGGCCCTGCCCGAACCCATCGTCGCCAACCAGCTGGAGCTGAGCCTGGCCAAGCTCGACGCCATCGACGTCGGCACCACCTTCAACGACCCGCAGGCCGCAACGCGCCCCGGCTGCGTCGCCTGGGCCGGCACGCTGGAATACGCCCAGCGCCACGGTGTGCAGCTGCAGGCCTGGGGCTCGCTGGCCCAGGGCCGCTTCAACGAACCGGCCGCCTCACCCGCCGCCAAGGCCGTGCATGAGATTGCCGAGGCGCACAAGACGACGGCCAATGCGGTGCTGCTGGCTTGGCTGCTGCGGCATCCGGCAGGCATCCAGCCTGTCATTGGCAGCGGCAACGCGGAGCGGATTCAGGCCTGCGCCGATGCGACCAAAATTCAGCTGAGCCGGGACGAGTGGTATCGGCTGTATGTGACGGCGCGGGGGCAGGCGTTGCCGTGAAAGCGGAGCCGCTACAACCTGGCTTCAGCACTGCTGACGCCGAGTACCCGGAGCTGCGTCTGGCCAGTGGCGTTTTGAGCGTCACATTCCAAGACTGGGCGGAACGAACTGTGTGCGTCCAGTTCAAAGAGGTTTGCGCATTCCGTTGGCAAGAGGCGGAGCGGTTGCTGGAAGGGGAGCCCTACGACGGCGCCTGCGAAGTCATGCAATCCGAATGGCTCACGCGCCATATCGAGGCCGGCTCGGTCAATCCAGATTCAGGCTACCGGCACCTGCGATTCAACTTCAACGCTTGCGGTCAGTTGGAGTTGCTCTGCACATCGTTCAGCGTAAATGCTTGACTAAGCCCCAGCAGCCCTCACCATCGGCTGCCTCGGATGCAGCCTCGCCATCATCAACACGTCTTCGTAGACGCCATTGCGCAGGGCATCCGCCCTGAGCCGGCCTTCCAGCTCGAAACCGTGCCGCTCGTAGAGCCGGATGGCCTTGGCGTTGTCGTGATAGACGGTCAGCTCGATGCGCAGGATCTGCGCCCAGTTGTCGGCGTAGTCCAGCAGGCCGGCCATCAGCGCCTGGCCGACGCCCTGGCCCTGGGCCGCCTTGGCGACGGTGATGCCCAGCGACATCACGTGCCGCCGGCGCACAGCGGGGCCAACGGGATGCAGGCCCGCCAGGCCCACCACCTGGTCGTCCAGCACGGCAGCCAGCACGAGCTCGCTGGAACCTGCAGCCGGAGGATTCATGCCGGCGATGCGCTGGGTCCACATCTCCTCGCTGGCGAAGGGCAGTTGCAGGGTGCCGCCAAAGACATCGGGGTCGCTGAACTGTTCAGCGATGGCGGCGGCGTCAGCGGGTTTGACGCGTCGCAGGGTCAGCTTCATCGACAGGGCCTCCTCCAAGGCCCTTCAATGTAGCGCGGCGCTCCTCGCGCGGCAGCGGCTTCAACTGCTCGACCGCAGCGTGAAACTTCACCCAGTCGCGCCCCTCACGCTCGAACAGGCGCATGAAGGCCGGCACCAGTTCGTCGTAGGCCGACAGGATGGCGAAGCTGGCGTTGTTGGCGCGCTGGAACCAGGCCTCGTAGCCCGGTGCCTCGGTGAGCGCGCGCTCGCGAAGCTCGGCCATGACGGCCGCCTTGCCCGCGGCGCGCGACTCGGCCGGGCCGGCATAGACGGCCTTGAGCTTCTCCCGGCCCTCGCGCGCCAGCGCCAGGAAGCGCGCCCGCCGCTCGCGGCCGGCCTCGAAGGCGGCCAGGGCCTCGGGCTTGCCCACCAGCCATTGCCGCGCGCCCAGCAACTCGACGGCGCTGGCGTAGGCCTCGTTGAAGCCGGTGTCGTCGCTGGTGTAGACGCGCTGGTGGGTCAGCTCATGGAAGATCATGGCCGCCAGCTCGCCCTCGGGATAGCGGATGAAGGTGTTGAGCAGCGGGTCGCCGCCCAGCCAGCGGCTCCAGCCCAGCGACGAATAGGCCGGGATGGGCTGGACCTGCACTTCCCAGCCCTCGGCCTTCAATGCATCGGCGTGGGTTTGGGCGGCGTCGCGATCGAACCAGCCCTGGTAGCCGGCGCAGCCCATGATGGGATAGCACCAGGTCTTGAGCGTCAGGCCGAACTCGGGTGCCGCGACGATGTTCCAGACCACGGCCGGCCGCTTCAGGTCGGCATAGCGGCGGTAGCTGTTGTTGTCGGGCAGGGCCAGCTCGCGGCTGGCGTAGTCGCGCATCTGCTGCGAGAGCCTCAGCCGCTCGGCCAGGTCGGGCGGCGTGGCCGGGTCGGCCAGCCAGTCCGGCACCGGCCTGGCCGCACGCATGATGCCGAGGTGGCCGCCCGCGGCCTGGCTCCAGTGGCTGAGAGCGCTGCAGCCGCTCAGGGACAGCGCAGCAACGGCGATGAGCAGGGCGCGGGATGAGATCAAGCGGATTCGCGACGGGGTGGAGCCGTGATTGTCACCACCCACGTCGCCGGCGAAGTAACCGCTCGTCCTCAGCGCACCACCACCGTCAGCACGGTGCCCGCGGGCACGCGCACGCCACGGCGCACATAGCGCGTCGCGCCGGCAGCCACCTGGTCGTCCAGATAGGTGTGGCCGGTGCTGCCGAAGCGCGTCACGCCGCTGACAGGCGCCACCTTGCGGGCATTGGCCTGCTGGGCCGTGTCGACGCCCATCAGCCAGAAGCCCTCCCACTGCACCTGCGGGAAGCCGTAGCCCCAGGGCGCGTGGCGCTGCGGCATGCCGCCGAACACGCTGCTGCCCAGGCGCTCCCATTCGTCGGCCAGGCCTTCACCGCCGGCACGCTTGATCAGGGCGTCCAGGCAGGCGTAGCTGTCGTCGCCGCAATCGCTGACGAGCTGCTTGGTCCAGCCACTGCCGAAGCGTCGGTTCAGGAAGGCCGCCAGGCTGCCGCCCGCGGCGTAGTTGGTGCTGCTGGAGCTTTCCAGCCAGTCGGTCATGGACGTGATGCCACCCGAGCGCAGATAGGCGGGCAGGCGCGAGTTGACGATCTTGTTGATGCCCGGTGTGACGGTCTCGGCCAGCAGGTCTTCGGTGGCCATGGCCGAGCTCTCTTCCAGCCAGTCGTCATGCAGCACGCCGCGCTGGATGGTGCGCTGGTGGTAGTTGACCATGTGGGTCAGCTCGTGCACCAGGGTGGAGGCGTAGAAGCTCGGGTTGCCGGCCAGGCCGCTGCCGCTGACGAAGAAGGCCAGGGCCTCGTTCGAGTTCGCATAGCGCGCGCTGCGCCAACGGTAGGAGTTGTTGAGGCCGTAGAAATAGCCCGCAACATCGTTGCTGGAGCCCATGTGGTTGGTGACGACGATGTTGACGTCCTGCTGCTGGGCCGGGGTTTCCTGGACCAACCAGGACCGCTTGCCCACCTCGGTGCCGCCCCAGACGTCGCCCAGCAGCGCAATGACACGCGCAAAGCCACCCTGGTCGCCGCAGAAGCTGCGCTTCAGGGGCTCGACGTGGGCCGCCTCGACGGTGTGGGCCGTGGTCAGCTCTTGGTCCACCCAGAAGACCAGGCGACGGCCCGTGGCACCGATGCTGCAGGTGCTGAGCACGCTGGCCGTGAAAGGCACGGGCTTGGTCTCATCGTCGTAGAGGTCGTTCCAGATGCGCGTGCTGCCGACATCGCCCGCCGCAAGCGCGCGGCGACGCGGCTCGGTGGCGGCGCGCGCTACAGGCTGCGCACCGTGCAGATCATCCAGCGCCTGCCGCTGCTGCAAGCCGCGCGAGCGCGCATGGCCTGCATCGAGGCGGCTCACGCCGGCGCCCGTGTCCGCGCCGTCAGCGGCCAGCATGCGGGTATTCGGTGCGGCAGCGAGGCTCGCCGCCGCGGGCAGGCCGCTCTTGGGCAGCTCGGTGGCATCGACGCTCTGGCCGTTGCTGAAGACCAGGGTCACCGCCTGGCCCGCCTGCACGCCACCGATGTCCACGTCGACCAGCTGGGACGCGGTGCCGGCATTGCGCATCCGCCAGACGCCGACACCGCTGCCGGCATAGCGGCCATCGGCGGCGACGCCGCAGTGCAGGCCGCTGCAGCCCGGCTGCAGGATGGTGCTGGCAGCCCGCACCACGGGCGCGGGCTGCGCTTCGACCTGCACGGTGGTGCTGGCACGCACCGTGACGCCGGCACTGTTCTGGGCCACCGCCGTGGCCGTGAAGCTGCCGGCCTGGACAAAGCGCCGCTCCACGCTGACGCCGTCGGCCGTCGTGCCGTCACTGAATTCCCAACGCCACGTGACGCCGGACTGGCTGTCACCGCCGATGAACTGCACGTATTCGCCAGCGTAGAGCTGGCTGGACGAGGCGCTGACGCGCAGCACCGGGTCGGCCACCACCGGTGCCGGTGTCGGCGGCGTCGGCGGTGCGGGGGTGGGCGTGCTGCCTCCGCCGCCCCCGCCTCCGCAGGCGGTCAGCAGCAGCAATGCACTGGCCGCCGCCACATGGCGCAGCCCAGCCTTGAATTGGCTTGTCATGGTTCTTCCCTGTCTTTTGTCATAACGGCCCTGCGCCACGGCAGGCGGCCCTACGGCGCGCATTGTGCAAGCGCTGCTGGCACGCCAAATAGTTCGCCGCCCCTAGCTCAGGCGTTAAGAATCACCTCGGCGCCCGGATAGCGCTCTCATGCGGCCTCGACCTGCACCAGGCAGTCGTAGAAGGCCGGCGCATTGCCCATGTCGGTCAGGCGCTGGTGGGTGACCTCGTTGACATTCGTGCCCTGCACGCCGAGCTTGCGCCACCACACACCCAGGCCGTTGACGACACCGGGGCGGGCGCGCTTGCTGACCTTGAGCGTCGCAACATAGCGGCCGCGGTCGTTGAACGCGGCCACACGGGTGCCATCGGCGAGCTGGCGCGCGGCGGCGTCGTCGGCATGCATCTCGATGATGGGCTCGCTCTCGATGTCGCGCAGGCTCTTCACGTTGACGAAGCTGCTGTTCAGGAAGTTGCGCGCCGGCGGCGAGATCATGGCCAGCGGATAGCGAGCGGCCAGTTCGGGTGAGGTCTGCACGCTCTCGTAGTTGGGCACGAAGTCCGCGCCGCCCGCCTGTGCCCGGCCGTTGGGGGTGCGGAAACCGCCCTGGGCAAACGGCGCCTCGGGAATCGGCAGCGGCTGCCAGCCCTGCTCGCGCAGCAGGGCCATGTCGATGTCGGCCGTGAAGGCCTGAGCGGCCAGCTCCTCGTCGCTGTCGCTGAAGGCCGGGTCGGTCAGGCCCATGGCGGCCGCGAGCTCGCGGAAGATCTGGGTGTTGGTCTTGGCCTCGCCCAGCGGCGCGATGGCCGGCTGGTTCATCAGCACATCGGTGTGGCCGTAGGAGGTGTGCACGTCCAGATGCTCGAGCTGGGTCGTGGCCGGCAGCACATAGTCGGCCAGGTCGGCCGTGTCGGTCATGAAGTGCTCGAGCACGACAGTGAACAGGTCTTCGCGCTGGAAGCCCTTGACCACCTTGGGCGACTCGGGCGCCACAGCGACCGGGTTGCTGTTGTAGACGACCAGGGCTTCGATGCGCGGCCCGAACTCGGGCGAGGCGGGCGCCAGCAGCGCGTCACCGATGGTGCTCATGTTGACCATGCGCGGGTTGCGGCCGGCCAGCAGGTCCGGGCGTTCGAGGTTCGCGTTCTTGAAAGGCGCGTTCCAGCCCGAGGCCGACAGCAGCGCGCCGCCGCTTTCATGGCGCCAGGCGCCGGTCAGGCAGGGCAGCAGCGCAATCAGGCGCACCGCATTGCCGCCGCCGCGCACACGCTGCAGGCCGTAATTCATGCGGATGGCCGCGGGCTTGATGGTGGCGTAGTCACGCGCCAGGCCGCGCACTTCGTCCGCCGTGATGCCGCAGACCTCAGCCGCGCGCTCCGGGGGCCAGGCCAGGGCCTTGGCACGCAGTTCGTCCCAGCCGTCCACGTGGTGGTCGATGTAGTCCTGGTCCAGCCCATCGTTCTGGATCAGCTCATGCATGAGCCCCAAGGCGAGCGCGCCGTCGGTGCCGGGCAGCACGGCGATGTGCTGGTGGCATTTGTCGGCCGTCTCGGTCTTGCGCGGGTCGATGCAGATCAGCTTGGCGCCTTCGCGCTTGGCTTGGTTGGCATAGGTCCAGAAGTGCAGATTGGAGGTGATGCTGTTGCTGCCCCAGATGACGATGAGCTTGGCGCCGGCGAAGTGGCGCGTGTGCATGCCCAGCTTGTGGCCGTAGGTGGCCGCCAGGCCTGCGCCGCCGGCCGAGGCGCAGATGGTGCGGTCCAGGCGTGCGGCACCGAGGGCGTTCCACAAGCGGCCGGCCATCGCCTCGCCCTGGATCAGGCCCATGGTGCCGGCATAGCTGTAGGGCTGGATGGCTTGCGGGTCGGGGATCGCCTTCAGCTTCGCGGCGATATCGGCCAGGGCTTCGGCCCAGGTCACCTGAACAAACTGGGGCGCCTCGGTCTTCTTGCTGACGCGCTTGAGCGGATGCAGCAGGCGCTCGGCGTGATAGGTGCGCTCCGGGTAACGCGAAACCTTGGTGCACAGCGCCCCGTGGGTGTTGGGATGCTCGGCACGGCCCTGCACCTTGATGACGCGTTCGTCCTCGACGGTGACCTGCAGGGCGCAGGTGTCGGGGCAGTCGTGGGGGCAGGCGCCAAAGACAGTACGGGTGGTCATGGAGATCGCGAGGCCGGAAATACAACCCCGCGATTCTCTCAAGACGCGCCGCCCGGCTCAGCGGCGGTTCAGGAAGTCCACCAGGCGCGGGATGGTTTGGGCCGGCGCCTCTTCCATCAGCCAGTGGCCTGAGCCCTGGATGACGACGCCTTCGACCTGGGCATCGACCAGCTTGGCCTGTTCGATCAGGAAAGTGCCGGAAGCCTTCTCGCCCGTCAGCACCAGCATGGGCTGCTGCAGCTTGACCTGGGCGAAGCCGTCGAAGTCGGCCGCATCCTGCTCGAAGGCCTTGAAGTAGCCGAAGCCTGCCTTCATGCCACCCGGCTGGGCATAGGCCGCGGTGTAGAACTGGCGGTCGGCCTCGGACAGCGAGCGCGCCTTGTCCGCCGCGAAGTCGTTCCAGAAATGCTCGAAGTAGATGCGCTCGCGGCCAGCCACCAGTTGCAGCGCGGTCTGGCCGTGGAAGTGGAAATGCCACAGGTCGCGCAGCAGCCAGACGTTCTTCCAGTCGCCGACGCCGGGCAGGAAGGCATCCATCAACACGATGCTTTCGACCTCGTCGGGGAACTGGGCCGCGTAGGCGTAAGCCACCATCAGGCCGATGTCGTGGCCGACGATCTTGACCTTGCGGTGGCCCAGGCCCTTGACCAGGGCGTGAACGTCCTGGGCCAGGGTCTTCTTGTCGTAGCCGCTGTCGGGCTTGGCTGAGCCGCCGGCACCGCGCAGGTCTGGCGCGATGACGACGCGGCGGTCTGCGAGCTTGTCGATCAAGGGCCGCCACATCCGGCTGGTCTCGGTGTAGCCGTGCAGCAGCACGACCGGGGTCTCGCTGCCGGCACCGGCCTGCAGGTAGTGCAGCTGCACGCCGTTGGCGGCGGCGCTGCGGTCTTCGATGGTGGCGGCAGTCACTGAACTCGCGCCGACGGCGAGCAGCAAGGTGGCGACGGCTGAAATGAAGCGCTTCATGGTGCTCTCCTCAAAGTTGGCTCATGCCGCCGTCGACGATGATTTCCGTGCCGACGATGAAAGCCGACTCGGGCGCGGACAGGTGCAGCACGGTGGAGGCGATCTCTTCGACGGTGCCGAAGCGTCCCAGCGGCACCTGGCTCTGGATCTGGGCGGCCACCTGCTTCAGCGTCTCGTCATCGAAACCCAGCTTGCCGTACAGCGGCGTGGCGACCGGGCCGGGGCTGACGACGTTGACGCGGGCGCCTTGCGGCAGCAGCTCGGCCGACAGCGTCTTGGCCATCGAGATCAGCGCGGCCTTGCTGGCGGCGTAGATGGCCGAATTGGGCATGCCGATGTGGGCGTTGATGGAGCCGTTCAGCACGATGGACGCGCCGCGGGCCAGCACCGGGCGCAGGGCCTGGATCAGGAAGAAGGCGCCCTTGGCATTGGTGTTGAAGGTGCGGTCCCAGAGGTCTTCGCTGGCGTCAGCCAGGGAGGCGAACTCGGCCATGCCGGCGTTGACGAAGACGGCATCCAGCGAGCGGCTGGCCGCGGCGAGGTGAGCGCCCAGGGCGCGGGCGCCGAGCACGTCGGAGGCGTCCAGGGCGACCAGCTCGAAGCCTTCGGCGTCGTGGGCCTTGCCCGGACGGGCGGTGACGATGACATGGGCGCCTTCGGCCTGGAAGGCGCGGGCGGCGGCCAGGCCGATGCCGGAGGTGCCACCGGTGACGAGGACGGTCTTGTTGGCGAAGCGAGTAGACATGATGGTTTCCTTTCGAGTCGGGTGGAGCGGCTTGTTTGCCGTGGACTCGATACTCGGCTTCGGCCCCCCTTTTTGACGTCCGGCCGTCTTGGCCCACTCGTGCAAGGTTTTCGAACATCCCATGCTCAGCGATGAAGAAATCCAGTTGATGGAAGCGATTGGCGAGAGCGGCAGCCTGACGCGGGCCGCCGCCAGCCTGGGCAAGGCGCCGTCCACGGTGTCGTACACGCTGCGCCAGATCGAGGGCCGCTTCGACGCCCTGCTCTTCGACCGCCGTCGCTACCGCATGCAACTCACACCCGCCGGCGCCCTGCTGGTGCGCGAGGCCGCGCGGCTGCGCGACGACATGCAGAGGCTGACCCGGCGCGTCACCCAGGTGGCCAAGGGCTGGGAGGACAGACTCTGGATCGTCACCGACGAGATCATCGAGTTCGACTCGCTGTTGCCGCTGGTGCAGGACTTCGACAAGCTGGATTCAGGTGTGGGCCTGCGCATCACGCACGAGGTGCTGGGCGGTACCTGGGAAGCCCTGGCCGAGGGCCGGGGCGACCTCGTCATCGGCGCCACCAACGAGCCGCCGGCCGGCATCAATGTGCAGTGGCGCGAGCTGGGGCAGATGCACTGGGTCTATGCCGTGTCGCCGCGCCATCCGCTGGCCAAGGTCAAGGGCCCGCTGACAGCCGAGCAGATGCAGGCGCATCGCGCCGTCGTCGTGGCCGACACCTCGCGCCGCGGCGAGGGCCGGGCCTATGGCCATGGCGCCGGCCAGGCCAGGCTGGCCGTGCCCAGCATGGCTGCCAAGATAGCCGCCCAGCGGGCTGGCCTCGGCGTGGGCTGGTTGCCCGAGGCCCGCGTGGCTTCGCTGCTCCAGCGCGGCGAGCTGGTGCAGAAGACGGTCGCGGTGCCGCGCGAGCCCAACACGCTGTATGTCGGCTGGCGGGCCAGCGACGGCCGCGCCCTGGCCTGGTGGCTGGAGAAGCTGGGCGAGGCGCGGCTGGCGAAGCGCCTGGTCGAAGGCGTGGACCGTTACAGCTGAGGCAGCTGGCTGCGAAAGCCGATGGCGAAGCGGTTCCAGGCATTGATGGTGGTGATGGCCAGCGTGAGGTTGACGAGTTCCGCCTCGCTGAACTCGGCTTTGGCGAACTCATAGTCGGCATCGCTGGCATGGCCTTGGGTCACCTGGGTCAGGGCCTCGGTCCAGGCCAGAGCGGCTTGCTCGCGCGCAGAGAACAGATTCGTCTCGCGCCAAGCCGGCAGCACATGCAGGCGGCGCTCGCTCTCGCCGGCCTTGCGGGCATCGCGGCTGTGCATGTCCAGGCAGAAGGCGCAGCCATTGATCTGCGAGGCACGCATCTTGACGAGCTCGATCAGGCTGGGCTCCAGGCCGAGCTTGCCGACACTGCCCTCCAGGGTCAGCATGGCCTTGATGGCGGCGGGTGAGGCGTTGTAGAAGTCGATGCGGGCGGTGCTCATGGGATGCTCCAGGGGTTGCGTTGGGGTGAGCGAATGGTGAGCGCGCCCCGCCGCCGCCAGCAGTCCAATCCCGACCATTTCGACCAGTCCACCGGATGGATCTCCACATCGTCATCGATCCCGCCCAGCCGCGCGGCGAGCAGTTGCTGCGCCAGTTGCGCGGCCTGATCCGCAGCGGGCGGCTGGCCACCGGCGCCCAGTTGCCACCGACGCGGCTGCTGGCCGAGCAGCTGGGCCTGGCGCGCCAGACCGTGGCCGAGGCCTATGAGCGGCTGACGTTGGAGCAGCTCATCGAGGCGCGCCGCGGCCGCGGCAGCTTTGTGCGGGCGCTGCCTGCGGCTGAGCCCGAGACCCCGCCGGTCGCACCACCGCGCTTTGCCAGCGCCGCGCGCATCGCCGCCTTCGAGCAACTGCCCGTGCCGCTGCTGCGCTTTGTCGACAACCCGCTGGCCCGCTTCGACTTCGTCGGTGGCTCGCCCGACCCGGCCCTGTTCCCGCACGAGGACTGGCGCCGCCATCTGCACGCGGCGCAGCGCCAGTTGGGCCAGGGCAGCGCCCATGCGTCGCCGGGCGGCCTGCCGGCCCTGCGCGAAGCGATTGCCGAGCATGTGGCCTATGCGCGCGGCGTGCGCTGCTCCCCGGCCGATGTCATCGTCACCCAGGGCGCGCAGCAGGCCTTTGACCTGCTGGTGCGCGTGCTCGTCGGCCCGGGCGAAGTCGCCGCCGTTGAATCACCCGGCTATCCGCCTGTGCAGGCGCTCCTGCAGGCCCAGGGCGCGCGCATCGCGCCGGTGCCGGTGGACGACGAAGGCCTGGTGACCGACGCGCTGCCCGCCGGCGCCCGCCTGGTCTACACGACGCCGGCCCACCAGTTTCCGCTTGGCGTGGCGATGAGCGCGGCGCGGCGGCGGGCCCTGCTGGCCTGGGCCTCGCGCGAAGGCACCGTCATCATCGAAGACGACTACGACAGCGAATTCCGCTTCGAGGGCCAGCCGCGCGACAGCCTGCAGGGGCTGGACGGCGAAGGCCGCGTCGCCTTTGTCGGCAGCTTCTCCAAGACGCTGGCGCCATCGCTGCGCCTGGGCTATGTCATCGCGCCGCCAGCCCTGCGCGAGGCGCTGCTGAATGCCCGCCACCTCACCGATGTGCACGGCCCGCTGTTGCTGCAGAGCGCCCTCGCCCGCTTCATGCAGGAAGGCGCCTACCGCCGCCATCTGCGCCGCTGCATGGCCGAGTACGCGCGCCGGCGCGAGCGGCTGATGGCGGGCTTTGCCGGGCCGCTGGCGCCCTGGCTGAGGCTGCTGCCGGCCGAGGCCGGCTTCCACCAGGCCGCGCTGTTCAAACCCGGCCTCGCGATGGACGCACCGCAGTTGGCCGCCCTGGCCAGGCGCGTGGATGTGGGTCTCTATCCTCTGCAGGTGTTTGCGCCCGAGCACAACGGTCTGCTGATGGGCTTTGGCCGCGTCACGCCCGAGGGCATCGACGCGGCGATCGCACGCATGGCCGACCTGTTGTCCTAGGCGGCGGGCAGGGTCAGCCGCGCGATGCAGCCGCGCGGCGCCGCCGGCAGCAGCTCGGCGCTGCCGCCATGGCGCTCGGCGATCTCGCGCACGATGGCCAGGCCCAGGCCGCAGCCCTCGCCCGTGGTCGCGCCGCGCACGAAGCGCTCGAAGGCCCGCTCACGCAGTTCGGGTGTGAGACCGGGGCCGTTGTCCTCGACGTCCAACCACACATCGTCGCCGGCGCGGCGCAGCCTGACGGTGATGGTGGCGCCGGCGCCGGCATAGCGCAGCGCGTTGTCGATGAGATTGACCAGGGCCTCGCGCAGCAGCAGCTCGACGCCCTGCACGCTCGAGCCCTCGTCAACCACCTCCACACCCAGGTCGCAGCCTGCGGCCAGCGCGCGCGGCACCCATTCGGCGGTGACCTCATGCACCAGGCGGCCACAGTCCACCGGCCCCCAACCCTGGGCAGCCACGGCCTCGGGCTCGGCGCGGGCCAGCACCAGCAGCTGCGACACCAGGCGGGCACCGCGCACGGCGCTCTCGTGTACGCGCTCCAGGCGCTGGCGCAGGGCGGGATCGGTCGTCGCCTCAAGCGCAAGCTCGGTCTGGCTTTTCAGCCCGGCGAGCGGCGTGCGCAATTGGTGGGCCGCGTCGCTGATGAAGCGGCGCTGCGTCGCCAGGCTGTGCTGGACCTGGCCGAGCAGTTCGTTGACGGCACCCGCCAGGGCGCTGACCTCGGGCGGGGCGGCACGCAGTTGCACGGGGTCGAGCGCATCGGCGCGCCGGCCTTCGACCTGCTGCTGCAGCTCGGCCAGGGGCTTGAGGCCTTTGCGGATGCCGGCCCAGACCACCATGCTCATCAACGCGATCAGCAGCGACAGCGGCAGGGCCGTGTCCAGCAGCATGCGCCGCGCCAGCAAGTCGCGCGGCGCGCTGGAGCGGGCGATCTGCACGCGCAGCGTCGAGTCGGCCGCGCCGGCCGCGCCGAGGTGCAGGTCCAGGGACACGACACGCATGGCCTCGGGCACCGTCGTGTTGAAGTACACCGGCTCGTTCAGCGCCGGTTGCCTCGGCGGCGGCGGCATGCGCGCGTCGCCCAGTAGCAGTTGGCCCGGCGGCGAGCTGACCATGTACATGACGCGGTCATCGGGGTCGGCGGCCAGGATGTCCTGGGCCGAACGCGGCAGGTCGACGAAGAGGCCGCTGGCCGTGGGCTTGATCTGGCGGGCCAGGGCCCGGGCGGCCTGCAGCAGGCTGGTGTCGACCAGCTCGTCGGCGTGCCGGCTGGCCAGGCGGTAGGCGCCGAAGGCGGCGACCAGCCACAGCACGATCTGCGGCAGCAGCAGCCACAACAGCAATTGCCGATGCAGCGAGCGGCTGTTCACGGCGAGCTGGTCGCTTCCAGCAGATAGCCCAGGCCGCGCACGGTGCGCACGGCCAGGCCCGAGCCTTCGAGCTTCTTGCGCAGGCGGTGGATGTAGACCTCGATGGAACCGCCCTCATCGGCGCCCCAGGCCTCGACGATCTGGGCCTTGGTGACGACACGGTCGCGCTCGGCCACCAGCAGGTCCAGCAGCGACCATTCGCGCGGGCTCAGCTCCAGCGGTTCGCCGCCGATGCTGGCGCGGCGCGCGGCGCGGTCGATGCTCAGGCGGCGCAGCTGCTGGTTTTGCGAGGCCGGCCGGCCGCGGCGCATCAGCGCATGCAGGCGTGCTTCCAGTTCGGGGAAGTCGAAGGGCTTGGTCAGGTAATCGTCGGCACCGGCCTGCAGGCCGGCGACGCGGTGCTCCAACGCGTCCAGCGCCGTCAGCACGAGGATGGGCAGGGTGCGGCCGGCCTCGCGCACGCGCTTGAGCACCGTCAGGCCGTCCACCAGGGGCAGGCCGAGGTCCAGGATGGCGATGTCGAAGTCCTGCTTCTTCAACAGGTATTCGGCCACGGCGCCGTTCTCGGCCCATTCGACCTTGAACGCGGCGTTCAGCAACTGCTGCTGCAGGGCGTCGGCCAGCAGGGTGTCGTCTTCGGCAAGCAGCAGGTTCATGGCGCTCACTTTAGCGGTGGCGGCCCTTATGGTTAATCCGATATTAAGTTTCTTAATAGTCGGTAATGATGCCGGGATGCTCCGCGCCTGCCTCCTCACGGCGATCTCGACGTCCCTGCTTGCCGCCACGGCCCAGGCCGGCACGCCGACGGACGTCGTGCATTGGTGGACCTCGCCCGGCGAGATTGCCGCCAAACAGTCGCTGGCCGAGGCCTACCGCGACGCCGGCGGCCAGTGGCGCGAACTGGGCGTCGGCGCCTCGGAGCAGGCGCGGGCCATCGTGTTCGAGCGTATCGCCGCCGGCAACCCGCCGATGGCCGCGCAGTTCAACCCCTCTCGCGCCCTGGTGAAGCTGGTACGCGAAGGCCGGCTGAATGCCATCGACGAGGTAGCCGCCCAGGGCCGCTGGGCTGACGTGCTGCCGACCGTGTTGCTGGACGCCATGAAAGTGGACGGCCATGTCTATGCCGCCCCCATCAGCATCCACATGCCGACCTGGCTGTGGAGCTCCAAGGCGGCGCTGGCCAAGGCCGGCATCAAGGCCGAGCCGCGCAGCATGGATGAGCTGTTCACGGCCCTGGACAAGCTGAAGGCTGCCGGCCTGATTCCGCTGGCCCATGGTGGCCAGCCCTGGCAGGACCTGAACCTCTTCATCGCCCTGCTCGCCAACCAGGGTGGACGCGACCTGTATCTCGCCGTGCTGCGCGACCGTGATGTGGCCGCCGTGCAGGGCGAGGCCCTGCGCCAGGTGCTGCTGAGCTACAAGAAGCTGCGCCGTTATGTGGACCCCGCTTCACCCGGCCGTGGCTGGGCCGACACGACGGCCCTGCTGGTCAGCGGCCGCGCCGGGCTGCAGTTCATGGGTGACTGGGCCAAGGGCGAGTTTGCCCAGGGCGGCCAGCAGCCCGGCCGCGATTACGGCTGCGCGCCCGGCCTGGGCGCGCGCTCGCCCTATATCGTCAGTGGCGACGTGCTTGTATTTCCCAAGGACAAGGACGGCAGCGTCCGGCCCGCGCAGGCGCTGCTGGCCCGCGTCGCCACGGCGCCGGCCACCCAGCTCGCCTTCAGCGCCCGCAAGGGCTCCGTGCCGGTGCGCACCGACCTCGACACCCGCACGCTGGACGCCTGCGCACAGGCCGGTGCCGCGGCGCTGCGCGATGCCGGCCGGCTGGTGGGCAACACCGAACTGCTGCTCGCGCCGCCGCAGCTGACGGCGCTGCAAAACGCCGTCAGCGACTATTGGAACCGCGACATTCCCGTGCAGACGGTGCAGCAGACCCTCGCCAAGATCTTGCAGGACAACACAGACAACCGGAGACAGCCTTGACCCGCGTACACATCCAGGACCTCAGCATCCGCTTCGGCACCCACGACGTCATCAAGAACCTCGACCTCGACGTCAACAGCGGCGAGTTCCTCGTGCTGCTGGGTCCGTCGGGCTGCGGCAAGTCCACGCTGCTGCACACCATCGCCGGCCTGAACCCCGTCACCGGCGGCAGCATCCACATCGGCGAGCAGGACGCAACGAATGCCGAGCCCAGCCAGCGCGGCGTGGGCATGGTGTTCCAGAGCTATGCGCTGTACCCCACGATGACGGTGAAGGAGAACCTCGCCTTCCCGCTGAAGATGGCCAAGACGCCCAAGGCCGAGCTCGAGAAGCGAGTGGCTGCGGCGGCGGACATGCTGCAGCTCGGCCCCTTGCTGGACCGCCGGCCCAGCCAGCTGTCGGGCGGCCAGCGCCAGCGCGTCGCCATCGGCCGCGCCGTCGTGCGCGAGGCCAAGGTGCTGCTGCTGGACGAGCCCCTGTCCAACCTCGACGCCAAGCTGCGCACCGACCTGCGCCGCGAGCTCAAGCTGCTGCACGCGCGCCTGGGCAACACCATGATCTACGTGACCCACGACCAGGTCGAGGCCATGACGCTGGCCACGCGCATCGTCGTCATGCACCAGGGCGTCATCCAGCAGATCGGCACGCCGGCCGAGGTCTACGACAAGCCGAAGAACCTGCGCGTGGCCGGCTTCGTCGGCTCGCCGGCCATCAACCGCATCGAGGGCCAGGTCGGCGAGGGCGGCCTGTTCGTGTCGCCGGCGCTGAACCTGCCGCTGCCGGCTGCGCTGGCTTCGCGTCAACAGGGCGAAGTGCTGACGCTGGCCGTGCGGCCCGAGAACGTGCGCCTGGGCGCCGACCAGCCCTTCGCCGCCGAAGTCCAGCTCGTCGAGCCGCTGGGCAACCAGCATGTGGTGTGGATGAACTCGGGCGGCACCACCCTCTCGGCCGTGCTGCCGGGCCAGCCGGAAGTTGAGGATAGCGCGCGCGTGAGCTTCGGCCTCGACGCCCTCAAGACGATGTGGTTCGATGCGGCGGGAGATCGGATCGAAGCCTGACGCGCCAGACAGGACTCAACCGGTTGTCAGCCGCACGCGGCCCGCAGCCGCCGACTCCTGCAAGGGCGCCTGCAGCAGGCGCGCCAGGGCGTCGGCATCGTCCACGGCAGCGTTGTGCACCAGCACCCAGCGGTTGCGCCCCTGCGCCTTGGCTTCGTACAAGGCCAGGTCGGCCAGGCTGACCAGGGCGGGCCAGGGCTGGCGCGGGGCCGTCGGCAGGAAGGGCAGGCAGACGGCCCCCAGCGAACAGGTGACCGGGATGGGCGCAGCGCCATCGACCTCGAAGGCCGATGCATTGACTGCCTGGAGCACGCGCGCGGCGACCTGCTCCGCATGCTCGACCCGCTCCAGGCGCGCGACAAGCAGGAACTCTTCGCCGCCCCAGCGCACCAGCAGGTCGGTCTCGCGTGTGATGGCCTGCACACGTCGCGCAAATGTCTTGAGCACGGCATCGCCGGTCGCATGGCCATGCTGGTCGTTGATGGCCTTGAAGCGGTCGACATCGAAAAGATAGACACCCAGGGTGGCTTGCGGGTGGTTGCGCCGCGTGCGCGCCAGCAGGGCCAGCTCGCGGCCGATGTGCTGCTCGAGAAAACGGCGATTGCCCAGGCCGGTCAGACTGTCCAGCAGGCTGAGGCGCTCGTACTGCTGGGCGAGCTTGCGCTTGGACCGCCATTGCAACGCGACCAGCAGCGTCACCGCCAGCAGCAGCAGGAAGAGCGCGATGAAGGAGTTCTGGCGCTGGGCCGCAGTGGCTTCCCGCTCCCGCTGCAGTTCATCCTGCTGCGCCAGCACCAGCGTCTTGAGTTCCGATTCGCGCTGCAGGCGCTTGAGCTCCACATTGGACGCGGCATGCGAGCCGCGACGGCGGAGCTGGGGCTCGAGCTTGTCGGTGAACAGGGCCACCAGCCCCTTCAAGCCGGCCAGCGAAACGGCGCCGTCCTCGCTGCGCGACAGCCGCCGGTAGATGTCGATCTGCACCTCGGTGGCGGTGTCCGGCTTCAACGCCAGACAGGCCGACAGGGACTGGCCGGCATGCCAGTGCCGCTGCGCGAGCTGGCGGTAGCAGCTCAGATACTGATGAACGGTCGGGCTGGTGGCCTCGGACCGCACCGCATTCGCGGCGGCCAGATGGGCCTTGGCCCGCTCGACCTTTCCGAGCTCGGCGGCGGTGAAGGCCGCGAAGCTGGTGGCATCCTCGCGATAGGGGCTGGGCTCGGCGGCGACGCGCTCGAAATGCGGCAGCGCGAGCTGGGCCTGGCCCAGATGCAGCAGATAGGCGATGCCCTCGTTGAACTCGGTCAACATCACGTCGTCCTTCAGCTGGGACTTCTCGTCCTCGCTGGTAGCCGACTGCAGCAGGCGCAGCTTCTTGTCGCGCGTCGCGCGCAGCAGCTCGATGCCCTTGCGGACATAGCCGTCGTCGCCGTTGACGATGTAGCTGGTCGCCGTGTCGACCATGATCTCGCCGAGCAGCTCGGCGTTCTCCACCGGCACCAGGGACAGGGCGGCCTCGAAGTTCTCGAAGGCACCGGCGATGTCGCCGTCCTGCGACTGTCGCCAGGCCACGTCGCGCAGGATCTGGGCCGCGGCCCCCAGGTTCCCCTGCCCGCGTGCCTCGTCGGCCAGGGCCACCAGCTGCGGCAGCTGCTCCGAAGCGGCCGGCAGGCTCGCCTGGATGCAGTATTCGCGATAGCTCATGTCTTCGCGCAGCGGTGGATGGGTGTGACATTGCTCCACGGCCTCGGCCATCCGATGCGCGCCGAACAGCTCCAGGAAGCGCATGCGCTGCAGCCGGTAGATTTCGGCGACCGTCTGCGGCTGGGCAAGCCGTTGCTGCAACCAGGCCAGGTGGGCATCAATGCCTTCCAGGTCCTGGTAGGCCTTGGGCAGCGGCGGCAGAGCGCGCACCTCGGCAATGCGCGGCAGAGGCTCGGCCGCAGGGGCAGCGGCCGAAACTCTGGCGGTGGCCAGCAAGGCCAGGGTGGCCCAGACCGACGTCTGCAGCGCGCACCGCATGGCAGCCCGGCAGGTCAGGACGACGTGCCGGAGAGCTTGGACATGAAGCATTGGAAGAGCGGCTTGCAGGCGCGCGGGAGACGGCGAATCCGCCAATCTATCCCGGCCACCGCCCACACGACCGTCAGCCTTGCTGCGCCGGCATCGAAAACCGGTAATCCAACCGAAGGCGGCTAGCGCGCCGGCACCGAGAACCGGTAGTCCAGGCCCAAGGCCACGTTGTCGGCCTTGAACTGGCCGCCGCCGGCGCTGCGGGCCTCGACACGGCCGACGCTGAGATTCAGGGCCAGACGCTCGTCCAGCAGCCAGCGCACACCGGCACTGGCCTTGGCGGACTTGCCGTGCACATTGGCGCCGGCCATCAGCTGGCCGAAAGCCTGCAAGCGCTCACCCGGCCCGGCCAGCGTCTGCACGCCCAGGCCACCCAGGATCTCGGCATAGCCCGGATAGCCCAGGTAGGCGTTGTAGGCCGCCGAGGCCTGCAGGGGCAGGTACCAGCGCTCTCCGGCCGGAATGTCGAGTTGCAGGCCCACCATCTGCAACGCCGGCCTGTCCACGCCGCGGTAGCTGAGATGCAGGTCGGTCTGGTGCAGCACCGACAGGCGCAGTCCTTCGTAGCGGGCCGGGCCGGTGGCCTCGCCGCTGCCGCCGGAACGCAGGTGCTGGGTCAGGCTCAGGCCCCAGGTCTGGTTGCGCGAGCTGCCTTTGGGCGCCGTCATGTAGCCGAGCGACAGCGACAGGCCGAGGTCGCGTGTCAGTGCGTACTCGGCGGACAGCTTGGGAACCACGAGCAGGCCGGAGTGGGTGTCGATGACCTCCGACGAATAGCCGCCCGAGCCCAGGCCGAGCTGGCCATACAGGGTGACGTCGCGCGAGACGCGCCAGCGCTGGCCCACGCCGCCCAGCAGCTGGTTGTACAGCGGCAGGCCGTGATAGCCCATGCCCAGGGACGCGAACCAGTAGCTGTCGGCGCCGAAGAAGTGGGCGTACTGCAGGTCGGCCAGGCTGATCGTGCCCTTGTTGGAGCCCTGGGGAGAGCGCTGGCGGTAGTTGTCCAGCGACAGCGTCAGCATGTTCTCGCCCATCTCGGCGCTGGCACGGCGATCGTCCGCTGCCGACAGGGGCTGGCCCTGGCGGCCGAACGGCCCCGTCAGATAGCTGAAAGGCACCTCCAGCATCACGCTGGCCTGGGTGCCATCGATGATGGCCTGGCGGAATTTCAGCCGCGAGACCGTGGCGCCCAGCGTGAAGTCGCCGAAGTCATAGCCCAGGCCGGCATAGCCCCTGGCAAAGCCGCCGCTGCCCGACAGCAGCTTGCTGTGTTCGACGCTGCGCCCGCCGCCGCCGCCGCCGGCCGACAGGCCCGCCATCGCAAACACCGGTCCGGCGATGGGCCGCCTGACATGCACGCCGAGGTCGGCAGCGACGAAGCCCCCATAAGCGCCTCGCACGAGAGGCGCATAGAAGCCACCGCCGAGATAGACCCCGTCGAAGACCTTCTGGTAGGCGTGAAAACCCATCAGGTCGATGGGCCGGTCGCCGGGCACCTTGACGGTCTGGTACTCGAACGTCAGCAGGGCTTCGTTGCGGCGCAGCTCGCTCGCCTCGGCGGGTGACGCTGCGGAGGATTGAGCCGATGCCGCGGCACTGGCGGCGCACAGGCACAGGGCGATCAGAGGCTCGGGAGTCGCGAAGAGTGAGGACAAGATTCGGTGCGGCGTCAAAGCGCTCGAAGAAACGGCGCGCATGGTCTCATGAACGACGACGCCTTCGCCGTATCGCCCCTGCGCAGGCAGTTTTTGGCAGTTTGACGGCGCCTGCTTGCCCCTGGGCAGCGACAGCTCCGAAACTGTCATCAAAACTTGCTGCAATCGCCGGCCCTTAGCAAGACGGGCCCCCGACCCGCCGAGATCCATCGCCATGCCCGAACGCCCTCTCCTTGCGCGCCTGCTGACCACACTGGTCCTGACCCTGCCCATGCTGGCGGTCGCCCAGAGCAGCGACGCCTCCTTGTCCGCTGCCGAGCAGCGGGCACAGCGCGAAGCGGAACGGGTGTTCAGCGTCATCAAGTTCCACACCATCCGCAGCAAGCCGGCGGTGGAACCGGCCAGCAAGCCGGCGCGTGCACCAGCGCCGGCCCCCACGGCAGCGCGTGTCGCGCAGCAGCCCCGCCCCGCAGCGGGTCCGGCCAGTGCAGTTGCGGCCGTCGCAGAACCCGCCGAGCCCAACGCCGGCGCGGCTGCGGCTTCGACCGATGCCCCCAAGCCAGCCGCCGCCGCCGTCACCTCGCCCGCCCCTGCGCTCACTGCACCGGTGGAGCCAGCGGTCGTTGCCACGCCGGCACCGGAAACAGAACCGGAAGCCGACGATCCGGAGGAGGTGCCCCTGCGCCTGCAGAGCTTCGTGCCCCCGGTCGTTACACCGGCACTGCAGGCCACCTTGGGCGCGGGCGAGCGCAATGTCCGCGTGAAGCTCACCGTCGAGACCGACGGCCGGGTCAGCCAGGCAGAAGCCGCCGCCGGCGTGCCGCGCCGCCTGGCCCGGCCCGCCGTCGATGCCATCCTGCAATGGCGGTTCGCGCCGCTGCCTCAGGCCCGCACGGCCGAAGTCGAGATCGCCTTCCGTCGCGACTGAAGTCGCTTACGGCGTTGCCGAAGCGGCTGGAGCCGCCGGCAGCGTCCAGGCAAAGCCTTCGACGCCCTTGGAGAAGGCGTCCATGGTTTCCTTGTAGGGGCTGTCGTTCGGCCCCTTGAGCAGCACGATGAGGCGGTAGCCGCCGTTGACGGCCACGTAGCTGATGGAGCGCAGGCCATTGGGCAGCTTGCCTTCGTAGCGGGCGCCCTCCACACCGCCCAGCGGCACCGGCTTGGCAGCGTCGCGGGTCAGCTTCTTGTCGAAGGGGTTGCCGAACTTCACGGCACCGTCGAGAGCGTCATAGGGCTTGGCCGGGTCGGGCTCGGCATAGCTCCACACCACGATGAAGACGGCCTTGGGATCGTCGGTGCGCGAATACACCGCCATGCCGGTGGGCTTGCCGGCCTTGTCGGGCTTTTCCTCGCGATTCACTTCGCCCACACCGTCCGGCGCCTTGAAGCTGCCGAAAGAGGTCTTCACTTCGAGGGCGTGGGCAGTGGCCGTGGCGCAGAGCAGGCCGAGGGTCAGGGACAGGGCGGAGATCAGTCGTTGCATGGTCAGCCAAGGCGTTGCGTGAGATGGCGACGCGAGGTCCGCCGCTCCGCCGCCATCCGCGCGGAACGGCAGTCCCGACGCGATCAGTTTTCCTTGTAGATGCGCACCCAGTCGACCAGCATCTTGGCCGGCACGGGCGTCGTCGCATCCGGCGCGCCGGGCCAGTCGCCGCCGACGGCCAGGTTGAGGATGACGAAGAAGGGCTTCTCGAACACCCAGGTGCCACCAGCCGGCAGGGAGGACGGCGTCAGGCGGTGGAAGTCGACGCCGTCAACCTGCCAGATGATCTCGTTGGGCCGCTTGATGAGGGTGTAGGTATGGAAGTCGCCATCCACGGCTTTGCCGAAGTCATAGGGCTTGCCGATGCCCTGAGCACCCGAGTAGCCGGGACCGTGCAGGGTGCCGTAGGTGGTGTTCGGCGTCTTGCCGATGAATTCCATGATGTCGATCTCGCCCGACTTCGGCCAGGGGTTGGTGGCGATGTCGGTGCCCAGGGCCCAGAAGGCCGGCCAGATGCCCTGGCCCGAAGGCAGCTTCATGCGCGCCTCCACCTTGCCGTAGGTGAAGCCGACCTTGCCGTTGGTGTGGATGCGGGCCGAGGTGTATTCGCAGGGCTTGTTGTTCCAGCAGGGACCGGGATTGGTCGCCTTCTCGGCCGTGATGACCAGCATGCCGTTGCCGTCGGTCTGCGCATTGCGCGCATTGGACGTGTAGTACTCGTACTCGTGGTTGCCCCAGCCGCCGTTCTCGGCGTTGCCGAGGTCGTAGTTCCAGTTGGCGACCTTGGGCACGGTGCCGGCGGCATCGTTGAACTCGTCGCTCCAGACCAGGGTCCAGGTGCTTGGCGCAGGAGCGGGGGCCGGTGCGGGCGCTGGAGCCGGTGCGGGTGTCGGTGCAGGCGCGGGGGCAGCGGGCGCGGCGGTGGCCGTACCACCGCCACCACCACAGGCGGTCAGCACGGCGGCGATGACGGGCAGCGCGTGGCGCCAGGGGTTGGGAGCCGCGGTGATCTTCTTCATTTCTGTCTCCATATCGTTCTTGTCAGGCGTGGTGCCTTCCCAAGTGGGCGCCGCGGAACTGGCTTTGCCAGGCCGCTGGCGACGCCCCTTGTGGGGCTGAGGCCGGACACAAAGAGTCCTGAGGACTCTTTGCGCCTGCCGAAGGACAAGGCCTCTGGCCTTGGCACGGCGAAGCCGGTAGGGGTGGTCTCATCAACCGCGCCAGTCGCGCAGGAAGTCGCGGTACCACTCGGCGCTGGCTTTCGGCGTGCGCACCTGGGTCTCGTAGTCGACGTGCACGATGCCGAAGCGCTTCAGATAACCGCTGGCCCATTCGAAGTTGTCCATCAGGCTCCAGACCATGTAGCCGGCCATGGGCACGCCCTGCTGCATGGCGCTGGCCACAGCGGCGATGTGGTCGCGCAGGTAGGCGATGCGATCGTCGTCCTGCACGCGGCCGCGCTCGACGGTCTGGTCCTTGAAGGCGCCACCGTTCTCGGTCACGTAGACCGGCGGCAGGCCGGGGTAGTCGCGGTGCAGCAGGCAGAGCAGGTCATCCAGGCCCTGGGCATAGATCTCCCAGCCCATGTCCGACACCGGCAGGCCGCGCTCCTCGGGCTTCCAGTCGGCGCCGCTGGCCGACACGACCGAGCGGGTGTAGTAGTTGACGCCGAGGTAGTCCATCGGTTGCGCGATGGCCGCCATGTCGCCGGGGTGGACCACGGGCGCGTCGGCGCCGAGTTCGGACAGCACCTCCTCGGGGTAGCTGCCCTTGAACAGCGGGTCGGCATACCAGCGGCGGCCGCGGGCGTCGGCCATGGCGGCGGCGGCGATGTCCTCGGGCATGGCGGTGGCCGGCACGGTGGACGACAGGTTGAGCACGATGCCGAGCTGGCTCTTGGCGCCGTCGGCACGCAGGGCCTGCAGGGCCAGGCCGTGGCTGAGCAGCAGATGGTGGCAGACCTGGGTGGCGATCTTGCGGCTCTTGATGCCGGGGGCGAAGTTGCCCTGCTCGTTGCCGAGCACGGCCACGACCCAGGGTTCGTTGTGCGTGGTGATGGCATCAACGCGGTCGCCGATGCGGGCCTGCACATGGCGGGCGTAGTCGACAAAACGGTGCACGGTGTCGCGGTCGTTCCAGCCGCCGCGGTCCTGCAGGCCTTGCGGCAGGTCCCAGTGGTTCAGCGTCGCGAAAGCCTGGATGCCGCGCTTCTTGAGACCGTCGACCAGACGCTCGTAGAAGTCCAGCCCCTTGGGGTTGAACTCGCCATGGCCCAGGGCCTGCACACGCGGCCAGGCGATGGAGAAGCGGTAGCAGTTGACGCCCAGCGACGCGATCAGGTCCAGGTCTTCCTCGAGGCGGTTGAAGTGGTCGCATGCCACTTCGCCATTGCTGCCGTCGGCAATGGCGCCGGGCTGCTTGCAGAAGCGGTCCCAGATGGACTCGCCCTTGCCGTCCACATGGGCGGCTCCCTCGATCTGGAAGCTGCTGGTGGCCACGCCCCAGATGAAATTGGGCGGGAACTGGCGGTGCAGGGGAGCTTGGGACATGGGCGTTCTTTTTCTTTACTTGACGGCGCCAGCCGTGAGGCCTGCGATGAGCTGGCGCGACGAGATGACGAAGAGGAAGAGCAGGGGCAGGGTCGCGATGGCCGAGCCGGCCATCAGCGCGCCCCATTCGGTGCTGGTGGTGCTGAAGAGGCTGCGCAGGGCCAGCGGCAGGGTGTAGTTCTCGGCCGTGCGCATGACGATCAGCGGGTTCATGAAGTTGTTCCATGAACTGATGAAAGTGATCAGCCCGAGCGTGCCGAGGGCCGGCTTCATCAGCGGCAGCGCGATGCGCCAGTAGATGCCGAGCTCGCTGCAGCCGTCGATGCGCGCCGCATTGATGAGCTCGTGCGGCACCGTGCTGGCCGCGAACTGGCGCATCAGGAAGATGCCGAAGGCGCTAGCCGCGCCGGGGATGTAGAGCGCGCGGTGGGTATCGATCCAGCCCAGCGCGTCCATGACCATGAAGCTGGGAATCATGTTCATGAAGGCCGGCACCATCATGGTCCCCATGACGAGGGCGAACAGGACCTTCTTGAAGCGGAACTCCAGCATGGCGAAGGCATAGCCGGCCATGGAGCAGAACAGCAGGGTCAGCGCCGTGGACATCAGGCCGACATACAGGCTCCAGCCGACGTTCTTCCAGAACGGCAGGCGCGTCGTCAGCACCTTGATGTTGTTCAGCAGTTCGTCGCTGAACCACAGCGGCGGCGGCACATTGAAGATGTCGGTGCGCGACTGGGTCGCGAACACGAACATGAAATAGAACGGCGCCAGCATGATCAGCGCACCGACGCCGACGATGGCATAGGCCAGCAGCCTGGACGTCAGCGCCGCGGAGGCGCCTTTCGCGCTGGGCGCTTCACGACGCAGTGGCAGCACAGCGCTCATGCCTGCACCCTCCGGTCCGCAAAGGCCTTGTTGGTCAGCCAGGTCAGCAGGGCGATGACGCCGAACATGATCCAGGCCAGGGCGCTGGCGCCGCCGAAATCGCTGAAGTCAAAGGCCTCGCGGTAGAGGTACATGGCCACCGTCATGGCCTGCTGGTCGGCGCCACCCTTGCCATTGGTCAGGATGAAGGGCTCCTCGAACAACTGCAGGCCGCCGATCAGCGACAGCGTGACGCCGAACAGGACCATGGGCTTGAGGCTGGGCAGGGTGATGCGCCAGAACTGCTGCCAGGCATTGGCGCCGTCGAGCTTGGCGGCCTGGTAGAGATCGTTGGGGATGGTCTGCAGGGCCGCGAGATACAGCACCACGTTGAAGCCCACATAGCGCCAGAACACGATGATGGCCACGGCCGGCTTGACGGCATCCGGCGAGCGCATCCAGTTGATGTGCTCCATGCCGAACAGCGCCTCCAGCGCCTGGTTGACCAGCCCATAGTCGGTCGAGAACAGCGAGCCGAACAGCATCGCGATGGCGACGGTGGACGTGATGTAGGGCAGGAAATAAGCGCCCGAGAACAGGCCGCGCCAGCGTCCGAAGCTCCGATGCAGGAAGACGGCCAGCGGCAATGCCACGAGGTGCTGGGGCGCGCCCGAGGCGAAGGCCAGCCACAGCGTGTTGCGCAGCGCCTTCCAGAACCAGCCGTCGGTCAGCGCAAAGACGAAGTTGTCGAGGCCGACGAACTTCATCGAATCGATGCCGCTGGTGGGCTCCCAGGACTGGAAGGACAGCCAGGCCGAGAACAGCAGCGGAAACAGGCCGAAGACAGCGAACAGGATCAGAAAGGGGCTGACCAGCAGGTAGGGCGCCCAGCCCGCGGGGATGCGCACTCTCATCGGTTCGCTCGGTGAACCAGCAGGGCCTGGGCGTCTTCCAGGGCCTTGGGGATGGGCTTGCCGTACTCGAGCACGTTGTCGAGTTCGGCGTTGATGACCTCGTCGGCGAACTTGTGCTGCTTGTGCATCTTGACGACGGGGATGCGCCGCGCGGCGTCGCGCCACAGCAGGCGCGCATGCTGGCCGCCCAGGAAGGGCACGGGCTGGTCGAAGAAGGCGTCCTGCTGCGCGTCCAGCAGAGCCGGGAAGGCATCCTGGGACTTGAAGGCCTCGAGCTGGCGCGCGCGGTCCAGGGTCAGCTCCTGCACCAGTTGCCAGGCCAGCTGCTTCTTCTCCGGCGCCGAGCGTCGCGGGATGGCGTAATAGGTGCCGCCGTAGGAGCAAAAGGTGTTCTCGGGCAGTTGGGCTACGCGCCATTTGCCGGCCGTCTGCGGCGCCACCCAGTTGGCCATCTGGCCGGCCATCCAGCCGCCCGACAGCTCGGTGGCCAGGCGGCCGCGCTTGAGCATCTCGGCCCAATCGTTGAACCAGACCTCGACGCGCGCGTCCAGCTTCTGGCGCCTGACCTTCTGCGCCAGCTCGAAGGCGCGCACGAAGCGCGGCGACGTGATCTGCGGCCGCCCCTGGTTGTCGAAGAACTGGCCCTCGCCCGCCGGCGTGCCGCCGCGCACGATGATGTCCTTGAGCAGGCGCACATCGCCGATCAGGTAGGCGCCGGTCTTGGCCTTGAGCTGCAGGCCGGCGTCGACGTACGACTCCCAGGACTGCGTCAGGTCGGCCTCCTTGAGCCCGGCCTGGGCCAGCAGGTCGGTGCGATAGAACAGCGAGCCGGGGCCGATGTCGGTGGGCAAGGCGACGATGGCGCCCTCGCGGTTGCGGGCCGTCTCGATGGCGAAGGACACGAAGCGGTCCTTGAAGCGCTCGGCGCCGAAGGCCGGGGCCGACAGATCCTCCAGGCCCGTGCCGAGCGAGAACCGCCCGAGATAGCTGGTCTCCAGCGCGATGACATCCGGCAGATGGCCTGAGGTCGACAGCGCCGTCGTCATGGCGGTGTGGTGGTCGTCGTACTGGCGGCTGATGACCTCGGTACGGATCTCGGGATGGCGTTGGTTCCAGCCCTTCAGCACGTCCTTGGCGATGACATCGACCAGTGGAAAGGCCGCCACCGACAGCGGCGGCTGCTCCTTGGCATGCCCCAGGCCCGCCGCACTGCCGAGGGCGGCCGCGAGCAGGTGGCGACGGGGAAGGGAAAGCTTGTCTCGCATAGTTCTGAAAGCGCTTTCAAGATTGTGCTTCTTGCTGGTGCAGCGCCCCAGCCGCACAAACCCTAGGACAACTCCGGACGAAGGCTCGACCTCCCTAGAAACCCGCGTCAGCAACGTTTTGACACCCTTGCTCCGGGTTTTCACCGGTGACGCAAAAATCACTGGTGGCAAAGTGGTATTCAAGAGGTGGTAGCAGTCACAAACTGGATGCATACCAGTTAGAACCAGCTCCAAGAGCCTGCTCGGAGAGGCAGGCCAGCCGCCGGAGAGCCCCCGTTGGGACTCTTCTTTTCAACGAGCTCTTGCAAAGCACAGGACGTCTCACCCATGAAGCAGCCCTCCACCAGCATCCCGATGCATCAACTGCGTCGCCTGGCCGCCATCACCGCGACCGCCTTCGCGCTCGGCGCCAGCGCCACGGCGGCCCTGGCCCAGACCTATCCCGCCTGGGCGCCGGACGTCTACTACACGGCCGGCACCATCGTCAGCTACCAAGGCCACAACTACAAAGCCCTGGTCAACCAGACCGACTACTCCAGCACCGGCTGGAACCCGACCAATGCGTCGCTGTGGACCGACCTCGGCACCATGTCCGGCCCGGCCCCCTCGCCCGCCCCGACCCCGGCTCCCACACCCGCCCCCACGCCGGCCCCGACGCCCGCCCCGACTCCTGCTCCCGCGCCGAGCGGCACCTGTGCGCCGGTGTGGGTCGCCGCCACCGCCTACAACGGCGGCGCCATCGCCAGCAAGGGCACGACCAACTACAAGGCCAACTGGTGGACCCAGGGCAATGACCCCGCCACCAACAACGGTCCCACCGGCTCCGGCCAGCCCTGGACCTCGCAGGGCAACTGCACGACCGGCCCGGCACCGGCCCCGAGCCCGGCTCCCAGCCCTTCGCCGAGCCCGAGCCCCTCGCCTTCCCCAAGCCCGGCCCCCTCGCCCGCACCGGCGCCCGGCCTGAGCGATCCGAACGCCAAGTCCGCCAACCAGAACGGCCGCGCCTACACGGTCTACTACCCGAGCTGGAGCGACAACTGGTTCGATGCCACCGGCAAGTCGATGAACGAGGTGTTCGCGCTCAGCAACTTCGCCCGCATCCCGGCCAACTACACCCATGTGGTCGCAGCCTTTGCCCAGCCCAACTTCAGCTGGGGCGGCATGGCGGCCAACAACTGGTCGGGCACCGGCATCAACTTCAACGGCCGGCCGTCGGACATCAAGGCCGCCATCGACGTGCTGCACGCCCGCAACATCAAGGTCATCCTGGCCGTGGGCGGCGCGACCTACAACAGCTGGGGCACGCTGTCGGCCGAAGGCAATGCGGGCAGCGGCCCGACCATCACGGCCCTGTCCAACATCCTGAAGGACGTGGGCTTCGACGGCCTGGACGTGGACTATGAAGTCGACGGCATCACGACGGACGCCTATGCCGGCGCCGTCAAGGCCATGCGCAAGGCGGTCGACCTGGCCGGCGGCGGACGCATCCTGACGGTGGCCGCCTGGTCGTCCGGTTCGGACTGCACCGGCGCGACGGGCAGCGACCCGCAGTGCTCGGGCGTGGGCATCAGCTACTGGGGCGGCAAGGCCGGCGGTGAACGCCTGCTGGTCAACGCCTACCCGGCGCTGAAGACGGCCTTCAACATCGTCAACATCATGAGCTACGACGCTCGCTACGAGCACTACGACGGTGTGACGGCCTGGAAGTCCTACCGCCAGCTCTTCCCGAGCAGCACCATCGTGTCCATCGGCTTCGAGACCGCGCCCGAAGGCTGGGCCGGTGGCCAGCTGGTGGTGAACAACGCCGACGCGCAGTGCACGGGCTCCGTCATCCTGCAGAACAGCTACGGCGCCAACATCAACCAGGCCTACTCGGTGGAGCGCTACCTGAACGCGGTGATCACCAGCACCTCGGCCAACAAGAACCCGCGTGACGGTGCCATGCTGTGGCAGGCCCTGAAGACGTCCAGCGGCAGCTGCGGCGGTGCGGCCCTGGCCTCGCCGGGCTCCATCGGCAAGAAGGCCGCCGGCCTGCTCAACCTCGTCGACGACCCGGCGCTGCAGAACGCGCCCTGGAAGTAAGCAGCTCGCCTGAGCTGAACCGCCGCCGCACCGGCCTGCCGGGCGGCGGCCTCTTCCGTTTTTCCATCCCTCTCACGGAGAACACTCCATGATCTCGCGCCCACCCCTGCCGCGCGCGGCCACGCCGTGGCTGCTCGCCGGTGCGCTGGCCTTCAGCGCCCCCGTATTCGCCCAAACCTACCCCGCCTGGAAGGCCGACACCTACTACACGGCCGGCACGGTCGTGAGCTACAACGGCCACAACTACAAGGCCCTGGTCAACCAGACCGACTACGCCAGCACCGGCTGGAACCCGACCAACGCGTCGCTGTGGACCGACCTCGGTGCGGCTTCCGGCCCGGCGCCTTCGCCCGCCCCGACGCCGGCGCCCACGCCTGCACCGGCGCCTGCTCCCACCCCGGCCCCCGCGCCCGCTCCGACGCCCGCACCCAGCCCCGCTCCGGCACCGAGCGGCAACTGCGCGCCTGTGTGGGTTGCAGCCACCGCCTACAACGGCGGTGCCATCGCCAGTAAGGGCACGACCAACTACAAGGCCAACTGGTGGACGCAGGGCAATGACCCCGCCACCAACAACGGCCCCACCGGCAGCGGCCAGCCCTGGACCTCGCAGGGCAACTGCAGCGGCGCCCCCAGTCCGGCACCGTCGCCCGCACCCGCGCCTGCTCCCACACCCGCGCCGACTCCGGCCCCCACGCCAGCGCCAACGCCTGCACCTTCGCCGTCACCCAGCCCGGCTCCCGCGCCGGCCGGCAAGCACCAGTTGATCGGCTACTGGCACAACTTCACCAACCCGTCGGGCCCGACCTTCCCGATCAGCGATGTGCCGGCGGCCTATGACGTCATCGTCGTGGCCTTCGCCGACGACGGCGGCAACGGCGCCATCACCTTCAACCTCGACGGCGGTTCGGGCGGCGAAGCGCGCTTCATCGCCGACATCGCCGCGGCCCGCGCCAAGGGCAAGAAGGTGGTGCTGTCCTTCGGCGGCCAGAACGGCACGGTGACGTTGAACAACTCGATGCAGGTGACGAACTTCGTCAACAGCGTCGAAGCCATCCTGCGCAAGTACGGCTTCGACGGCATCGACATCGACCTGGAAAGCGGTGCCGGCGTGTCCTGGGGTGCGGCCGTGCAGACCAACCTGGTCACCGCGGTGAAGCAGCTCAAGGCCCGCATCGGCAGCAGCTTCTATCTGTCCATGGCGCCGGAGCACCCGTATGTACAGGGCGGCTACGTGGCCAGCAGCGGCATCTGGGGCGCCTACCTGCCCATCATCGACGGCCTGCGCGACGAGCTGTCGGTGCTGCATGTCCAGTACTACAACAACGGTGCCGTCTACACGCCCTACTCCACGCAGGGCCTGGCCGAGGGCAGCACCGACATGCTGGTGGCCGCCAGCCGCATGCTGATCGAAGGCTTCACGACCAACAACGGCACGGGGTCCTATGTCTTCCGCGGCATCCGCCCCGACCAGGTCGCCTTCGGCCTGCCGTCGGGCCCGTCGTCGGCCAATTCGGGCCAGGCCAGCGTCGCCACCATCACGGCGGCGCTGAACTGCCTGACCAAGCTGACCCAGTGCGGCGCCATCAAGCCGCCGGTGGCCTATCCGAGTCTGCGTGGCGTCATGACCTGGTCCATCAACTGGGATAAGAAGGATGGGCAGTCGTTCTCGAACGGCGTCAAGAACGCCCTGAACGCCCTTCCCTGAAGCCCCTCGCCTAGTCTGGCCCGGCTGAATGCGGGCCAGCCTAGTCGGTCCCCCGAGGGGACGACGATGCTCGCGGCATTGAGCCGCAAGCACATCGCCTTCGCGGGCCGGCTAGGGGCGGCCCGGCGCTCGGCCCGAATACGTTCAGTGAAACCCCTCCTGGGGTCCACCCGTCCCTGAGTTCTGGCACACGCCTGTGTTGCCGTTTCGGTGCTCGTCCGCTTAATCTTGAAAGCGCTTTCAGTCGGCGCGGTAAATCGGCGGTGAGCACCTCAACCCTGGAGACTTCCATGAGATTGCTTCGTCCCCTCGCCGCGCTGCTCGCCTTCGGGCTGGCCGGCACCGCCTTCGCCCAGAGCAAGGTCGTCGGCTACATCCCTTCGTACAAGGGCCTGCGCGCCGTCGCTGACCGCACGGACCTGACCAAGCTCACCCACATCAACCTCGCCTTCGCCAACCCGGCGCCGGGCGGCAGCTTCCTCAACGGCGGCAACCCGGCCTGCATGGAAGCCGCCACAGGTGCCGACATCAGCTATGTGGTGCAGAAGGCCCATGCGGCCGGCGCCAAGGTGCTGGTGTCGCTGGCGGGCGGTGTCATCCCGAGCTGCGCCGGCAACTGGCAGGCCCTGCTGCAGTCCGGCAGCCGCGCCACCGTCGTCAACAACCTGGCGCAGTTCGTCAACACCTTCGGCCTGGACGGCGTCGACGTCGACATCGAAGGCACGCTGCTGACGGCCATCGACAACGCCGGCAACTACACGCCCTTCATCCAGGCCCTGCGCAGCGCCCTGCCAGGCAAGCTGGTCACGGCCGCCACAGCCACCTACGAGGGCGGCATGGTGCCGGTGTCGTCGCTGGCCTCCTTCGACTTCGTCACGCTGATGGCCTATGACGCGGTCGGGCCCGGCTGGGGCACGGTGGGCACCGAGCACTCGACCTATTCGATGGCCCAGAGCCATATCGCGACCTGGCAGGCGCGTGGCCTCAGCAAAGAGAAGCTGGTGCTGGGCCTGCCCTTCTATGGCTATGGCTTCAACGGCTATGCGGCCAACTACGGCTTCGCCGACATCGTCAACCAGTTCGGCGCGGCCGCGGCCCAGACCGATCTGATCGGCACGCTGTGCGCGAGCTGCGCCTACATCACCTACAACGGCATCCCCACCATCAAGGCCAAGACACGGCTGGCGATGCAACAGGGCTCGGGCGTGATGATCTGGGAGCTGTCGCAGGACGGCACCGGCGCCAACAGCCTGCTGGCGGCCGTGCGTGCCGAGATCGGCAGCAACCCGCCGCCCACCGGCGTGGCGACCGTCTACCAGGATTGCAACTACGGCGGCTACTCGGCGCCGCTGCCCGAGGGCAGCTACACGCTCAGCCAGCTGCAGTCGCGCGGCGTGCGCGACAACGACCTGTCCTCGCTGCGCGTGAACGCCGGCTACCAGGTGCAGCTGTTCGACGGCGACAACTTCAGCGGCACCAGCGTGACCCGCACCGCCGACACCGGCTGCCTGGTCGACCAGGCCTTCAACGATCGCGCCACCTCGCTCATCGTTTCCAAGACCGCCACGGCATGGTCCAAGCAGATCGAGGCCGAGAACTTCAGCAACCAGAGCGGCGTGCAGACCGAGGCCTGCAGCGAGGGCGGCCTCAACGTCGGCTGGATCGACACCGGCGACTGGATGGCCTACGCCAACATCAACTTCCCGACCAGCGGCAGCTACCGCGTCGAGTACCGCGTCGCCAGCGTCAGCGGCGCCAAGCTGTCCCTCGACCTCAACGCCGGCGCCATCCAGCTCGGCCAGGTCAGCATCCCCGCCACCGGCGGCTGGCAGAACTGGACCACGGTCTCCCACACCGTGACCATCAATGCGGGCACCTACAACGTCGGCGTCTACGCACCGGCAGCCGGCTGGAATCTGAACTGGATCAAGTTCACCAAGCTCTGAGCGAAGTACTCGGAGCACTTTCCCACCCACCCTCGGAGACATCCCATGAACCTCTTGCGATACATCGCTGCGGCCTTGCTGGCCGCGGCCAGCAGCCTGGCCCACGCCCAATGGCAGCTCGTCTGGAGCGACGAGTTCAACGGCAGCATCGGACCCAACTGGGTGTTCGAGACCGGCGCCGGCGGCTGGGGCAACAACGAGCTGCAGTACTACCGCCGCGAGAACGCCACCATCGAGAACAACGCACTGGTCATCACGGCCAAGCGCGAGGACTTCGGCGGCGCCGCCTACACCTCGGCGCGCATGAAGACCCAGGGGCTCAAGACCTTCAAGTTCGGCCGCATCGAAGCCCGCATGAAGCTGCCGGCCTTCCTTGGCGCCTGGCCGGCGTTCTGGATGCTGGGCGCCAACCTGCCCCAGGTCGGCTGGCCGGCCTCCGGCGAGATCGACATCATGGAGCACATCAACGACGAGCAGAAGGTCTACGGCACCATCCACTGGCAGGACAACAACGGCCAGTACGCCCAGTACGGCGGCAACCTCGCCACCAGCGTGACCGACTGGCATGTCTACGCCGTGGAGTGGGACACCAATGCCATCCGCTGGTATGTGGACGGCACCAAGTACCACGAGGCCAACATCGCCAACGGCGTCAACGGCACCGATGAATTCCAGAAGGACTTCTTCCTGCTGCTGAACTTCGCCGTCGGCGGCAACTGGCCGGGCTTCAACGTCAACACCGCCGCCCTGCCCGCCAAGATGTATGTGGACTATGTGCGCGTCTACGCCCCGGCCGGCAGCGGCGTGGCCACGGTCTACCAGGACTGCAACTACGCCGGCTACGCGGCCGCCCTGCCCGAAGGCAGCTACACCCTGGCCCAACTGCAGTCGCGCGGCATCCGTGACAACGACCTCTCGTCGCTGCGCGTCAACGCCGGCTACCAGGTGCAGCTGTTCGACGGCGACAACTTCACCGGCGCCAGCGTGACCCGCACCGGCGACACCGGCTGCCTGGTCGACCAGGCCTTCAACGACAAGGCCACGTCCATCATCGTCTCCAAGGTCACCGCGGCCTGGTCGCGCCAGATCGAAGCCGAGTCCTTCAACGCCATGGCCGGCGTGCAGAACGAGGCTTGTTCGGAAGGCGGCCAGAACGTCGGCTACATCGACACCGGCGACTGGATGGCCTACAACAGCGTGACCTTCCCCACCAGCGGCAGCTACCGCGTCGAGTACCGCGTCGCCAGCGCCAACGCCGGCGGCACGCTGTCGCTGGACCTGAACGCCGGCAGCATCCAGCTCGGCCAGGTGGGCGTGCCCGGCACCGGCGGCTGGCAGAACTGGACCACGGTCTCGCACACCGTCAACATCAATGCCGGCACCTACAACGTCGGCGTGTATGCGGCCCAAGGCGGCTGGAATATCAACTGGATCAAGTTCACAAAACTGTGAGCCCCTTGCCCAGTCTCGCTCGCTGAACGCGGCGAGTCTGGTCGGTCCCCCTGGGGGACGGTGATGCTCGCGGCATTGAGCCGCGAGCACATCACCAGAGCGGGCCGGCTAGGGAGCGGCCCGTCGCTCGGCCCGCGTTCTTGCACTACGGCCGCGGACGAGAAGAACAACAGCCAGCCAAGTCCCACGCGCAGCCGCGCCTACACTCGCGGCTTCGCCTCGCCATTGCCGATGAACGCCAAGACTCCCGCCAAGAAAGCGCCTTCAAGCCGACCCGACGGCGTCGTCACGCTCGAGCAGGTGGCGGAGCTGGCCGGTGTGTCGCCAAGCACCGTGTCGCGCATCCTGAACGGCACCGCTGCCGTCAGCCAGGCCAAGAAGGACGCCGTGCAGGCCGCCATCCAGGAGCTGGGCTTCCGGCCCAACCCCGTGGCGCGTGGCCTGGCCGGTGGGCGCACGTTGAGCGTCGGCGTCGTCACCCAGATCATCTCCAGCCCGTTCTACGGCGAAGCCTTGCTGGGCATCGAGCGCGAGCTCGAGCGGGCGGGCTATGTGCCGCTGTTCGTGTCCGGCAACTGGCATGAGGACGACGAGAAGAAAGCGATCGAGACCCTGCTGTCGCGCCGCGTCGATGGCGTCATCGTGCTGGCCGGCCGCATCTCGGATGCCGAGCTGACGCGCGTCTCCGACAACCTGCCCGTCGTCGTCGTCGGCCGCCAGCTGTCCGGCCCCCAGCTGTTCAGCTTCAGCTTCGACAACCGCGCCGGCGCCCGCCTGGCCACCCAGCATCTGATCGAACAAGGCCATCGCCGCATCGCCTTCATTGCCGGCGACCTGATGCACGACGATGCCGTCGAGCGCCAGAACGGCTACCTGGACGCCCATGCCACGGCCGGCATCCCGGTCGACCAGGGCCTCATCGTGCAGAGCGACTACACGGAAGCCGGCGGCATGCTGTCGGTAACACGTCTGCTGGAGCGCGACGCTCATTTCACGGCCCTGTTCGCCTCCAACGACCAGATGGCCATCGGCGCCTGCCTGGGCCTGCACCGGCGCAACCTGCGTGTGCCGGACGACGTCTCCCTGGTCGGATTCGACGACCTCATCATGGCGCGCTACTCCATGCCGCCGCTGACGACGGTGCGCCAGTCGGTCTACGAGATCGGCGTCGAGGCCGCCACGGCCATGCTGGAGATGCTGCGCGGCGGCAAGCCCAAGGCCCAGCTACCGGAGCCTGAGCTCGTCGTGCGCGAGAGCACGCGCCGAATGCAGCGCTAGCTGTATTGGTATTTGCGGCCGAGCGCTGGGCCGCTCCCGAGCCGGCCGCGTTGGGCGATGTGCTTGCCGGTCGATCCGGCAAGCATCGCCGTCCCCTCGGGGGCTGAGGCCGGACCCGCAGAGTCCAGTGGACTCTGCGTGCCTGCCGAAGAGCTGCGGCGCTGTCCGCAGCGCGGTCTGCAAGACCGACTAGGCCGACCCGCGTTCAGCGCGGTCGGACTGGGCGAGGGGCGGACTGTTGTTCCGCTCGGGTAAACCATGTGGCCGATCCTTGGGGCGCGACGCATGATTATTTGAAAGCGCTTTCATTGCTTTCCAAGAGTCATCGCTTTTCAACCCAGAACTACCCCTAGCTCTGCCGTTCTTGTGCACCGCAACCTATGGGAGCGGTCACATGAACCCAGTTCCGGCGTGGTTCAACCTCAGCCTCGATCTGCGTTGCCGCCAAGCCGCAGACCGAGGGTGTTGCCTAGGTTGAAAGCGCTGCCATTCGCGTATTCTTGAAAGCGCTTTCAGCTCGTCATCGAGCATCACTCGACAAGATTCATAACTCTGGAGACAAGTGAATGAGACAGCCTCGTCCTGCCCTTCGCCTCACAACCCTGGCCACGGCCAGCGGCCTGCTGTTTGCCGGCGCCGCGATGGCCCAAAGCCCCGGGAATCCCAACGCCGGCCCCACGCCGGTCACCTCGGTGCCGCAGGCGCTGGCCAGCACGACGCAGCTGGAAACGGTCATCGTCACGGGTATCCGCAAGTCCCTGGAGACCTCGGTCAACCTGAAGCGCTCGTCTTCCGGTCTGGTCGACGGCATCGTGGCCGAAGACATCGGCAAGTTCCCCGACACCAACCTGGCTGAATCGCTGAGCCGCATCTCCGGCGTGTCCATCGACCGCAGCAACGGCGAAGGCACCCGCATCACGGTGCGCGGCATGGGCCCCGACTTCAACCTGGTGCTGCTGAACGGCCGCCAGATGCCGGCCTCCAGCATCGACGGCAGCGCGCCCAGCTCGCGCTCCTTCGACTTCTCCAACCTCGCTGCCGACGGCGTCGCGGCCCTGGAGGTCTACAAGACCAGCCGCGCCAGCAGCCCGACCGGCGGCATGGGTGCCACCATCAACATCCGCACGCCGCGCCCGCTGGACACCAAGGAAACCATCGCCCAGGTCGGCGTCAAGCTGGTCAACGACCAGTCCGCACGCCGCCTGCCCGGCGAAGAGCAGGGCAAGAGCGCCACGCCTGAGCTGAGCGGCATCTACAGCACGCAGACCAACGACGGCACCTTCGGCATCGCGCTGATGGGCACCTACCAGGTGCGTGACTCCGGCTACTCGCAAGCCAACGTCAGCAGCGGCTGGAAGACCTTCGACGGCATCCAGGACAACGACTGGGGCGGTACGCACGCCGTCTGGGGCGGCCTGCCCCCCGCATCGCAAGCGACGGAAATCAAGAACCGTCCGGCCATCGGCTCCATCTACAGCGTGCCGCAGAACCTGAACTACTCGTTCACCGGCGTGCATCGCGAGCGCCTGAACGGTCAGCTCGTCATGCAGTTCAAGCCCACCAAGGACCTGCTCGGCACGCTGGACTTCGTCATGTCGGAGCAGAAGTTCCGCCAGCGCCGCAACGACATCTCCGCCTGGTTCAACTACGGCGGCCAGTTCGGCGAATACCAGACCGGCTCGCCCTCCTCGCCCATCATCTACGGCGAGCACATGACCAACTCCGACGTGGCCATGGGCGCGTCGCGCATCCAGACCAAGAACAAGAACCAGCAGATCGGCCTGAACATCAAGTGGAAGGCCGCCGATGCGCTGAGCTTCGACATCGACGCCCACCACTCCACCGCCACCTCGGGTGCCGATGATCCGCTGGGCACCTCGGTCACGCTGGCCACGGCCTCGCTGAACCGCGGCGACACCTCGGTCGATTTCAGCAACAAGTTCCCGGTCCTGATGATCAAGGGCGGCGCGCTGGATCCGACCAAGCAGGAGCTGCAGGGCTCGGTGTTCGGCAACAGCTACCAGAAGAACCAGGTCGACCAGGTGCAGACCAAGGGCAACTGGAAGATCAACGAAGACAGCAGCCTGGACTTCGGCCTGTCGCTGACCAACGTCAAGAACCGCTCGGCCTTCGCCAACGTGCAGCGCGACACCTGGGGCGCCAACGCCGCCGGTGGCCCCGCCGCCATGCCCGACGACATCTGGCACGCCGACTCGATCAGCAAGTACTTCAGCCGCATCCCGGGCTCGGGTGACTCGCGCCTGTTCAACAACTTCTTCTATTTCAACTTCGAGGACCTGCGCGCCGCAGCCATCAAGGCCCTGGGCTCGGACCAGCTGCTGAAGGCCTCCTTCGACTGGCAGGACGACTTCCGCACGACGGAAAAGTCGCGCGCCGTCTTCGGTCAGTACAACCTGGCCTGGGAATGGGGCGTGCCTTTCGAGGCCGCCATCGGCGCCCGCTATGAGCACACCAAGGTGAGCTCGCCCTCCATCGAGAAGATCCCCGTGTCCGTGGCCTGGGTGGCCGCCAACGAAGTGCCCATCAGCTTCAGCGGCACCCGCTCTGCGGAGCGTGGCGGCAAGTACGGCTACTTCCTGCCGTCCGTCGACTTGAGCACGGATGTGACACCGGACACCAAGCTGCGCGTCAGCTACGGCCAGACCATCGGCCGTCCGGGCTGGAACGCCATCCAGGGTGGACAGAAGCTGGATCCGCTGGCCCGCGTCGACGGCGCCTCCGGCTCGGTGGGCAACCCCGACCTGAAGCCGCTGCACTCGAGCAACCTCGACTTCTCGGCCGAGCACTACTACGCCAAGAGCAGCTATGTCGCGGCGAGCTACTTCCGCAAGTCCATCAAGGACTACAACGAAGCCGTCATCGACAACGTCAACCTGTTCGGCCTGCACACGCCGATCGGCAGCGCGATGTACAACCAGGCTGTGACGGTCGGCGGCTGCGGCACCGATTCGAATTGCATCCGCCAGTACATCTTCACGAACTACGCAAACGCCCCGGGCGTCAGCGGCACGCCGGGCACCTCGCTCGGCACCATCACCGCCCAGCCCAACGATCCGCTGCTGATGTTCAAGCTGGGGACCTACATCAACAACCAGCGCACCAGCAAGCTCAACGGCATCGAGCTGAACGCCCAGCACATCTTCGGCAACAGCGGCTTCGGCGTGTCGGCCAACTTCACCAAGGTGCGCTCCAACCTCAACTACGACAACAACAAGGCGGGCGCGCAGACCGATGTGCTGGTCGGCCTGGGCGACTCTGGCAACCTGGTCGGTTTCTTCGAAAACGAGACCTTCACGACCCGTCTGGCCTACAACTGGCGCGGCAAGTTCCTGGCCGCCAACTTCGGCGGCACGGACGGCGCTCAGCCCCTGTACGTGGAGCCCTATGGCCAGCTTGACCTGAGCGTGGGCTACAACGTCACTTCGCATCTGCGCCTGCAGTTCGAAGCCATCAACCTGACGGACGAGTACACCCGTACGCATCTGCGCAACGAGAACCAGGTCGGTGCCGTCACCCAGCTGGGCCGTCGCGTCATGATCGGCGCACGCTACAAGTTCTAAGCGAAAGCCTCGGGGCCGGCCGCAGCCGGCCCTCAAGGAAAGTCGGGACTCGCCCGCTCTTCCTTGTGAGGCACAGTCTGGTTCGGCGGTGCTTGCGCTCTGAGGCGCCGTCCTTGTTCGCCGTTTGGCGAGGCCGCGCAAGCGGCCCTTTTTACTTCTGGGAACCAGATCGTGAACGACAGACTGCGTGAGGTGATGGTGCTGGGCGGCGGCTCGGCGGGCTGGCTGGTGGCCGGTCTGCTGGCTGCCGAACACGCCGACCTGAAGATCACCCTCATCGAATCCAGCGACGTGCCGACCATCGGCGTCGGCGAGGGCACCTGGCCCTCCATGCGTGACACCCTGCGCAAGATCGGCCTGTCCGAGCCCGACTTCATCCGGCGCTGCCAGGTCTCGTTCAAGCAGGGCTCGCGCTTCGACAGCTGGGCCCGCGGCGACGCCGGCGCGGCGGGCGACCGCTACTACCACCCCTTCATGCTGCCCGTCGGCTACGGCGATGCCGACCTCGTGCAGGCCTGGCTGGCCACGCTAGGCCAGCGCCCTTTCGCCGACGTCGTCAGCCCCTCGGTCCAGGTCTGCGAGGCGGGCTGCGCACCCAAGCAGGTGCAGACCCCCGACTTCGGCGCCGTCGCCAACTACGCCTATCACTTCGACGCCGGCCTGTTCGGCCAGATGCTGCGCGAGCACGCCATCGAGAAGCTCGGCGTCCGCCACGTCATCGACCATGTCGAGGCCGTGCTGACCCATGAAAACGGCGACATCGCGGCCCTGCAGACCCGCGAGCACGGCTCACTGGCTGCCGACCTTTTCATCGACTGCTCCGGCATGGCCTCCCGCCTCATCGGCCAGCACTTCGGCGTGGCGCTGAAGAGCGAGCGCGACGTCCTCTTCAACGACGCCGCCCTGCCCGTTCAGGTTCCCTACGCCCAGGCCGACGCGCCGCTGGCCTCGGTCACCATCGCCACCGCCTGGGCCAAGGGCTGGATCTGGGACATCGGCCTGCCATCGCGGCGCGGCGTCGGCTGCGTCTACTCGCGCACCCATGCCAGCGAGGACGAGGCCCAGGCCGCGCTGCAGGCCTACCTGGATGCCACCGGCGCGCCCGCCGAACGGCCCACGCCGCGCTCCATCCGCTTCGACCCCGGCTATCGCGAGCAGTTCTGGGTGCGCAACTGCGTCGCCATCGGCCTGTCCAGCGGCTTCATCGAACCGCTGGAGGCTTCGGCCCTGGCCATGGTCGAGCTGTCCGCCCAAAGGCTGTGCGACGAGCTGCCCATGACCCGCGCCAGCATGGACGCCGTGGCGCGGCGCTTCAATGACGACTTCGCCTACCGCTGGGCCCGCGTCATCGACTTCCTGAAGCTGCACTACGCCTTGAGCCAGCGCGACGACAGCGACTACTGGCGTGCCCATCGCGACCCGGCCACCTGGCCCGAGCGCCTGCGCGAACTGCTGCCGCAGTGGCAGCTGCGCGCCCCGGCCCGCCACGACTTCGGCCGCATCGACGAGGTGTTCCCGTCGGCCAGCTATCAATACGTGCTGTACGGCATGGGTTTCCGCCCTGACGCCCAGCCACTGCTCCCCGCCAAACTACAGGCTGCCCAGGCCGCCTTCGACGAGGCCGCCCGCCAGGCCCGCCGCTTCGTGCCCGCCCTGCCGAGCCACCGCAGCCTGATCGCCCATATCCACAAGACCGAGACATGACCCGCCCCGCCCTGCTCGACAACGCCACCCATCGCCATCTGCGCATCCGCACCGAGCGTTCTGCCGCCCTCGGCGACGCCCGCCAGTCGGCCCTGGCCCTGCCGGCCGAGTTCCGCCAGCTGCAGGCCCACTTCCCCATCGTCTTCCAGCTCGTGGAGGGCGACGCCGCCAATGCCGGTTTTCAGCCCGTGGCCCTGTTCGGTCTGGAGGAGGGCCAGAACCTGTTCCTGAAGAACGGCAACTGGGATGCCCCCGTCGTGCCCATGGCCCTGCAGCGCGATCCCTTCATGATCGGCCGCGCTCCCGACGACACCCTGCAGCTGCACATCGACATGGACAGCCCACGCATCGTGCGGCCGGAGGAAGGCGAAGTCGGCACCGCCCTCTTCATGCCTCACGGCGGCTTCAGCGACTATCTCGACCATGTCGTGCAGCTGATGGAGCATCTGCACGCCCAGGCCCAGCACCTGCCGGCCTTCATCGACGCACTGACCCGCCACCAGCTGCTGGAGCCCTTTGTCATCGACATCGAGACGGCGAGCGGGGAACCGGGCAGCCGCCTTTCAGGCCTCTTCACCATCCACGAGGAGCGCCTGGCCGCCCTGCCCGGTGCAGCCCTGGAGACGCTGGCGCGCGAAGGCCATCTGCTGCCCATGTACATGCAGATCGCGTCGCTTCAGCAACTGCAAGGCCTGGTCGAGCGACACAGCCGGATCTGAACATGCAAGCAGTACCGGACTGGAACGGGCCTTTCGACCCGAACAAGCTGCCGGCCGCATTGCTGACCGGCGACCGCCCCCATGTCGTGCGCGGCGGGTTCGCCCACTGGCCGGTGGTGCAGGCGGCACGCCAGTCCGACGAGGCCCTGGCCCGCTATCTGATGGGCTTCTACCAGGGCATGCGCATCGGCCTCTTCCAGTTGGCCCCTGAAGCCCGCGGCCGCGTCTTCTACACCGACGAGAGCCTCACCGGCTTCAACTTCTCGCGCTACAGCGCGACGCTGGACCAGGTCCTCAGCGGCCTGCTGGGCCTGGCAGCAACGCCCGAGCCACCGGCCCTCTATGTCGGCTCGACGACGGTGGACGCCGTGCTGCCCGGCTTCCTGGAGGTCAACGCCATGGGCCTGGGCGAGCGCGACGCCCTGATCAGCCTGTGGCTGGGCAACCGCACCCGCATCGCTGCCCATTACGACCTGCCCGACAACCTCGCCGTCGTTGCCGCGGGCCGGCGCCGCTTCACGGTCTTCCCGCCCGAGCAGATCGCCAACCTCTACATGGGGCCGCTGGACCCGACGCCGGCCGGACAGCCCGTCAGCCTGGTGGATTTCGAGCAACCCGATTTCGAGCGCTTCCCGCGTTTTGCCCAGGCGCTGGAGGCCGGCATGGTGGCCGAGCTCGGCCCCGGCGACGCCATCTTCATTCCCAGCATGTGGTTCCACCACATCGAGGGGCTGGAGCCGGTCAACCTCTTGATCAACGCCTGGTGGCGGCAGACGCCCGACTTCGTCGACTCGCCGCTGGCCACGCTGCGCCTGGCCCTGATGACGCTGCGCGACCTGCCCGAGAAGGAGCGCCGCGTCTGGCAGCACCATTTCCAGCATTTCGTCTTCGACGCCGACGACACGACCTGGGCCCACATCCCCGAGGCCGCCCGCGGCCTGCTCGGCCCCATCGACGACACCCTGTCGCGCCAGGCTCGCGCGCAACTTTTGACACAGTTGAAAAGATGAACACTTCCACCTCACCGTTCAACCGCGTCGTCATCGCCGGTGGCGGCACTGCCGGCTGGATGATGGCCGCGCTGATGAGCAAGCTGCTCGGCAAGCGCCTGGACATCAAGCTGGTCGAGTCCGAGGAGATCGGCACCGTCGGCGTCGGCGAGGCCACCATCCCCGCGCTGCACACCTTCCACAATCTGCTCGGCATCAACGAGGCCGAGTTCATGGCCGCGACCAACGCGACCTTCAAGCTCGGCATCGCCTTCGAGGGCTGGAAGGACATAGCCCAGGATTACTTCCACTCCTTCGGCAGCACGGGCAACGACCACTGGAGCGCCGGCTTCCAGCATTTCTGGCTCAAGGGCCGCGCCGAAGGCCTGGCCAAGACCTACACCGACTACAACCCGGAAACGGTGGCGGCCTACGCCAACCGCTTCGCCCACTTGCCACGCAGCGGCCTGAACTACGCCTACCACCTGGACGCCGGCCGCTACGCCAAATACCTGCGCGTCATGAGCGAGAGCTATGGCGTGCAACGCATCGAGGGCAAGATCGCGGCCGTGCTGATGGACGGCCCGCAGGGCAAGGACGGCGACATCACCGCCCTGAAGATGCAGGACGGCACCCGCATCGACGGCGACCTCTTCATCGACTGCACGGGTTTCCGCGCCATGCTGATCGGCGAGGCCCTGGGCGTGGGCTACGAGGACTGGTCGCACTGGCTGCCCTGCGACCGCGCCGTCGCCGTGCAGACGGCCTCGGTGCGCGAGGCCTGGCCCTACACGCGCTCCATCTGCCACCCCTTCGGCTGGCAATGGCGCATCCCGCTGCAGCACCGCGTCGGCAACGGCCTGGTCTACAGCAGCAAGGAACTCAGCGACGCCGACGCGCCCGAGGTGCTGAAGAAGAACGTCGAGGGCGAACTGCTGATCCAGCCGCGCGTCCTCAAGTTCACGCCCGGCCAGCGCCACAAGGTCTGGGAGCGCAACTGCATTGCCGTCGGCCTGGCCAGCGGCTTCATCGAACCGCTGGAATCCACCAGCATCCACCTCATCCAGCGCACCGCCATCCGCCTGATGCAGCTCTTCCCCACCGGCGGCATCAACCCCGCCGACGTGGCCGAGTTCAACCTGCAATGCGAGCGCGAGCTGATTCACATCCGCGACTTCATCATCCTGCATTACCACGTCACCGAGCGCAGCGACTCCAGCCTGTGGAACCATGTGCGCACGATGGAAGTGCCCGCCACGCTCAAGCACCGCATCGAGATGTTCCGCGAGAGCGGGCGCGTCTTCCGCCCCAGTGATGAGCTGTTCGCCGAGAATTCCTGGGTCCAGGTCATGATGGGCCAGGGGCTGATCCCCCAGAGCTACCACCCCGTGGCCGACCTGATGGGCAAGCAGGAGCTGAGCAACTTCCTCGGCGACATCCACACCAAGGTCTCGCGCACCGTCGCCGGCCTGCCCAGCCACCAGGCCTATGTCGAGCAGCTTTGCGCCCCCTACCGCAACGCGACGACGGCCCAGCTGGCGGCCACGCCGCTGCTGCGGGCTTGAAAGCCCCACAACAGACCCGACATTTCCAGGCATCGATAATTGCGCCCATCATGAAGCTCAACCACACGGCCCAAGCCCGCATCACTCCCTGAGGCGTCTTCGACCGTGTTCGGAAGGCGCAAAGCCTTCCGGTTCAGCCAACAGCAACCCCGGCAGGCTCGCACCTCCCGGGGTTTTGTTTTTCTGATCCCTGAGTTCAAACCATGCGTACCCGCACCTTCGACAAGCTGATCGCCACGATTCCCGAGCGCCGGAGCGCGGCTTTGTCGCGTCTGCGCTTCGGCGTCCTGCCTTTGCGCTAGCCCTGCCAGGTGGTTCCACCGGGGGCTGGCAACAGTCACCGCATCAGGAATCCACCATGAACTCGAAATCGAACAACCTTCGCAACCTGCGCAACATCGGCGTCATCGCCCACGTCGACGCCGGCAAGACCACGACCACCGAACGCATCCTGTTTTACACGGGCGAAAACCATCGCATCGGCGACGTCAACGACGGCAACACCGTCATGGACTACGACCCCCAGGAACGCGCACGCGGCATCACCATCCACAGCGCGGCCACGACCGTGCATTGGCAGGGCACGCAGATCAACCTGATCGACACGCCCGGGCACATCGACTTCAACATCGAGGTCAAGCGCTCGCTGCGCGTGCTCGACGGTGCTGTCGTCGTCTTCGACGGCGTGGCCGGCGTCGAACCCCAGACCGAGACCAACTGGCGCCTCGCCGACGAGTACCGCGTGCCCCGCATCGCCTTCGTCAACAAGCTGGACCGCACCGGTGCGGACTTCCTGCGCGTCGTTTCGATGATGCAGGAGCGTCTGGGTGCGCGCGTGCTGCCGCTGCAGCTGCCCATCGGCGCCGAGGCTGAGTTCCGCGGCGTCGTGGACCTGCTCGCCATGCAGGCCCTGATCTGGGACCGCGACGATGCCAAGGCGCCCCTGCGCGTGGCCGACATTCCTCCTGAGCTGATGAGTGCCGCCCAGGCGGCCCGCGCGCGCCTGGTCGAAGCCGTGGTCGAACGCGACGACGCGCTGCTGGACGCCTGGCTGCGCGGCGAGAGCCCGTCGGTCGAGACCCTGCGCGCCGGCCTGCGTGCCGCCACCGTCGCGAACGAGCTCGTACCCGTGCTGGCGGGCTCGGCCTTCCGCAACCGCGGCGTCGAGCCGCTGCTGGATGCCGTGCTGGCCTATCTGCCCGCGCCCGGTGAAGCACCCGGTGCGGTGGATACCCACGGTCCGCTGTCGGCCCTGGCCTTCAAGCTGACCGCCGACGACCACGGCGCCATGGTGTTCGTGCGCGTCTACAGCGGCACGCTCAAGCGCGGCGACACGGTCTTCAACGCCAGCACCGGCAAGGCAGAACGCGTGGCGCGGCTGTACGAGATCCATGCCGACCAGCGCGTCGAACGCGACGAACTCGTCGCGGGCGACATCGCGGGCGTCGTCGGCTTGAAGGACGTGCTGACCGGCCACACGCTGGCTGCCACCAAGGATGCGCCGGTGCTGGAAAGCATCGCCGTGCCCGAGGCCGTCATCGACGTTGCCATCGAAGCGCGCCATCAGGAAGGCACCGCGGCCCTGGCCAAGGGCCTGGGTGTGCTCGTCCGCGAGGACCCTTCCCTGCGCCTGCGCCAGGACGCCGACTCGGGCCAGACGCTGTTGTCCGGCATGGGTGAGCTCCAGCTCGAAGTCGCTGTGGAAAAGCTGCGCTCACGCTTCGGCGTGGAAGTGCAGGTGGGCCGTCCTCAGGTCGCCTACCGCGAGACCATCGCGGCAGCGGCCGAGGTCCATCACCTGCACCGCAAGCAAAGCGGCGGCCCCGGACAGTTCGCCGAGCTGACGCTGCGCGTGGCGCCCTTGGCTCGCGGCAGCGGCATCCGCTTCGCCAGCACCGTGGTGGGTGGCGCCATTCCGCGCGAGTTCATCCCGGCGGTCGAAGCGGGCATTCGCAAGGCTGCGCAAGCGGGTCCGTTCGCGGGCTACCCGCTGGTGGACTTCGAGGCCACGCTGGTCGACGGCAGCGCCCATGTGCGCGACTCGTCGGCCCTGGCCTTCGAGCTGGCGGCGGCGCATGCGCTGCGCGAAGCGGTACTGAAGGCCTCGCCCGTGGTGCTGGAGCCGGTGATGGCCGTTGAAGTCATCACGCCGGCCGAGGCCCTGGGCGACGTCATTGGTGACCTGCTGCGCCGGCGCGGCCATGTGCAAGGCCAGGATGCACGCGGCAACGCGGTCGTCGTGACGGCGCATGTGCCGCTGGAGAAGATGTTCGGCTACATCGGCCATCTGCGCGCCCTCAGCTCGGGCCGCGCGCAGTTCACGATGCAGCTGGACCATTACGCCGAAGTGCCGGCGCGGGCGGCCTTGGCCGCCTGAGCCAGGGATGGGGTGTGTCGGCCGGAACGGGCCGGCCGCCCCATCTTCTTTTCAGGCTGGCCGGGTGTTCACCGCCAACTGGGCGGCAAAGGCCCGCTGGTAGGCGGGCCGCGCCTCGGCGCGCGCGACATAGGCCGCCAGGCGCGGGAACTCGTCGAGCAGGCCCGTGGAGCGCAGCCTGAGCAGCACATGCACCATCATGAGGTCGCCGGCGCTGAACGCCCCGTCCAGCCACTCGGCATCGCCCAGCCGTGCCGACAGCTGCTCCAGCCGCGTGCGGACCCGGGCCTCGAGGATCGGCAAGCGCTCGGCGTGCCAGGGCTTGTCGCGCTCGAACAATCGGGCCATGGTCAGTTCCAGGATGGGCGGCTCCACCGTGCTCAGCGCGGCAAACATCCAGCTGACGGCCCTGGCACGGGCCTGGGTGTCCTCCGGCAACAGCCCCGGATGCTGCTGGGCGAGATGCAGCACGATGGCGCCGGTCTCGAACAGCGCCAGCCCGTCTTCCTGCAAGGTCGGAATCTGGCCGAAAGGGTGCAGCGCCATGTGCGCCGGCTCCTTCATGGCGCCGAAGGACACGAGACGGACCTCGTAGGCCTGGCCCAGTTCCTCCAGGGCCCAGCGGACGCGCGTGTCGCGCGCCAGCCCCTTGCCGCCGTCGGGTGAACGTTCAAATGCCGTGATCGTGGGGGTCATGGTGTGGCCTGCTGGGTGGGTGTACCAGGACGACGGATGGTGGGGGCTCGAATCGACATCCCGCATCCAAATATTCAGGCCGCGCGCGGCGCGTGAGCGGCATTCATGCGCCCGCGCAGGGCTTCGGCCTCGCCGGTCCGCCCCAGGGCCTCGGCCGCGCGGATGGCCAGCAGATAGGCCCGCCGCGTCGCGCGTTCCTGCAGATTGGCCTGGGCCCAGGTCCAGGCGCGCTGCGGGTCGCGGCCGGGGCCGAGGTAGAACTCGGCCGCGTGGTCGGCAAAGGCCTCGGGGTGGCGGCTCAACAGCATTTCGTAGCGGCGCCGCGCACCGGCGATCTCATCCCGGCCGCGAGCCTCCTGGCCTTGGCGGGCATGCAATTCGCCGAGCAGGGCCAGGGCTTCGGGCTCGTCGGTGTGGATGACCACGGGCAGCAGCCGGGCTTGCGCGGCCGCCAGGTCGCCGCGGGCCATGTCCAGCTCGGCCAGGTGGATGCCTGCTGCCGCGTAGGCAGGCACCAGGCGCAGCGCCTCGGCGTAGAAGGTCGCGGCCCGCGCCGCATCGCCCCCCTGCTCCGCCCACATCAGCCCGCGTGCAAAGGCGATGGTTGCGGCCGGGAAAGGCAGGGTCGTGTCGAGCGCTTGCAGCGCCTGGGCGTAGGACCGGTCTGCATCCTCCAGTTCTCCCAAGGCAGCCTGGGCCCGGGCCAGGGCACAGAGGCTGGCAAATCCGGAGCGTCGCGCCGCTTCCGCCTGCAGGCTCGGCAAGGCCAGGGCGGCGCGCCCGGTCGCCACCCACCACGGCGCACGCTGGGCCGGCGTGGCCTGGGCCGCCTCGAGCTCGGCCCCGGCCGCCGTGAAGCGGTGAGCCGCCATCAACGCCTGAGCGCGGCGCAGCCCGTCGGCGTCGGTCTTCGCGATGGCAGCGGCGCGGTCCAGCAGGGCGTAGTCGGCACTGAACTGCAGGCGCAGCAGCCACAGCTCCAGCGCAGCGGGATCGTCGCCCTGCTGCTGAATCTGCTGATCCAGATTGGCGAGGGCGATGGCGCCATCCGTCGTGGCACGGGGCTCGGTTGTGGCGCAGCCAGCCAGCAGGCAGGCGGCGGCAATCAGGGACAGGAATTTCATGGCGGGGACAGGAAGGGGAAGTCGACGGTGGAGTGCTCGCGATCGTCCTGGGTGACGCCGTCGTCGGCGACATCGGGCGTGCCGCGGATCAGCAGCGAGCGGAAGACCGCGTTGACGTTCTGCAGCGGTGTGCGCCCCCCGCAATCCGCGAGCGGCGGGCCGAAGGCGCTGCGCTCGACAGCGAGGTAATGCAGGCAGCGTGTCTGGCGGCTGTCCACCCAGAGGCGGTCGTCGGCCAGCAGCTCGGCCAGGCGCTGGTAGCGCTTGGGTGAGGCGTCGGCGGCATCGGCCAGCCACTGGTTGCCCGCCACGCCGTCGAAGCTGTCGTACAGCGCCAGGTTGCGGGCTATCTCGGTCGCGAAGCCGGGCCAGCCGGCCGGGTCGGCGCGGTTGTAGGCCTCCTTCAGCAGGTTGGCGATGTCGTCCTCGCCGACGGTGGCCAGCAGGGCGTTGCCGGTGAGGGCCCGCCCCATGCGGTCGATGGGTGGGCCGGGCGGCGGCATGCCCTGGTCGGCCGGCACGGCCTGGCGGCGTTCGGTTCGCCCCCAGACCGCCAGCAGCGGGCCGCCGGCGTTGACCAGTTCGAGATCCACCGACACGACCAGGGCCGAGGTCGTCCAGCCCGCCAGGAAATTGCGCGCCGGGCCACCCTGGGTTTGCTGCCACAGCATAGGAATGCGCTTCAGCGTCTCGGCGTCGAAGCGCCGGAAGCCGCTGGCATCCTGCGGGGCCTGGCCGGCCCGGATCGCGTCGCCCGCGGCGTTCAGCGCGCTGCGGGTGCCACGCACATTGTTGAAGTAGGGGTCGTCGCGCAGGCCGGCAAAGACGCGCATGCGTCCGTCGCGGCTGACGCGCCCCTTGGGTCTGCCCACGTCGCCCTTCAAGCGATCGCGCGAACCGGCCCAGCATTCGGCCAGGCCGGCCGTATCGAACTGGCAGACCAGCCTTGTGCTCGCCCCCGTGGCGCCGACCCGTGCGCCGCTGTCGACATGGAAGACGTATTGCACCTGGTCGGAGAAGCGCTTGCCGACGATGTCCATGACCAGGTTCAACCGCTTGCCGTCGGCCGAGGTCCAGGCCAAGAGATCACCGATGTCGGCTGCGGGGTCGGCGATGACGGTGGGCGTGTCGAGATGGTCGGCGGCCCGCGCGTTCAGGGCCAGCGCGGCGAGCAGGCAGAGAACCAGGCGCTTCATGAGAACAACCCATTCATCGCGTCGACCGCGGCCATGCCGGCCAGCTCATCGACGCGCCCCTGCTGCAGCGTCTGCGCGGCGATACGGCCCAGCAGCCCGTAGGCAGCCTGCGCCGGCGCGCAGCCCAGGCTGACGCGGCGCACCCCAACGGCTGCCAGGGCCGCGACGCTGGGCGCGCCGGGGTAGCCGGCATAGGCGTTCAGCGGTTTGTCGATGGCGCGGGCCAGACGGGCCAGGCCCCCCACATCGCCCAGGCCGGGCACGAAGATGCCGTCGGCGCCGGCCTCGGCATACAGGCGCGCGCGGCGCAGCCCATCGTCGAAAGCGTCGGTGAGAGGCGCGAGGAAGACGTCGGTGCGAACGTTGATGAAGAGGCCGAGCGAGCGCAGCGCCGCGATGCGCTCGCAGGCGATCTGCGGACCGACCGGCAGGCCATCGGCGCCCAGCCCGTCCTCGATATTGAGGCCGGCCACGCCCAGGGCCGCCAGCTGCCGGGCGAAGTCCAGCACCTCGGCGGTCGTCGCGCCCTGGCCACGCTCGATGTCCACGGTGACGGGCACGCTCACCACGCGGCAGATGCGCGCCACGGCGGCCAACAGCTTGGCGCGCGGCAGGCGCTCGCCATCGGCATAGCCGAGCGACCAGGCCATGCCGGCACTGCTGGTGGCGATGGCGGCGCTGCCGGCCTGCTCCAGCAGGCGCGCGCTGCCGGCGTCCCAAGCGTTGACGAGGACCAGGGGAGCGGGGCCCTGGTGCAGGCGATGCAGCAAGGCTGCTGAAGCGGTCATGGAGATCTCCGGCGAAAGGGTTGGCATGCCGCGCAGACTAGGCATCAGGGCATCAAAAAACTTGGCAAAAACTGCGATGCACCCATCGCTAAGATGCCGCCATGACCTCCCCTGCGCTCCTGCCGGCCGCGGCTCGCGCCTACCTGCCGAGGCAGCGCGGCAGCGGCCTGAAGCTGATGCACTGCCAGTGCCGTGCCGGTGCGCACGACCGTGCCCAGGACGAGGAACACGCGGCCTTCTCGATCACGCTGGTGGACCGCGGCCAGTTCACCTACCGCACCCGCGCCGGCGGCGCCGTGCTCAGCCCCGGCTGGCTGATGCTGGGCAATACCGGCGACGGCTATGCCTGCTCCCACGAGGAAAGCGATGGCACGGGCGATGACTGCACGGTACTGTCCCTGTCGGCGGAATTGCTGGACGACAGCCTCGAAGCCCTGGGGCAGGGCGGCGCCAGAACCCGCTTTGAGCGGGCCTGCCTGCCGCCCTCGCCCCGCGTGGCCGGACTCTTCCGCGCACTGGACGCCGATGCCGGCGAGGGTTTTGCACTGGAAGAGGCCGCGCTGTCCATCGTGGCCCAGGTGCGCCGAGCCTTGCTGGACGGCGAGGCCCCGGCCGCCATGCCGCGCCAGGACGAGCGCGCCCGTGCCGCGGCGCAATGCATCGAGGCGCGCAGCGCCGAGGCCCTCAACCTGGATGAGGTCGCCCAGGCCGCCGGCCTGAGCCCCTTCCATCTGCTGCGGGTGTTCCGCCAGTCCATCGGCGTGACGCCGCACCAGTACCTGATGCGCATGCGACTGATGCATGCGCTGCGCCTGCTGCGCGACACCCGCCAACCCGTGACCGACGTGGCCTACGACACCGGCTGGGCCGACCTGTCCAACTTCAACAAGGCCTTCCGCCGCGAATTCGGCTGCTCGCCACGCAGCCTCAGGAAGGCCGATCGGCGGCAGCTGCGGCTGGGGGTTTGAGGCTTTTCAGCCCGGTCGGCCGACCTTCGCCGGCAAGCTGGGGCAAGAAAAAGGCCATGCGCGGCAGGACTTGAATCGACATCCTCCGTCCCTATAATGCGTGTCTGCTAGCACTCAACGCATTCGAGTGCTAACGAAATCGGGCCGATTCCAGGGCCCCTTTTTTCAGCGCGCCGCGATGTCACGGCCGCTCCAGTTCCAACTCTCAAGGAGATTCCATGAAGCTGCGCCCCCTGCACGATCGCGTGATCGTTCGCCGTCTGGAGCAAGAAACCAAGACCGCCTCGGGCATCGTCATCCCCGACAACGCCGCCGAGAAGCCGGATCAAGGCGAAGTCCTGGCCGTCGGCCCGGGCAAGCGCAACGACAAGGGTGAGTTCGTGGCCCTGAACGTGGTCGTCGGCGACCGCGTCCTGTTCGGCAAGTACTCCGGCCAGACCGTCAAGGTCGACGGCGACGAACTGCTGGTCATGCGCGAAGAAGACCTCTTCGCGGTTGTGCAGAAGTAATGGCTTGCGGGACAGACCGAAGCGCGCAGCGCGAGCTCTGTCCCCAACTGACTCAGAGAATTCGACTCTGACCCCAATTTAAGTATCCGGAGAATCAAATGGCAGCAAAAGACGTGATCTTTGGCGGCGAGGCCCGTGCCCGCATGGTTGAAGGCGTGAACATCCTGGCCAATGCGGTCAAGGTGACCCTGGGCCCCAAGGGCCGCAATGTGGTGCTCGAGCGCTCCTTCGGCGCTCCCACCGTGACCAAGGACGGCGTGTCCGTGGCCAAGGAAATCGAGCTCAAGGACAAGCTCCAGAACATGGGCGCCCAGATGGTCAAGGAAGTCGCTTCCAAGACTTCTGACAACGCCGGTGACGGCACCACCACCGCCACCGTGCTGGCTCAAGCCATCGTCCGCGAAGGCATGAAGTACGTGGCCGCCGGCATGAACCCGATGGACCTGAAGCGTGGCATCGACAAGGCTGTGCAAGCCCTGGTCGCCCAGCTGAAGGCCGCCTCCAAGGCCACCACGACCTCCAAGGAAATCGCCCAGGTCGGCACCATCTCCGCCAACAGCGATGCCGACGTCGGCCAGATCATCGCCAACGCGATGGACAAGGTTGGCAAGGAAGGCGTCATCACCGTTGAAGACGGCAAGAGCCTGAACAACGAGCTGGACGTCGTCGAAGGCATGCAGTTCGACCGCGGCTACCTGTCGCCCTACTTCATCAACAACCCGGAAAAGCAATCCGCGATCCTGGACAACCCCTTCGTGCTGCTGTACGACAAGAAGGTGTCCAACATCCGCGACCTGCTGCCCACGCTGGAAGCCGTCGCCAAGGCCGGCCGTCCGCTGCTGATCATTGCCGAGGAAGTCGAGGGCGAAGCCCTGGCGACCCTGGTGGTCAACACCATCCGCGGCATCCTGAAGGTTGTCGCCGTCAAGGCTCCTGGCTTCGGCGACCGCCGCAAGGCCATGCTGGAAGACATCGCCATCCTGACGGGCGGCAAGGTCATCGCCGAAGAAGTCGGCCTCTCGCTCGAGAAGGTCACGCTGGCTGACCTGGGCCAGGCCAAGCGCGTCGAAGTGGGCAAGGAAAACACCACCATCATCGACGGCGCCGGCGCTGCAGGCGACATCGAAGCCCGCGTCAAGCAAGTGCGCATCCAGATCGAGGAAGCCACCAGCGACTACGACCGCGAGAAGCTGCAAGAGCGCGTGGCCAAGCTGGCCGGCGGCGTCGCCGTCATCAAGGTCGGTGCTGCCACCGAAGTCGAGATGAAGGAAAAGAAGGCCCGCGTGGAAGACGCGCTGCACGCCACCCGTGCCGCCGTTGAAGAAGGCATCGTCGCCGGTGGCGGCGTGGCCCTGCTGCGTGCCAAGCAATCCGCTGGCGAGATCAAGGGCGACAACGCCGATCAAGACGCCGGCATCAAGCTGGTCCTGAAGGCCATCGAAGCCCCGCTGCGCGAGATCGTCTACAACGCCGGTGGCGAAGCCTCCGTCGTCGTCAACGCCGTGCTGGCCGGCAAGGGCAACTACGGCTTCAACGCCGCCAACGACACCTATGGCGACATGATCGAAATGGGCATCCTGGACCCGACCAAGGTGACGCGCACTGCCCTGCAGAACGCCGCCTCCGTCGCTTCGCTGATGCTGACGACCGAGTGCATGGTTGCCGAGGCCCCCAAGGAAGAAGCCGCCGGCGGCGGCATGCCGGGTGGCATGGGCGGCATGGGTGGTATGGGTGGCATGGACATGTAAGTCCTCGCCCGGCGATCCATTCGCTGGAATGACAAAGGGGCTGCGCGAGCAGCCCCTTTTCTTTTGGCTTCTGAAACTCAGTCGCTCGTGGCCCGCGCCGCCGAGCGCGTCAGCGTGTAGGTCAGGCCGATGCCGACGGTGGCACCGGTGGTCTGGCGCACCAGCGGGCTGGCGCGGTTGGCCGCGCCCGCCACGCTGTCGATGCGGCCGATGGCAAACAGCCGCAGATCGGGCGTCAGCTGATGCGACACGCCGCCCTTGAGCCGCCATGCGATCAGACCCGAGCGGGCCGCATAGGCCGGCCGATCCGGCAGGACCTCGCCGGGCTCGACGGTGTAGTACATCGACCCGAGACGGCGATCGCCGAACAGCAGGCCGGCGCTGACGCCATAGCTCCAGCCCGCCAGCTGGCGCCGCTCCAGCGACAGCTCGGGCTCCAGGCTCATGCCACGGTGGTGGCGCAGGTCGCTGGCCTCGAACACGCCGCGCACCGGCACCTCGAAGCTCAGGCGGTTGGCCGCGTCGCGGCCGTTCAGATACCAGCGCGCCACCGGCCCGAATTCAACCAGCGACGGCAGGCGCGCCATGCCCTCGCGCGCCCGCAGCGACTTGCCGCCGGCGCTCAGCGAGCCCGCGAACGACACGTCCAGCTCGAAGCTCTCGGTGCGGATCGCGCGCAGCCCCGCGCCCTCGTTGTCGGCCCTCAGCACCTTGCCGCGGTAGACCACATAGGGCAGCACCAGCGTGCGGCTGACCTGCTGATCAGCACCCGGGTAGGCCTGCTGGGACAGCGTGCCGGCGGCCAGGCCCAGCTCCCACAGCGGCAGGTCCGGCTTGGCAGGGGCAGCTTCATCCGCATGCACGAAGGTGGCCGCGCAGGCCAGGCTGATTCCGAGGAGGCGACGCTTCATGGGCGAGGAACAGGTGGTGACGGCGCGCATCATGCCTGCACCACGGCCAGCCAGGCTGCGGCGAAGCGTTCGGTGTCGCACAGCGGGCTGGCGGCCATGCGCTGGCGCAGGCCGGCGCGCAGCATGGCCAGGCCCGGCCGATCGGCGGCCCAGCGCGCCGCCAGGCGCACATAGTCCGCCTCGTCCGCCGCCACCCAGTCCGCGGCCAGACCCAGGGCCTGCAGGAAGCTCAGCCCCTGGCGCGAGATCGGCGCTGCCCCGGGCAGGGTCAGCACCGGCACGCCCATCCACAGCCCGTCCAGCGTCGTCATGCCACCGCCATAGGGCAAGGGATCGAGGGCGATGTCGACCTGGCCAAAGGCAGTGAAGTAGTCGGCCAGCGAACCCGGCCCCTGCAGGTCCAGCCGCGATGCATCGCCCGGCCAGCGCTCCAGCAGCGCGGCGCGCCCGGCCTCATGCTGCAGGCCCGAGGTCTTCAACAGCAACCGGCTGCCGGGCACGGCCTCCAGCACGCGCGCCCACAGCGCCAGCACCTCGTCATTGAGCTTGTGCAGGGCGTTGAAGCTGCCGAAGCGGAGCGCCCCTTCGCGCACAGTCACCGCCGGCGCCTCGGCCGGTGGCGCATAGACCGTGAAGCTGTCGGGCAAGCGGTGCAGGGCTTCGACGAAACCCGCCTCGGCGCCCGACGGCAGCAGCCAGCGGTCGCCGATGAAGCCGTCGATGGCTGCCAGCCCGGTGCTGCCCGCATAGCCCAGCCAGCTGAACTGCCGCGGCGCGGGCCGGCGCGCGAACACGCCCAGGCGATGGCCGCCCGTGTGGCCGTTCAGGTCGACCAGCACGTCGATGCCATCGGCCGCGATGCGCTGGGCCAGGGCTTCGTCATCCCATCCTCCCACTTGCAGCCAGTGCGGCGCGGCCGCACGCAGACGCTGTGTCACGGCGTCGTCGGCACTCTGGCTGGCGTAGACGAAGAGCTCACAGCGCCGCGCCAGCGCCGGCAGCCAGGCTTCGGCCAGCCGCCCCACCGGATGGCTGCGCAGGTCGGACGACACCAGGCCGACGCGCAGCGGTCCTGGCGCACGCAGCGGCCGCACCACGGCCGGCGCCGCCACCACCTCACCCAAAGCCAGGGCCTCGGCCCGCAGTGCGGCCGACTCGTCGGCATGCCGCTGGCGATAGGCGCGCAGCAGCAGGCGGTCGCTGCGTGCCGTCGGCAGTGCCGGCTCGAGTTCGATGAGGCGGCTCAGCACGGCATCGGCCTCGTCCAGCCGGCCCTGCTGCTTCAGCGCATGCGCCAGATGGCCCAGCGCGCGAGGCGACGCCGGCTCATCCTGCAGCGCCTGACGGTAGGCCTGGACGGCTTCGGCATGCCGCCCCTCACGCAGGCGCAGCCCGCCCAGATTGGCCAGCAGCGCTTCCCGCCGCTCACCGGAGACGCCGGCGGCGAGGGCCGCCGTCAGCACCGCCTCGCCGCGTTGCGGCTTCAGCACGGCCAGATTGCAGGCGGCCTCGGCATGGCCGGCGTCAAGAGCCAGCACGGCCTCGAAGGCCTCCACCGCAGCGGCGGCATCGCCCGTTTGCTGCAGCAGATTGCCGAGATGGAAGCGGTAGCCGGTATCCGCCGGCGCCAAGGCAGAGGCCTCGCGCAGCCTTGCCACGGCGAGCTCAGGGCGTCCGGCTGCCGCCCAGGCCGTCGCGGCATGCCCGCGCAGACTCGCGTCGCCGGGCCGCGCCGCCATGGCCTGCTCGAAGGCCCGCCCGGCCTCCTCGTGGCGGTCCAGGGCCAGCAGCGCCCGCCCGCGGTTGCCCAGGGCGGCGACCAGGCCGGGCTGCAAGGCCAGGGCCCGGTCGAAAGCGGCCAGGGCCTCGGCGGGCTGAGCCAGTGCCAGCAGCGCATTGCCCAGGTTGTTGTGGGCGCCCGACAGCCGCGGCTGCAGGCTCAGCGCCCGCTCGTAGGCCGCGCGGGCGTCGCTCCAACGACCCCGCCCGGCCAGCAGGGCGCCCAGATTGGCCGCCAGTTCGGCGTCGCGCGGCAGCAGGGCCAGGGCCTGCTCCAGGGCCGGCAGCGCGTCCTCGCCCAGCATCTGCTGGGCCACGGACAGGGCCTTCCACAGGTCGCCATCCCGAGGGTTTTCAACGAGCAGGCCACGAGCCTGGGCGGCCATTTCGGCATGTCGTCCAGCCTGGAAAAGCGTGAAAAGGTTCTGAAGTGCAGCGTTTGCCATGCGGTTGAGGGGTCAGTAAGCGGGGGCAACACGTCGGGACGCACCAGCTCGGCGCCGGATAATCTCATTACGCACCTGCCTCGCGTCCATGCCTTTCAGCCCGCATCCTCATCAACTGCTAGACCACGCGCTGACCGAAGCCGGCCCGCTGGCGCGCGACCTGCTCAACAGCATGCAGGACGAGCTCGACGCCCAGCCCCAGCACTACCCGCTGCGCGAGGGCTGGCGCAAGGTGCGCGCGCATTTCGTGACCGACTTCGAAGGCAAGCTGATCGAGCTGCTGCAGGCCGGTCGCCGTGGCGAGGATCCCTTGCACCGCGCCCCCGCCCAGCTGGGTGGCCTGGAAAGCCTCAGCCTCGTCGACGAGCAACAGGCCCTGCAGGACGTGGCCATTGCCCACGTCACCAAGGCGGCCGAGGAAACCAGCCGGGCCGAGCTGCACCAGATCGGCAACTTCTTCGCCGCCCTGCGCGGCATCGCGCGGGCCCGCGAGCGCGACAACCCGCTGCGCCCCGCCCTGTTCGCCCACGCGCTGCATCATGCACTGGCCTCCAGCCCGCTGGGTGCCCAGGCCCAGTACGAGCTGATGCGCATCGCCTCGGCGCCGCTGGCCCGGGCCCTGAACCGCCTTTATGTGCAGGCCTGCGCCACCCTGCGCGCCGCTGACATCAGCGACATGGTGGCCTCCCATGGCCGCGCCCAGACCGACCCGCTGGCCCACCAGCGCCTGGCCGCTGCCCGCGGCATCGGCATGCGGCCCACCAACCACGGCACCCTGGACGGCCTGTCGCGCCGCGTAGACGCTGTCAATTCCAGGCCCCAGGGCCTGGTTTCGCACGGCCCCGTGACCCAGCGCGACCCGCTGGCCCCCGCGCCCTTCGTGCGTTCGACGGGGCCGGACATGCTGAGCCGGCTCTACGACCAGATCCTGGCCGACCCGCGCCTGCTGCCGCCGCTGAAAGCCTTGCTGGCGCGGCTGCAGATCGCCGTCGTGCGCCTGGCCCGCAGCGACGCCATGCTGCTGCGCCGCCAGGACCATCCCACCTGGGCGCTGCTGAATCGCGTCGCCGCCCACGGCATGGTGTTCGAGCGCGCCGACGACCCGCGCCTCGTCGAGTTCCTGCGCTTCATGGAGGGCGAGGCCCTGCTGCTCGTCGACGCGCCGACGCCGACCGCCCTGCTCTTCCAGCAGGTGCTGGCCCGCGTGGACGCCCATATCGATCAGCAGGCCCGCCAGAGCAGCGAACGCAATGCCGTCGCGCTGGCGGCGCTGGAGCGTGAGCAGTTGCGCAGCGACTGGCGCGAGCTGATCCGCGAGCAAATCGACCATCAGATCTCCGGTGCGCCGCTCGGGCCGCGCATGCACCGCTTCCTGCAGACGGCCTGGGTCGACGTCATCGTGGCGGCCATGGTGCGCCACGGCCGCGACTCGCGCGAAGCCCATGCCGCGATGGAGATCGTCGACGGCGTGCTGGACAGCCTCACGACACCGCGCGACCTCGCCGATCGCGAGGCTCTGCGCATGCGCCTGCCCGTCCTCATCGAGAGCCTGGTCAGCGGCTGCGACAGCATCCAGCTGTCCGAAGCCAAGCGCGAGCCGGCCCTGTCCGAACTGATGGGCCAGCATGCCCGGCTGCTGCGGGGCCTGCCGGCCCTGGACCCGGCCGAGCGCCGCCCCGCCGCGCCGCCGGCCGCTGCGCCCAGCGCCGGCGCTGCCGGCAGCGCTGCCCCCGCCTCGGCCGACGAGATCGTGCGCCGCCTGATGGAGGAGCGCGACTCCCAGATCCCGTCGCACTGGCTGAGCGCCGACGTCGACCGCGGCGAACTGCCCACCGTGCCGGTGCAGCTCTACAACGAGCACGATTCGCCCGACGCCCGCGCCGCCCTGCAGCGCTGGATCGACAGCCTGCAGATCGGCCGCTGGTTCCACCTCTTCATCCAGGGCGACTGGCATACCGCCCAGATCGCCTGGATCAGCGAGGGCCGCCAGTTCCTGCTCTTCGTCGGCCGCGATTCCGACGAGCGCCTGCCGCTGACCCGCCGGGCCCTGGAAGCCCTGCTGTCCAACGGCCTCATCACGGCACTGGAAGACGACAACGTCGTCCAGCGCGCCGTCGACACGCTGATGAGCGACCTGGGCGGCTGAAGCCCCGTTCAGCCCAGGCCGGTCTCGATCAACCGGGCCACCCGCTCGGGCTGCTCATGCAGCAGCCAATGCGTGCCGCCCGGCACACGCTCGATGCGCAGCTCGGGCACATAGGCTTCCAGCCCGTCGAGCAATGACGGTGGCAGGGCCGTGTCGACCTCGCCCCAGATCACCAGCGTCGGCACCCTCACCGTGACCAGTTCAGGCGGCAGCTGCACGGCCGCGGCGCCCGGATCGCCGGCCGTGGGCGGCCGCAGCGGCGAGGCCCGGTAATAGTTCAGCGCCCCGGTCAGGCCACGCGACCACACCTCGCGGTAGCGCGCGCGCTCTGCCTCGTCCAGCCAGGCCTCGCTGCCGCCCTGGTGGGTCAGCAGCTCGAACAGGCGCGCAAAGTCGTTGGCCGCATAGACGGCTTCCGCATCCGGCGCGGCCAGGTCATTCATGTAGGCGCTGGCCGCCTGCTGGGCCGGGTTGCGGGCCAGCTCGCGCAGGAACAGGGCCGGATGGGGCGAATTGATGATGACCAGGCGCTGCAGCAGCTCAGGCCTCTGGGCCGCCATATTCCACGCCAGGGCGCCGCCCCAATCGTGGGCGATCAGCGCATGCAGCGGCCCTGACCCGGTCTGGGCCACCAGCGCGGCCAGATCGGCCACCAGATGCTTGGCGCGGTAGGCCGCCACGTCGGCGGGCGCGCTGGACTCGCCGTAACCGCGCAGGTCCGGCGCCAGGCAGCGCCAGCGCTGGCCGAAGCCGGCCATGACGGCCTCCCAGACGAAGGACGCCTCGGGAAAGCCGTGCAGGAACAGCAGCCGCGGCGCATCCACCGGGCCGCAGGCGCGGCAGGCCAGCGTGACGCCGGGCGCCGTCGTGAAGCTCAGCCGCTCAAGCGTCGGCGGCGGCAGGTTCAGAGGCAGGGGCGGCATGGGTCCACTCGTGCAGGGCCAGGGCGACGTCGCCGACGCCGCTCTTCTTCAGCGCCGAGAACAGGGTCACTGCAATGTCCGAGTGCTCCGTCGACAGGCCGGCCAGGAACTCCGTCGTGCTGCGCAGGATGGCATCGGCTTCCTTGCGGTTGAGCTTGTCGGACTTGGTCAGCAGCACCAGCAGCTTGATCTCGCCGGTGGCGATGCGGGCGGCGACGAATTCCAGCAGTTGCTTGTCCAGGTCGGTCAGGCCCAGGCGGGAATCCACCATCAGCACGACGCCCGACAGGCTGCGCCTGACCTCCAGGTAGTCGGCCATGACCTTCTGCCAGCGCAGCTTGGCCGACTTGTTGACGGCCGCATAGCCATAGCCCGGCAGGTCGGCGAAGAGGGCGTCGGCCCTGTCCTTGGGCCCCAGCTCAAAGAGGTTGATGTGCTGGGTGCGGCCCGGCGTCTTGGACGCAAAAGCCAGCCGTTTCTGCTGGGCCAGCGTGTTGATGGCCGTGGATTTACCGGCATTGGAACGGCCGACAAAGGCAATTTCCGGCAGCTCGGTGGCGGGCAGATGGACCAGCTGGCTGGCGGTGGTCAGGAAGCGCGAAGTGTGCGTCCAGGCCAGGGCCAGCTTCTCGGTCATGGGTGCCGAGGCGGTGGCCTCAGGGATTTCGTTGGTCATGGCAGGGTCGGACGCTGTGATTCAGCATTGTAAAATTCTCGGGTTGCGCCCTTTGAGACCTCAAAAATCCATGAAGACTGTCGCTCTCCTCCTGTCGAGTCTGATGCTGGCCGCCACGGCTCACGCAAATGAGCCCGCCGCTGCCCCGGCCAAGCCCGACCTCGGCAAGGGCGGCACCATCTCCTCCCAGGTCTGCGCCGCCTGCCACACCGCCGACGGTTCGCGCGGCAGCCCCGCCAACCCCATTCTGCAGGGCCAGCACGCCGAATACCTGGCCAAGCAATTGGCCGAGTTCAAGTCCGGCAAGCGCAAGAACGCCGTCATGAGCGGCATGGCCGCCCCGCTGTCGGAAGAAGACATGCGCAATGTCGCTGCCTTCTATGCCTCAAAGACCGCCAAGCCCGGCTTCGCCAAGAACAAGGACAGCGTCGCCCTGGGCGAGAAGATCTACCGCGGCGGCATCGCCGAACGCAATGTGCCGGCCTGCGCCGGCTGTCACGGCCCGACGGGCTCGGGCATCCCGGCCCAGTACCCGCGCATCGGTGGCCAGCATGGCGACTATGTCGAGGCCCAGATGACGGCCTTCCGTGCCGGCAGCCGCGCCAATGGCCCGATGATGATGACCATCGCCGCCAAGATGAACGACAAGGAAATCAAGGCAGTGTCCGACTACATTGCAGGCCTGCGCTGAACCTCACGCAAGCCTTGAGGAACAAAGGCCGGTGACTTCCACCGGCCTTTTTTATTGCTGTTGATGCCCTGATGTCCGCCTCCGCCGCCCGCTCCTCGCCCGCCCGAGAACTGCTGGACCTGCTTGCGTCCATGCGCTTCGCCATCACGCTGCTCAGCGTGATCTGCATCGCCTCGGTCATCGGCACCGTGCTGCGCCAGAGCGAACCCATGGGCAACTACGTGAACCAGTTCGGCCCCTTCTGGGCCGAGGTGTTCGGCCGCTTGAGCCTGTACACGGTCTACAGCGCGCCCTGGTTTCTCGTCATCCTGACCTTCCTGGTCGTCTCCACCAGCCTGTGCATCGCCCGCAACGCGCCCAAGATCCTGGTCGACCTGAAGAGCTACAAGGAAGGTGTGCGCGAGCAGTCCCTGCAGGCCCACCACCACAAGGCCATCGGCGAGTTGCACAGCAACACGGCCATGGCCCTGGCCGAGATCGGCAAGGCCCTGTCCCAGCTGGGCTGGAAGGCCCGCGTGCAGCAGCGCGAGAACGGCACCATGATTGCGGCCCGCCGCGGCGCGGCCAACAAGATCGGCTATCTGTCGGCCCACTCGGCCATCGTGCTGATCCTCATCGGCGGCGTGCTGGACGGCAATGCCATGGTCAAGCTGGCCATGTGGGTGCAGGGCAAGCAGCTCTACACCGGCGCGGGCTTCGTGTCCGACATCAAGCCCGAACACCGCCTGTCCACTGGCAACCCGAGCTTCCGCGGCAATGTGTCGGTGGCCGAGAACCAGCGTCAGGGCATCGCCGTGCTGAGCCTGCCCAGCGGCGTGGTGCTGCAGGACCTGCCCTTCGACATCGAGCTGAAGAAGTTCAGGGTCGACTACTACCCCACCGGCATGCCCAAGAGCTTTGCCAGCGACATCGTCATCCATGACGGCACGACGCTGCGCGAAGCCACGGTCAAGGTCAACGAGCCCGTCATCCACAACGGCCTGGCCATCTACCAGAGCAGCTTCGAGGACGGCGGCAGCAAGCTCGAGCTCCAGGCCCGGCCGCTCGCCAGCACCGGCACGCCGGTCAAGATCGCCGGCCGCGTCGGAGCCAAGCTGGCTTTCGGCGACCAGACGCTGGAGCTGGACGGCCTGCGGGTCATCAACGTCGAGAACCTCGCCGGCGACAGCAATGCCAGTGGCGCCGATGTGCGCAAGGTCGACCTTGGCGAGTCCCTGGGCAAGCATCTGGGCAGCGGTGCCAAGACCAGCAGCGAAAAGACCCTGCACAACGTCGGCCCGAGCTTCAGCTACAAGCTGCGCGACGCCGCCGGCCAGGCCCGCGAGTACAACAACTACATGCTGCCCGTCGAACTGGACGGCCAGAAGGTCTTCCTCGCCGGCGTGCGCGACACGCCGGCCGAGAACTTCCGCTATCTGCGCATGCCGGCCGACGAGAACGGCGAGCTGGACGGCTGGCTGCGCCTGCGCCAGGCCCTGGCCGACCCGGTCCTGCGCGACAGCGCCGCCCAGCGCTATGCCACCGCTGCCACTCCCCCCAACCAGCCGCAGCTGACGCCACAGCTCAAGCTCACCGCCCAGCGCGCGCTGACCCTCTTCTCGGGCGCCGCCGCCAAGCCGGGCGATGAGGTGAAAGGCGGCTTGCCGGCGCTGTCGCAATTCATCGAGCGCGACGTGCCCGAGTCCGACCGCCAGCGCGTCTCCGAGGTGCTGCTGCGCATCCTCAACGGCAGCCTGTTCGAGCTGCACCAGCTGGCCCGCGAGCGTGCCGGCCTCGAGCCGGCGAGCACCGATACTGCCAGCCAGGGCTTCATGACCCAGGCCGTGCTGTCGCTGTCCGACAGCCTCTACTACCCCTCGCCGGCCCTGCTGCAGCTGCAGAACTTCGAGCAGGTCCAGGCCAGCGTCTTCCAGGTCGCGCGTGCCCCTGGCCAGAAGCTGGTCTATCTGGGCGCCCTCTTGCTCATCGTCGGCGTCTTCGCCATGCTCTACATCAAGGAGAGGCGGCTGTGGGTCTGGATCGCCCCCAGCGCCGACATGGGCGGCTCGCAGGTGCGCATGGCCATGTCCAGCACGCGTGAATCGCCCGACAACGCTAAGCTCTTCGCTCAGCTCAAGGCTGCAGTGCTCAAGGACCACGAATGAACACGACCACCTTCGACCTGCCGCGCCGCCATGTGCTGCAGCGCCGGGACGTCTTCGACTGGCTGTTCGCCGCCCTCGTCGTGCTCGGCGGCGGCTATGCCTTCAGCCGCTACAGCGCCAGCATGGACGGCTATGAGAAGGGCATCCTGCTGTGCGCCATGCCGGCCCTGGTCGCTCTCGGCTGGTTCTGGAAGCCGCTGCGCCTGCTCAGCCTGGCTGTGGGTGCCGCCACGCTGCTGGCCATCGGCCTCTATGCCCAGCACACCGACGGCTTCGGCGCCGACCTGGCCGCCGGCGAGAAGGTCTTCTGGCTGAAGTACATGCTGTCCAGCCAAAGTGCCATCTTGTGGATGAGCCTGTGCTTCTACCTGAGCACCCTCTTCTACTGGGGTGGCTTCTTCACCGGCGCCGGCCGCCACAGCATGGCCGAGACGGTGGGCTCCAAGCTGGCCTGGGGCGGCGTCTTCATGGCCCTGGTCGGCACCCTGGTGCGCTGGTACGAGAGCCACCAGATCGGCCCCGACATCGGCCACATCCCCGTCAGCAACCTCTACGAAGTCTTCGTGCTGTTCTGCTGGCTGACCACCACCTTCTACCTCTACTACGAGGCCCGCTTCGCGACGCGCTCGCTGGGGGCCTTCGTCATGCTGGTGGTCAGTGGGGCTGTCAGCTTCCTGCTCTGGTACACGGTGGCCCGCGAGGCCCAGGAGATCCAGCCCCTGGTGCCGGCCCTGCAGAGCTGGTGGATGAAGATCCACGTGCCCGCCAATTTTGTCGGTTATGGCAGCTTCGCGCTGGCGGCCATGGTGGCCCTGGCCTATCTGCTGAAGACAGCCACGAACGCAGCTTTGTGGAAGGGCCTGGTCGCCATGCCCGTCGGCATCGTCGTGCTGATCCTGGCCGTGCGCTTCGGCGCCAATGTCGACGCTGCGACCGCCACCGGCCTGACCGGCTGGGCCTACAAGATCGCCGGCGTCGCCGTCTTCCTGGCCATTGCCGTCGCGCTGCGCAGCCGCCTGAGCGCCCGCCTGCCCGAGCTGACCCAGCTCGACGACCTGATGTATAAGGCCATCGCCCTGGGCTTTGCCTTCTTCACCATCGCCACCATCCTGGGTGCCTTCTGGGCCGCCGAGGCCTGGGGCGGCTATTGGAGCTGGGACCCCAAGGAGACCTGGGCCCTGATCGTCTGGCTGAACTATGCGGCCTGGCTGCACATGCGGCTGATGAAGGGCCTGCGCGGCGCCGTGTCGGCCTGGTGGGCCCTGGTCGGCTTGCTGGTGACCACGTTTGCCTTCCTTGGCGTCAATATGTTCCTCTCCGGCTTGCACAGCTACGGTACGCTGTAGCGCATGCTTGAAGCGCCGGATCGCGAGCCCTGGACCCAGGCCGCGCCGGCCATCGCGGCGGCCCTGCCCGATCTCTGCTTCCTGATCGGTCCCGACCTGCGTTTCAGCGCTTGCAACCACCTCGACCACGCCGACCTGCACGCGCCCTGGGCGACGCTGCAAGGCCGCCCGCTACAAAGCGTCGGCCCGCCCGACCTGGCCCAGCGCTTCGCCGCCGCCTGCACCGCCAGCCCCCAGCGTCTGCGCTATGCCCTGCACACCCAGGCCGGCCGCCTGGCGCGCTTCGAGGCCAGCATCTCTCCCCTGCCGGACGGCGCCGGCTGGCTCTGCATGGCTCGCAACCTCGGGCCTCTGGACGCCGAACAGGCCCGCTATGCCCGCGCCATGCAGGGTGCCGCCGATGGCCTGTGGGAATGGGACATCGCCGCCCACAGTGAATACCTGTCGCCTCGTGCGCTGGCCTTGCTGGGCAGGCCAGGCCCCTTGGCCGAACAGCTGCACGCCGACGACCAGGGCCCCTGGCGGGCCGCGCTGCAATCGCATCTGCAGCACGGCGCGCCACTGGACATCGATCTGCGCCTGGCTGGGTCTGCACCACGCTGGCTGCGCTGCCGAGCCTGGACCGAACGCGACGCCCGCGGCCAGCCGGCCCGCGTGCTGGCCACGCTGTCCGACATCACCCTCGCCAAGTTCACCGAGCAGGCTCTGACCGACAGCCAGGCCAAGTTCCGCGCCCTCTTCCACACCGTGCCGGTCGGCATCGCGCTGTTCGATGTCGCCAGCGAAACCGTCATCGAATCCAACGACGAGCTCGGCCGCCTGCTGGGCTGGCCGACGCTGTCTGTCGTCGGCCAGACCGCCAAGGCGCTGGGCATGGCGCCGCTGCCGGGCATGGACGGCCGCACCGAGATCGATGACCGCGAACTGCGCCCGCATTCGGGCTGCCAGCTGCATGCCAAGCTGGTGGCCGAACCGCTGGAGCTGGGTGGCCGCTCGCTGCTGCTCTGCGTCGTCGTCGACATCTCGGTGCAGATCGACGCCGAGGCCGCGCTGTCGGCGCTGGCCGAGCAGCTGATGGACCAGGAAAGGCGCACCACCCAGCGCCTGGCCCAGGCCCTGCACGACCAGCTCGGGCAGAGCCTGACGGCCCTGCGGCTGATGCTCGACCTGGATGCCGCCGGCTCGCGCGAGCAGGCCCGCGCCCTCATCGCCCAGGCCCTGCGCGAGGTGCGCCAGGTCCTCGTCGATCTGCGCCCGCCGCTGCTGGAGGAAGAAGGCCTGGCGGCCGCGCTCGAAAACGAGATCGTCCAGCGCCGCGCCCTGCACCCGGACGTGCGCCTGTCGCTGGACATCGAGGAGGTGCTGTTGACGCAGCGCTGGCCGGTGCAGGTCGAGTACGCTCTGTTCATGATTGCCCGCGAAGGCCTGGAGAACGCGCTGCGCCATGCCCGACCCAACCAGGTCGGGGTGACGCTCTACGGCTTCCCGGACGAGATCGAACTCGGCGTGGCCGACGACGGCAGCGGCCTGGACGCCGACTTCGAACGCCGCCCCGGCCACCTCGGCCTCATCGGCATGCGCGAGCGCGCCCGCGCCATCGGCGCGAGGCTGGAACTGGGGCCAGGCGAGGGCGGCGGCACTCAACTCACCCTGCGCTGGCAAGCACCGGAATGACCCAGACCGCCCGCATCTACCTCGTCGACGATCACGCCATGGTGCGCCAGGGCCTGCGCGCCCTGCTGACCGAGGCCGGCCATGAGGTCGTCGGCGACAGCGGCGACATCACCGCCGCCCTGGCCGAGCTGCAGCAGCTGACGCCCGACATCGTCCTCGTCGACCTGTCCATCGGCCCGCGCTCCGGCATGGAGCTGCTGACCGAGCTGCAGCGCCGCCACCTGCCCATCCGGCCCCTGGTGCTGACCATGTCGGCCCAGCCGCGCCATGTCGGCATGGCCCTGAAGCTCGGCGCCTGCGGCTATGTGCTGAAGGGTTCGCCGTCGGAGGAGCTGCTGCAGGCCATCGAAGCCCTGCGCGCCGGCCGCAGACACCTCGGCCAGGGCGTCGCCGAACTGGCCGCCCGGGCGCTGGCTGAAGGCGCGGGCGACGACCCCTTTGCCAGCCTGTCGGTGCGCGAGCGCCAGGTCGTCACCATGGTGGTCGACGGCCATTCCAGCACCGAGATCGCCACCGCCCTGCACCTGTCGCCCAAGACGGTGGACAGCTACCGCAGCCGGCTGATGGCCAAGCTCGGGGCGCCCGACGTCACCGCACTCGTGAAACTGGCAATCCGTCACGGCCTCGTCAACAACGACGCCTGAGCCGCGCCGACCTAGGCGCCCTGACAACCGACATCAAGAACTCCCGGCATCGTCCAGGGGGGTGGGAACCTAGATTGCCTACCCATGAATGCCGCCGAACTCCCTCTGGACGAAGCCCAGCGCCTGCAATGCCTGGCCGAACTCGGCCTGAGCGAGCCGCCGGCCGAACCGGAGCACGACGCGGTGCTGGATGGCCTGGTGCGCTGCGCGGCCCATCTGCTGGGGTTCCCGATTGCGCTGATCAGCCTCGTCGGCGAGCGCCGCATGTGGTTCAAGGCCCGCTACGGCACCGACGCCATCGACTGCGAACGTGACCCGTCCTTCTGCGCCCACACCATCCGCGGCAAGACCCTCTTCGAAGTGCCTGACGCCGCGGCCGACGCGCGCTTCGCCAGCAACCCCTGGGTCATCGGCGAAACCCGGTTGCGCGCCTATGCCGGCCTGCCCATCCGCCTCGGCAATTTGACCCTGGGCGCCCTGTGCGTCGGCGACACCGTGCCGCGCCGCCTGGACGCCGTCCAGGCCACGCTGTTGGTCGACATCGCCAAGGCCGTCGAGGCCTGGTTCGCCCACCGCCGCGAGCATGTCGACCTGCTGGCCAGCCAGGCCCGGCTGCAGGCCCAGGCGGAATTGCTGGGGCGCCTCAGCAGCGAGACGCCCGGCCTGCTGTTCCAGTACCGCAGCCAGCCCGGCGGCAGCGGCGAACTCGGCTTCGTCAGCGCCCAGGCCGAGCACATCTTCGGCCCCGTGGCGCCATTGCGGCCCGAGGGCCTGCGCGTCTTCGCCGAGCGCGTCCACCCCGAGGACCTGCCCGGCCTGCTGAACGGCATGCGCGAGGCCGAGGCCCGCCAGCAGCCCTGGCAGCGCCTGTTCCGCGTCCACCTGCCCGGTGCCGCCAGGCCCACCTGGCGCTCCGGCCGCGCCAGCCCCTCGCTGCAGGCCGACGGCAGCGTGCTCTGGCACGGCTTCATCGCCGACGTTGACGAGCACATCGAGATCGAGAACCTGCGCCGCGACAAGCTCGCTGCCGAGGAGGCCAGCGCGGCCAAGAGCGCCTTCCTGTCGCGCGCCAGCCATGAACTGCGCACGCCGCTGAACGCCGTCATCGGCTTCAGCCAGCTGCTGCTGCTCAGCCAGGACGAGCCGCTGGCCCCACGCCAGCAGGAGCGCATCGAATGGGTGCTGGACTCGGCCAAGCGCCTGCACCAGCTCGTCGACGGCCTGCTCGATGTCGACCGGGCCCAGCAGGGCCGGCCGTCGGCCACCGACGCCGAGCCCGGCGGCACCCGCACCGTCACCCTGCTGTATATCGAGGACGAGCCGCTCAACACCCTGCTCGTTCAGGAAGCCCTGCGCGACCGCAGCGACTGGCGCGTGCTGCACGCCGCCGACGGCAGCGCCGGCCTGGCCCTGGCCAAGGCCCAGAGGCCCGAGGTCGTGCTGACCGACATCAACCTGCCGGGCTTGTCGGGCCTGGACGTCGTCCGGGGGCTGCGCGCAGACGCGGCCCTGGCCGGCACACTGTGCATCGCGCTGTCCGCCGACGCGACGCCCGGCCAGATCGACCGCGCCATGCAGGCCGGCTTCGACGACTACTGGACCAAGCCGCTGGACATCCTCGCGCTCGCCGGCCGTCTGGCCGACGCCCTCATGCGCCACGGCCACTGAACCGAATGCTTCTCAGGGAGAGAACATGATGACTGCCACCACGACGAACCCCAGGTTCGCAGCCCCGCCCCACAAGCCGCGTGTGATCTGGCGCCCGGCCACCACCACGGCCCGCACGCCCGCCGAGCGCGCCTGCCTCATCCATCTGCTCGTCGTCGACGACGATGTAGCCGTCATCGAGTACCTGGGCCAGCTGCTGAAAGGCTTCGCCCAGGTCAGCTTCGCGACCACCGGCGAAGACGCGCTGCGCCTGGCCGAACAGCACCGCCCCGACCTCGTGCTGCTGGACGTCGACCTGCCTGGTCTCGGCGGCTTCGAGGTCTGCCGCCGCCTGCGCGCCACGCCGGGCCTGGCCGAACTGCCCATCATCTTCGCAACCTCGCACGCCGATGCCGGCACCGAGGCGAGCGCCCTTGAGCTGGGCGCCGACGACTTCCTGCGCAAGCCTTTCGACGACGTGCAGGTGCTGGCGCGGCTGCGCACCCAACTGCGCGCCGCCGCCGAGCGCCCGGACAAGCCCGAGGCCAGGTCCGCCAGCCGCACCCGCATCCTCATCATCGACGACGACGCCACCAGCATCCAGCTGGTGCGCAGCCTGCTGGCCGATGTCGGTGAATGCCATTTCGCGCTGAACGGCACCCAGGCCCTGAGCCTCGTCGGCGAACTCAAGCCCGACCTCATCCTGCTGGACATCGACCTGCCCGACAGCGACGGCTTCCGCATCTGCAAGAAGCTGCGCGCCGACCCCGCCCTGGGCCAGGTGCCCATCATGTTCCTGACCAACTCCCACACCATCGGCCATGAGGCGCGGGCCCTGGCCCTGGGCGGCGACGACTTCGTGCGCAAGCCCTTCAGCGCGCCGGTGCTGTGCGCCCGCGTGCGCCGCCTCGTCGACCGCAAGCGCTCGCTGGAGCACTACCTCGACCAGGTCGACCACCGCCACCGCCAGATCAGTGACGGCCGCGTCGCCGCCGTCGTCGAGGCCTGCAAGGACGCCATCGTCGCGGCCGACACCCAGGGCCGCATCGTCATGGCCAATGCCGCCGCCTGCGGCCTGCTCGGCATGCAAGCGCAAGCCGTGGACGGCGCCCGCCTGGCCGAGCTGCTGGTCTGCGACAGCCATGGCCACGACTGCGTCTGCGGCGCCAACGGCCAGCACATCCCCGTCGAGGTCAGCACCTCCACCCAGGGCGAAGGCGCCGACGCGCTGACCATCCACGTGCTGCGCGACACCCGCGAACGCGACCGTGCCCTGGCCATGGCGCGCCGCCAGACCGAGGCCGCCGCCGCGCGTCGCGCGACCACCTCCATGCTGTCCTACATCGCCCACGAGATCGGCAACCCGGTCAACGTCATCAAGGGCTTTGCCCAGCTGATGCAGGCCGAGCGCCTGAGCGCGGGCCAGGCCGACAAGCTCGCCCACATCCTCGAAGCCGTCGGCCACCTGTCCAGCCTGCTGGCGGACGTCACCGACGTCGCCAGCATGGAGTCGGGCCAGTTCCACGTCGAGCTCAAGGATGTCGAGCTCAGGGCCCTGACCGAGCAGGCCTGCGAGCCGGCCGCCGCCCAGGCCGCCGCCGCCGGCATGCAGCTGCGCGCGACGGCGGCCGCAGCACCCGTCCGGGTGCGAGCCGACGCCCGGCGCCTGCGTCAATGCCTGGACAACCTGCTGTCCAACGCCATCAAGTACGCCCGCGACGGCCAGCGCATCGAGGTCGAACTCGAGACGCGCGGCGACCAGGTCGCCCTGGCCGTGCAGGACCACGGCTGCGGCCTCAGCGAAGACCAGCTCGCCCATCTCTTCGAACCCTACAACCGCCTCGGCCGCGCCGGCGGCGGCATCCCCGGTACGGGCCTGGGCCTGACGCTGACCCGCGACCTCGTGCAGGCCATGGGCGGCCGGCTGGAGGTGCAAAGCCAGCCCGGCCAGGGCTGCCGTTTCGAAATCCTGCTGGCCGCCAGCCAGCCCACAGACAACCCTGGTTGACTCGCCCCTACCGTGCGGCCCCACAATGGGTCGCGCCATGCCCTTGACCCTGCCCAGCACCATCCACCCCGCGGCGCCCAGCGCCCTGGCCAGCCGGCTCGACAGCCTGCTGCCGGCCCTGTCGGACGCGCGCGTGCTGCTCGTCGATGACGACCCCGGCATGATCCAGATGCTGGGCCGGCTGCTGTCGGGCTACAGCCAGCTGCGCTTCGCGATGGACGGCGTGCAGGCCCTGGCCATCGCCCAGACTTGGCAGCCCGAACTGGTGCTGCTGGATGCCGAGATGCCGGTCATGGACGGCTTCGAGGTCTGCCGCCGCTTGAAGGCCGACCCGCTGCTGGCCGAGGTGCCCGTCATCTTCGTCACCCAACACACCGATGCCCGCGTCGAGGCCGCCGTCTTCGAGCTGGGCGCGGCCGACTTCGTCGCCAAGCCCGTGGCCGGCCCGGCCCTGCGCGCCCGCGTCGCCATGCAGCTGCGCCTGCACCGCACCGCCCAGCGCCTGTTGCGCCTGTCCCGCCGCGACCCGCTCACCGGCCTGGCCGAGCGCAGCCAGTTCGACGAGGAGCTGGACCTGGAATGCCGCCGCGCCCGCCGCAACGGCCAGCCTCTGGCGTTGCTGCTCGCCAGCCTCGAGGGTCTGGCCGCCTACCGGGAACGCCACGGCCGCGCCGCCGCCGACAACGCGCTGCGCCACGTTGCCGGGCTGGCCCAGCAGGCCCTGCAGCGGCCGGCAGATCTGGTCGCCCGCCACGGCGACGAAGTCTTCGCGCTGCTGCTGCCCGACACCACCGGCGCCGGCGCCGTTGCGCTGGCCGCCCGCCTGCAGCAGTCCCTCGCCAGCGACGGCGAGCTGGCGCTGGCCATCGGCATCGGCCTGCTGCTCGGTGACGGCGACCCGGCCGCCGCCGCAGCGGCTGCCCTTGCCGCCGCGCAGTCGGCGGGCCCGGGCCGCGTCTACATCAGCGCGGCCGCCCCGGACGGCCACGAAGCACCGTTCGCCACATGAAGCTGCCCGCCCCCGACACCTGGCCCGCTGAGCTGGACACGCGCCGGAGCCTGCTGCTCGTCGACGACGACGCTGCCAGCGTGCAGGTGCTGGCCCGCATGCTGAACGGCCTTGGCGAGGTGCGCTTCGCGCTGTCCGGCGAAGACGCGCTGCGCCTGGCCCGCGAGAGCCCGCCCGACCTCATCCTCGTCGACGCCGAGATGCCCGGGCTGTCGGGCTTCGAGGTCTGCAGCACGCTGCACGCCGACCCGCTGCTCACCGACGTGCCCGTCATCATCATCACGGGCCACACCGAGGTCGCCGTCGAGGTGGCCGGCTTCGCGGCCGGGGCGGCCGACTTCATCCGCAAGCCGCCGGTGGCCGAGGTCGTCGTCGCCCGCGCCCGCACCCAGTTGCGCCTGAAGGCCCTGGGCGACGCGCTGCGCGCCTCGGCGTTGACCGACGGCCTGACCGGCCTGGCCAACCGGCGCCGCTTCGACCAGGACCTGCGCATCGAATGCGAGCGCGCCCGCCGCGGCCACGACAGCGTCGCCCTGCTGCTCGTCGATGTCGACCACTTCAAGCGTTTCAACGACCACTACGGCCATGTCGCCGGCGACGCCTGCCTGCGCCAGATCGCGTCAGCCATCCGCGCCAGCATCCGCCGCCCCGCCGACCTGGCCGCACGCTATGGCGGCGAGGAGTTCGCCGTGCTGCTGCCGCAGACCGATGCGGCCGGCGCCCGCGCCATGGCCCAGCGCATCGTCGACGCCGTCGCCGCCCTGGCCCTGCCGCACGCCGGCGCGCCGCAGCCCTGCCTCGTCAGCGTGTCGGTCGGCTGGGCCGCGGTGCGGCCCGACGCGGACGGCGAGGTGGTGCAGACGCGCGGCGAGTCCCTCATCGAGAGTGCCGACCGCGGCCTCTATGCCGCCAAGGCCGCGGGCCGGGGCCGTGTCGGCGAAGCCAACGAGGCGCATGCCGACGCCTGATCGCCAGTCAGGCAAGCCTTGCAAGAGCGGCGAAGATGGCGCATCGCCAGACAAGGCATCGACATGCTGCTGACCTCCTGTTTCACCTCACCCTTGCGCCGCTGGGTCGCCGGGCTGTTGGCGGGCCTGGCCGCCTGCGCAACCCAGGCCGCGCCCCTGGTCATCGCCGTCGGCGACTCGACGCTGTTCGCGCCCATGCAGCTGGCCGCCCAGGAGGGCTACTTCGCGGCCGAGGGCCTGGAGGTGCAGGTCATCGGCTGCGTCAACGGCCGGCGCTGCCTCAAGCACCTGACCGATGGCGAGGCCCAGGTTGCGACCGTGGCCGACACGCCCCTGGTCTTCGCCCTGCACGCCGGCCATCGCTTCGACATCATCGCCACCTTCGGCAGCTCGGCGCGTGACGCTTCGCTGATCGCGCGCACCGACCGCGGCATCAGCAAGCCGGCCGACCTCGCCGGCAAGCGCATCGGCGTCGTGCGCGGCACCAGCGCCCACTACTTCACCAATGTCTTCCTGCTCGTCAATGGCGTGCCGCGCGACTCGGTCAACCTGGTCTTCATCGACCCCAACCGCGGCGGCGACCCGCTGCTGCGCGGCGAGGTCGATGCCGCCGGCCTCTACCGCCCCGCTGGCCCCCACACGCTGGAGCAGCTCGGGGCCAAGGGCGTGCAGCTGCCCACGCTGCGCCCCTATACCGTCATGGTCAACCTCGTCGCCCAGCCCGGGCTCAGCCAGGACACCCTGCTGCGCCTGCTGAAAGCAACGCGGCGCGGCGTGGCCCTGATCAACGACCAGCCTGCCCGCGCCCACGAACTGCTGGCGGCGCGCTGGAAGGTCGACGTCCGCAACGCGGCCAGCCAGCTCGACGGCTACGACTTCCGCCTCGGCCTGGACCAGAACCTGCTGTCGACGCTGGAAGCCGAATCGCGCTGGGCCATCCGCGAAGGCCTCGTTGAGGGTCGGACGGTGCCGGACTATCTCGAGCTGATGCGAGTCGAGCCGCTCAGGGCTCTCGATCCCCGCGCAATGACCATCATCAAGTAGCCGACATGCGCCTGCGTCCCGCCCTGATGACCTGCGTGGTCGCGGCGCTGCTGGTGGTCGGCGCGCGGCTGACCAGCATTGCCATCGAGCGCCAGGCCTCGGCCATGAACGACGCCCAGCGCGAGACGGTCGAGGTCATTGCGCGCGACGCCGCCGGGCTGCTGGTGCTGACCCAGGACTACGGCCTCTACCGCAGCGAGCGTGCGGCGCGGCAATGGAACCTCGTGCACCAGCGCCTGAGCCGCGCCCTGCACGACTACGCCGCGGCCGACGCCGCCAGCGCCGAGCAGGTCGAGGACCTGCAGGACACGGCCCGCAATCTGCCGCAGATCTTTGCCGCGCTGCGCCAGGCCTCGCAGATGCCCGTCGCCGATCTCGACGGTGCCGCGCGCCGCGAGACGCTGACCGACCAGCTCGTCAACGAAACCCGCCGCGTCAGCGACGGTGCCTTCGAGCTGTCGCGCGATCTCGTCGAGGCGCGGCGCCGCGATGCGACGCGCCAGCGCTGGCTGGCGGTGATCACGCAGACCACGCTGCTGGCGCTGACCTTGCTGCTGGCCGGCCTGTTGCTGCGCCGCGTGCTGGCGCCCATCGACAGGCTGCGCAGCGTCGCCAAGGCCGTCGAGGGGGGCGACCTCGCTGCCCGCAGCGAGCTCAAGAGCGGGGACGAACTGGGCCAGCTGTCCCAGGCCCTGGATGCGATGACGGCCGCACTGCAGCAGCGCGATGCGGCCCTGCGCGACAGCAACCGCCAGCTCGAGCGCAACGAGGCCTTCCTGGAACGAGCCGGCCAGATGGCGGGCGTCGGCGGCTGGGAGCTGGACCTGGTCAGCAACCGGCTCAGCTGGACGGCCCAGACCCATGCCATCCACCACTTGCCGCCGGGCGGCGAACTGGACACCGACGCGGTGCTGCGCAGCTTCATGCCCGACTCCGAGCACAGGCTGCGCGAGGCCATGGCCCGGGCCGCCAGCACCGGCGAGGGCTGGGACCTGGAGCTGGAGCTGCTGGCGCCGGACGGTCAGCTGCGCTGGCTGCACTCCGTCGGCGCTACCGAAAGCGAGGCCGGCCGGGTGGTGCGCATGGTGGGCGCGGTACAGGACATCACCGAGCGTCGCGCCACGGCCGACACCCTGCGCCGCGCCATGCAGGCGGCCGATGCGGCGAGCGCCGCCAAGAGCGACTTCCTGGCCAATATGAGCCACGAGATCCGCACGCCGATGAATGCCGTCATGGGCCTGAGCTTCCTGCTCGAACGTACCGATCTGGACACCGGCCAGCGCGACCTGCTGGCCAAGATCAGCAGCGCCAGCCGCTCGCTGCTGGATGTCATCAACGCGGTGCTGGACCTGTCCAAGATCGAGGCCGGCGAGATGGTGCTGGAGGCCACGCCTTTCGACCCGCAGGCGCTGCTGCGCGACGTCGCCAGCCTGTTCCAGCCCCAGGCCGAGGCCAAGCGCATCGCGCTGACCCTCGACCTCGACACCGCCCTGCCACCGCTGCTGCTGGGCGACGCGGCGCGGCTGCGCCAGATCATCGGCAATCTGGTGTCCAACGCCATCAAGTTCACCGCCGAAGGCGAGGTGAGCGTCAGCCTGCGCTGCGCCGACGTCCAGGCGCGCCCGCTGCAGTTGGAACTCGCGGTGCAGGACAGCGGCATCGGCATCCCGGCCGAGGCGCTGTCACGCCTCTTCACGCCCTTCACCCAGGCCGACAGCTCGACCTCGCGCCGCTATGGCGGCACCGGCCTGGGACTGTCCATCGTCAAGCAGCTGTGCGAGCTGATGGGCGGCCAGGTCGGCGTCAGCAGCAGCCCCGGCGCGGGTACCCGCTTCGTCGTGCGCCTGCCCTTCGAGCCGGCCCAAGGCCTGAGCCTGGCCACGCGGTCGCTGAGCCTGCTGCTGGCCAGCGACGACGTCACCCAGCGCGATGCGCTGCAGCGGCTGTGCATCGACCTCGGCTGGCAGGTGGAGCCGCTGGGGGACGCCATGGCACTGGCTGCGCGCCTGGACCGCCCGGCACCCGACCTCGTGCTGCTCGACCACCGCCTGCTGCAGAGCGTGGCGACGGCAGAGCAGCAGAACCTGCAGGCTCGCCTGGCCGGGTGGCCCTGCGTGCTGATGAGCCGCAGTGCCGGCGTGGGCCAGCTGCGCCTGCCCGCCGATGTCTCCGCCCTCTTCGACGCCGTGCAGGTGGCCCTGGCCGGGCACGACGCGCCCCTGCCCCTGCTGGCCAACGCGCGCGGCGCCACGACGGTGCAGCGCCTGCCCGGCGTGCGCGTGCTGGTGGCCGACGACAGCGCCATCAACCTCGAGGTGGCCCAGCGCATCCTGGCGCAGGAGGGCGCCCTCGTCACGTTGGCCCAGGACGGTGCCCAGGCCGTGGCACGGCTGCGCGCCGAGCCGGCCGGCTTCGACGCCGTGCTGATGGATGTGCAGATGCCGGTGCTCGACGGCCTGGCCGCGGCGCGCAGCATCCGCGACGAACTCGGCCTGCAGCAACTGCCCATCGTCGCGCTGACCGCCGGCGCCCTGCTCAGCGAGCGCCAGCGCGCACTGGACGCCGGCATGAACGGCTTCATCAGCAAGCCCTTCGACCCTGCCGGCCTCGTGCAGCTGCTGCGCGAGCATATCGAACGCGCCCAGGGCCGGAGCCTGCCGGTCGCGGCCCGCAGCGGCGACACGCCGGCGGACCGCAGCTGGCCCGATCTCGAGGGCGTCGACAGCGACGAGGCCAGCCAGCGCCTGCAGGGCGATGTGGACTTCTTCGCCCGGCTGCTGGAGCGTCTGCTGGACGAGTTTGCCGACCTGGCAACACCGGCGCCGCTGGACGCCGCGCAGGCGGCGGCGCGACTGCACAAGCTCGGCGGCGGCGCCGGCCTGCTGGCAGCCCGGGCGCTGCGCGAGGCCGCCATGCGCGGCGAGACCCACGCCCGTGCGGGGGACGACTTCAGCGCCGACCTGGCAGATGTTGCGCGGCAACTCACCGCACTGACAGCACAGGCTCGCCCCTGGCTGCAAAGCCGCCGCAGCGCCGCGGCGCCGGCTACGGCAGGCCCCCTGGACGCCCAGGCCCTGGCGCGGCTGAAGCAGGCGCTGCAAGCCCAGGACCTGGCCGCGCTGGACCTGTTCAAGCCGCTAGCCCCGGCGCTGCGCGCGGCCTGTGGCGAGACCGGCTTCGAGCGACTGAGCCGGGCGCTGGACCGGCTGGACTTCAACTCAGCCTTGAGCGAGCTCAGCCCTGCTGGCGCCGCACCAGCTTGACGCGGTACATCGCCGCGTCGGATTCGCGCAGCACCTGCTCGCTGTCGACCTGGTTGGGGTCCAGACAGGACACGCCGACGCTGGCACCGGCGTAATCGATGGCACCGTCACCCGCCGCATGGTGGCCCACCGTGGCCAGGGCCAGGCGTTGCTGCAGCAGGCGCGCGGCCACGGCGCCATCCTCGCCGAGCTTGGGCCCCAGGCCGATGACGACGAACTCGTCGCCGCCCATGCGCGCCAGCACGTCGCCACCGCGCAGCGCCGCCTGCAGGCTGGCAGCCACGGCGCACAGGAACTCGTCGCCGGCGTCGTGGCCGCGCGTGTCGTTGATCTGCTTGAAGCCGTCCAGGTCGATGGCGCCGGCCAGCAGCCAGCTGCCGGTGCGCTGGGCCAGGGCGCGCAGGCGCGTCAGCTCCAGCATCAACGCACGACGGTTCAAGAGGCCGGTCAGCGAGTCGGTCAGGGCCTGGGTCTTGAGCTCGGCGTTCAGCCGCTGCAGCTTCTCGACGAGACGCTCACGCTCCACATGCTGCTCGATGAGGCGGGCGAACAGGCTGAGTACATGCTCGGCCGCCGGCGTCATGGGCCGGCGCTGCGAGCTGGCCGCGCACAGCGTGCCGTAGAGGGCCCCCTCATCGGTACGCACCGGCGTGCTGACATAGGTCTGAATGCCGAGCTCGCGCGCCGCGCCGGAGTCGCCCCAGATGCCGGCCACATCGTCGGTATAGGGCCGGTTCTCGTCCAGCGCCCGCTTGCACAAGGTGTCGCCCCAGGGCACCGACAGGCCTTCGGGAATCTGCAGCTCCTTGGAGTTGCGCGCATAGACGACATGCTGCAGGCCCTCGGCGAGGTCGATGGTCGTCAGATAGGTCGACTCCAGGCCCGTGACGGCCTCCAGCATCTCCAGCAGCGGGCGGGTCAGGTCTTCCAGCGTGCGGGCGGAGGAGACGGAATCGGAGAGCTGGGCGAAGAAGGAGTCCATGGCCGGCGGCGAGTGACGACCGACCGACTGTAGACAGCCCGCAGCCAGGTTGCCAAGAGACATGGATTGAGGACCAGCCCCCCGCGAACGGTGCAGGACGGAGGTTCTAGGGGTCGACGCTGGCCGAGCCCGACGCGCAGCATGCCTCGCGCCTCGACAAGGAGTTGCCATGCCGTCCCGATACGCTGCCACGCTTGCCGCCATGATGGTCTGCACGGCCGCGCCGGCCGCCACGCTGTCCGCGCAGGGGCTGCTGGCGGCCGACAACCCGAACGACGTCGCGCTGATCGAGTTCGAGACCAGCGCCGCCGCCGCCCTCGACGCCCAGACCTGGAGCTTCGGCGGGGGCGTCAATGCCGCCGGCCAGGCCGTCGCGGCGGGCGGCTTCGATCCCTATGTGTCGCTGTTCGCGGGCTGGGGCGGTGCAGCCACCTTCCTGGTCTCGAATGACGACGGCCTGTGCCCGCCCGGTACGGCCGCGCCCAGCTGCGCCGATTCGACGCTGCACGTCGGCTCCCTGCCGGCGGGGCGCTACACGATCGCCATCAGTCAGCCCGCCAACTTCTCCTTCGCCGAGAACCTGGGCAGCGGCACGCTGGGCGACGGTTTCATCGGACTGGCGGCGAGCTGGTCCGGCGGCGCCTGCGCGGCCAGCTGCAGCAGCGCCTATGCGGTCGACATCACCTCGACCGCCCTCGTGCCCGAACCCGGTGCAGCGCTGCTGCTGGCGCTGGGCCTGTTGACGCTGGCGCTGCGCCGGCACGTTTGACGCGATCCCTCGAAGGAGACTTTCATGCGACTGCTGTCCACCCTCGCCTGCGCCGCGCTGTCGGTCCTGGCCCTCACGCCCGCGCTGGCTGCCACCAAGGCGGCGCTGGTCGAATCGGTGCTGCCGAGCCGGCCCTTCCAGGACTCGGCCAACGGCAGCGCCAACTACGTCACCGTCGGCCCAACCACCGCCGGCAGCACGCTGGGCGTCACCTCGATCACGCTGACCAACCTCGGCTCCACCGACCGCACGATCTTCGTCTTCGCCCCCGTGCTGGCCGGCGGCCAGATCTGCGGCAGCACCAACGTCATCGGTGGCAGCACGCCGCGTTTCTACGTCCATGTGCCGGCCAACCAGACGGTGCACCTCACGTATCCGACGCCGTTGGTCTACCCCGGCGTGGGCGGCCAATCCTGCGTAGCCTTCGGCGGCGCGCAGAGCGTCGACATCTCGGTGAACGGTTTCCTGAACTGAGCCCGAGCCGCTTGACTCAGTCCACCGGGAGCGCCGTCTCGTACTTGACCTCGCGCAGCACGACGTTGCTGCGCACACTGCTCACGCCCGGCAGCTTGAAGATGTGCTGCTGCAGGAAGAGGTCGTAGGCCTTCATGTCGGCCGCGACGACCTTGATGACGTAGTCGGCCTCGCCGGTGATGGCATGGCATTCGATGATCTCGCGCCGCGTGGACACCAGCTGCTCGAATTGCTCCACCGCGCCTTCGCTGTGCCGCACCAGGCTGACGTTGGCCAGCACCAGGATGGACAGGCCGATCTTCTCCCGGTCCACCAGCACCACCTGGCCGCGGATGACGCCGCGGTCCTCCATGTCCTTGACGCGCCGCCACACCGGCGTGGCCGACAGGCCAACCTGCTCGGCCAGGGCCTGGGTCGACAGCCGCGCATCGGCCTGCAGGGCCTCCAGGATCTGCAGGCTGGCGCGGTCGAGTGGGTTTTGTTCCATGAAATGCCTCTTTGGAGAAGAATCATCTCATTGGGCCGGCGCCAACCCGGCATTGAGGCAAGTTCTTCCGCCGCCGGGAGGGAAGAATTCCTCGCCCCCAAGGAGACCCTTCGATGGCCGACACCCCCGTCACGCCCAGCCTGCGCCCCTACCAGCTCAGCGACAACCTCGCGGCCGACGGCGGCGCCGTCTTCCTGACCGGCACGCAGGCCCTGGTTAGGCTGCTGCTGGCGCAGAAAGCACAGGACGAGCGCGCCGGGCTGAACACGGCCGGCTTCGTCTCCGGCTACCGCGGCTCGCCGCTGGGCATGGTGGACCAGCAGCTGTGGAAGGCCAAGAAGTTCCTCGAGAAGGCCCACATCGAGTTCCTGCCCGCCATCAACGAAGACCTGGCCGCCACGGCCTGCCTGGGCGTGCAGCGCGTGGCCCTGGACCCGCAGCGCACCGTCGATGGCGTGTTTGCGATGTGGTACGGCAAGGGGCCGGGCGTGGACCGCTCGGGCGATGCGCTCAAGCACGGCAATGTCTACGGCACGTCGACGCAGGGCGGCGTGCTCGTCGTCTGTGGCGACGACCATGGCTGCGTGTCCAGCAGCACACCCCACCAGAGCGACCAGGCCCTGCAGGCCTGGAGCATGCCGCTCGTCCACCCCGCCAATGTGGCCGAGTACCTGGAGTTCGGCCTGTACGGCTGGGCGCTGAGCCGCTTCTCGGGCGCCTGGGTCGGCTTCAAGGCCATCTCGGAGGTCGTCGAGAGCGGCATGACGGTGGACCTGGACGCCGTCGGCCTGAACTTCGACCACGCCGTTGACTACACGGCGCCGACGAATCTGCACATCCGCTCCGTCGACCTGCCCTCGCTGGAGCTGGAGTCGCGCCTGGCGCACAAACTCGACGCGGTGAAGGCCTTTGCCAAGGTCAACAGCATCGACAAGCACATCGTCACCAGCCCGGCCGCGACGCTGGGCATCGTGACCGTGGGCAAGGCGCATTACGACTTCATGGAAGTGCTGCGCCGCCTCGACCTGGACCCCAACGCGCTGGCCGCGGCCGGCGTGCGCGTCTACAAGGTCGGCCTGGTGTTCCCGCTGGAGCCGACGCGCATCACCGAGTTCTGTTCCAACCTGACCGACGTGCTCGTCATCGAGGAGAAGGGCCCGGTCGTCGAGCGCCAGATCAAGGAACTGCTCTACCACCTGCCGGACTTCCAGCGCCCGCGCGTCGTCGGCAAGACGGACGAGCATGGCTGCGCGGTGCTGAGCGCCCTGGGCGAGCTGCGCCCCAGCCGCATCATGGGCACGGTGGCCGACTGGCTGGCGCGCCTGAACCCCGCCCTGGACCGCCGCCATCTCGTCGTCGACTTCCTGACGCCCCAGCTGCTGTCCAACGCCGCCGACGCGGTGCGCCGCCAGCCCTATTTCTGCTCCGGCTGCCCGCACAACACCAGCACCAAGCTGCCCGAGGGCTCGCAGGCCCTGGCCGGCATCGGCTGCCACTTCATGGCGAGCTGGATGGAGCGCGGCACGTCGGGCCTCATCCAGATGGGCGCCGAGGGCGTGGACTGGGCGGCGCACAGCCGCTTCACCAAGGAGAAGCACGTCTTCCAGAACCTGGGCGACGGCACCTACTACCACTCGGGCTATCTCGCCATCCGCCAAGCCATCGCGGCCAAGACCAACATCACCTACAAGATCCTCTACAACGACGCCGTCGCGATGACCGGCGGCCAGCCGGTGGACGGCCAGACCAGCGTGCCGCAGATCGCGCGCCAGGTGGAGGCCGAGGGCGTCAAGCGCCTGGTCGTCGTGTCGGATGAGATCGGCAAGTACGACGGCCATCATGGCCTGTTCCCGGCCGGCACCACTTTCCACGACCGCAGCGAGATGGACGCCGTGCAGCGCGAGCTGCGCGAGATCGAAGGCGTGACGGTGCTGATCTACGACCAGACCTGCGCCGCCGAAAAGCGCCGCCGCCGCAAGAAGAAGGAATTCCCGGATCCGCCCAAGCGCATCTTCATCAACGAGGCGGTCTGCGAAGGCTGCGGCGACTGTGGCGTGGCGTCGAACTGCCTGAGCGTGGTGCCCGTCGAGACCGACTGGGGCCGCAAGCGCGCCATCGAGCAGAGCAGCTGCAACAAGGACTTCTCCTGCGTCAACGGCTTCTGCCCCAGCTTCGTGTCGGTGCACGACCCGGTGCTGAAGAAGAAGGCCGGCGCCAGCTACACGGCGCAGGACCTGGCGCGCGAACTCGCCGCCATCGCACCGCCCGCGCCCTGGCAGTGGACGGGGCCGTTCGACCTGCTGGTCACCGGCGTGGGTGGCACCGGCGTCGTCACGGTCGGCGCCCTGGTCTCGATGGCCGCCCACCTCGAAGGCAAGCAGGCTTCGGTGCTGGACTTCATGGGCTTTGCGCAGAAGGGCGGCGCGGTGCTGAGCTTCGTGCGCGTGGCGCCGACGCTGGACCTGCTCAACCAGGTGCGCATCGACACCCAGCAGGCCGACGTGCTGCTGGCCTGCGACATGGTGGTCGGCGCCTCGCCCGACGCGCTGGGCACCGTCAAGGCCGGCCGCACCGTCATCCTGGCCAACACGCACGAGCTGCCCACGGCCGGCTTCGTGCGCAACCCGGATGCCTCGCTGCAGGGCGACTCCCTGCTGGCCAAGATGAAGTTCGCCGTCGGCGAGCACGGTGCGCTGGACACGATTGATGCGCAGGACATCTCGCAGCGCCTGATGGGCGACACCCTGCCCAGCAACATCATCATGCTGGGCGCCTGCTGGCAGCGCGGGCTGATTCCCGTCAGCGAGGCCGCACTGATGCGCGCCATCGAGCTGAACGGCGTCGCCGCCGAAGCCAACAAGACGGCCTTCGCGCTCGGCCGCCTGTCCATCGCCGCGCCGGATGCCATCCAGCGCCTGGCTGGCGACGTCAATGTGGTGAAGCTCTTCAACTTCGACCAGCTCGACGGCCCCGATGGCCTGATCGAGCGCCGCGCCCAGTTCCTGACCGACTACCAGGACGCCGCCTACGCCCAGCGCTACCGCACCCTGGTCGAGCGGGTGCGCGCCGCCGAGTCGGCTCTCGGCAAAGGCCAGCGCCTGACCCAGGCCGTGGCCCGCTACTACGCCAAGCTGCTGGCCATCAAGGACGAGTACGAGGTGGCGCGCCTGTACACCGATGGCCGTTTCGAGAAGGCCATGAAGGACCAGTTCGAGAACTGGGAGCGCCTGTCCTTCCACCTCGCCCCGCCGCTGATCTCCAAGCCCGGCGCCGATGGCCGCGCGAAGAAGATCGAGCTGGGTAGCTGGACCTTCACGGCCTTCAAGTGGCTGGCCAAGTTCAAGGGCCTGCGCGGCGGCATGCTGGACATCTTCGGCAAGACCGAGGAGAGGCGCATGGAGCGCCAGTTGATCGTCGACTACGAGAAGCTGGTCGCTGAGATCCTGGCCTCGTTGACCGCGGACAACCTCAACACCGCCGTCGAACTGGCCCGCCTGCCCGAGAAGATCCGCGGCTATGGCCATGTCAAGCATGCCAACGTCATCTCGGTGAAGAAGCAGTGGCAGTCCCTGCTGGACCGCTTCCACGGCCGCGCGGTGGAGGTCGTGGCTCAGCCGGTGGCGATGCCGGTGCGGGTCAAGGGCGTGGCGGAGCTGTGATCTCGCCGAGTGCCTATGCTGGGAGCCATGTCGCCCCCCACATTCAAAGGCAATAAAGCGAACCTGCCCAGCAAGCCCTGCGCCGCTTGCGGGCGTGAGATGACCTGGCGCAAGGCTTGGGCGAAGAACTGGGCCGACGTGAAATTCTGCAGCGAGCGCTGCCGCCGCGACGCCAAAGGCAAACGCGATGCGTGATCTCGTGCTGGTGCTGGGCGACCAGCTGGACCTGGATGCGGCGGCGTTCGACGGCTTCGACGCCTCGCGGGACGCCGTGTGGATGGCCGAAGTCGGGGAGGAGTCCACCCACGTCTGGAGCAGCCAGCCGCGCATCGCCTTGTTCCTGGCCGCCATGCGGCATTTCGCTGAAAACCTGCACGAGGCCGGGTGGCCCATGCACTACCGGCGGCTGGACGACCCCGCCACGCTCGGCAGCCTGGGCGCGCAGCTGGTCCATGACATCGCGAGGCTGAGGCCAAGCCGCGTCGTGCTGACCCACCCGGGCGACTGGCGCGTGCTGCAGGCGCTGCAGGCAGCGACGGCCGCGCAGGGTGTGCCGCTCGACGTCCGCGAAGACCGCCACTTTTTCACCACGCCGGCCGAATTCGCCGCCCACGCCGCCACGCGCGGCGACCGCGGCTTGCGCATGGAGTTCTTCTACCGCGAGCAGCGCGAGCGCTTCGGCATCCTGATGGAGGGGCGCGAGCCGCTGGGTGGCCGTTGGAACTTCGACACCGAGAACCGCCGCGCCTTCAGCTCCGACGGCCCGGGCTTCGACCTGCCGCAGCCGCCGCGATTCGCGCCGGACGCCATCACGCGCGAAGTCATCTCGCTGGTGCGCGAGCGCTTCGGCGGCCACCCCGGGCGGCTGGACAGCTTTGCCTGGCCGCTGACGCGTTCGCAGGCCCTGCAGGCGCTGCAGGCCTTCGTCACAGAGCGCCTGCCGCTGTTCGGCCCCTACCAAGACGCGATGTGGCCGGGCGAGCCGTGGCTGTACCACGCGCAGCTGTCTGCCGCGCTGAACCTGAAGCTGCTGAACCCGCGCGAAGTCATCGCCGCCGCTGAAGCCGCCACGCGCGCCGGCCGGGTACCGCTGGCGAGCGGTGAAGGCTTCATCCGCCAGATCCTCGGCTGGCGCGAATACGTGCGGGGCATCTACTGGACCGGCATGCCGGGCTACGCCAGCCTGAATGCCCTGGACGCGCACGAGCCGCTGCCGGCCTGGTACTGGACGGGCGAGACCGACATGGCCTGCCTGCGCGACGCCATCACGCAGACGCTGGAGCACGGTTACGCCCACCACATCCAGCGTCTGATGGTGACCGGCCTGTACGCGCTGCTGCTGGGCGTCGAGCCGTCTCAAGTGCACGGCTGGTACCTGAGCGTCTATGTGGACGCCGTGGAGTGGGTGGAGCTGCCGAACACCTTGGGCATGAGCCAGTACGCCGATGGCGGCCTGATGGCCAGCAAACCTTATGCCGCCAGTGGCCAGTACATCGCGCGCCAAAGCCCGCATTGCCGTGGCTGCCGCTACCAGCCGCAGCAGCGAACCGGCGAGCGCGCCTGCCCGTTCACGACGCTGTACGTGGACTTCCTGGTGCGCCACGAAACGCGCCTGAGCGGCAACCCGCGCATGACCGGACCGCTGCAGCAACTGAGGCAGTTGCCGGACGACGAACGCCGGCGAATCCGCACCCAGGCGGCTCAGATCAGGGAGGACCAAAGTCGCGCGCCGAGCGTCGAGCCCGATCCGACAGCGGCACGGCATGCGCGCTGACAGGCACGGCGACGCTGACGTCCTATCTTGACGCATGACCGTCAATCAAGGATCAGCACCATGACCATCCCACAGCAGCATCAGGCTACCCAGGACATGAGTCCCACCCACCCGGACGCCCACAACGCCGACACGCGCCACGACCTGGCCGGCGGCGATGCGGTGCAGAAGATCCGTGACGTTGTCGACAAGGCCGACACCTGCTTTCTCATCACCCACGGCGGCGTGCGCCCGATGGGCGTGCGCGAATGCGACGAGGACGGCAACCTCTGGTTCCTGAGCGACAGGCACAGCAACAAGAACGCCCAGATCGAAGCCAACGGCGAGGTTGAGCTGTACTTCCAGGCCTCCGGGCATTCGGGCTTCCTGCACCTGACCGGCCAGGCCATCGTGCTGCACGACCGCGCGCTGATCCAGAAGCTGTGGACCCCGCTGGCCCGCGTGTGGTTTCAGCAGGGCCAGGACGACCCCTGCATCAGCGTCATCCGCGTGCGTCCGGTTCAGGGACAGTATTGGGACAACAAGCACGGCGACGCCGTGGCCGGCATCAAGATGCTGGTCGGCGCCGCGCTGGGGAAGCAGTACGACGACGGCGAGGTCGGCAATTTGCGTCCCTGAGCGGGCCGCGGTCCGGGCGATCAGCCCAGCACGTCCGCTTCCAGGGCCGCGCTGTCGAAGTCGTGGCTCAGCCGGTGCGCGTCAATGGCGTGGCTGAGCTGTGAGCCTCGCTGGCTCGTCAGGCCAGGTGCGGCATCGTTCGCGAACGGCGAACTGCGCCAGCGACCACCAATGCCCCCAATAGCACCAGCGCGCCCGTGGCCGGCTCCGGAACAGGTGCTGCGAACGCAGCACTCGAGACGCTCCAATTGCTCGACAGGGAGGTCAGGACGAAATCGTCCAGAAACTTCTCCCCTGCGGCGCATGACGGTTTGTACGCATAGTCAGCGCAATTGCCGAGAACGGGCGCGGCAGCCAGATCCCCTTCCAATCGCAATGACGCGGGCAGGCCAGTCAGATACAGGCTGCCCGATGTCAAACCTGTCAGATTGAACTCGATTACCGCGTGGTGGGTCGCGAGATCAACCTGGACCGTGCCTCCTGCAATGTTGGCCGACAGCAGGTTGCCCAGCATGCCATCCAGCATCCTGATATCCAGGTTTCCTTGAGCTGCAAAACTCTGCGTGAAACTGCCGTCCTGAAGCACAGCACCCAGGCTGGCCATGGTGGACTGCATGTCAACCGATAGCGCCACCGTCTTGCCCCACATGAACGGGCCTCCGACGGGACCAATGACCGCCCGCCCCGGCGCATCGGTCTGGAAGCTCAGCGCACCAGGACCGGCCCCTGGTGCCGCGCCGTAGCTAAACGTCGTCGACAGCCAGCCGCCTGCCAGCCCATCCACATGGAGAGGTTCAGCCATGCAGGCCTGGGCCGCGCACAACGCGGCGAAGGCAATCGAGTACTTCTTCATATTCATCCTCCCTGCGAGTCCACCGAACTCGGCTTTAGTTGCCGGCGCAACCATAGCCGATGCAGGACACCCCACGGCAAACCGCCGGGTGCAAGCGTGGGAGGCCCGGGCGCCCTCCCGCCCCTCAATTCCTCCGCGCCAGATCGCATCCCAGCAGCGCCACCCAACCCAGCACGGCCAGCTCGATGGCCCGCTGGCTGAGGCCGACCAGCGGTGACGCCGGCGTCAGCGTCAGCAGTCCCACCCCGGTTACAGCGGCCGCGGCATAGCCCAACTGGGCCAGCATGCCGCCGCCCGAGGCGCGCGCCAGCAGCGCCAGGAAGCCTGGAGCCAGCGCGTAACCCAGTCCGCCGACCGTGTTGTGGATGACCTGGGACAGGCTGGGCTCGGCCGGCCGGCAGCCCGGGTCGCAGGGAAATTGCGAAGCCGCCACATAACCCGCCGCATAGACGGCAAGCCCGATCAGCCCGAGCGTCGCGCCGGTCGAGCGCGGCATCGCCTTGAAGGCCAGCACGCAGAAGGCCAGCAGGCTCAGCCCGGCCGGCAGGAAGCCCAGGCGGCGCGCCCACCACTCGTAGGGTGCACCGCTGGCACCCAGCTCGCTGATGAATTGCGACAGATGGCTGTAGCCGGGCGTCAAGGCGCCCAGCACGACCGTCATCAGCAGGATGGCAACTCCGCTGAGCAGGGCGGTGACGACGAGCCAGACGCGCACGGCCGGCATCAGACCGGCTCGGCCCAGCCGAGAGCCGCCATGTCGGCCGTGCGGTGCTTGTCGTCGCCCAGCATGATGAAATCGTCCAGCTGCGGCGGCTTCACCGCCGTGCCGGCCAGCATGGCATGGGCCTGGCCACGGTGGTGGGTCTGGTGCATGAACACGTGGGCCAGCACCCGCCCCAGCGGCTCGCGCGGGCCGTTTTCAATGCCGGCACCGCGGTCGAAGGCGACGATGTTCTCCTCATCGCCCGGCTGCAGGCCTTCACAGAAGGCGATCAGTCGCTGGTCGCTCTCGTCCTGTCGCGCCGCCAGCTCGCCCGCCGTTTTGGCGGGCACGTAACTCGCCCAGATGCCCCGCATCGCTGCATCGCCCTGCAGGGCGGCGATGTAGTAGTGGTCGACGTTGAGCACATGGTTCAGCGTCAGCGCCAGGCTGGGGAAGAAGCTGGTGCGCGGTGCATGGAAGTCGGCGTCGGACAACGTGGCCACGGCGGCCAGCAGGCGACGGTTCATGAGGCGGTTGGCGCGGGCCTGGATCAGAAAGAGGTTCATGGCGCGCGATTGTGCGCGGCCGGCTGAGGCCACGGGCGGGTGACGGCGCCGTCCGGACATGCTTCAATGGGCCGCATACCGACAAGACGAGAGCGACAGCTTGCGCATCGGAGACGGCTATACCGGGCCAGAGATGGTCAGCACCACCGCGTGGATCGCAGCGGCCGCGGTGCTGTCCATCGGCCTTGCGCTGACGGCCGGTGCCGTCATCTGGCAGCAACAGCGCGCCGGCGTCGAGGCCCGAGGCCTGCAGGAACGCCAGGTCGAGCGCCTTCAGGGCGATGTCGTCAAGCGACTGACCATGCCGGTCTATGGCCTCAAGGGTGCGCGCGGCGCGCTGGCGGCGCTGGAAGGCAGGTTCACGCGGGAGGCCTTCGACGCCTATGTCGAATCGCGCGACCTGCCCAAGGAGTTCCCGGGCGTGCGCGGCTTCGGCTTCATCGAGAAGGTGGCGCGCAGCGACCTCGACAGCTTTGTGGCGGCCCGGCAGCGCGAGGGCTCCACGGGCTTCCGGGTGCATGGCACGGGCACCGACCCGACGCTCTACGTCGTCACGCAGATCTCGCCGTTCTCGCGCAACTTCGCGGCCTGGGGCATCGATTCGGGCGCCGAGCCGGTACGCCGCGAAGCCATCGAGCGGGCCATCGACACCGGCGAGGCCTCGCTGTCCGCGCCGGTACGCCTGGTGCAGGACCCGCTGAAGGGGCCCGGCTTCATGATGCTGGTGCCGGTCTATCGACAGGGGCACGACCCGGGCACGGCGGTGCAGCGCCGCGCCGCCCTGCTGGGCCTGCTGTATGCGCCGCTGGTGGCCAACGAACTGCTGCATGGCGTGGCGGAGCCGGCAGCGCCGCTGCTGGACCTGAAGCTGTCCACACGCGCCGCGAACGGCGAGTTCAAGCCTCTGCTGGCCCTGCGCGAGGGACAGTCCCTGAGCCTCGAAGAGGCGGCCGAATACTCCCTGGCCGACGCGCCGTCTGTCGAGTCCGTGTCCTTCTCGGTCGCGGGGCGCGAGTTCATGCTCGAGAGCGCCCTGACCCACGATGCCACCCTGAGGCTGCTCGGCCTCTCCGGCATCGGCCTGGAGCTGGGCGGCGCGCTGCTGAGCCTGCTGCTGGCCGTGACCGTCTATCTGCTGGCCGCCGGGCGGGCCCGCGCCGAGCAGATGGCGCGCGGCATGACGGCCGACCTCGCGCGCCTGGCCCGCGTGGCCAGCCACACGACCAACGGCGTCCTCATCACCGACCCCGAGCGTCACATCGTCTGGGTCAACGACGGCTTCACGCGCCTGAGCGGCTACGCCAGCGCCGAGGCCCTGGGCCACCTGCCCAGCGAACTGCTGCACTCCGAGCTGACCGATGCCGACACCGTGCATGGCATGCGCGAGGCCATGAACGTGGGCCTGGGCTGCAAGGTCGAGCTGATGCACCGCGCCCGCGACGGCCGCGACTACTGGGTGGACATCGAGATCCAGCCCCTGCACGACGACAGCGGCACCTTGACCGGCTTCATGATCATCGAGTCCGACATCACGGCACGCAAGCAGCTCCAGGCCCAGGCCGACGAGGCGCGCCAGAGCCTGCAGGACCTCTACGACAACGCCCCTTGCGCCTATTACGCGCTGGACCAGAACGGCCGCTTCCTGCAGATCAACGCCCTCGGCCTGAACTGGCTGGGCTGCACGGCCGAGGAGTTGATCGGCCAGGCCACACCGGCCGACTTCTTCGACGCCGAGGGCCGCAAGCTGTTCAGCGAGGCCTTCCCCCGCTTCAAGCGCGAAGGGCGGGTCTCCGGCCTGGAGTTCGACGTCACCGGCCGCCATGGCCAGACCCGCCGTGTCAGCCTGTCGGCCAGCGCCGTCTACGACGCCGACGGCCGCTATCTGCGCAGCCGCTCGGTGATGTTCGACATCAGCGAGACCCACCGCATCCGCCAGCAGTTGCATCAGCTGACCCTGGACCAGGAGGCCATGCTGGAAAGCGACCTCGTCGGCATTGCCAAGCTGCGCGGCCGCCTGACGGTCTGGCGCAACCACGCGCTGGAGCGCATGTTCGGCTATGGCGACGGCGAGCTGCTGGGCGTGCCGGCGCGCCAGCTCTATGCCGACGACACCTCCTACGAAACCCTGGGCGCCCTGGCCTATCCGCAGCTCAAGGCCGGCGGGCGCTTCCGCACCCAGCTGCAGATGCGACGCAAGGACGGCTCGCTGATCTGGGTCGACCTGGCTGGCGTCGAGCTGCCCGGCAGCGACGGCGCCTCGCTGTGGATGATGGTGGACATCACCCAGAGCAAGGCCCACGAGGCGCGCATGGAGCGCGCCGCCCTGCATGACGCGTTGACCGGCCTGCCCAACCGCCTGCTGCTGGGCGACCGCCTCAAGCAGGCCATTGCCGGCGCCGAGCGCAGCGGCCATGTCTTCGCCCTGGCCTATCTCGACCTCAACGGCTTCAAGCAGATCAACGACAGCCATGGCCACGACGCCGGTGACGAGGTCCTCAAGGCCGTCGCGGCCCGCCTGCATGCCGGCCTGCGCGCCAGCGACACCGTGGCCCGGCTGGGCGGCGACGAATTCGTGGTGCTGCTGACGCCGGCCGCGGCGTCGACCGATGCCGAGCCGGTGCTGAACCGGCTGCTGGACGCGCTGATGCAGCCCATCACGCTGAGCAGCGGCGTGCAGGTGTCCGTGGGCAGCAGCCTGGGCCTGGCCCATTTCCCGGTCGACGGCGCCACGCCGGACGCGCTGATGCGCCATGCCGACGAGGCCATGTTCGCCAACAAGCGCGCCGGCCGGGCCCGCGCACGCACAAGTTAGGAAGTGTTTCAGCCGGGGCGTATTCACGCCCGCGGCATCCTGTCCGCCGACCGGTTGTAACCAGTTTCCTCAGCTTGGGGCATCATGCGCGCCCATGCTGACCCGCCGCCAAGCCCAATTCGCCCTGGCCAGCCTCGCGCTGCCGGCCAGTTTCGCCCGTGCCCAGGAGCGCCGCGCCATCGTGCTCGGCCAGTCCGTGCCGTTGACCGGCCCGGCGGCCCAGCTCGGCCTGCAGATGCAGCTGGGCGCCAAGGCCTACTTCGACGCCGTCAACGCCGCCGGCGGCGTGGGCGGCCTGCCCATCGTGCTGAAGACGCTGGACGACGGCTACGAGCCGGCGCGCTGCAAGGCCAACACCGAGAAGTTCATCCAGGAGGATGTCTTCGCGCTGTTCGGCTATGTCGGCACGCCGACCTCCATGGCCGCCCTACCGCTGTTCAACGCCGCCAAGATCCCCTTCATCGCGCCCTTCACCGGCGCCGAAGCCCTGCGCGACCCCTTCAACAAGCTGATCTTCCACGTCCGGGCGAGCTACTACGACGAGACCGAACTCATCGTCAAACAGCTGACCCAGCTGGACCTGAAGAAGATCGCCGTCTTCCACCAGAACGACGCCTACGGCCAAGCCGGTCTCAAGGGCGTCGTGCGTGCGCTGGAGAAGCGCGGCCTGCAGCCGGTGGCCGTCGCGACCGTGGAGCGCAACAGCGTCGACGTGGCCGCCGCCATCAAGACGCTGGTGCCGGCCCAGGCCGAGGCCATCGTGCAGATCAGCGCCTACAAGAGCTGCGCCGCCTTCATCCGCGAGGCCCGCAAGGCCGGCTACTACGGCCAGTTCTACAACGTCTCCTTCGTCGGCACCCAGGCCCTGGCCGATGAGCTCGGCAAGGACGCCGCCGGCATCGTCGTCTCCCAGGTCATGCCCTCACCCTTCGGCACCGCCGTCGGCCTGGTCAACGACTACCAGCTGGCCCTGCACAAGGCCGACGCCAAGGCCGAGCCCAACTACACCAGCATGGAAGGCTATGTGGCCGCCCGCGTCATCGTCGACGGCCTGCGCCGCCTCGGCGGCCGCCTCAACCGCGACGCCCTGATCGCGGCGCTGGAAGGCCTGGCCGGCTACGACGCGCGCGGCTACCGCCTGAGCTTCTCGGCCACCAAGCACGCCGGCTCCAGCTTCGTCGAGCTGTCCATGCTCACCGGTGACGGCAAGGTCAAGCGCTAAACGGCTGGCTAAGGGCTCGGGACAAGCAGGGCGGCTTCTCTCGGCCAGGAGCAGCCACTCGCCAATGGCTTCTTAAGGATAGGCTTGCCATTCCTGAGGAGTACGTAGGGCCACGAGCTCAATTCGGAAGTTCGGCCCATCAGCTCTCGAAACTTCAGGACTTGAATTGTTCTCCATGGGATTCCTTGGGTTGCTGCTTATGGCAGCGATTCCCATGCTTGCGATCTGCACGACAGCCGGCTTGGTACTCAAGATAGCTGTGGGCCTCTTCAACCTAACCAGGGCATCGATCCGCTTTGATGCAAGCCTCGGATCGGTAGCAAGGCTTGTACTGCTGACTTGGGCTGCGGCGGTGGCCCTCGTCGCCGCTTGTATGGCTCTGAGCCAATGGCTGCCCCAAGACTCTGGAAACGCCGTATTGAGCTTCTACCCGTTGTTTCAACACATCGGGAGCGTGGCGCTTGCCTGCTGGTTTTTGGTTCGTCGAAGCCGCGCAAAGGACGCAAGTGACGGAAGAATCCCCACGAGGACCCGCGTCCTTTGGGCGCTTTCCGTCGCGATGACACCGTATGTGATTCTGGTCGCCGCATCGAGCGTCCGGACCGGGGGCCAGCTCCCTGTGTTGGCCCCCAGCAGCGAAATCGAATTGGAAATTCTTGGAGTTAGGCCTTATCCGGATGCCAAGTTCGAACTCGGATATGCGTTCGCGCACGGTTTCACCAGAGTTGATCTGAACGGAAACACCTATCGCCAGGTGCTGCCGGGCATCGTCTTCAAGTCAGCTCAGGAAGGCCTGGCGCCTACCTACAAAGTCGTAGTCGATCAGCGATCCACGCGTTGGCTACCAGCAGCGTGGCAGGGCTTGGTTTCAAGCGGAACGGTTCAGTTATTTGAGAGGAACCGAGGCGTCAAACTAGCCTCCTTCTCCATGCCCCGCGACGGGTGGCCGGGGGATCAAGCGGGCGCATGGCTCGCGAAGTTGCTGAACCCCGATCCGCCGGGGGCCCGGCGGCGGAACTTCGACGTCAGCAGTTCTGCTCAAGTTGAATTGGTCGCTCCAAATGCCCTCCTTGAGCCGGCCGAACGCGCAGCCGCATGGCCAAGGCTTGTGGGTTGCCCACAAGACGCACTGCAATCCAAACGGTCCGCGGACTACGGCGAAGCGGAATTGCGTATTTGGAGCTGGTTGCTGTTGATGCCGCGGGGCATCTTCGAGGTGCACTGTTCGCAGCATGCCGTTCTTTTGTTGGGCTCTTTGGGGCAAACGGACCTGCAAGTTATTGGTATCGATCCATCCGGAACGGTTTTCGCTCGCGGGTCTGTTCGCAACGACAAGCTGAGGCTGGGCTACGAGGTCCACCACAAGAAGATCGTTGCCATGAAAGATTCGAAAGAACAACTGGTGATTCGGTTGGCCTACTTCCCTGTCACCTCGTCCGCAGTCAAACCGACTCCCGCAGCGCACGAGGTTGAATTCACCATCCCCTGGGCAGCGATCCTCGCCCCACCACCGACAGCCGCACCCCTCACCCCCGCTCATCCTTCGGCGAGTCCATGACGATGTAGCTCGTGATCATGCTGACCTGCGGCAGGCCGCCCAGCACGTCGGCATGGAAGCGCTTGTAGGCCGGCAGGTCGGTCACCTCGACGCGCAGCAGGTACTCGAAGGCCCCCGTCACGTTGTGGCACTCGCGCACCACCGGGCAGTCGCGCATGGCCTGCTCGAAGCCCAGCTGCTCGTCCAGGGTGTGGCGCGACAGGCCGATGGCCACGTAGGCGACGAAACCCAGGCCCAGGCGGGCCGGGTCCAGCACGGCCCGGTAGCCCTTGATGACGCCCAGCTTCTCCAGTTCCTGCACCCGGCGCAGGCAGGCCGAGGGGCTCAGGGCGATGCGCTGGGCCAGCTCCGCATTGGTCACCCGACCGTCCTTGACCAGCTCGCGCAATATCTTGTCGTCAATGGCATCCATGGCCGCAGATGATTGCACAAGACAAGCGGCTGACACCGCACAACGCAAGCCCATTCGACGCTTCTCTGCCTAGAGTTGCGCGCCATGGAAACCAGTGCCACCCTCATCGCCCTGACGGGCTTCGCCTTCGTCACCTCCATCACGCCCGGCCCCAACAACCTGATGCTGCTGGCCTCGGGCACCAACTTCGGCTGGCGGCGCAGCCTGCCCCATCTGCTGGGCATCAGCTTTGGCTTTGGCGTCATGCTGGCCCTGGTCGGCCTTGGCCTCGGCCAGGTCTTCACGCGCTACCCCGGCCTGCATGACGGCCTGAAATGGGCCAGCCTGGCCTATCTGCTCTATCTGGCCTGGAAGGTCGCGACGGCCGCCCCGCCCAAGGCCGACGGGGCGCAGGCCGCCGGCAAGCCCATGGGTTTCGGCGCCGCGGCACTGTTCCAGGTCGTCAACCCCAAGGCCTGGGCCATGGCCCTGACCGCCGTGACGGCCTACAGCGAACTCGGCACCGCGGCCATGACGGCCGTCTTCGTGCTCGTCAACCTGCCCTGCTGCGGCTCCTGGGCCCTGCTGGGCGAACAGATGCGCCGCTGGCTGCACCGCCCGCGCGCGCTGCAAGCCTTCAACTGGGGTGCAGCAGCCCTGATGGTCGTGTCGGTACTGCCGCTGCTGAAGAGCTGATCGGGCCTATCATCGGGCTGCCATGCCAGCACACTGAGGCGTTAGCCCGGGCCGGCCATGGTCCTGCCAGCTTCGGGAGACAACTCTGGCCCAGCTCGCCGCTCGCGCCACGCCCCCTGTCCGGGCCTTGCTGCCCGGGCTGTTGTTCGCCGCCTCGCTCGCGCTGACGCTGGGCCTGGCGACCTGGTCCCTGCAGCGCAACGCTGCCGAGCGCCTGACCTTGCTCGAACACCGCGCCGAAACGCTGCGCCAGGCCCTGGCCCGCAGCGTGCGCGGCCAGCTCGACCTGCTGCCGGCCCTGCGCCTGGCGGCCAGTGGACCGGTACCCCTGGATGACGCACGCTTCTCGCGCTATGCCGACAGCGTGCTGGGCTCGGGCCGCTATCCGGGCTTGATCCTGAGCTTCGTCGCCGACCGCGTCAGCCCCGACGGGCTGGCGGCCTATCTGCAGCGCGTGCACGCCGACCGCAGTGCCGACCCCGCCGGCCACCCCAGCTTTGGCGTCCAGCCCCCCGGCGAGCGGCCCGAGTACATGCTGCTGCGCCACCAGTTCCCGGCCGACCCGACCAACGACGGCTACGACCTCTACGACCCCGCCCAGCCCTACCGCCCGGCCGTCGAGCGCGCCATCGCCGTGGGCGACCTGGTCGCCACCCCGCCGCTGCTGCTGGCGCGTGACCGCCATCGGCCCAGCCATCCCGAACTGACCAGCATCGTCGTGCGCGCTGCCTTCTACCGCGATGGCCGCCTGCCGGCCGGCCGCGAGGAGCGGCGGGCCGCCGCCAGCGGCGTGGTCGGCATCGCCTTCCGCAGCGCCGAACTCGTGCGCAGCGCCCTGCCGGCCGACCTGGCCGCCCGCGTGCGCGTGACCGACGCCAGCAATCCCTTGCCGGTCTATGACAGCGAGCCGGGCGCCGCCCTGACCCCGCCGGCGGTCAGCTTCGACCTGCCCGTGGCCGACCGCCACTGGCGCGTCGAGCTGACGCCACCGGTCATGGCCTGGTGGCAGCATGCCGACGAGGCGACCTGGGCCCTGCTCGCCCTCGGCCTCGTCAGCGCCGCCGCCCTGGCGACGCTGGCCCTGCGCCCCACCGCCGCCGTGCCCAACGCCGCGGCGCCGCCCGGGGAGGCCCGCTGGCGCCTGCTGTTCGAGCAAAGCCATGAGGCCGTGCTCAACACCCGGCCCGGCGGCGGCATCGTGGCGGCCAACCCGACCGCCTGTGCCCTCTTTGGCCGCAGCGAGGCCGAGCTGCGGGCCGCCGCGCGCGCCGACATCCTCGACCTGGCCGACCCGCGCCTGGCCGCGCTGATGACCGAGCGCGCCACCCGCGGCCAGGCCCAGGGCCGGCTGCGCATGCGGCGCCGCGACGGGCGGTCCTTCGAAGCCGACATCAGCGTCGTCACCCAGCTCGACAGCCAGGGCCGCGAGCTTGCCAGCGTCATCGTGCGCCCTGTCGAGTCCGACGAGGAACAGGTGCTGGCCGACTGGAACTAGACCCGGCTGTCAGCGGACCTGCTCCGGCTGGCGCGCAGGGCCCAACGCCGCTTCAGCCAACGCCAGCCCCAACTCGACGCCAGCGCGATGGACACCAACAAGGTCGCACTCAGCAGCAGCGCCCTCGCCTTGGCCCAACGGCCCGCCTGCTCGAACGCGTCATCGAACGCCGCGTACAGGCCCTGGCCGCGACACACCGCCACGGCGTGCGGGCATCGGTCCGCATCTTCGGAACGCGCGATGCGGGGATCCGCACAAGCCGGGTTCGTCGCGTTTTGCTCGACCAGGCAGTCCCAGCGCCGCTGACTCGCTTCCACCGCAGCCAAGATGGCGCGTTCCTCCATGACCTGCAGACCTGCCCAGGCTGCCAGCAGCAAGAGGGGGAGGCCGAACAGCAGCCGCCCGCGGCCTTTCACGCCGGCTCCACCGTCACGCTGACACGCAACGTCGCCACGCCGCCGCCGCGCAGCACGCCGCGCAATGGCGCCACGTCGGCATAGTCGCGCCCCCAGGCCAGCGTCACGTGGTCCAGGCCTGCCGGCACGGCATTGGTCGGGTCCAGGGCCAGCCAGCCTTGCTCGGGGCACCAGAGTTCGGCCCAGGCATGGGAGGCATCGGCGCCGACCAGCTTGGGCGCACCCGGTGGCGGGCGCGTCAGCAGATAGCCGCTCACATAGCGCGCCGCCAGGCCCAGGGAGCGGCAGGCCGCGATGAAGACATGGGCGAAGTCCTGGCAGACACCGCTGCGCTGGGCCAGGGCGTCGGCGGCGCGCGTCGCCACCGTCGTGCTCTGGGGCAGATAGCGCAGGTCGGTGTGGATCTGGTGCATCAGCGTCAGCCCGCCCGCCGCCACCGTGCGGCCGGGCGTGAAGGCGCGGCGGGCATAGGTAGCCAGGGTCGCATCCGGGGCGGCATAGGTGGAGGCCAGCGCGAACTCGTCGGCCTCCTGCAGGGCCCGGCCGGCACGGTAGCGCAGGCCACGCGCGGCCGACTCCCAGTCGGGGCCACGCAGGGCGTTGGGCGGCGGGCGGTCCTGCAGCTCAACGACGAAGCGGCTGTCGACGACCAGCTTCTCGTGCACGCGCGCATGGCCGAAGCTCAGGTGGCGGTTGCCCCAGGGATCGCGGCGCAGATGGCGGACCAGCTCGCTGGCGTCCAGCTCCAGGCCCTCCACGCCCCAGCCGTCGGGCAGGGGGTCGATATTGAGCTGCCAGCCGCTGGCGTCCTGCCAGGGCGTGTCCTGGGGCGCCAGGCACGCGGCGTGATGGGCCCATTCCACCGAGTCGTCGTAGGTGTATTCGGTGACGTGATGAACGCTGAGCTTCACTGCCATACGCGTTGCTCCGCGCCGATGACGTGGGCGAAATAGCGCTGGCTGATCAGGCTGGACAGCTCGCCCGCCTGGGCCGCCGCGCGCTGCAGATGCTCGACCAGGGTCGCCCCCGGCCCGACCAGTTCGGCCAACGGCCAGGCCTCGGGCATGGGCAGGTCGGCGGCGATGTCGGCCGCCCAGCCCGGGTCGTGGCGAGCCAGCTTGGCGAAACGCTCGCGCATGGTGCGCGCCACCCAGCCGAGCGAGCGCGGGTTGTCGGTGTCGTGCACCAGCAGATGCAGCAGGGGCGCCGCCTCGCGCCGGGCCTGGAACTGGGCGCGGTAGGTGATGGTCGAATCGAACACGCCGAGCAGCAGCGCGAAGCCGTCCTCCGTCAAGGCCAAGCCTTGCTCGAAAGTCTCCGCCAGCACCTCGGCATGGAAGGACAGGCGCTCGAGCTGGCGGCCGATGGACAGCAGGCGCCAGCCGTCGTCGCGGGTCATGCGGTCGGTCTGGGCGCCGGTGATGGCGGCCAGATGGGTGTCGGCGCGGGCCAGCACATTCAGCACATCGGTGACCGAGGCGTTCGGGCCGGGGCGGTCCAGCACGGCGCGCAGATGCTGCTCGAACTGCGCCGCCGTCTCGTGGATGAGGCGCCAGGCCTCGGGCGACAGGCGCTCACGCAGGGCCTGGGCGCAGCCTTGCACGGCGCGCAGGTTCCAACCCACGCTGGTGACACCGGAGCCCGGCAGCAGCGCCGTCAGCAGGGCGCGCTCGAAACCACGTGGGTCCTCCTCGGCCTGCGGCGCATCGGCGCCGACCAGGCCGTGGCGGCGCGCCAGCGCGTCCAGCAGCGGCAGCATGGGCGGCGGCATGGCGCCGCGCTGCACCATGACGCTGGCTTCGATGACGTAGCGGGCCAGGCGGGCGCTGTTCTCGGCGCGCTCGGTGTAGCGGCCCAGCCAGAACAGGTTCTCGGCGGCGCGGCTGGTGACGGTCCAGTGCACATCGCGCAGGTCGGTGGCCTGCAGGGGCTGGGCCAGCAGGCTGGTCGGGTCGACCTCGCCATCGGTCATGACCCAGGTGTCGGCGCTCAGCGAGCCGCGCTGGATCGACAGCCAGGCATCGGCCAGCGGGTCGCGGCGCGGCGCCACGCGGGTCAGGCCGCCGGGCAGCACCTTCCAGCCGCCCTCGCCGTCGGTCATCGCGAAGACGCGCAGCACGGCCACGCGCGGTTCCAGCGCGCCGCGCGTCCAGACCGGCTGCTTGGTGGGCTTGACGCGGGCCTGCAGCGTGTAGGCCGTGGGATCGGCGTCGATGCGCAGGGCCAGGTCGTGCAGCTGGCCGTCATTCAGCTCTGCGGCGACGATGGGAGCGAAGCTGCGTGTCGTCGTGCTGGCCGAGAAGGTCGGCACGACGATGAACTCGGCCAGGCGCGGGCGCAGCGCCGCCCAGGCGCTCTCCTCGCCGCACCACCAGCTCTGAATGGCCGGCAGCTTGAGTTCCTCGCCGAGCAGGGCTTCGGCCACGCCGGGCCAGAACGCGGCCAGGCCGGGGCTTTCCAGCCAGCCCGAGCCCGGCGCGTTGGCGATGATGACCTCGCCGGCCCGCGCGGCCTGCAGCAGGCCGGGCACGCCGAGGATGGAGTCGGGGCGCAGCTCCAGCGGGTCCAGCCAGGTGTCGTCGACGCGGCGCAGCAGCACATGCACGCGCTCCAGGCCGGCCAGGGTCTTCAGATAGACCTTGTCGGCGCGCACCGTCAGATCGGCGCCCTCCACCAGCGTGATGCCGAGGTAGCGGGCCAGGAAGGCCTGCTCGAAATAGGTCTCGTTGCGCGGTCCCGGCGTCAGCAGGGCGACGCGGCTGCGCTCACCGGCGGGCGACAGCTGGGTCAGGGCCTGGATGAAGTCGCGGTAGCTGGCCGCCAGGCGCTGCACGGCCATCTGGCGGAAGGCCTCGGGGAATTGCTGGGCAATGATGAGGCGGTTCTCGAGCACATAGCCCAGGCCCGAGGCCGCCTGGGTGCGCTGGCCGACCACCCACCAATGGCCATCGGCGCAGCGCGTCAGGTCGAAGGCCAGCACATGCAGGTGCACGTCGCCGCGCGAAGCGCTGCCGTGCATGGCGCGCAGGTATTGCGGATGGGCCAGCACCAGCGATGCGGGCAGCAGGCCCTGCTGCAGCAGGCGGCGCTCGCCATAGGTGTCGGCCATGACGGCATCCAGCAGCCTGGAGCGCTGGATGATGCCGGCCTCGATCTCGCGCCACTCGTCGGGCTCGATGAGCATGGGCAGCAGTTCCAGCGGCCAGTGGCGGGCCAGGGCGATGCCCTCGCCGTCCTGGCCGGGCAACGGCGGGCCGTCGCTGTGCACGTTGTAGCTGGCGCCGTCTTCCATGACGCGGCGCTGCACGCGCAGGGCCTTGGCCGACAGCTCCTGCCAGCCGGCCGAACCGCCGGCGGCGAAGAAGCGCTTCCAGCGCTCGGTCAGGCCGGCCTGCGGCTCGCCGGGCTGGTTGACCTGGCCGGTCAGCTCGTAGAAATGGCCGTCGCGGCTGCGCAGGGCGGCCGACAGGGCCATCGCCAGCGGGTCGGGGGCCAGCGCCTCCTCGGGTTCGTCGGGAAGCAGGCTCCACTGGCTGGGAGTGAGCTCAGACATGGGCGAGGCGGGTCGAGGCGGTCATGCGGCGCTGAGAAGGCGAAAGCGCATTGTCGAGCAATGTCCGCGCCAGCCGCCCTTGCGCAAACACCGACGGCGCATACTGGCCACCCCTTTTTGTGCCTCGGAGATCTGTCTCATGCAGCAACGAGTTCTGAAGTGGAGCCTGGGCCTGGCGGCCCTGGCAGTGGCCGGTGGCCTGTTCGCCCAGGCCAATGGCCTGACCCGCACGGTGGTGGGCCGGGGCGATGTGTCGGTGGCGGGCCGCGAGGCCGTCGTCGCCAAGGTCGAGGTCGCCGCGGGCGCGCGCTCCGGCCGCCACACGCATCCTGGCGACGAGATCAGCTATGTGGTCGAAGGCCAGGTCGAACTGCTCATCGACGGTCAGCCGCCGCGCGCCGTCAAGGCCGGCGAGTCTTTCGTCATCCCGGCCGGCACGGTGCACGAGGCCCACAACGTCAACGACGCACCGGTGCGCCTGATCGGCGTCTACGTGGTCGAGAAGGGCAAGCCGCTGGCGTCGCCCGCTCCCTGACGCGGGGTCAGGAAGGCCCGCAGCACGCGCTCCGCCGCCTCGGCGTCGTCGCGCCACGCCCCGTGGCCGACGTTGGCCAAGCGTTCGAACTGCACCCACTGAGCGGGCAGCGCGGCCACGATCTCCTCCGCATCCTGCGGCGGCGTGACGGGGTCCTGCTCGCCGGCCATGACCAGCACCGGGCACTGCACCTGCGACAGGCCCGGGCGCAGGTCCATGTCGCGCAGCTCGGTGCGGGTGTGGGCGTACAGGATCTCGGGCTTGAACATCATCCAGCCGCCGGCATTCGGGTTCTTGGGCTGGGTGTTGTAGAGGTGGCGGCAGTGCTTCTCGTAGACCGCCCAGCTCGCCGGGCCGGGGTTCTCCCAGAACTCGCGCGTGGCCGCCGCCGCGTCGGGGCCACCGAGGGCCCCGAAGCGTTCAATCTTGCGCTCCAGCCCGAAGTGATGCGAGGTGCTGGACAGCACGACCTTGCTCGGATGCTCGGGGTGGCGGGCCAGATAGCGCTGGGCCACGAAGCCGCCGAAGCTCTGGCCCAGCACGATGGGCTTGGTGACGCCCAGGGCATCGCACAGCTTCACGACGTCGTCGGCGAAGACGTCCAGCACCCACTCGTCAGCCGGCCGCGGGTCGCTGCGGCCATGGCCGCGCTGGTCGTAATAGACGACCTGGCAGAGGTCGGTGAAACGGCTGAAGAAGGGCCGGAAGGCGGTGTGGTCGAAACCCGGGCCGCCGTGGATGAGGATCAGCGTCGGCTTCTCGCGCAACTCCGGGCCGTTGGGCTCATAGCCCAGGCCTTCGATGTCGACGAAAAGGCGGACGCCGGGTTCGATCTCGATACGCATCCGGTCAGGATACTTTGCGCAGGTCCAGCGTGAACGGGAACTCCAGACTTCGTTGCGGCTCTTTCACTTCGACTCGGCCCGGCGAATGGCCGATGGCGGCAAAGCGCGCCAGGCGGCGGCTTTCGGCTTCATAGGCATTGACCGGCAGCGTCGCGTAGTTGCGGCCGCCCGGATGGGCGACGAAGTAGCGGCAGCCGCCCAGGGACTTCTGCTGCCAGGTGTCGACCAGGTCCACCGTCAGCGGCGCATGGATGCCGATGGTGGGATGCAGGGCCGACGGCGGCAGCCAGGCGCGGTAGCGCACACCGCAGACGAACTCGCCGACGCGGCCGGTGGGCTGCAGCGGCACCGGCTGGCCGTTGACCGTCACGCGGTGGCGCGGGTCGACGAGGCCGCTGACATGCAACTCCAGGCGCTCCATCGAAGCGTCCACATAGCGCACCGTGCCGCCGGACGAACCTTCTTCGCCCATGACATGCCAAGGCTCCAGCGCGCCGCGCAACGTGACGTGCACGCCGCGCGAGGCGAACTCGCCATACTTGGGGAAGCGGAACTCGTAGTGGGGCGCGAACCAGGCCGCGTCCATCGCATAACCCGCCTCGTTCATGTCCTGCATGACGTCGGCGAAGTCGTCGCGGATGAAGTGCGGCAGCAGCCAGCGGTCGTGCAGCTCGGTGCCCCAGCGCACCAGCGGCGCGCGGTAGGGCTGCTTCCAGAAACGCGCGATGAGGGCACGCAGCAGCAACTGCTGCACGATGCTCATGCGTGCGTGCGGCGGCATCTCGAAGGCGCGCAGCTCCAGCAGGCCCAGGCGGCCGGTGGCCGAGTCGGGCGAGTAGAGCTTGTCGATGCAGAACTCGCTGCGGTGGGTGTTGCCGGTCACGTCAACCAGCACATTGCGCAGCGTGCGGTCGATGAGCCAGGGCGCGGCGTTGTCACCCAGCTTGTGGATCTCGCCGAGCGCAATCTCCAGCTCACGCAGCTGGTCGTTGCGCGCCTCGTCCACGCGCGGCGCCTGGCTGGTGGGACCGATGAAGAGGCCGCTGAACAGATAGCTCAGCGAAGGATGGTTGTGCCAATAGGCCAGCAGCGACGCGAGCAATGACGGCCGGCGCAGGAAGGGTGAATCGGCCGGCGTGGCGCCGCCCAGCACGAAGTGGTTGCCGCCGCCGGTGCCGCTGTGGCGGCCGTCGATCATGAACTTCTCGCTCGACAGGCGGGTCAGGCGCGCGGCCTCGTAGAGGAACTCGGTGTGGTCGACCAGCTCGCCCCAGTTGTGGGCCGGGTGGATGTTGACCTCGATGACACCGGGGTCGGGCGTGACGGCCAGCAGCTTGAGGCGCGGGTCGCGCGGCGGCGGGTAGCCCTCCAGCACGATCTTGAAGCCGGTCTCCTCGCAGGCCGCCTCGACGGCTGTCAGCAGCTCCAGGTAGTGCTCGAGCTTCTCGAGCGGCGGCATGAAGATGTAAAGCACGCCGCTGGCTTTGCCCTTGCCTTCGGCGGCGGGTCCGTTGGCGCGGCGCGGGTCACGGGCCTCGACGCACAGGGCGGTGCGCGTGATGCCGGCTGCGCTTTCGAAACGTTCCGGCTCGCTCAGCAGGTGGACACCGCCCACGCCGCCCTGGCCCGCCGGCGCGGTCGCCCCACCGGCCACACCACCGGCCTTGAGCAGCCCCGGCGTCGGCCCGCCGGACGTGATGCCCATGGTCTGGGCGCGCAGCGTTGCCGCGGCGGGCAGCATGCCGCGCGGTGCAAACGGGTCCTGCTCGATCAGATAGGGGTAGTCGCCCTTGCTGACCCAGGGCAGGGAATCCAGTGGCAGGCGCCAGCCCATCGGCGAGTCGCCGGGGTGCAGATAGAGGCGCTCGTCACGCAGGAACCACGGCCCGGTCTGCCAGCGCGTGCCGGCCAGCGTCGGCGAGTCACCGCTGTGGCGCAGCGGCAGCACATGGCCGACGACATGGGACAGGCCCTGGTCGAAGATGCGGCGCAGGCGCACGCGCTCCATCTCGTCGTCCAGCCGCGAGTCGAAGGGGTCGACATTGACGGGCAGGCGGCGCTCGCGCCAGAGGTAGTAGAAGGTGTCCTCGTAGGCTGGCCGCACATGGGCGTCGGTCAGGCCAAGCCGGCGCGTCAGCGCGGCCATGAAGGTCCTGGCATCCTCGCTGGTGTAGGCGTGGCCCTCGCTTTCGTTGGCGAACCAGTCGGGGTTGCGCCAGCAGGGCTGGCCGTCGGCCCGCCAGTAGATGGACAGGGCCCAGCGCGGCAGCTGCTCCCCCGGATACCACTTGCCCTGGCCGAAATGCAGGAAGCCGCCCTGGCCGTATTCGTCGCGCAGCCTGTGCGTCAGCTGCTGGGCATAGATGCGCTTGGTCGGGCCCAGGGCCTCGGTATTCCATTCGGGCGCGTCGCGGTCGTCGATGGCCACGAAGGTGGGCTCGCCGCCCATGGTCAGGCGCACATCGCCGGCCACCAGCTCGCCGTCGACCTGGTCGCCCAGCTTCAGAACCTCAGCCCATTGGTCCTCCGTATAGGGCTTGGTCACTCGCGGCGACTCGTAGATGCGCGTGACGCTCATCTCGTGGTCGAACTCGACCTCGCTCTTGTCGACGCCGCCGGAGATCGGCGCGGCGCTGCCCGGCGTGGGCGTGGCGGCCAGCGGGATGTGGCCTTCGCCGGCCATCAGGCCCGAGGTCGGGTCCAGGCCCACCCAGCCAGCGCCGGGCAGATAGACCTCGCACCAGGCGTGCAGGTCGGTGAAGTCGACCTCGGTGCCACTGGGGCCGTCGAGCGCCTTCTCGTCGGGCGTCAGCTGGATCAGATAGCCCGACACGAAGCGTGCGGCCAGGCCGAGGTGGCGCAGCAGCTGCACCAGCAGCCAGCCGGAGTCGCGGCAGGAGCCCGAGGCCTTGTGCAGGGTCTCCTCGGGCGTCTGCACGCCAGGCTCCATGCGGATCAGGTAGGAAACGCTGTTCTGCACCCGCTGGTTCAGCTCGACGAGGAAATCGATGGTGGCGCGCTCGGTGCGGGGAATGTCCTTCAGATAGGCGGCCAGCAGCGGCGTGGGCGCCTCGACCTGCAGATAGGGCGCCAGCTCGATGAGCTGGGCCTCGTCATAGCTGAAAGGGAACTTCTGCGCGTGGGGCTCGAGGAAGAAGTCGAAGGGGTTGTAGACCGCCATCTCCGCGACCAGGTCCACCGTGACGGTGAACTCGGTCGTCTTCTCAGGAAAGACCAGCCGCGCCAGGTAGTTGGCGAACGGGTCCTGCTGCCAGTTGATGAAGTGGTTCTCGGGCTCGATGCGCAGCGAGTAGCTCAGCACCGGCGTGCGGCAATGCGGCGCCGGACGCAGGCGCACGACCTGGGGGCCGAGGCTGACGGGACGGTCGTACTTGTAGCGGGTGACGTGCTTCAGGGCGACGTGGATGCTCATACCAGGAAGTCCTTGCCGATGCGTTCGCCCAGATCCGACACCTCGGCGAGGAAGCCATCCAGGAAGGGGTGCAGGCCCTCGGCCAGGATCTCATCGATGCTGCCGAAGGCCAGCTTGGCTTCCAGCCGGCCGACCCGGCGCAGGGTCTCGCCAGACTGCGGGTTGGCCACGCGCTTCAGGTTGGCCAGCATGCGCGTGATGCAGTGGGACAGCGAGCGCGGCATGTCCGGCCGCAGGATCAGCAGCTCGGCGACCTTGTCGGGCTGGATGACGTTGCTGTAGACCTTGCGATAGATCTCGAAGCCCGACACCGAGCGCAGCACGGCCGACCAGTAGTAGAAGTCGCGCGCGGCGTCATGCCCGGCGTCCTCATGTCCCGTCTGCGTCTGCTCCTGGCGATAGAACTTCACGTCCAGCAGCCGCGCCGTGTTGTCGGACCGCTCCAGGAAGGAGCCGATGCGGATGAAGTGGAAAGCCTCGTCCTGCAGCATGGTCCCCACCGTCACGCCGCGCGACAGATGGCTGCGGTACTTGACCCATTCGAAGAACTGCGAGGGGTCGCGCTGCAGCGCGCCTTCGCGCAGCAGGCGGCGGAACTCCAGCCAGGTCTGGTTCATGGTTTCCCAGACCTCGGTCGTCAGCGAACCACGCACGGCCCGCGCGTTCTCGCGCGCGGCGCGCAGGCAGTTGAAGATGGACGACAGATTGCTCTCGTCGGCCACCATGAACTCCATGACGTTGCGGCCATTGATCGTCGAATACTTGCCGCCGTAGAGGGTGTTCAGCTCCGAGATGGACACCAGGCTGCGCCAGGTCTGCTCGGACTCGTCGGCCGACTGGGGCTGAAGGGAGGTCTGGTAGGCGATGTCCAGAAGACGGGCCGTGTTCTCGGCCCGCTCGATATAGCGCGACATCCAGTAGAGGTGGTCAGCGGTTCTAGAAAGCATCTGCTTGTCTCCCTCAGTCTTCCAGCACCCAGGTGTCCTTGGTCCCGCCGCCTTGGCTGCTGTTGACCACGAGTGACCCCTCCTTCAATGCCACGCGCGTCAGCCCACCGGGCACCATGCGCACGCTGGCGCCCGACAGCACAAAGGGTCGCAGATCAATATGACGCGGCGCTATACCGCTCTCGACAAAGGTCGGGCAGGTCGACAGCGACAGCGTCGGCTGGGCGATGTAGTTGCCTGGGTTGGCCAGCAGCCGGGCGCGGAAGGCCTCGACCTCGTCCTTGGTTGCCGCCGGCCCGACCAGCATGCCGTAGCCGCCGGCGCCATGGACTTCCTTCACCACCAGTTCGCTCAAGTGCGCCAGCGTGTAGGCCAGGTCTTCCTTTTCGCGGCAGACATAGGTCGGCACGTTCTGCAGGATGGGCTTCTCGCCGAGATAGAACTCGATCATCTTCGGCACATAGGGGTAGATGGACTTGTCGTCCGCGATGCCGGTGCCGATGGCGTTGGACAGCGTCACCTTGCCGGCCTTGTAGGCCCCCACCAGGCCGGCGCAGCCCAGCTGGGAATCGGCGCGGAAGACCTGCGGGTCGAGGAAGTCGTCGTCCAGGCGGCGGTAGATGACGTCCACGCGCTTGGGGCCGCGCGTGGTGCGCATGTACACAAAGCCGCCGTCGACGAACAAGTCCTGACCCTCGACCAGCTCGACGCCCATCTGCTGGGCCAGGAAGGCATGCTCGAAGTAGGCCGAGTTGTACATGCCCGGCGTCAGCACGACGACGGTCGGGTCGGACACACCCGAGGGCGCCACGCTGCGCAGGGTGTCCAGCAGCAGGTCGGGGTAATGCGCCACGGGGGCCACCGGATGCTGGGTGAACAGCTCCGGGAAGAGCCGCATCATCATCTTGCGGTTCTCGAGCATGTAGCTCACACCGCTGGGCACGCGCAGGTTGTCTTCCAGCACGTAGTAGTGGCCGCTGCCGTCGGCATGGCCGGCGCGCACGATGTCGACGCCGGCGATGTGGCTGTAGACACCGCCGGGCACGTCCACGCCCATCATCTCGGGGCGGAACTGGGCGTTCTTCAGGATCTCGTCGGCGGGCACGATGCCGGCCTTGAGGATCTCCTGGTCGTGATAGACGTCGTGGATGAAGCGGTTCAGCGCCGTCACGCGCTGGGCCAGGCCGGCCTGCATGGACGTCCACTCGGACGCCGGGATGACGCGCGGGATCAGGTCGAAGGGGATGAGTCTCTCGGTGCCCTCGCCTGAATCCTTGTCGCCATAGACCGCGAAGGTGATGCCCACGCGCCTGAAGATCAGCTCGGCCTGCTCGCGCCGCTCTCGCATCAGGGATTCGGGCTGGTCGGCCAGCCAGCGGGCGTAAGACTCGTAATGCGCGCGGGTGGTGGGCCCCGCGGCGTTCATCTCGTCAAAGGCGGTCTGCATCGTCGCTCCTGTTCCCTGCCTGGCGACGCAAGTTCCGCGCCCGCGCAAGAAAGAAGCTCCTGGTGCGTGCACGCACGACTTGCGTGCATGCCGCCCGGTGCGTGGGCGGCATGCACGGTTGTACACCGGCTTTGAGCGTCAGAAACGCAGTTGCAACCCTGTACTCGCCGACCGACCGGCCTGGGGGGCCAGCTCGCGGATGGTCGGCACGGCGGTGGCGTTGTAGGCCAGCTTGTTGCCCAGGTTGTCCAGCTTCAGATACCAGAGGGCATCGACTTTGTCCCAGTGCAGCTGGCGGGCGACCGACAGGCGCACGGTGCCGTAGCCCGGCGTGGGCGAGTCGAATTCGGCCACGCGGGTCTGGCGGGCGGCGCCGCGCCATTCCAGCCTGCCCGACCAGTCGCCCTGTTTCGCCTCCAGGCCCAGCATGGCGCGCAGCGGTGCCAGGCGCGGCAGCGGTTCGCCGGTGGCACGGTTGTCGCCGCGCACCGCGTCCAGCTGGCTCAACAGGGCGATGGCGGGATGGATCTGCCAGCGGCCTTCGAACTCGATGCCGCGCAGACGTGCCGGCACGGCCTGGAAGTTGTAGACCGGCACCGCCTCGCCGTCGTTGTCGGCCATCTCGCCGGTGGCTTGCAGCGCGATGTAGTTGGCGAAGCGGGTCTCGTAGACGTTCACGTGGACGTGGCTGCCGTCGCCCTCCCATTTCAGGCCGACGTCCAGGCCCTTGGAGCGTTCCAGGCCCAGGCTGGGGTCGCCGCGCTCATAGGCGGCGCTCGCCAGGTGCAGGCCGTTGGCGAACAGCTCGTAATAGGCCGGCGCACGCTCGGTGCGGTTCAGGTTGGCGCTCAGGCTCCAGGCCTGGTTGAGCGGCAGCACGCCGCTCAAGGCCAGGCTGAAGGGCTTGAAGCGGCGCGAGGCCGGCGCACCGAAACGATCGCCGCCTTCCGAATCCACCGTCACGCGTTCGGTGCGGGCGCCGGCCGACCAGTCCACGCCACCAAGCTTGGCCTGCTCCAGCACGAAGACACCGGTGTTGCGGGTGCGCGTGCTGGGCACGAAGGCTTCCTCGCCCAGGGCCGAAAAGTCCAGGGACTCGGTCTGCAGGCCGACCAGGCCCTTGACCGGGCCCATCGGCGTAGGGATTGCCGCATGCTCGACCTCGACGCGGCCGTCGGTGCCGGTGCTCTTGAAGGTCGTGCCGACCTCGCCCGTGCCCTCCACCTCCTGGTGCTCGTAGCGGTTGCGGCTGGCCTGCCAGCTGATGCGGTGGATGGGGCCGTCGGTCGTCGCCCATTCGCCCGCCGTGGCCAGGCGTTGGCGCTGCATGCGGATGGTCACATCCTCCTCGGCCGTGGTGCCGTAGTTGGTGTGGAAGTCGTCCACCGACACGCCGGCATAGCCGCCCTGGAAGAACACCGAGCCGCCGACGGCGCCGCCATGGCTGCGCGCGGCGGAGTTGCGCACGCTGGTGCGGCTTTCGCCCTCGCTGTCGAAACGCGGGGTGCGCTGGTCATCGGCATCGCGGCCGGACAGGTCGACATGCCAGCCAAAGCCCGAGTGGGCCTGGCCGCTGCCGCCGTCCAGCACGACGGCGCCGCTCTTGTCGCGCGTGGCGCCGCCCAGGCGCACCTCGGCCGCGCCGCTGAGGCCGTTGATCAGCGTGCGCGGGATGCGGTTGTCCAGGGTGTTGACAACACCGCCGACGGCATTGCCACCGTACAGCAGGGCCGCGGCGCCGCGCAGCACCTCGACCTTGTCGATGACCAGCGGGTCGATGGCCACGCCATGGTCGAAGCTGAGGTTGGACGCATCCACCGACGCGCCCGAGTTGCTGAGGATGCGCACCCGGTCGCCGTCCAGGCCACGGATGCTGGGCCGGCTGGCGTTGGGACCGAAGTTGGTGGCGGCCACACCGGCCAGGCCCTGCAGGGTGTCGCCGAGGTTGGCGGCGCGGGTCAGCACGAGCTGGTCGCCGCCCAGGGAGTCGCTGGGCTGGGCCAGCACCTGGCTTTTCAGCGGGTTGCCGGTGACGACGACCTTGTCGAGGGATTCGGCGGGATCGGCATGGGCCGCAAAGGAAACAACGAGAACACAGGCGGCCGCGATGGGCGCCAGGGCAAAGGAACGCATGGAGGTACTTCCACAAGAAAACGCAAACACCCGCGCCAGCTTCGGGCGCGGGAAGGCTTGGAGTTCAGGCGGAAGCGGGTGGCGCCCGGGCGGGCGGCAGGCCGAGGCTGACGGCGCGCGGGGGGCTGCCACGGGCCACCAGCGGGGCGGCATGGGTGGCGTCGCCCGCCACCAGGGCCACCGGCTCGGCGGTCGGGGCGCCCGTGCCGAGGTCGGCAGCGGTCAGGCAGAGGTCGCAATGGACCAGGTGGGCGATGCCATCATCCTGGCGCTCGCCGTTGACGTGAGACAACGCGTGCACCCCTGCCATCGCTTGCGCGAGGGGCAGGAGAAAGGCCAGCCAAAGCAGCCAGCGTTGAGCGACACGACGCACGTTCACGGCCGCAATCCTAAACTCAGGCCCTTACAGAGCCTGAAGTCACCCTCTCATGAAGCTCATCGACACCATCCTCGCCGACGCCCCCGCCATCACGGCCATCCGCCGTGACCTGCACAAGCACCCGGAACTCTGCTTCCATGAGGAGCGCACCGCCGACGTCATCGCCAAGGCGCTGACCGACTGGGGCATCCCCGTCCACCGCGGCCTGGGCACCACGGGCGTCGTCGGCATCGTCAAGAACGGCACCTCCGACCGCGCCGTCGGCCTGCGTGCCGACATCGACGCGCTGCCGATGACGGAGCGCAACCAGTTCCCGCACGCCAGCTCCTATCTCGGCCGCATGCATGCCTGCGGCCACGACGGCCACACCGCCATGCTGCTGGCCGCGGCCAAGCACCTGGCGACGAACCGCAACTTCGACGGCACGGTCTATCTCGTCTTCCAGCCCGCCGAGGAAGGCGGCGGCGGCGCCCGCGAGATGATCAAGGACGGCCTGTTCGAGAAGTTCCCGATGGAGGCCATGTTCGGCGCCCACAACTGGCCCGGCATGAAGGCCGGCCAGTTCGCGCTGAAGAGCGGCCCGGTGTTCGCCAGCAGCAACGAGTTCAAGATCACGCTGAAGGGCAAGGGCTCGCATGCCGCCATGCCGCATCTGGGCATCGACCCGGTGCCAGCGGCCTGCCAGCTCGTGACGGCCTTCCAGACCATCGTCAGCCGCAACAAGCGGCCCATCGACCCCGGCGTCATCTCCGTCACCATGATCCATGCCGGCGAGGCCACCAATGTCGTGCCCGACACCGTCGTCATGGAAGGCACGGTGCGCACCTTCACGCTGGAGCTGCTGGACCTGCTGGAGCGCCGCATGAAGGACATGACGGAGCAGCTGGCCGGCGCCTTCGAGCTGCAGGCCGAGTTCGAGTTCCGCCGCAACTACCCGCCCACCATCAACCACCCGGCCGAGACCGAGTTCGTGCGCCAGGTGCTGACCGACATGGTCGGCGCGCCCAATGTGCAGGAGTTCGAGCCGACGATGGGCGCCGAGGACTTCAGCTACTACCTGCTGGAAAAGCCCGGCTGCTATTTCCTGATCGGCAACGGCGAAGGCGAGCACCGCATCGGCGGCCACGGCATGGGGCCCTGCACCCTGCACAACCCGAGCTACGACTTCAACGACGAGCTGATCCCGCTCGGCGGTTCCATGTGGGTGCGCATGGCTGAGGAATGGTTGGCCCCTCGCCCAGCCGAGCCCCGCTGAACGCGGGCTCGTCTGGTCGGTCCCCCGAGGGGACGGCGATGCTCGCGGTATTGAACCGCGAGCGCATCGCCAGAGCGGGCCGGCTAGGGAGCGGCCCGGCGCTCGGCCCGCATAAAGCCGAAGGACAAATGAAATGAGCCAAGAACAAATCATCCAGGACACCCGCGACTGGGTCGTCAAGGCCGTCATCGGCCTCAACCTCTGCCCTTTCGCCAAGGCCGTCCACGTCAACGACCGCATCCGCTATGTCGTCAGCGAAGCCACCGAACCCGAGGCCCTGCTGAAGGACCTGGCCCGTGAGCTGCTGGCCCTGAACCGCACCGACCCGGAAGAGATCGACACGACCCTGGTCATCCACCCGAACGTGCTGACCGACTTCCTGGACTTCAACGACTTCCTGGACGCCGCGGACGGGCTGGTGGAAGAACTCAAGCTCGACGGCATCCTGCAGATCGCCGACTTCCATCCCGGCTACCAGTTCGACGGCAGCGAGCCCGACGACATCGCCAACTACAGCAACCGTTCGCCCTATCCCACGCTGCACATCCTGCGCGAGGACAGCATCGAGCGCGCCGTCGAGTCCATGCCCGACACCGCCTCCATCTACGAGAACAACCTCGAGACGCTGGACAAGCTGGGGCATGAGGGCTGGCGCCGACTCGGCCTCAAGGGCTGATTCAGCGTTGCGGGCCGAGCGCCGGGCCGCTCCCTAGCCGGCCCGCCTTGGGCGATGTGCTTGCCGGTCAATCCGGCAAGCATCGCCGTCCCCTCGGGGGACCGGCTGGGCTCGCCCGCGTTCAGCGGGAGCGAGCCCAGACGAGGGGCTCACTCCTTCACCCATGAGAAGGCGCCGCCGCCTTTCTTGGGCGAATTGGCGCGTGTGCGCAACACCGCGTCGAAACCGCTCTTGCCGCCGTTCCAGATGGCTGTCAGCAAGCTGACAACATCATCGCGGGTATAGGCGTCCAGGTCGCCGCGAAACTGCTTGATGGCTGCGGCCAGCATGTCGCGCGGCAGCTCCTGGTGGCTCGCGAGCACCAGGAACATCGCGGCATAGAGATCACGCCAAGCCCCACACAAGGCCTGGATGCGGCGGAGCGCCTGGGCCGGCGCTCCGCGGTGACCCGGCAGCAGCCAGGCCAGCTCGTCGGGGCCCTCGTCTTGCACGTCATCGGCCATCGCAGTCTCCTCGTGCCGCTCGCTGGCAGCTTGATTTATCACAGCGCTCGCCTAGTGTCAGTCATTTATCACCCAAAGCGTGCAGCAAACCACGCAATGAGTGCATTTGGAGGCGACCTGACGGCTCAGTCATGCGGCAAACTCCGCGGTTGCTCCCGTGTCCCCTGCCGCCATGCAACCCAAGACCCTCGCCCTCATCGACGACGACGCTGAGTACTCCGAGTTCCTGACCCAGTATCTGCAGGAGCAGCAGGGCATCGCGGTCAGCCGCTTCGACGACAGCAATGCGCTGCTGGCCTCGCCTGAAGCCTTCTCCTTCGACTTCTATCTCGTCGACCTGATGCTGCCCGGCGTGAATGGTGTGGAGCTGATCAAGATCCTGCGCCGCCGCACCGATGCGGGCGTGGTCGTCGTGTCGGGCCGCCTAGGCCCCGAGGTCTTCCGCGAGGTCATCACGGCCGGTGCCGACATGTATCTCGTCAAGCCGGTGCAGTTCGAGCAGGTGTCGCTGGCGATTGCCGCCGTGCAGCGCCGCGTCGCCAAGCCCTCGGCCGCCGATGCGGTCTGGAAGCTGGACCGCGCCAGCGGCGAACTCGTGGTGCCCGACGGCACCCGCATCCAGCTCAGCGAGGCCGACCGCCAACTGCTGGAATGCTTTGCCCAGGCCAATGGCGAGCCGGTCACGCGCGAGGCGCTGCTGAACAAGCTCGGCCGCGAAGTACCCGACGGCGAAGCCGATGACGGCCTGTCGGCCACCATCTACCGCCTGCGCCGTCGCATCGAACGCGCCACGCCGACGCTGGTGCCGCTGCAAAGCAAATCGCGCGTTGGCTATGTCTTCCGCGCGCCCCTGCAGCTGATCTAGGGCCTGTTAACGCCACGGCAGTGGGTCGCGTTGTGGCCAGAAAGGCCGCAGGCCCGACCGCAAACCGCAAGCTGGGTGTCGACCCAGCGAGGATTTGCAACACAGCATGCGGCCTTTCTGGCCACAACCCTTCGGGAAGGCCCATTGCCGTAGCGTTAGCAGGCCCTACTTTCTCCTGAACGCGCCTGGTGCCAGCGGCTCCAGGCTCAAATGTCCGAAGGCCTCGCTGGCCCCGGTGAAGAACAGCCCGCCCGGGCGCAGCCGCTCCAGCAACCGCTCGACCAGGGCCTGGGCCGTGCGTGCATCGAAGTACGGCAGCACATGGCGCAGCAGGATGGCGTCGAAAGGCCCGAGTTCGTCGACCGGTCGACGCAGGTCCAGGCGCAGGAACTCGACCCGCTCACGCAGTGCCGCCTGCATCTGCACCAGCCCCACCGAGCCCGCACTGGCGCGCAGGCCGTAACGCCGCATGCGCTCGGGCGTCACATGGCGCAGCCTGTCTTCCGAGTACAGCGCCTCGACGGCGCCGCGCAGCGCCCTCTCGCTGACATCGCTGCCCAGCACCGACCAGTCCGCGCCGATGCGTCCGGCCTGCTGCAGGTCCGACAGCAGCATGGCGAGGCTGTAGGCCTCGTCGCCGAAGGCCGTGGCCGCGCTCCACAGGCGCAGGCGCTGCGGGCGCAGCCGGCTCAGCTCGGACTCCAGCAGGTCGAAATGCTGGGGCTCGCGAAAGAAGTGGCTTTCCAGCGTCGTCAGCAGGTCCAGGGCAATCTGGAACTCGGTGGCGCCATCCGCGCTGCCGATGAAGGCGACATAGGCCTCGTAGCTGTCCAGACCGAGGCGCTGCAGGCGCGGCGCCAGGCGCAGCGCCACGCCGGCCTTCCTGGCCATCGACAGGCTCAGCCCCAGAGACGCCTCCATCAGAGCCGCCAGCTGCTCATAGGCGGATTGCTGCAAAACCGGCCAGGTCATCGATAGACGACCCTCAGCCCGGCTCGCGGACGGTGGACGCGATCATGTCACCCAGGCCCAGGGCCCGGCAGGCATGGACGAGAGCATCGCTGGCCCGGGTCACCCGCAGGCGTTGGCCGCGAGCGCTCAGCGCATGGGCCAGGGCGAGCAGGCTCTGGGCACCCGCGGCATCGAACTGCTCGACGGCCGACCCATCCAGTTCGATGGCCGCGCCCTCGCCAGCCTCGTGTTCCAGCGCGGCCAGCCACTGCGAGCGCAGCTCCGCGGCCGTGTAGATGCTGACCTCCATGGGCAGGCTGCCCCACGAAATACTGCTGCAGGAGGGAAAGGTGGCCGACATGGGTGCAAGCCTAGAACCACCCTCCCCGCCAGGATGCGGGGAATTCTTGATGCGGCCTGTCGGGCGGCTTCCAGACCCTCTTCAGACGGTCGCTTCGGCCGTCTTCAGCACCACCGCATTGCGGCCGCCGCGCTTGGCCTCATACAGGGCCGCGTCGGCGCGGTCGATCAGCGGCCTCACATCGGCATCGTCCGGCGAGGCCAGGCTGACGCCGACGCTGATGGTCAGCTTGCCGACCTCCGGGAAGTTGGCCGCCTCGACGGCGGAGCGGATCTTCTCCGCCGCCATGACGGCCTCCAGCGGTCCGGCCAGCTCGGGCAGCAGCACGGCGAATTCCTCACCGCCGAAACGCGCCGCGACGTCGGTCACGCGCACCGCGTTCTGCAGCATCTGGGCCACCAGGCGCAGTACCGCGTCGCCGGCCGGGTGGCCATAGGTGTCGTTGACGCGCTTGAAATGGTCGATGTCCACCAGCAGCAGGCCGTGCACGCGGCCATTGCTGGCGCCGTAGCGGCGGTCCAGAGCCTGGGCCTCGGCGAGGCGGGCGTCCAGGCTGCGGCGGTTGTGCAGACCGGTCAACGGGTCGCGCGTGGCCAAGTGCTCCAGGGCCGCGTTGGCGGCCTGCAGTTCGGCGGTGCGCTGCTGCACCTGGGCTTCCAGCGTCGCATTGGTCTTTTGCAGCTGCTGTTCGGTGTCGAGCAGGGAGCGCGCCATGGACTGCATGGCATCGCTGAGCTGGGCCAGCTCACGGGCGGCGGGCTTGGCCGGGAACTCGGGGATGCGGCGCTCGGCTTCCACGCGCTGGGCGATGCCGGCCAGCTGTTCCACGGGCCGGCTGACACGGCGTGCCAGCAGCAGGGCCGACAGCGTCAGCGCGGCGGCCACCATGAGGCCCAGCAGCACCAGCTCGCGGCGCAGGTCCTGCACCGGGCGCATGGCCTGGTCCAGCGGCTGGCGGGCGATGATGCGCCAGCCCAGTTCGGCATTGGTGCGCGCCTGCAGCGGCGCCTCGCTGGTCAGATAGTCCTTGCCGTCGCCGAAGCGCAGCGCGCCTTCGAAGCGGCCGTTGGCCAGGGCCTTGGGCAGCACCGGCTCGCCGGCCGCCTGGGCCACCTTCAGGGCCTCGGGATAGAGGATGCGGCCCTGGCGGTCCAGGATGAGGGCGTCGATGCCGCTGCCGGGCTGCAGCCGCCGGGCCGTACCGTCCACGATGCCGGTGATCCAGCGCCAGTGCGCGTGGGCGCCGACGACGCCGCGCAGCCGGCCGTCCGCGTCGCGGATGGGGGCGGCGAAATCGATGAAACGCGTGGGTTCGCCATTGGGCTGGGCCGGCAGCATGGTGGCCAGCAGCTTGGCCTCGTGCACGTCGCCAACGTAGACGCGCTCGCGGCCCGCGATGAACCAATCGCGCTGGGCCACCGAGCGGCCGGTCAGCATGCCGCCGGTGGCTTGCAGCACCGTGCCATCCGGCGCGGCCACACCCATCCAGGCGAATTCATCGTGCAGGGCCTGGCGGCGGTCCAGGGCCTCGCGCACGACCGCGGCGTCGAGCTGGCCGTCGACGAGATAGGGCGCCAGGCTCAGCAATTCGATCTCGCGCTCGCGGTCGCGCAGCTGGGTGGCCAGCAGCTCGGCGGCAGACTGGGCCGTCGCGCGCACAGCGGACTGCTGGGCCGCGAACAACTCATCGGTGGCGACACTGCCGAGATAGCCGCCCACGGCGGCCAGGATGGCCAGGGCCAGCCCCCCCAGCACGAGGCTGAGCTGGCTGCGCAGACTGGGCGGCCCTTTCTTCACAACGACGGCGGGCGAACTGTTGACGCGGTCCATGGGGCCGGCAGCGTAGCCGGCCCACAGCATGGCGTGGCGTGAATTCGAGCAAGGTAGGGGGGCAAAGTCGTGTCAGTCGTCACGGTCAAGGCCCGGTGAGCGCAATCAATCCGCCTGTGGCAGGCTCAACCGCATGACGGTGCCCAGCGGGCCGGTGCGCAGCAGCTCGGCGGTGCCGCCATGCATGTCCATCACGCGGCGCACGATGTACAGGCCCAGGCCATGGGCCGACTCGGTCCCACCGGTGCCGCGGGCACCACGCGTGAAGAGCCGCGGCAGCAGCTCGCGCGGGATGCCCGGGCCGGCATCGGCCACCTCGAACTGCAACACCGCGGGTTCGTCGAAGTCCATCACATGCAGGGTCACGGGGCTGACGCCGGGCGCGTACTTCAGCGCGTTGGACAGCAGGTTGCGCAGGGCCAAGCGCAGCAGGCTCATGTCCATCAACGCCGTGCGCGTGGCGGTGTGGCGGTGGATGACGACGCGGTCGCGCTGCTCGCGCGGCAGGTCGGCAATCGTCACGGCGATCAGCGTGTCGATGTCGGCATCCTCGCGGGCGATGCGGCCGCCACCGGCCAGCAGGCTGGCCGCGGCCAGGGTGTTGTCGACGCCGGCCAACACCGTGCCCAGCACGGCCTGGGCCCGCGTCAGCCTTTCCTGGGCCTGGCGCTCGCCGCGGCCGGCCAGGCTGGCCGCGGCGCTCTGCAGGGCGGCACTGGCGTTGTTCAGCGGCTGGCGCACCTCATGGGCCAGCACGTCCAGCATCTCGGAGCGCTCGTGCAGCAGCTGGTCCAGCTCCTGCACATGGCGTTCGGTCTGGCGGCGCATGCGCTGCTCGTGGGCCAGTTCGGCGCTGCGCTGCAGGTCCTCGGTGATGTCGTCGACCAGCGCCAGGGCCCGCAGCGGCTGGCCGGCGGCGGTGTATTCGGCCACCGCCGAGACCAGCACATCGCGCAGCCGGCCATCGGCGCAGATCAGCTGCACCGGGCAGTCGCTGACATGGCCATCGCGCCACATGGCCGGGCGGTAGACCTCGCGCACCTGCTGCGACGACTCCGGCGTCATGAAGTCGTCCATGGCCCGGCCGATGACCTGCTGGCGCTTGTAGCCCAGGCGCTCCAGCCAGCGGTCGGACACGCTGAGCACGCGGCCCGCCGCATCGACCGAGTGCATCAGCGCGGGCGTCGACTCGTACAGGGCGCGCAGGCGCTGGCGGTTGTGCTCCAGCTCGACCGCGGCGCGGTGGTGTTCGGTGACGTCCTGGAAGGCGCCCACCAGCCGCACCGGCACGCCGTCCTGCCAGTCCACCTGCCCCTGCGAAAGCACCCAGATCTCGCGGCCCTTGGCCGTCACCAGCGGCAGCTCCAGGCTCCAGGGATCGCCATGCTGCATGCCGCGCTGCACCGCGGCCTGGATGGCGGCGCGCGCCTCGGGCTTGTAATAGCCGATCGCCTCGTCCAGCGTGGGGACGTGGCCGGGCTCGAGATCGTGGATGCGGCAGGTCTGGTCGCTCCAGACCACGGCCTCGGTCTGCAGGTCCAGGCTCCAGCCACCGATGCCGGCGACACGGCCGGTGCGGTCCAGCAGGGCCTTGCTCTCGCGCAGTTCACGCTCGGCGCTGATGCGGTCGGTCACGTCCTCGACGATGCCGACATAGCCGCGCAGCCCGCCGTCCGGCGCCGTCAGCGGCTGGGCGCGTGCCCAGACCTGGCGCACGCCCTGGCCGTTGCCGCCGCGCCGCAGCCGGTAGCGCATCTCGAAGGGATGGTGCTGGGCGACGCAACGCTGCCAGTGCTCCAGCACCGAGGTCCTGTCCTCGGTGGCCAGGGTGGCCGACCAGCCCTCGCCGAGTGCCGCGCGCGCCGACAGGCCGCAGATGCGCTGCCAGTTGGCGTTGGTGAAGATGAAGTGACCCACCGCATCGGTGCGGAAGATGCCCAGTGGCGTCGTCTCCGCCAGCACGCGAAAGGGCTGCTCAGCGTCCCCAGCGCCGGCCAGCCCCAGGGCGCGCTCGCGCATCATCAGCGCCTCGGCGGCTGCGTCGGCCAGGCGGGTCAGGGCCTCGCGCTGGGCGTCGCTCAATTCGCGCGGCTTGAAGTCGACGACGCACAGCGTGCCCGGGTGGCTGCCATCGTCCAGGCGGATGGGCACGCCGGCATAGAAACGCAGCGGCGGGCTGGCCAGCACGTCAGGGTGGTCGACGAAGCGCTCGTCCAGGCGCGCGTCGCGCACCTCGAACAAGCCATCGGCCAGCAGGGTGTGGGCGCAGAAGGTCAGAGCCCGCGGCGTCTCGCTGCGGCCGAAACCGACGGCCGCCTTGAACCACTGGCGCCTCTCGTCCAGCAGGCCCAGCAGGGCCACCGGCGTGCCGCAGATCTGCGCGGCCAGGGCGGTCAGGTGGTCGAACAGCGGCTCGGGCTCGGTATCCATGACGGCCAGCGCGGCCAGTCGGGCCAGGCGGCGGTCTTCATCTTGTGGCGGGGGGGGAGTCACCATGGTCGACAGCTTAGGGCAGGTGTGCGGCAAGATGGCGTCATGCAGGACGATGTTGATGCACTGATCTCACGCGTCAACGCCGGTGATGCCGGCGCCCGGGACGCCTTGTTCGCTACCGCCTATCCGGCGTTGCGCGAGCTGGCCAGCGCTCGCCTGCGCGACGCCGGCGCGCACGCCGGCGGCCTGCACACCACCCAGCTGGTGCACGAGAGCTATCTGCGCCTGGCCCGCAGCGCCCGGCTGCAGCCCCAGAGCCAGCGCGAGTTCTTCGCCTATGCGGCCCGCGTCATGCGCGAGTTCATCGTCGACACGCTGCGCCGTCCGCGCGCCGGCGAGGCACTGACGCTGGACACCCGCGTCGAGCTCGACCTGCCCTCCGACGCCGACGAGGTGCTGCGCGTGCACGAGGCCCTGGACGCGCTGCAGGCCGCCGAGCCGCGCCTGGCGCAGGTCGTCGAGATGCGCTACTTCGGCGGCTACACCGAGGCCGAGATCGGCGAGACCCTGGGCCTGACCGAGCGCACCGTCAGGCGCGACTGGGAGAAGGCGCGCATCCTGCTGCTGGCGCTGCTCCGCTGACGATGCCACTCGACGTCGCCCTGCTGAACCGCCTCAGCATCCTGCTCGACGAGGCCCTGGACCTGCCCGAGGCCGAGCGTGCCGCTTGGCTAGCCCGCCAGCCCGAGGAGCTGCGCGAGGAACTGGCCCGCATGCTGGCCGACCAGGCCCGCGTCGCCGACGGTGCCCTGGCCACCCTGCCGCGCCTGGCAGCGCCGGGCTCCGGCGCGCGCGCCGGCGAGAAGCTCGGCCCCTACCGCCTCGTCGAGGAGATCGGCCAGGGCGGCATGGGCTCGGTGTGGCTGGCCGAGCGGGCCGACGGCGCCTATGAACGCCGGGTCGCGCTGAAGCTGCCGCGGCGTGCCTGGAACGACGAACTGGCGGCGCGCCTGGAGCGCGAACAACGCATCAGCGCGCGGCTGGAACATGCCCATATCGCCCGCCTCTACGACGCCGGCCGCGACGACAAGGGCCGCCCTTTCATCGCGATGGAATATGTGGCCGGCCTGCCCATCGACGTCCACGCGCGAAACCTGACCCTGCGCGACCGGCTGGCGCTGATGCTGCAGGTGCTGGGCGCCGTCGCCTATGCCCATGCCCAGGGCGTCATCCACCGCGACCTCAAGCCCAGCAATGTGCTGATCGCCGCCGACGGCACACCGCGTCTGCTGGATTTCGGCATCGCCGAGCTGCTGGGCGACGAGGCCGGCGACAGCTCGCACACGCCCCGCCATGCCGCGCCCGAGCAGATCGCCGGTGGCCGCGCCGATGCGCGCTCCGACGTCTACAGCCTGGGGGTGCTGCTCTACCAGCTCGTCACCGGCGAGCTGCCCCTGCCCGGCCAGCCGCCGCGCCTGCCGGCCGCTCTGCTGCCCCAGCCTGACCGCGCCGAGCTGGAGGCCATCCTGGCCCGCGCCCTGCAGCCCGACCCGGCGGCCCGCTACGGCAGCGCTGCCGAGTTCGGCGCCGACCTGCAGGCCCACCTGGACGGCCGGCCCACCATGGCCCTGCCCGATTCGGGCTGGCGCTCGCTGCGCCGCCTGCTGCACCGCCACCGGCCCTGGGCCTGGGGCGGCGGCATCGCCCTGCTGGCACTGACGCTGGGCGTCGGCGTGGCCTGGCGCCAGGCGTCCCTGGCCGGCGACGCCGCCCACCGCGAGGAGGCCGCGCGCCGCCTGGTCAGCGATGTCGTGCGCGCCAGCGCCAGCGGCCAGGGCGACGGCGCCCAGGGCCTGTTCCAGCACAGCACCGAGCTGCTGGAGCAGCGCTTTGCCGACCAACCCCGGCAGCGTGCCGAACTCTATGCGGCCATCGGCGCGGTACTGAGCCGCATGGGCGCCTTCCGCCTGGCCTCGGACATCGGCGCACGCGAGATCACGGCTCTGGCCCAGTCCGAGGCGCCGCCCCAAGCCCTGGGCGAGGCACAGCGTGTGCTGGCCCGCAGCCTGCTGGACGCGCGCGACCCGGCTGCCGCCGAGAAGGCCGCCCGTGCCGCCCTCGAGGCTTCACCCGACATGCAGGCGCGCATCCTGCTGGCCCGCGCCCTGATGCGCCGCCTGGCCGTGCCCGAGGCCCGCAGCGCGGTGCAGGACCTCGAGGCCCGCCAGCCCGAAGGCATGGACGCCGCCTGGACCGAGTCGCTGAAGGCCCAGCTGGCCTGGCTGGCCAACCAGCGCGACGAGTCCACCCGGCTGCATGCTTCGGCGGTGACGCGGGCCCAGCAGCACGCGGCCAGCGCGCCGCTGGATGTCGTCACCATCGAGTTCGCAGCGACCGAAGCAGCCATGCAGTCGCCCGACCGCGCCCTGGCCGACCGCTACCTCGGCCAGGCCCTGGCGACCCTTCACGAGCTGGGCGGCGAACACCGCATCCGCGAGGCGCTGATGGCCTCGGTCTTTGCCGCGGCCCGCTTCACGGCCTTCTTCCAGATCAGCGGCGACGAGGCGCTGAAGACCATCCAGGACAGCCGCGTCCGCCTGCACGAGCTGGTGCAGCGCGGCCTGCCGGTGGCGACCGAGATCGAGGCGCAGGTCGACCTCTGGGAGGCGACGGCCCTGGCGCGCATGAACCGCAATGCCGAGGCCCAGAAGCTGCTGGCGCGCAGCCTGCCGGCCCTGGACGCCTGGGCGCGCACGCCCACCGAGAGGCTGCGCCTGGGCCATACCCTGGGCGAGGTCAACGAAGGCCTGGGCCGCTATGCCGAGGCCGACCGCGGCTACCAGATGGCCCTGCAGGCCCGCATCGACGGCGGCATGGCGAGGCACCCGATGACGGCCTTCCAGTACAGCACCGCGGCCGAGAACCTGGCCAAGGCGGGCCGTGTCGACGCAGCCCTGGCCCTGCTCGACAAGGCGCCGCATTTCGACGCGGTGAAGGGCGACGGCACGGTCGACCCCGAGCGCTACAACCACCTGATGGACGTCTCGCGCGCCCGCATCCTGCTGGACGCCGGCGACGCGGCTGCGGCCCTCAAGGTCGTGCCCGAGGCCTGGTTTCACCCCGGCACTGACCGCATCAGCCAGTACGACGCCCAGACCGCCCTGGCCGTGCGCGGCGAGGCGCGCTGCGCGCTGCAGCAATGGCGGGCCGGCGCCGACGATCTGACGCGCAGCCTGGCCCTGGCCCGCACGACGCGCGCCGACAGCGGCCCCGACGACCCCGCCGTGGCCCGCCTGCTGGCCGCCAGCGGCCTGTGCCAATGGGGCCTGGGCGAGAAGCGCGCGGCCACCGACCTGGCGCGCCGGGCCCGCGGCATGGCCGACGCGCGGCCCGAGGTGGGCGACTACTACCGCGCGCCGCTGTTGAAGCTGGAAGCCGCCCTGAAGCGCTGATACGGCATTGCGCGCGCGGCGCATGCGGCGTAGCGTCGCCGCTTTGCCGCTTCGGGAGGAAGGCCATGCTCAAAGCCTGTGCATTGCTGTTGTCGGCTCTGCTGCTCGGGCCGGCCCGGGCCGATGTCGTCAGCGACTGGGCTGAGGCCACGCCCAAGGTGCTTCTGAAGTCGCCCCGCGGCCAAGTGCAGCCGGCCACGCTGCTGACCGACCTGGCCATGTTCAATGCGCTGAACGCCATCACGCCGCGCTACCAGGCCTATGGTCCAGCGCCGGCCCCGGTGCCGGACGCCTCGCCCGATGCCGCGGTCGCCTCGGCCGCCCGCGTCGTGCTCGGCAGCGTGCCGGGGGCCGACCAGGCCCTGCTGGACAAGACCTACGAGGCCTCGCTGAAGGCCGCCACCGATGCCAGCGCCCGCGCCAGGGGCGTGGCCCTGGGCCGGCGTGTCGCCCTGGCCCTGCTGGCCCTGCGCGCCGACGACAGCTATGCCCGCGTCGAGCCGCCCAAGGTTGACGCGGCACCTGGCATCCACGTGTTGACGCCAGAGTACAAGCAGGAGTCGGGCGTTGGCCTGGCCAGGCTCAAGCCCTTCGGCATCAAGGACGTGGCGGCCTACGACCCCGGCCCGCCGCCGGCCGTCGGCAGCGCCATCGCGCTGCGCGACCTGGCCGAGGTCAAGGCCGTGGGTGGCCGCGTCAGCACGCAGCGCACCGGCGAGCAGTCGGTCATCGCGCTGTTCTGGAATTCCGGCGAGGGTGAAGACGCGGTGGCGATGCTCAAGGCCCTGGCCGAACACCTCAAGGCCACGCCGCTGGAGTTCGCCCGCATGCTGGCCTTGATGGACATGGCCGACCTGGACTCGCGCATCGTCTATGTCGGGCTCAAGACCAAATACCGACACTGGCGGCCCTACAACGCGCTGCGAGGCGCCTTTGCCGATGCCAAGCTGCTCGATGCGGCCTGGGAGCCGCTGATCCACACACCGCCCAACAGCGACTACCCCTCGGGCGGCGCTGTGGGCGGCGGCAACCTGCAAACCCTGCTGGCCGCCTTCCGCGGCAACAGCCAGGCGCCGCTGGTGTGGGTCAATTCAACGCTGGCGATGACGCGCAGCTGGGCCACGCCCGAGGCCATGGGCCAGGAGCTGGCCAATTCACGCGTCTGGAGCGGCGTGCACTTCCGCAACTCGATCGACGTGGGCTACCGCCTGGGCCAGAAGGTCGCCGAGGAAGTGCTCGCGACGCAACTGCGCCCCCTGCCCTGAGGTCAGCTCAAGGCGCGGCTCGCCCCAGGTTGCGCAGCCAGAAGGCCTCGTACTTGCGGTGCCAGCCGGCCGGCTTCACGACGCCGCCCAGGGCGTGCACGCCGTCCGGGTCGAGGTAAAGCTCCACCAGCGCATCCTTGCCCGAATCCAGCAGCTCGCGGTAGACGTTGACTGTGTCCTGGTAGAGCACATTGGGGTCCTGCATGCCGTGCACCAGCAGCAGCGGATGCTTGAGCCCTTTGGCCAGCGGCAACAGCGAGTATTTGCGCAGCACCGGCTTGGTCCGATCCGTCGCCTTGCCGATGGTGCGGCCGCTGTACCAGCTGTTGTAGTTCTCCCATTCCGTCGGGCCGGCACCGGCGATGCCGGCGGCGAAGACGTCGGGCCGCGTGTACATCGTGTACTGGGTCTGGAAGCCGCCGAAGCTCCAGCCGTTCAGGCCGATGCGGCGGGCGTCCACGCCGTATTGCGCGGGCAGCAGCTTGGCCAGGTCTTCCAGGTCCTCGGCCTGGGGCTCGCCGGCGCGTTCCCAGTTGGCATCGGAGAACTTGCGGCCGTAGTTGCTGTGGCCGCGCGGGTCCACGGCGACGGTCACATAGCCGTACTTCGCAGCCATGTACTGGCCGAACAGATAGGCCGTGTTCTGGAAGCTGTCGACCTCGACGATGTGGCGGTCATTCAGCGGGCCGCCATAGACATAGACGATGGCCGGGCGCTTGTCGCTGGCCTTCCAGCCGGCGGGCTTGAAGACATAGGCCTCGATGCGGTCGCCATGGCGGTTGGCGTAATTGAAGCGCTCGGGCTGCAGCAGCTTGAGCTGGGCCAGGGCCTTGTCGCTGCTGTCGGTCAGCGTCTTCGGCGCCGTCTTGCCGTCGGCGGCCAGCAGCTTGAGCTCGGGGCGCTGGGCCCAGTTGCCGGCATTGGCGGCCACCCAGCGGCCGTCTTCGGACGAGGTCGCCGCGCGGTGGTATTCGCCCGCGCCACCCAGGGCTTGCGTCGCGCCGCTGGCCAGGTCGACGCGCAGCACATTCATGGCCGCCGTGTCACCCTGGTTGGCCAGCACGAACATGGCCTTGCTGTCGGCCGTGAAGCCGACCACCTGGTTGGCCTCGAACTCGCCCTTGACCAGCGGACGCAGGGCCTTGCTCGCCACGTCGATGGCATAGGGCTGGCGCCAGCCGCCTTCGTCCAGCGTCAGCACCAGGGTCCTGGCGTCGGGCGTGAAGCGGGGCTTGAGGACATTGACGACCTCGTGGCCGACATCGCCGCGGCGCTCCAGCACCATCTCGGGCTTGGCGCTCTCGTCGGCGTTGCCCAGATACACGCGCAGCAGCTCCTTGTCGCGCTCCCAGGTCGTGAAGGCATAGCGGCTGCCATCGCGGGCCCAGGCCACGTCGCTCATCTCGAACCAGACGTCGCCGCCTGCGTTGGTGAACACCGGATCGGCCTGCTTGCGCGGCGCGGTGTCGCCCATCGGCACCTGGCGGATGTACAGCGCCAGCGGCTTCTCGCTGCGCTTGTCGTCCGACACCTCGCGGTTGACCTTCTTGGCCGTGGCCCAGCGCTCGCTGTAATTCATGATCTCGACCTGGCGGCCGGGCGGGGCCGGCTTGTCGTCGGCCGTCTTCAGCGGCGCCTTGGCCACGAGCGACATCCAGCGGCCATCCTCGCTGACGACGGTCTGGTCGATCTTGTATTTCTTCTGCTGCTCGTCGTCACCGTGGATGAGTTCGCGGTTGACGACCTGGATGCCGGCCTGCTTGAAGCTGGTGCGCAGCACGCGGGTGTCGTCGGTGAAAAGCGCGCCGCCGTCGTCGCCGGTGTAGGCCACCAGCTTCAGGTCGCGCTGGGTGGCGATCAGCGGCGTCGGCGCCTTTTCGTCGGCCTTCCAGCGGTAGAGGCCACCGCGGTACTGGAAGACCAGCTCGTCGACCTTGTGGGCCCAGACGAACTGGGCCGCACCGGGGTAGAGGTCGCTGGGCTTGAGCTTGTCGCGGGCCAGCTTCTTCTTCAGCTCGTCGCGCAGCTCCCAGGTTTCCTTCTCCTTGTCGTCCTTCTTGTCGGCGGTGGAGGCGGCTGACGCGGGTGCAGCGGCCGGCACCGGCTTGCCGGCGCGCCTGGCGGCCAGCGCGGCCATGGCCTGCTTCTCGGCCTCGGCATCGGCCTTGTCGGCGGCCTTCTGGGCGTCGTCCTTGGCCTTCTTCTCGGCCAGTTCCTTCTTCAGGATGGCGAGCTGGGCGTTCTCCCACTGCGACAGGTCGACCTTCTCGCCGCGCAGATAGGCCTGCTGCGCCACCTCGCGGGCCTGGCGCTCGGCGAATTCGTCGTTGCGCTGCTTGAGCTTCCTGTCGAAGCGCTCCAGGTCCTCGGGCGAGTCGAAGGCGGCCATGACCTGGGGCGAGGTGATGCGCGTCGTCTTGCCCGTCTTGGTGTCATGCACCCAGAGGTCGGTGCCCGGCTCGCCGAAGGGGCTCCACAGATAGGCCAGGTAGCGGCCGCTGCGACTGAAGGCGGCGTCCTTGGCGTTCTCGCCGCGATAGGGCTCGGCGCGGAAGATCTGCTCGAGGCTGGGAACGGCTGCGGCCGACGGCGTCTGGGCCTGCAGGGGGGCTGCGGCCGACAGGGTCAAGGCGAGGGCCAGACTGCCCAGGGCAGCGAAGGTCACGGGCTTCAAGGGGGTCTCCTGAATGAGGGCCTGTTGGCGCTATGGCAATGGGTCGATTGCCGCAGCACCCGCAAGCTCACCCCTAGGGTTAGGGGCGGCGAATTTTAGGGAAGGGACCGCACCTGCCCATTCGTCACGGCAGACATTTACTGTTGGCTGCCTCTTGCAACGATCAGCCCGACAGAGGAATTCGATGGCCATCCAGACCCAGCCCTTTCGTTTCGAACTCGACGGCACGACCCTGGCGGGCCTGCTGCATCTTCCGGTTGTCGGCGCCCCACGCGCCATGGCCGTGCTGACCGGCCCGCTGACCAGCGTCAAGGAACAGGCTGCCGGCGCCTATGCCCGAGCCCTGGCCGAACGCGGCATCGCGGCACTGGCCTTCGACCATCGCGGCTTTGGCGAAAGCGGCGGCCAGCCGCGTCAGGTCGAGAACCCGGTCGCCAAGGCCGAGGAGGTCAGCGCCGCCGCTGCCGCCCTGCGCGACACCCCGGGACTGGCCCGCCTGCCGCTGCTGGGCATCGGCGTTTGCGCCGGTGCCGGTTATATGGCCCGGGCCGTGGCCGACGACCTCCATTTCCAGGCCTATGGCGGCGTGGCGGGCTATTACAGCAACCCCTCGCCGCAAAGCCTGCAGGCCGCCGAACCTGCCTTGGCGCGCGCCCGTGCCGCTGACGCGCGCTGGCGAGAGACCGGCGAAGCGTCGACCATCCCGGCCGTTGCTCCTGAAGGCGGCGACGTGGGCATGCCCATGCGCGAGGCCTATGAGTACTACGGCACTCCGCGCGGCGCCGTGCCCGGCTATGTGAATGCCTATGCGCTGCAGTCCACGCTCCACACGGCTGGCTTCGACGCCGTCGGCGCCGCGCCGCGCATCCGCGTACCGGCCCTGGTCGTGCACTCAGAGCACGCGTTGGCGCCATCGCTGGCGCGCCGCTTCATCGCCGGCCTCGGAGGGCCTCACGGGGACCTGTGGCTGGCATCCATCGGCCAGATCGACTTCTACGACCAGCCCGCGCTGATCAACGCCGCCTGCGATGCGATGCTGGGCTTCTTCGAGAAGCAGGGCGTGCTTCCCGCGCCATGAAAAAGGCCGGCAAATGCCGGCCTTGTCGGGTCACGCCGGCGCTTCAGCGCGGCTGACGGCGGCGAGCCACCAGGCCCAGCAGGCCTGCACCCGCGAGCAGCAGCGCGTAGGACGAAGGCTCGGGCACCGGTGCCGTCGTGTTGCCGACCAAGCGGACCGCATCGATCTCTTCCCAGGCGTTCAGATCGTGGTCGCCGTTCACGTAGATCTTCAGGCCCACCGTCTTGAAGGCGGTCTGGTTCCAGCTGAGGCTGAAGTCAACCGGTGCACCCGCCACGCTGGTGTCCGTGCCGGTCCAGACGGTGTGCAGACCACCCTGCGCGTCGATGGCATCGACCTGGTAGACAAAGCCGTTGCCATAGGTCTCGCGGACGACCGCACCGGTCGAATAGGTCGGCGTGGCGAAGCCCAGGGACAGGAATTCCAGCGAACCGTTCTTGGGTGCGGCCGCCCAGGCAGTGCCGATGTCGCCATAGGCAAAGGTATCGGGTGCGCCCAGGGCCTGGGCAGCGGCCCAGGTTCCCGTGCCCCACTGGGTGGAAAAGCCGAGGACGGAAGAAGCCCATTCATCGGTCGCGGCGGCATGCGCGCTGCCCATGCTGGCCAACAGTGCGGCGGTGGCCAAAAGAAGCGGGGAACGAAGGCGCATGGTGAGGATTCGATGGGCGATGACGATGGGGCGCGTTTGTACCGGCGCGCACGGCGCTCCCTCAATCCCGCATTCAGGCGACAGCGCGACGGTCGATCCGCGTCGCTACTGGGGTAGCGGCTGGCCCGAGTGCACCGACTTGCGCCACAGTGCCACGCCCACATGGATGGCCAGGCCGAGGATCAGAAGCACCACCGCACCCAGCACCCAGACCACCCAGGCCAGCACCGTGACGCCGCTGGACAGCCACGGCAACGTACCCACGAGGGCTTGCAGCTGAGGCGTCAGCGTCTCGACCGTCGACACCAGCCAGTCCGCCACCACGGTGGGCAGCCAGTCCCTGAGCGAGTCCGGCAGGCTCCATCCTCCCGTGCCGACATGGCCCGCATGGGCCAGCAGGCCGGCGAGGAAGGAATGAATCGCCACCACCAGGCCCGACCACAGGGCCAACAGCAGCAAGACCAGCACCCAACCCACCAGGAACGCCATCACAACCTCCAGCCATCGAACGCCGCAGTGTGCGCGGCCCTGGCGAGGCCTGGAATAGGCCTGCGGCTCAATGAAGCTTCAGCAAAACCGAAGCTGGGCCTTCCCGCTCGCAACGGGAAGCGCCCCGCTCAAACCGACCTGACCTGAGCACCGACCAGGGTTGCGATCTTTGCCGCGGCAATGGACGCGTCGACATCGATCTTCGTGCTTCCCAGGTAGACGTTGACGCCCTCGGAAATCCGCAGCAGCACGGTCCATTCGTCCGGCCTGTCCTCGTCGATCGACCGCTCGACGTCCACCGACAGGACCTTGTCGAAGCTGCCCACGACCCTGCCCTCGCGAAGGACCAGTCGAAGGCGCTGATCCAGCAGCACCGACCGCCCCTTCCAATGGAACTCCACCCGGGAGTCCTCCAGCGGAACCAGGAACGCCTCGGCTGAACCTTGTACAGGCGCCAGGGAGCGCCAGAACGAGAGCCATCGCGTGCGCCATGAAGAAGGCTGGCGTTCAGACGAACTCATGCGCCGCTCCGGCTCAGCCCACCCGCGCCAGCACCGGCTTCAGCGCCACCCCCGTGTGGCTGCCGCTGGCCACCACCTGCTCCGGCGTGCCTTCGATGACGACGCGGCCACCCGCATCGCCGCCTTCCGGCCCGAGGTCCAGCACCCAGTCCGCCTCGGCGATGACGTCGAGGTCATGCTCAATGACGACGACGGAATGACCGCCCGCCACCAGGCGGTGCAGGACCCGGATCAGCTTCTCGACGTCAGCCATGTGCAGGCCCACGGTTGGCTCGTCCAGCACATAGAGCGTGTGCGGCGCCTTCTGGCCGCGGCGCGTGACGTCGTCGCGCACCTTGACCAGTTCGCTCACCAGCTTGATGCGCTGGGCCTCGCCGCCCGACAGCGTCGGCGAGGGCTGGCCCAGGGTCAGATAGCCCAGGCCGACGTCCTTCAGCAACTGCAGCGGGTGGGCGATGGAGGGCATGGAGGCGAAGAACTCCACGGCTTCGTCGACCTCCATGGCCAGCACGTCGCCGATGCTCTTGCCGCGCCAGCTGACGCCCAGGGTCTCGGGGTTGAAGCGCTGGCCATGGCATTGGTCGCAGGGCACCTTCACATCCGGCAGGAAGCTCATCTCGATGGTCTTCATGCCCTGGCCTTCACAGCCCGGGCAGCGGCCCACGCCGGTGTTGAAGCTGAAACGCGCCGGCGCATAGCCGCGCGCCTTGGACTCCAGCGTCTCGGCGAACAGCTTGCGGATGGCGTCCCAGAAGCCGATATACGTGGCCGGGCAGGAGCGCGGCGTCTTGCCGATGGGGGTCTGGTCGACCTCCAGCACGCGGTCCACCTGGGCATGGCCTTCGATGCCCTCGCAGCCCGCCCACTTCGTCGGAGCCTTCCTCAAAGGCACGGCGATGGCCATGTTGGCCAGCAAGACGTCACGCGCCAGCGTGGACTTGCCCGAGCCCGACACGCCCGTCACGGCCACGAGGCGGTGCAGGGGCACATCCACCGTCACGCCCTTGAGGTTGTGCAGGGCCGCATTCAGCACGGTCAGCTTGGGGGCGTCGGGATCGATGGCGCGGCGTTCCTGCAGCGGGTGGATCAGCGGATGGGCCAGCATGCGGCCCGTCGTCGATTCGGGCTGCAAGGCGAGCTGCGCCGCCGTGCCTTCGGCCACCACGCGGCCGCCGCGTTTGCCGGCGCCCGGGCCGATGTCGATGATGTGGTCGGCGCGGCGGATGGTGTCTTCATCATGCTCGACGACGACCAGGGTGTTGCCCTTGTCGCCCAGCGTGGACAGGGCCTTGAGCAGGATCTGGTTGTCGCGCGGGTGCAGGCCGATGGTGGGCTCGTCCAGCACATAGCAGACGCCCTGCAGATTGCTGCCGAGCTGGGCCGCCAGGCGGATGCGCTGGGCCTCGCCGCCCGACAACGTGGGCGCGGCGCGATCCAGGGTCAGATAGCCGAGGCCGACTTCTTCCAGGAACTCCAGCCGGCCCAGGATCTCGCTGACGACGTCGCGGGCGATGTCGGCATCGCGGCCCTGCAGGTCCAGGCCCTTCACCCATTCACGGGCTTCGCCGACGCTCCAGGCGGCGACGTCGCCGATGCCCTTGTCCTCGAACTCGACGGAGCGCGCCGTCGGGTTCAGCCGCGTGCCGTGGCAATCCGGGCAGACGGCGTCGGTCAGGCCTTCGACCTCGGCCTCCTCGGCCGGGAAGCTCTGCTCGCGGCCGCGGTTGTCATCACTCTGCACGCTGTCGTCCAGGGCCTTGCGCTGCTCGCGGGTCAGCGCCAGCCCGGTGCCGACGCAGCCGGTGCACCAGCCATGCTTGGAGTTGTAGGAGAACAGCCGCGGGTCCAGTTCGGGGTAGCTGGTGCCGCAGACCGGGCAGGCGCGCTTGGTCGAGAAGACCTTGACCGAGCCGACGCCGGCGCCGGTCGCGCCGCCTTCCACCGACAGACCGTCCAGAGGCGCCAGCAGATGCAGCACGCCCTTGCCGGCATCCAGGGCCTTGGCCAGCAGCTCGCGCAGTTCGGCCTCACGCTCGGGTTCGATGACGAGGTCGCCGACCGGCAGCTCCAGCGTGTGTTCCTTGAAGCGGTCGATGCGCGGCCAGGGCGAGGTGGGCAGGAATTCGCCGTCCACGCGCAGATGCGTGTGGCCGCGCCCCTTGGCCCATTTGGCGAGGTCGGTGTAGACGCCCTTGCGCGCGACCACCAGCGGCGCCAGCAGGCCGACGTGCTGGCCGCGGTAGTCGCGCATCAGTTGGGCGGCGATGGACTCGACGCTCTGCGGCCGCACCGGTGCGCCGTCGTTGACGCAATGCTGCACGCCCAGCTTCACATAGAGCAGGCGCAGGAAATGCCAGACCTCGGTCGTCGTCGCGACCGTGCTCTTGCGGCCGCCGCGCGACAGGCGCTGCTCGATGGCGACGGTGGGCGGGATGCCCCAGACCGCATCGACCTCGGGCCGGCCGGCCGGCTGCACGATGGAGCGGGCGTAGGCGTTCAGCGATTCAAGATAGCGGCGCTGGCCTTCATTGAACAGGATGTCGAAGGCCAGCGTGGACTTGCCCGAACCCGACACGCCGGTCACGACATTGAACTTGCCGCGCGGGATGTCGACGCTCAGTCCCTTCAGGTTGTGCTCGCGGGCGTTGACGATCTTGATGGCCTCGTCGGCCTGGCGGCGGGCCTTGATGAGTTGCTGCAGCGGCCGGCCTTCCTCCACGGCCATGGCCGGGCGGTCCATGTGCAGGGCGTAATCGCGCAGCGCCGCGGCGGTGTGCGAGGTGGCGTGCTTGGTGATGTCCTCGGGCGTGCCGACGCAGACCACCTCGCCTCCACCCTCCCCGCCTTCGGGGCCGAGGTCGATGAGCCAGTCGGCGGCACGGATGACGTCGAGGTTGTGCTCGATGACCAGCAGGGAATGGCCGGCCGTCAGCAGCTTGCGCAGGGCGCGCATCAGCTTGGCGATGTCGTCGAAGTGCAGGCCGGTTGTCGGCTCGTCGAACAGGAACAGCGTGCCCTTCTTGGCGACGCCGAAGCGCGGATTGGACGCCGCCTCGGCCAGGAAGCCGGCGAGCTTGAGGCGCTGGGCCTCGCCGCCCGACAGCGTCGGCACGGGCTGGCCCAGGCGCACATATTCCAGGCCGACGTCGACGATGGGCTGCAGCTTGGTCAGCACGGCGCGATGGTCGCTGAACAGGTTCACCGCTTCGGCGACCGTCAGCTCCAGCACGTCGGACACGCTCAGGTCGCGATCCTTCAGCGCGAGCTTCACGTCCAGCATCTCGGCGCGGAAGCGCTTGCCGTCGCAGTCCGGGCAGCGCAGATAGACGTCGCTGAGGAACTGCATCTCGACATGCTCGAAGCCCGAGCCGCCGCAGGTCGGGCAGCGGCCATCGCCAGCGTTGAAGCTGAACATGCTGGCGGTGTAGCTGCGCTCGCGCGCCAGCGGCGTATCCGCCATCAGTTTGCGGATCTCGTCCCAGGCACCGACATAGCTGGCCGGATTGGAGCGCGCCGTCTTGCCGATGGGCGACTGGTCGACAAACACCGCGTCCGCCAGATGGTCGGCGCCCAGCAGGCGCTCGTGGGCGCCGGGCGTCTCCGTGGCCTTGCCGAACTGGCGGGCCAGGGCCGGGTAGAGCACGTCCTGCATCAGCGTGCTCTTGCCCGAGCCCGACACGCCGGTGACGACGACCAGGCGCTGCAGCGGGAACTCGACCGACACATCCTTCAGGTTGTGCTCGCGCACGCCTTCGAGGATGAGCTTGGGCGTGGATTCGTCCACCAGGCGCTTCAGGCCCATGCCCACATGCCTGCGACCGCCCAGGTAGGCGCCGGTCAGCGTGTCAGCGGAGCGGATCTGCTCGGGCGTGCCGTCGAAGACGATCTGGCCGCCGCGCTCGCCGGGGCCGGGGCCCATGTCGATCAGGCGGTCGGCCGCCAGCATGACGGCCGGGTCGTGCTCGACGACAACCAGGGTGTTGCCGGCATCGCGCAGGCGCAGCATGGCCTGGTTGATGCGGCCCATGTCGCGGGGATGCAGGCCGATGCTGGGCTCGTCCAGCACGAACAGCGTGTTGACCAGCGAGGTCCCTAACGCCGTCGTCAGGTTGATGCGCTGCACCTCGCCGCCGGACAGGGTGCGGCTCTGGCGGTCCAGCGTCAGATAGCCCAGGCCGACATCGCAGAGATAGCGGCTGCGGTGGCGGATCTCGTCCAGCAGCAGCTTCAGCGCCTCGTCCAGCATGGTGCTGGGCAGTTGCAGGCCGTCGACGAAGTCGCGCAGGCGCTGGATGGGCAGCTGCATCAGGTCGTGCAGGGACAGTCCCGGCAGCGACTCGACCTGCTCAGGCGACCAGTCGACGCCGACAGGCAGGAAGCGTTGAACCGCCGGCAGGGCCGCATCGGCCAGCACCTTGCTGCCCACGCGCCACAGCAGTGCCTCGGTCTTCAGCCTGGCGCCGCGGCAGGCCGGGCACTCGGTATAGCTGCGGTATTTGGACAAGAGCACGCGGATATGCATCTTGTAGGCCTTGCTCTCCAGGTAGTCGAAGAAGCGCTTGACCCCGTACCACTGCTTGTTCCAGTTGCCGTTCCAGTTCGGCGTGCCGTTGATGACCCATTCGCGGTGGGCCGGGCTCAGCTCCTTCCACGGCGTGTCGCGCGGGATGCCAGCCTCGCCGGCGTACTTCAGCAGGTCGTCCTGGCAGTCCTTCCAGGCCGGCGTCTGCATCGGCTTGATGGCACCGTTGCGCAGGGTCTTGCGATCGTCCGGAATGACCAGGCCGAGGTCCACGCCGATGACGCGGCCGAAGCCACGGCAGCTGTCGCAGGCGCCGAAAGCCGAGTTGAAGGAGAACAGCGCCGGTTGCGGGTCTGCATAGCGGATGTCGCTTTCGGGACAGTGCAGGCCGGTGCTGAATCGCCAAAGTGTGGCGCCATCGTCACCGACGTGAACATTCACCCGACCCATGCCGCGCTTCAAACAGAGCTCGATGGCTTCCATGGCACGCTGCTTGTCAGCACCCTGGATGCGGAAGCGGTCGGCCACCACGTCCAACACTTTCTTACCCTCGACCTCGCGCTCGCCTTGCACGCGGGTGAAGCCACTGGCGGACAGCCATTGCTGCACCTGCTCGGCCGATGTGTTGCCAGGCAGCTCGACCGGGAAGCTCAGCACCATCCTGGGGTCCTGCTCAGCCTCGGCGCGGGCCATCAGCTCCACATAAATGCTCTGCGCCGTGTCATGCCTGACCGGCAGCGCCGTCTTGCGATCAAAAAGCTCGGCCGCACGGGCGTAAAGCAGCTTCAGATGGTCGTTGAGCTCCGTCATGGTGCCCACCGTGGAACGGCTGGTGCGCACAGGATTGGTCTGGTCGATGGCGATGGCCGGCGGCACGCCGTCCACCTTGTCGACTGCCGGGCGGTCCATGCGATCGAGGAATTGACGTGCGTAAGCGGAGAAAGTCTCCACATAGCGACGCTGGCCCTCGGCATAGAGGGTGTCGAACACCAAGCTGGACTTGCCCGAGCCGCTCGGGCCCGTCACAACCGTCAGCTCGGCCGTGCGCAGATCCAGGTCGAGGTTCTTGAGGTTGTGCTGGCGGGCACCTCGGATGCGGATCAGACCTTCAGACTCAGACGACATGGCGGGGGGCAAAACGACAAAGGCGAGCAGTGTAGGTAGCCGTGTTGACGAAAACTGTCAGCACGCGCGACGACAAGCGGTCGATTCAAGCGACATGAGCGGCTCAAGACTCACCGCATTTGTGGGGCATGCGGTTGCGCTGCGGCGCTCGCTGAGGCAACAATGGGTCACGGCCCCTCGGGGTCTCATAAGAACAAGCTGACACAAGGACATTGGGGATGGACAAGTCGACGTTGCCCGAGCCGGCACAGATGCTGGTTCCGCTGTGGCTCAATGCCGCTTCCGACGGTGCAGGCGTTGACGCGCCGGAACCCGGCGAAGGCAGCGCCGCGCGGGGCCAACGGCAAGCCCAGGTCCTGCTGGTCGAAGACAACCACATCAACCAGGTTGTCGCCCTCGAATTCCTTGCGCTGATGGGCGTCCAGGCCCGCCTGGCCAAGAACGGCCTCGAAGCCCTGGCCGCCTGCGCCGAATCCGCACCTGACCTCGTGCTGATGGACATCCAGATGCCCGGCATGGACGGCCTGGAATGCGCCCGCCGCATCCGCGCCCAGCAGCGCGAAGGCAAGCTGCCCAACTTCCCCATCCTCGCGTTGACGGCCCACGCGCTGGACGCCGACGTCGCCGCCAGCCTCGAGGCCGGCATGGACGAGCACCTGACCAAGCCGCTGGACTTCGCCGCGTTGCGCACCCGGCTGCAGCGTTGGCTCAAGCTGCCGATGGCTAGCTAGCCCCTCGTCCAGCACGCCGCGCTGAACGCAGGCGCGCTAGCCGGTCCCCCGAGGGGACGGCGATGCTTGCCGGATTGACCGTCAAGCACATCGCCCTAGGCGGGCCGGCTAGGGGCGGCCCGTCGCTCCCCGGCTTGCCGGGTCGACCGGCAAGCACTCATCAATTCAATTCGGCGCGGCTGGAACGTAGACGTAGCCGACGTTTCTGACTGTCTTGATGACTTCAGGCTTGTCGGGGTTGCGTTCGACCTTGCGTCGCAGGCGCATGACGCGCAGGTCGATGCTGCGGTCGAAGACGTCCCAGCCGCGGTTGTGGGCCTGTTCCATGATCTGGTCGCGGTTCAGCGGCCGGTTGGGGTGACGCGCAAACAGGGCCAGCAGGTCGAACTCGGCCGCCGTGATGTCGATCTCCTCACCCGCCGCGCCGAACAGCTTGCGCTGGGCCATGTCCAGTGAACAGGGGCCGAAGGCAATGCGCTCGGGATCGGCGCTCACCGGCGCCGGTGCGGCCGTGACCTGCAGGCGGCGCAGCACGGCACGCACACGGGCCAGCAGTTCGCGCAGCTCGAAGGGTTTGGCGATGTAGTCATCGGCTCCCACCTCCAGGCCGACGATGCGGTCGATGGCCTCGCCGGCCGTCGTCAGCATGACCAGGCCCAGGCGCGGGTGGCTCTCGCGCAGGGCGCGCGCCAGCGACAGGCCGTTCTCGCCCGGCATGTTGATGTCGAGCACGGCCACATCGGGCACCCGCTCGGCAACACGGGCACGGGCGTCCGCCGCGTTTTCGGCCTGCATGACCGTGAAGCCATTGCGGCCGAAGTACTCGGCCAGCAGTGCGCGCAGTTCGGGCTCGTCGTCGACGAGCAGCACGGTGGTCGGGGCGGAGGTGTCTGACATGGCCACGAATCATAGGCAGGCGCCGCCGGCCGCGGCGGAATGCTGAAACAAACGCAACACAAGCGGCGGGCGATGAAGCAGCGCTGAAACCGGCGCCTTCCACAGTAGCGGCACCGAACACCGGAGACCGCCATGAACTACCGCAGCGACAACCCCTCGACCGACTGGCCGGACACCATGGTCGCCATCTACCGCAGCGAGGCCTTCGCCGAGGACCTCGACGACCTGCCCGCGCCGCCGCCCCCGGCCTGGCACCCCCTGGAACGCCTCGTCGCGGCCCTGCCGCTGCTGTGCGTCTTCGCCCCCGTCTTTGATGCGTACATGAAATAGCCCCTCGCCCGGTCTCGTCCCGCTGGACGCGGACGAGCCCAGTCGGGACCACGCTGCGGCCAGAGGCCGCAGCGCTTCGGCAGGCACGGCGAGTCCTCAGGACTCACCGTGTCCGGCCAAAGCCCCCGAGGGGACGGCGATGCGTGCAGCTTCGAGCCGCACGCACATCGCCCCACGCGGGCCGGCTAGGGAGCGGCCCGGCGCTCGGCCCGCAAGCCCCCGTCCAACGAAAGCACCAATCACCATGACCCCCGAACAGATCCAGCTCATCCGCGACAGCTTCGAACCCCTCAAGCCCCTGGCCCCTACCGTGGCCGAGGCCTTCTATGCCCAGCTGTTCGCCCGTGACCCGGCCCTGCGCGTCCTCTTCCGCGGTGGCGACATGGGCGAGCAGGGTGCCCGCCTGATGCAGATGCTGTCCGCCGCCATCGATCTGCTGGACCGCCCGCATTCGCTGACGCCCGTGCTGCTCAAGCTCGGCCAGCGCCATGCCGGCTACGGCGTCGTCGAGGCCCATTACGCCAGCGTCGGCGCGGCCCTGCTGGACACGCTGTCGGCCGGCCTGGGCCAGGGCTTCACGGCCGAGGTGCGCGACGCCTGGACGACGATGTACGGGCACGTTGCCAGGACCATGCAGGAGGGGGCCTCCACCGAGGCCCTGGCGGCCTGAGCGTCACTATCATCGGCCGCGCCTAGGGAGAGGCCCAGGAGCGAGCCGAATGACAGAAACCTTGCACTTCCACCCCGCGCCGGACGCCGGCGTGGGCGAACTCGGCAGCGTGCTGCAGGCGACGCTGCCGCTGCTGTCGCAGCTGCTGGAAGCCGTGCCGGCCCGTGTCGTCGTCATCGACCTCAACGAGCGCTTCGTCTGGGCCAACCACGAGTTCTTCAAGTTCACCGGCCTGCATCCCAAGCAGGTGCTGAACCAGCCCATCGCCCGCATCCTCGGTGACGCGGCCTATGCCAGCTACGCCGCCGTGCGCCAGCGCCTGGCCACGGGCCAGACCGTCGCCTGGGAGGGCTGGACCGAACTCGCCGGCGTGGGCCGGCGCTATATGCGTGAGCACCTGGTGCCGGTGGACGTGCGCGACGGCGTGCCCCAGGCCACCGTGGCCATCAGCCTGGACCTGACCGAGCTGAAGCAGCGCGACGCGGAGCTGTCGGCCAAGGTCGCGCAGCTGGAAGCCACCGAGGCGCTGAAGTCCTCCATCTTCGACAACGCCATGGCCGCTCTGGTCTCCACCGACGAGACCGGTCATGTCGTCGAGTTCAACCCCGCGGCGGCGGCCATGTTCGGCATCGCGCGCGAGCAGGCCATCGGCCGCTCGGTGGCCGACGTGATGATCCCGCCGCGGCTGCGCGCCGCGCATGGCGCCGGCATGGCCCGGGTGACGGCTGGCGGCGAGCAGCGCGTCATGGGCCGCCGCGTCGAGATGCCGGCCCTGCGCGCCGACGGCAGCGAATTCCCGGTCGAGATGCTGCTGTGGCGCACCGACGTGGCCGGCCAGGCTTTCTACACGGCATCGTTTTTCGACCTGTCGGAACGCCAGACCGCCCAGGGCGAGATCGAGCGCCAGCGCGAGGCCCTGCGCCAGAGCGAGAAGCTGACCGCCATGGGCAGCCTGCTGGCCGGTGTCGCCCATGAGCTGAACAACCCACTGTCCATCGTCATGGGTCGGGCCGCCCTGCTGGCCGAAAAGATGGCCGGCGACCCGCGCGCCGCCGACGCCCAGCGCATCCACGAGGCCGCCGAGCGCTGCGGCCGCATCGTGCGCACCTTCCTGAACATGGCGCGCAGCCGCCCGGCCAACCGCAGCGAGGTGGCGCTGAACGACCTCGCCACGGCCGCCGTCGACATGCTGGGCTATGTGCTGCGCAGCCATGGCATTGCCGTCACGCTGGACCTGCTGCCCGGCCTGCCGCCCGTCAAGGCCGACGCCGACCAGATCGGCCAGATCGTCCTCAACCTCATCGTCAACGCCCAGCAGGCCCTGGGGGCGCGCGACAACGGCCGCCGCCTGACCGTCTCCACCGGGCTGGCGCCCATGACCGACGGCGACCGCCGCCGCGTGCCGCGCGTCTGGCTGCGCGTGCGCGACAACGGCCCCGGCATCGAGCCCGAATTGCACGAACGCATCTTCGAACCCTTCTTCACGACCAAGGTCGAAGGCGTGGGCACCGGCCTGGGCCTGGCCGTGTCGCGCTCGATTGCCCGCGACCACGGCGGCGAACTGACGCTGCAGGACGACGGCAGCGGGGCCTGCTTCTGCCTGCAGATGCCGGTCAGCGGGGAACCGGAAGCCAGCGAGGCCGAGCCTTCGCCCCTGCCTGCCGCCGACGAATGCAGCGCCCGCGTGCTGATCGTCGACGACGAGGCAGAGATTGCCGAGCTGATCGGCGAGATGTTGTCGGGCGCCGGCTACGAGGTCATGACGGCCGAGTCCGGCGCGGTGGCCCTGGCCATGCTGGCCGAGGCGCGCTTCGACGCCATCGTCAGCGACCTGCACATGCCCGACATCGATGGCGCCCAGCTGTGGCGCGAGGTCAAGGCCAGCCAGCCGACATTGGCGCGGCGCATGCTCTTCGTCACCGGCGACACCTTGTCGCCCATCGCGCGCCAGTTCCTCAGCGAGGCGCGCTGCGACAGCCTCAACAAGCCCTTCTCCAAGCAGGAGCTGCTCGGCCGCGTGACAGCCCTGCTGAGGCCCTGAGCTTCCCGATAATCCGGCGCACAACGACGACGGAGACAAGCTCATGAAGCGACGCACGCTGCTGCCCGCGCTGCTCAGCCCCTGGCTGGCCCAGGCCCAGGGCGGCAAGCCTCAGGTCTGGATCGTGCCTTTCCCGGCCGGCGGCGGCACCGACGCCTTCGCCCGGCCGCTGACGGCGCAGCTGACGCGCCAGCTGGGCCGCCAGGTCCTCATCGACAACAAGGGCGGTGCCGGCGGCACCGTCGGCGCCACCATCGCGGCCAAGCTGCCTGCCGACGGCAACAACTTCTTCATGGGCGCCGTCCACCACACCATCGCGCCGTCCATGTACCCGCGGCTGGACTACCGGCTGGAAGACGACTTCATCCCCGTCGCCCTGCTGGCCAGCGTGCCCCAGGTCATCGTCGTGCACCCGGGCCAGGTGCCTGTCGGTGATCTCAAGGGCCTGCTGGCCACCGTGCGCGCCAAGCCGGGCCGGCTGAACTACGCCTCGGCCGGCAATGGCACCTCCCACCATCTGGCGGGCGAGCTGTTCAAGCTCAACACCAAGACCTTCATCACCCACATTCCCTACCGCGGCGCCGGCCCCGCCCTGCAGGACCTGATCGCCGGCCAGGTCGACCTGATGTTCGACGGCCTGGGCTCCTCGGCCACCCACATCAAGGGCGGCCGCATCAAGGCCCTGGCCGTGGCGGCGCCCAGGCGCGCCGTCGGCTTCCCCGATGTGCCGACCGCCGCCGAGGCCGGTGTGCCGGGCTACGAGGTCTCGACCTGGTATGGCCTGTGGGCGCCCAAGGGCACGCCGCGCGAGGTCGTGGGCAGCATGCAGGCCGAACTGCGCAAGGCTTTCGCGACCGATGACATCCGCAACATCTGGCATGGCCTGGGCGCCGAAACGCCCAATCTCTATGGCGACGCCTTCGGGCAATTCGTCAGCGCCGAGATGAAGCGCTGGGCGGAAGTCGTCAAGCGCTCCGGCACCAAGATGGATTGAGCCGACCATGAACCTCTACTCGGCTCTGCGCGCCGGTTTCCCGGCCGATCTCGACGCCACCGCCATCGACCATGACGGCGCCCTCTACCGCTGGCGCGACCTGGACAACGGCAGCGCCATGCTGGCCAACTGGCTGCACAAGCTGGAGCTGCCGGCCGGCAGCCGCGTCGCCGTGCATACCGACAAGAGCGTCGAAGGCCTGATGCTCTACCTGGCCGTGCTGCGCGCCGGTTTCGTCTATCTGCCGCTGAACCCGGCCTATCACGCGGCCGAGCTGGAGCATTTCATCAGCGACGCCGCGCCGGGCGTCGTCGTCTGTTCGGGCCAGCACTTCGGCTGGGTCAGCAAGCTGGCCTTCCAGCGCGGCGTGCGCTGGGTCTTCACGCTGAACGACGACCGCACGGGCACCCTGCTCGATCGCGCGGCCCAGATGCCGCTCGCCCACGAACCCGTCGAGCGCGCCGACAGCGACCTGGCCGCCATCCTCTACACCAGCGGCACCACCGGGCGCAGCAAGGGCGCCATGCTCAGCCACGGCAATCTGCTGTCCAACGCCCGAACACTGAAGGACTATTGGGATTGGCAACCCGACGACGTGCTGCTGCACGCCCTGCCCATCTTCCACGTCCACGGCCTGTTCGTCGCCTCGCATGGCGCGCTGCTGAACGGCAGCAGGATGCTGTGGTTCAACAAGTTCGAGGCCGGTGCCGTCGCACGCCGCCTGCCCGAGGCCACCGTCTTCATGGGTGTGCCCACCCTCTATGTGAGGCTGCTGCACGAGAAGACGCTCGAGACCCAAAACATCCGCCTCTTCATCAGCGGCTCGGCGCCCCTGCTCATCGAGACCTGGCGCGACTGGCAGGACCGCACCGGCCACCTCATCCTGGAGCGCTACGGCATGAGCGAAACGCTGATGCTGACGTCCAACCCCTGCCGCCCCGAGGAGGGTGAGCGCATCGGTGGCACCGTCGGCCCGGCCCTGCCCGGCGTCGGCCTGCGCATCGTCAACGACGACGGCGAGGCCTGCGCCGTCGACGAGATCGGCCATGTGCAGGTGTGCGGCCCCAATGTGTTCAGCGGCTACTGGCAGATGCCCGAGAAGACGGCCGAAGAGTTCACGGCCGACGGCTGGTTCAAGACCGGCGACGTCGGCCGCGTCGACGCGAAGGGCTATCTGACGCTGATCGGCCGCAGCAAGGACCTCATCATCAGCGGCGGCTTCAATGTCTACCCGGCCGAGATCGAGGGCTTCCTGAACGAGCTGCCCGGCGTGGGCGAATCGGCCGTCATCGGCGTGCCGCATCCGGACTTCGGCGAGGCCGTCGTCGCCGTCGTCACGCCGGCCGGCCAGCCCGATCCCGAGGCGCTGATCCAGGCCCTGAAGGACCGCATCGCCGGCTTCAAGGTGCCCAAGCGCATCCTCGTCGCGGCCGAGCTGCCACGCAACGCCATGGGCAAGGTGCAGAAGAAGCTGCTGCGCGAACAACACGCCGGGCTGTTCTGCGAGAAATAGCACCGCACGCGGCCGGGGCTGCAGCGCAAAATGAGCCGCAACCCCTGCCCCCGATGAGCGACGCCAACCCGCCCGCCGAGCCCCTGCGCCAGGCACGCCGCCGCCGCTGGCGCGAGCGCGCCCTGCTGCTGGCGCCCACCCTGGCCTTTGGCTCCGTCGTGCTGACCATCTGGGCCGTGGTGGGCTGGTATGCCGTCGAAAAGCCGCGCGAGCTGCTGGCCCAGCAGCGCCAGGAGCTCTCCACCGGCGTGCGTGCCGTCGCCATGCAGACCGAACCGGTGCTGCGCCAGGCCGAGAGCGCCCTGCGTGTCGTCGACCTGTGGCTGATGACGCGGCGCGGTGACCGGCCGCTGGCCGACGCCATGCTGCGCCAGTTCGTCGACAGCGTGCGCAGCGGCTCACGCCATCTGGTCGACATCGTCCTGGTGTCGCCCACGGGCAAGGTGCGCCGGCTGCAGGCGGGCACCGACGACGACGATGCCAGCATTGCCGGCACCGCGGCCTTCGGCGAGATCGCTGGGCTGGTGCCCGAAGGCATTTCCCTGGGCCTGCCGCTGCGCCTGGGCGGCCGCGCCGATGACGGTCGGCTGCGGCTGCCGCTGCTGATGCGGCTGTCGCGGCCGCTGGACGACTACGAGTTCGTCATGGCCACCATCGACCTGCAGCGCCTGCACGACGCCCAGGCCCTGTTCGTGCAGGTGCCGCCGGCCTCCCTGGTCATGCTGCGCGCCGACGGCCTGGCCCTGTCGCGCCGCCCCGAAGTGCCGGGCTTCGTCGGCCGCAACATCTTCGAGCAGTTCCCGGCCGCGCGCCGCGATCTCAATGGCGTCGAAGGCTTCTACACCAGCAGCGGCGCGACCACCGACGGCCGCCTGCGCGTTGGCGCCTTCGTCACCCTGCCCGATTACCACCTCAAGCTGATGCTGTCCGGCACCGAGGAGGATGTGCTGCTGCCCTTCTCGCGCCAGCGCAGCGCGGTGCTGGCCGCCGCCGCCCTGGCCACGCTCGGCCTGGTGCTGCTGGCCCGCTGGCTCGGCCAGCTGCAGCGCGCCGCGCGGCTGCGCGAGGCGACGCTGCAGACCACCAGCAATGCCATGCCCCTGGGCCTGTTCCGCACCGACGAGACCGGCCGCATCGTCTATGTGAACGACAGCTATCTGCGCGTGCACGGCCTCAAGCGCGAGGAGGTCGAATGGGGCTGGACGACGCTGGTGCAGCCCGAGCAGCGCGACATGCTGATCCAGCGCTGGAAGCACCAGATGGCCACCGGCGAGCCCATCGACATGGTGCGCAAGATGAAGCGCGGCGACGACGGCCGCATCCGCTGGATCGCGGTGCGCACGGCGCCGCTGTATTTCGACGGCAAGGTGGCGGGCCAGTCAGGCACCGTCGAGGACGTGACCGAACGCGGTGAGCAGGAGAAGGCCCGCAAGACGCTGGCGGCGATCTTTGACATGACGCCCGACTTCGTCTGCCAGGCCACCGAGCAGGGCGTGGTGACCTACCTCAACCCGGCCGCCCGCGCCCGCCTGGGCATGGCCGCGGATGCGCCGCTGGACAACGCCCACATCACCGACTATTTCTCGGCCGAACAGCTCGCCCAGTACGAGAAGTTCGTGCTGCCAGAGGCCATGCGCCAGGGCCACTGGCGCGGCCGCGCCAGCGTGCAGCTGGGCAGCACGCGCGTGCCGGTGGACTGCCTCATCATCATGCACCGCGACGTGCGCGGCCGCATCGAGACCATCTCCGTCATCCTGCGCGACATGTCGGAGCAGGTGCGCGCCCAGCGCGAGCGCGAGCGCAGCGAGGCCATGCTGCTGGCCGTCGCCCACACGGCGCGGGCCCAGTTCCTCGTCGGCGACACCGAGGGCCGCGTGATCTTCTTCAATGCCGCTTTCGAGGAGCAGCGCCGCGTCCAGCTCAAGGACTGGGTGGGCCGGCCGTTGGCCGATCTGTTCGGCGCCCAGTGCTACACGTGCCGCGAGCCGCTGATCGCCGCCGCCCTGGCCGGCGAGACGCGCCGCCTGGACATCACCGACGGCAACGAGCGCGATGGCCGCCGCTTCGACGTGCAGTACGCGCCGCTGCGCGTGCAGAGCGGCGACATCGAAGGCCTGATCGCCATCGAGGTCGACGTGACCGAGGCCCGCCGCGAGGAGGCCCGGCTGCGCCTGGCCTCGCAGACCGACGCCCTGACGCAGCTGCTCAACCGTGCCGGCTTCGAGGAAGGCGCCCGCGACCAGCTGGCCGGCGTCGCGGGCCAGCGCCTGGCCCTGCTCTACCTCGACCTGGACAAGTTCAAGCCCGTCAACGACCAGCACGGCCACCCGACCGGCGATGCGCTCTTGAAGGCCGTCGCCCTGCGCCTGCGCCACGCGCTGCGCCCCAACGACCTGGCGGCCCGCCTGGGCGGCGACGAGTTCGCCGTGCTGCTGCCGCAGATCCACGAGGTCCATGCCGCGGCGGCCGTGTCGGCCAAGCTGCTGCAGGCCATCAGCGCGCCGTATCACATCGGCGAACTGGAGCTGGAGATCGGCGTCAGCATCGGCTACTGCGTCGCCACGACGGGTGAGGTCACCCTGGAGCAACTGGTGGAGAAGGCCGATGCCAGCCTGTATGAAGCCAAGCGCGCCGGGCGTGGCTGCTACCGGGGCACGGAACTCTAGGCGGCGACGCCGTTCTTGATCTCGCCCAGGGCCATCTGCAGCACCCGCGCGTCGCTGCTGGCACGGTGGCGGGTCAGGCGCTGGCGCTGGCGCACGACGTCGACAACGCCGCGCCAGCGCAGGGCCTCGGCCTCGTTGAGCAGGCCGCGCAGATCGTCCAGCTTGAAGCGCAGCGCCAGGCCGGCGGCGTCATAGAGGCGGGACAGCCAGGAATAGTCCTGGCCCCAGCCATCGCAGTAGACGGTCTGGCCGGCCAGGCGGGTGTTGAGCTGCTCGGCCATCCAGCGCACCGACTTGCCATGGCGCAGCAACAGCTCCCGGCTGATGCCGTGCAAGGCCTCGGCGCTGGCGTCCCAGTGCTGCCACTCGGGCTCGGGCACGATGAGGCCGCAGAACAACGCGCCCTCGCCACTGCAGAAGCCGATCTCGATGGGATAGCTGCCACGGCCAAAGCCCGAGGCTTCGATGTCGAGAATGGCCGGCAGCTGCATGCTGCCGAGTATGAATCGGCCGGATGCGGAAGTTACACAGGGTTGTCGATCACCTGCTCGCTCTCGAACAGCTGCAGCGCCGCGCGCCCGACCTGGCGCGTATCCCAATAGGCATAGGCGCCGACACCGGCCGCCCCCACCAGCGGTACCCAGCGCGACAGCGCCCGGCTGGCGGCCTTCTTGCCCAGGTGCACGCCGACCGCCTCGGCCACGCGTTGCAGCAGCAGTTGCGCCGCCGGGCGCACGACCACGCGCTCGCCGACCCGCACGCCCAGATCGCGCAGCGCCTGAGCCGCCGTGTGGCGGAACAGGCACCACAGCATCTGCGCGGGGCCGAGCTCGGCACTGCGCCCGTAGATGGCGGCGATGTCGGCCACCAGCTGGCGCTGGATATGCCAGACGGCCAGCATCTCCGGCGCAATCGTGGCCCAGCCCAGCGGACCGGGCGGCAGGGCCAGCGTGCCCGCGGCCAGGCCCGCCTTGGTGGCAGCACCCTCAATGGCACGCGTTGCCGCATCCCGCGGCCGCGCGGCCGGCGCGCAGTCCGCCAGCGGCGGTTCCGCCACCAACGCGAGAACTTTTTCACCCAGATTGCCAGTGACAGCCATGACCGTTCCGCCTTACGCTGCACCGCGGCGTCGCGATGCGAGGCCACAGGATGACACAAGACCGCCCTTTCGAGCCGACTCGTCCGCCTCCGGGAGCAACAGCATGCGATTTCTGAATGACCTGCGTATCGGTCGCCGCCTCGGGCTCGCCTTCGCACTGTCCATCATGTTCAGCGTGTTGCTGGCCGGCTATGCCCGGACCCAGCTGCACCAGATCAACGCGGCGCTGGAGCTGATGGTGGAGGACCGCATGGTCAAGGTCCAGCAGCTCGAGGCCATCAAGGACCATGTCAACGAGATCGCGCAATCGGTGCGCGACCTCGTCATGCTGGCCGACGAGGCCGGCAAGAAGAAGGAGCTGGCCGACGTGACGGCCGCGCGCACGCAGATCGTCGCGCTGGAGAAGAAGCTGGAAGGCATCCAGGACAGCCAGGGCCGCGCCCTGCTGGCCGCCGCCGCGCAGGCGCATGCGCCCTACGACGCCTCCATCCAGCGCGTCATCGATCTTGGCATGAAGAACGAGACCGACGCCGCACGCGAGCTGCTGCTGACGGACACCCGCACCCACCAGGGCAAGTATTTCGCGGCCCTGGAGGCGCTGGTGGAATTCCAGAAGGCCTTGATGCACGAGTCGGCCAAGGCCACCGATGACAAGGTCGACTTCGCCGCGGTCGCCGTACTGGTGGCGGCTGCGTTGGCCGTGGCTGTGGGCGCGGCCCTGGCGCTGCTGATCACGCGCTCCGTCGTCAACCCCATCGACCAGGCCGTGACCGCCGCGCAGACCGTCGCCTCCGGCGACCTGCGCCTGCGCCTGGACACCAGCCGCAAGGACGAGCCCGGCCAGCTGCTGTGCGCGCTGCAGAAGATGAACGACGCGCTCGTGACCGTCGTCGGCACGGTGCGCGGCAATGCCGACAGCGTGGCCACGGCCAGCGGCCAGATCGCCGAGGGCAATGCCAGCCTCAGCCAGCGCACCGAGGAGCAGGCCAGCAGCCTGGAGGAGACGGCCGCCTCCATGGAGGAGTTGAGCGCGACCGTGAAGCACAACACCGACACGGCCCGCCAGGCCGCGCAGATGGCCGACAGCGCGGCGCGCGTGGCGGAGGCCGGTGGCCAGGTCATGGGGCAGGTCGTCAGCACCATGGACCAGATCACGACCAGCTCGCGCAAGATCGCCGACATCATCGGCACCATCGACGCCATTGCCTTCCAGACCAATATCCTGGCCCTGAACGCCGCCGTGGAGGCAGCCCGTGCCGGTGAGCAGGGCCGCGGTTTCGCCGTCGTGGCAGGCGAGGTGCGCACGCTGGCGACACGCAGCGCCGAGGCGGCGCGCGAGATCAAGTCGCTGATCGGCGCCAGCGTCGAGCGCGTCGACGCCGGCAACAAGCTGGTCGGCGAGGCCGGCCGCACGGTCGACGACGTCGTGACCCAGGTCCGGCGCGTGGCCGACCTCATCAGCGAGATCAGCGCGGCCAGCGGCGAACAGAGCAAGGGCATCGGCCAGATCGGCGAGGCCGTCAACCAGCTCGACCAGGTCACCCAGCAGAACGCCGCCCTGGTGGAGGAGAGTGCTGCGGCAGCCGAGAGCCTGCAGCACCAGGCCCGCCAGCTGGCCGAGACGGTGGCGGCCTTCAAGCTGGACGCCGCGACGACATGAAACGCATCCAGATCATCGACTCCCACACCGGCGGCGAGCCGACCCGCGTCGTCATCGACGGCTTTCCCGATCTGGGCGGTGGCCCCATGGCCGAGAGGCGAGAGCGCCTCGCCCGGGAACACGACGCGTATCGCCGCGCCACGCTGCTGGAGCCGCGCGGCAGCGAGGTGCTGGTCGGCGCCCTGCTCTGCACGCCGCAGGATCCCGCCCACACGGCCGGCGTCATCTTCTTCAACAACGCCGGCTACCTCGGCATGTGCGGCCACGGCACCATCGGCCTCATCGCGACGCTGCGGCACCTGGGGCGCATCGAAGCCGGGGAACACGTCATCGAGACGCCGGTCGGCAACGTGCGCGCGACCCTGCACCAGGACGGCCGGGTCAGCGTGCGCAATGTGCCGGCCTATCGCCTGGCTGCGGGCGTCAGCGTGACGCTGCAGACACCAACGGGAGGCCAGACCGTCACGGGCGACATCGCCTGGGGCGGCAACTGGTTCTTTCTCTGCGCCGACCATGGCCAGGCCGTGGCGCCCGCGCACGTGAACGCCCTGACCGACTATGCGGCCATGGTGGGCGAGGCCCTGCACGCCCAGGGCCACCGCGGCAGCGACGGCGCTGTCATCGACCACATCGAGCTGTTCGCCGATGTCGACCCCGCCCTGGCCGACTCGCGCAGCTTCGTGCTCTGCCCGGGCCGCCAGTACGACCGCTCGCCCTGCGGCACCGGCACCAGTGCCAAGCTGGCCTGCCTGGCCGCCTCGGGCAAGCTGGCGGCCGGCGAGGTCTGGCGCCAGGCCAGTGTCATCGGCAGCGTCTTCGAGGCCTGGTACGAAATGGATGCGGCCAGCATCGTGCCCACCATCCGCGGCCAGGCCTTCATCAGCGCGGAGGCGACGCTGCTGATCGCGCCAGATGACCCGTTCGGCTGGGGCCTGCCTGCAAGCTAGGGAGATTCACCCTCGCTATCGAGGGCATTGACACTTTGAAAAGACAGGGCGGCGGCCGTGGCGGCAGACTTGCGACAAGTCCATCGAGACCTGTTGTCGCGCATGTTGTCCGTGCCCGCCCTCTCCCTCGAAGCGCCGCCCGTGCTGCGCGACCTGCTGGCACGCGCCGACGTGCACTTCAACGGCCATCGCCCCTGGGACCTGCGCGTCAACAACCAACGCCTGTATCGCCGCCTGCTGACGCAATGGTCGCTCGGCGCCGGCGAGTCCTATGTCGACGGCGACTGGGACTGCGAGCGCCTGGACATGATGTTCGAACGCCTGCTGCGCGCCGAACTCGACCGCACCGCCCCCGGCCTGGCCAGGCTGCAGCTCGTCCTGGAGAGCCTGCGCCAGCGCCTCTTCAACCGACAGAGCGTGGAGCGCGCCCACCAGGTCGGCGAGCACCACTACGACGCCGGCAATGACGTCTTCGAGGCCATGCTGGACTCGCGCATGATCTATTCCTGCGCCTACTGGGCCCAGGCCGACACCCTCGAGCAGGCGCAGGAACACAAGCTGGCCATGATCTGCCGCAAGCTGGAGCTGCAGCCCGGCGAGACCCTGCTGGACATCGGCTGTGGCTGGGGCGGCCTGGCGCAATATGCCGCCGAGCACCATGGCGTGCGCGTCACCGGCATCACCGTCAGCAGGGAGCAGCTGGCCCTTGCAGAAGCCCGCTGCACCGGCCTGCCGGTCACCCTGCTGCTGCAGGACTACCGCGCCCTGCAGGGCCGCTTCGACAAGATCGTCTCGGTCGGCATGTTCGAGCATGTGGGCCTGAAGAACTACGCCACCTACTTCGACACCGTCCGTCGCCTGCTCGCACCCGACGGCCTCTTCCTGCTGCACAGCATCGGCGTGGACCGCCGCGCGCCGCACACCGATCCCTGGATCGAGCGCTACATCTTCCCCAACGGCAAACTGCCCTCGCCCGCCGAGCTGGGCAACGCGCTGGAGGGCCGCTTCATCATCGAGGACTGGCACAACTTCGGTCCCGACTACGACCGCACGCTGATGTGTTGGGCCGAGCGCTTCGAGGCCGCCTGGCCACGCCTGGCGCCACGGTATGACGAGGGCTTCAGGCGCATGTTCCGCTACTACCTTCTGAGCTGCGCCGGCTTCTTCCGCTCGCGCCAGGGCCAGCTCTGGCAGCTGGTGCTGAGCCGGCCCGAAAGGCGCGGCGTCTACCGCTCTTTCCGGCCCTAGAAAGCTCTACAGCGCGACGGTGCGGCCGACGAACAGGATGGGGCCGGTGGGCTTGCCGATGGGCGAGCCGGCCTCGGGCTCCAGGGTGATCTCGAACAGTTGCTGGGCGCCCACGGCGGGCAGGCGGGTGACGGGCATCTGCACGGTCTGGCCGACGCGCACCAGGCCCAGCGACGTCGGCCCTGGCGCGCCCTGCGGCTTGGTCCAGAACTGCAAGGCGCGGCCCGGCGGCACCGGCGGCGTCTCGCCCACCGGCACCAGGCGCAGCGTGCCGCCGGCCTGCACTTCCACCACCCAGCCGGCGGCATGGCGCTCATCGGGGCTTTCCAGCACGGCAACGAAGCGTGCGCCGTCGGCCGCCGGCAGCGGTGCGATCAGGCGCAGGGCCAGCAGCAGCGACGCGGCCACGCCGACCGCGCTGAGGCCTTGCCAGAAGCGCAGGCCCTGCCACCAGGGCGTGCGCGCCTCGGCCGCCTTGCGCGGCGGCTGGCGGCCGTCCAGCGCAAGCGACAGCCGCCTCCACACCGCGGTCGTCGGCTCGGCCGCTGCCACCTGGGCGCTGAGGGGCAGCATCCGGTCCTGCCAGGCATAGACGTCGGCGCGCAGCGCGGCGTCGTGCGGGAGCGCGGCGGCCACGGCGGCATGATCCTCCGCACCCAACGTGCCGAGCACGTACTCGCCCGCGGCGGCATCGCGTTCGGCAGGATCGCGCAGATCGATCACGACAGGCACTCCTTCAGGCTCGCCAGGCCGCGCTTGATCCACGACTTGACGGTGCCCAGCGGCGTGTTCAGCCGCACCGCGATCTGCTCATGCGTGTAGCCGTCGACAAAGGCGTGCACGACGCAGGCGCGGCGCGGCGCGTCCAGGCGCTGCAGGCAGCGCTCCAGGCTGTCGGCGTCGAGGCCGCGCCCCTCATCGGCGCCATCGTCACGCTGCTGGGCGTCGGACAAGGCAGTCAGCTCGGTCACGTCCATCAGCTGCAGGCGGCCAGGCTCGCGCACGGCCTTCAGCGCCGCGTGGCGAACCACGGTGTAGATCCAGCCGCGCGCCGAACCCAGCGCAGGCTCGAAGGTGCAAGCGTGGTCCCAGACCTGCATGAAGGCGTCGTGCAGCACGTCCTCGGCCCGCTCGCGATCGCGCACGATGCGCTGCGCCACGCCCAGCAGCCAGCGCGCCTCGCGCTCGTACAGGGCCCGCAGCGCAAAGCGCTCGCCCCGCGCGCAGGCGAGCAGCGCAGCTTCATAGTCGAAAGGCGGGGTGTCCAAGTGCGGCAGAGGTGGGATCAAGTCCGCGTGGACTCTAGCCTGCGCCGGAGACAAGCCGCAGATGTGTTTGCGGGCCGAGCGCCGGGCCGCTCCCTAGCCGGCCCGCGTACGGCGATGTGCTTGCCGGTCGAACCGGCAAGCATCGCCGTCCCCTCGGGGGGCCGGTCAAGGTACTCCTTGGACGAGGGGCCTCAGGTCAGGCGGCTTTCCAGAAGATGTAGTCGGCCTGGTACTTGACGATCTCCTTGCGCCCCGCACTGCCGGCATCGCACGGCAGCGCCGGCGCCACGCCGCCTTGCGTAGCCACGCGCTGCACATGGGTGACGTCCATCATGGCGCCCGGTGCGGAGGCCGGGTTGGCCTTGACCAGTTGCAGCGGGATGCTGCCCTGCGCCGCCGGAGCCACGGCCAACTGCGTGCCGGTGATCCTGGAGCCGTCATTGGACGCCCAGGTGGCCGGCGGGCCGAAATAGCTGCCCAACCTGGCGCCGGCGCGGCTGTTCAGATCGGCCCTGGGGCCGACGAAGGCCCATTCGAAGGCACCGGGCGTATTGGCCTTGGCGCGGCATTCATAGGTGATCTCGCCCACGCCCACGGTCTCCATGGCGACGCGGTGGCCCGCCGGCACCTTGACGGCATCGGGCAAGGCGGCTTGGCTGAAGACGGGGGCCGGGGGCGACATGCCGGCGCAGGCCGACAGGCCGAGGACGCTCGCGAGGACCAGGGCGGAAGAGGACATCTTGTGCATGCTGTATCTCCATGAAGAGAAGGTTGGAACACGGTGTGGCCGCAGCTCACCCCTTCACTAGCCGCCAGCGGCGCGTTTGGATGCAGTGGCTGCAAAAATATTCCCTCCCATGGCCTGGGACTTTCCTGGTGGCCGCCGCGCCGGCTTGCGCGCAGCATGGCCAGGCCCTGAAGTGCCTGGAGCCGCCATGCCCCGCATCCGCCTGCTGCTGCCCGCCCTCGCCCTGGCCGGTTCAACCGCGCTGGCCGAGGCCCCGCCGGCCAAGGTCGCCACCTGCCAGGCCTGCCACGGCGTGGCCGGCGTCAGCATCGCGCCCGACATCCCCAACCTAGCCGGCCAGAAGGCCACCTATCTGGCCCGCCAGCTGGAGGCCTTCAAGGCCGGCACGCGCAAGAACGACCTGATGGCCGCCATGGCCGCGCAGCTGTCACCCGACGACATCAAGGCCCTGTCCGCCTACTGGAGCAGCCTGCCGCCCGCGCCGGCCGACGCCACGGCCATGGCGCCGCATGCGGCCACCGTCTCGGCCATGACCCTGCCCAAGGACTTCCCTCAGGCGTTCGTTGAATACCAGCGCGACCAGGACGAGACCAACAAGACGCTGACGCTGCGCTATGCCAACAAGCTGGCCGTGGACGCCGCGCGCGCCGGCAAGCCCCTGCCCGAAGGCTCCGTCCTGCTGACGGTGAACTACACGCCACAGGTCGGCACGGACGGACGCTGGACGCCCGGCGCCGTCAAGAACTATGTCGGCATGGAGACCCGCGCCGGCTGGGGCGAGGCCATCCCGCCGCTGCTGCGCAATGGCAACTGGAACTACGGCGTCTGGAGCGCCGACGGCACGCCCCGCCTGGCCCTGCAGCAGCCACGCTGCCTGGCCTGCCACCAGCCCAAGTCGGCCGACAGCTATGTGTTCACGCTGGCGGCGCTGAAGGGTGCCGGACGCTGAGTCACCAGGGCTCGCGCCTGACGGCGGCGCCGGCGCGCAGCGTGTTGTGCACCTCGGCGACCGCGTCGGTCTCGTTCAACAGCTGTTCGATGGCCGCCGCACCGGCGCTTGATTCAACGCGCGCCCGGTAGCGCACGTCCCGCGCCGCCAGGCCCACGCCGTCGAACTCCGCCTCGGCCACCACCTCGACCGCATCCAGCACCAGGCCGAGCCGGCGCGCCTCGCGGTAGAGGTCGTTGCAGTAGCAGGTAGCCAGGGCCAGCATCAGGAACTCGCCGCCGTTGACCGTCGAGCCACCGTCGGGCCTGGCGGCCACGTCCAGCGGCCGTGCGGGCCCCGCCGTCTGCACCTCGACCTCGTGGCGAGTGCCGGTGGCGTGGCCGACGCGGGCGGCAATGCGCATGGACTGTCGGCCTCAGAGCTTGAAGGTCGCGACCAGCTCGGTCAGCCGGCGCGCCTGTTGCTTCAGGCTCTCGGCCGCGGCAGCGGCTTCCTCCACCAGGGCGGCGTTCTGCTGCGTGACCTGGTCGAGCTGCATGACGGCGTCGCCCACCTGGTCGATGCCCGTGCTCTGCTCGCGGCTGGCGGCGCTGATCTCGCCGATCAGCGTGTTGACCTGGCGCACCTGCTGCACGACGTCGGTCATCGTGCGGCCGGCGTCCGCCACCAGTTGGCTGCCCGCATCCACGGTCTCGACGCTGGCGCCGATCAGCGACTTGATCTCCTTGGCCGCCTCGGCGCTGCGCTGGGCCAGCAGCCTCACCTCACCGGCCACGACGGCAAACCCTCGACCCTGCTCGCCCGCGCGCGCCGCCTCGACGGCCGCGTTCAGCGCGAGGATGTTGGTCTGGAAGGCAATGCCGTCGATGACCCCGATGATGTCGGCAATGCGCCGGCTGGCCTGGCTGATGCGGTCCATGGTCTGAACGACCTGGCCCACCACCTCGCCGCCGCGCTCGGCTACGTCCATCGCGCTGGTGGCCATCTCGGTGGCTGCACGAGCCGTCTCGGCGTTCTGCTTCACTGTCGCGGTCAGCTGCTCCATCGTCGCAGCTGTCTCCTCGAGGTTGCTGGCCTGCTCCTCGGTGCGCTGGCTGAGGTCGGCGTTGCCGCTGGCGAGCTGGCCTGTGCCCGTCGAGATGGACTCGGAGCTTTCACGCACCTGGGTGACGATCTGGGACAGCTGCTCGTTCATGCGACCCAGGGCGTCCATCAGCTGCCCGATCTCGTCGCGGCCGGCCGCTTCGATGCGCGAGCCCAGATCGCCTTGCGCCACGGCCTCAGCCACAGCCACCGAGCGCGCCAGCGGCCGCGTGATGGAGCGCGACACCCACCACGCAAAGCCCACCGCCGCCAGCGTCGCCAGCACCGTCAGCGCGATGATCTTCAAGGTGCTGAACTTCACCAGCTCGTCCGCGTCGCGCACGGCGTCGTTCATCAGCGACTCCTGGTGGTCGGACAGCGCCTCCAGCACCTTCAGATACTCCAGCTGCGCGCTGCGCATGCGGTCCTTCAACTGGGTGCGGGCCTCGTCCAGCTGGTTGCCTCGCACCAGCTTCAGCAGCGCGTCCAGCTCGGTCACGAACAGGTCGCGATGCTTGTAGACGTCGTTGAGCTTCTGCTGGCCGACGCCGCTGTTGTCGACCATGTCGTCCAGCTTCTTCAGCGTCGGCCCGGTCTTGGCGCGCGAATCCTGCATCTGCAGCAGCTCGCGCTCACGGTCCTCGGGCTTGTCGAAGATCAGCAGGTTGCGGGCGATGCGCGCCTGCAGGTTGACCTCGTCCTTGATGTCGCCCACCAGCTGCACCTTCACGTAGCGATCGGACGTGATCAGCTTGAGCGACTGGTTGATGGTGGACAGTGCAGACGCCGACATCAGGCTGTTCAGGCACAGCAGGGTCACGCAGATGCCAAAGGCGATGGCCAGACGCTTCGCGATCCGCAGATTGGACAGAAACGGCATGCTTACCTCCCAGTCAAGCAGCCGCCAATGTGCATGCTATGGACGCATTAGTAAAGCGAGTCGTTTCATTCGTCGCCGCGGCCGATATAGGCGCGGATGGCGGTGATGCGCCCGTCGGCATCAAGGTCGAACACGTCGACGACGTAGATCGTGTCGCGGCCATTGATACCTATCTTCAGCTCGGCCGCCGCACCGCCGTCGCGCTCGTAAGCGGCCAGCACCTCGATGGAAAGACTCTCGACCGAATCGAAGTTCTTGCGCGTCTCTTCCAGGGCCGCGGCCTTGCCGACGACGCGGATATTCCAGTCACGCAGGGTGATGGCGTCGGCGAACATCGCGTCCACGGCCGTCAGGTCGCGGGCGGCGTAGGCGGCCAGGTAGGCGCGCACGAGGTCGAGTTTTGCTGTCATCACCAGGTGTCCACAAAACGGTGGCTGTCGAGAGGCCGGATGATGGCCGAGGCGAGGCCGCGCGCGAGCCAGGACCGAGTCTCGGCGGGATCGATGACGGCGTCGATCTCCAGCGTCGCCGCGAGGTTCATCGCCTCGCCATTGCTGTATTGCTGGGCGACGAGGCGCTGGAACAGGGCTTCCCGTTCGGGGCCGGCCGGCAGGGCCTCCAGCTCCTTGCGAAAGCCCAGCCTGACGGCCCCCTCCAGGCCCATGGCACCGAACTCGCCGGTGGGCCAGGCGATGCTGCACACCGGCCGGTGCAGGCCACCCGCGGCCATCGCCATGGCGCCCAGGCCATAGCCCTTGCGCAGTACGACGGCAAAGAAAGGCACGCGCAAGGCACCGGCCGTGACGAAGAGGCGGCTGACATGGCGGACCTGGGCCTTCGCTTCGGCATCCGGTCCGACCATGAAGCCCGGCGTGTCGATGAGGCTGACCAGCGGCAGGCCATGGGCATTGCAGAGCTGCATGAAACGGGCCGCCTTGTCCGCCGCGTCGGCGTCGATGGCGCCGCCCAGGTGCAGCGGGTTGCTGGCCAAAACACCGACCGGGCGCCCCTCGATGCGCGCCAGTGCGGTGTGGATGCCGGCACCAAAGCCGGTGCGCAGCAGGAGCACGCTGGCTTCGTCGAACAAGGCCGGCAGGACGGTGCGGCTGTCGTAGACGCGCAGCCGGTTCTCGGGCACGACATGGCGCAGCGCCCGCGCATCGGGCGCCGTCCACTGAGTCACGCGCCCCTGGAAGAAGGACAGATAGTGCCTGGCGGCCACCACCGCGGCCACCTCGTCGGGTACCAGCACGTCGATGACGCCATTGGCATGCTGGACGCTCGCCGGGCCGATCTGCTCGGCCTTGAAGACACCCAGGCCGCCGCCCTCCACCATGGCCGGTCCGCCCATGCCGATTTGGCTGGCCCGCGTAGCGATGATGACGTCGCTGCAGCCCAGCAGGGCCGCATTGCCGGCAAAGCAGCGGCCGGCGGCGATGCCGACGACGGGCACGCGGCCGCTCAGCGCGGCATGGCTGGCAAAGGTCGGCACATGCAGGCCGGCGACGACTGGCATGTCGGTGTCGCCAGGCCGGCCACCGCCTCCCTCGGCGAACAGCACCAGGGGCAGCTGCTGCTCGGCCGCGATGCCCAGCATGCGATCGGTCTTGGCGTGGTTGCGCGCGCCTTGTGTGCCGGCCAGCACGGTGGCGTCATAGGCCATGACGACGGTGCGGGACTTCTCCTCGCCGAAGTCGCGGCCGTTGACGGCGCCTATGCCGGTCACGATGCCGTCGGCCGGCGTGTTGGCGATCAGGTCCTCGGGCCTGCGGCGGCGCGACTGGGCGGCAACGGCCAGGGCGCCGTATTCGATGAAGCTGCCCTCGTCGCAGAGGTCGGCGATGTTCTCGCGCGCGCTGCGCAGACCCTGGGCATGGCGCTTGGCCATGGCGTCGGGGCGCGCCGCGTCTTGCGTGAAGGCGACGCGGTCAAGCAGGCGCTGCAGATCGGGACGGATGCGGTCGGGGTCGAGGGCCTGAGCCTCGGTGACGGTCGTCGCCGCTTCGTCGGTCGGCTCCAGGCTCAGCAGCAGCTCACCGGCGTTGACGAACTGGCCCGGCGCGACGGCGAGCGCGGCAACGCGCCCGGCCCGCGGCGCGGCCAGCACATGCTCCATCTTCATCGCCTCGAGCACGGCCAGCTCGGCGCCGGCGGCGACGACGTCGCCGACCGCCACGCTGAACTGAAGCAGCCGGCCCGCGGTCGGTGCGCGCAGTTGCTGGGGATCAGTCTCGACAGCTGACGGCTGCAGCGCGGCCAGATGCTCTTCCAGCCAGCCCGTGTGCAACTCCGCCGGCGCCAGTCTCTCGGCCAGGCGGCGCAGCAGGCCCATATTGGTCGGCAGACCTTCGATGCGGGTTTCGGCCAGCGCACGCTGCGAGCGCCTCAGCGCGTCCTCGAAGCGCGCTCCACGCACGACCAGCTTGGCCAGCAAGCTGTCGTACTGCGGCGAAGTCGTCATACCCGTCAGGCCGTGCGTGTCGACGCGAACGCCGGGCCCGGCGGGCAGGTCAAAGCGGTCCAGCCGGCCGCCGCCCTCGGCGTTGATGCGCCACTGGATGGCAAAGCCCTGCACGGCGGGGGACTTGTCCAGGCCCAACTCGGCCAGACGCCGTCCGGCGGCGACCTCGATCTGCAACTGCACCAGGTCCAGGCCCGTGACCTCCTCGGTGACGGTGTGCTCGACCTGCAGCCGCGGGTTGGTCTCGATGAAGACGAAGCCGCCGGCCGCCACATCGACGAGGAACTCGAAGGTGCCCAGGCCCCGATAGCCCACGGCCTGGGCCATGTGCAGCGCGGCTTCGACCAGGCGGCCGCGCAGGGCCTCGTCCAGCACCGGGCTGGGCGCCATCTCGACCAGCTTCTGGAAGCGCTGCTGCAGCGAGCAGTCGCGTTCGCCGAGGGCGATGACATGCTGGCCGTCGCCGATGACCTGGACCTCGATGTGCCGCGCACCACGCATCAGGCGTTCGACATAGAGGCCGTCGACGCCAAACGCCGACAGAGCCTCGGAGCGGCAGCGCTCGAAAGCCGCAGGCAACTCGTCCGCATTCAGCACGGCTCGCATTCCGCGACCACCGCCACCACCCAGTGCCTTCAGCATCAGGGCGCCGTGCGCGGCCAGAAAGGCCTGGGCCTCTTCCCGCGTGACGGCACCCCGGCTGCCGGCCAGCACCGGCACGCCGCACTCCCCGGCCAACGCCCGGGCGCGGGCCTTGTCACCAAACAACTCGAGCTGCTCTGGCATCGCGCCGATGAATGCCAGACCGGCCGCCGCACAGGCCCGTGCAAAGTCGGCACGCTCGCTCAAGAATCCATAGCCTGGGTGGACGGCGTCGCAGCCTGTGCGCTTCGCGATCGCCACCAGGCCGTCGACGTCCAGATAGGCCGCCGGCCCGCTGGCCGGCAGCGCGACGACCTCGTCGGCCATCGATGCCGGTGAGTCATCCGCCGAATGCACGGTGACGCTGGCAATGCCGAGATCCCGCAGGGCGCGCAGCACGCGCAGCGCGACCTCCCCGCGGTTGGCGACGAAAACTTTTGTGAAGCTGGGCATGGTTCATCCTATGCGGCAGCCTGACCCCGCCCTGTCCGCGGGATGACACCCACACGAAACCTGGCTTCGCGCCAGGACAATCCCGGCCCCATGAACCGACTCCAGCAAATGGCGGCCCGCATCCCCGAGGGCTCGGCCGTCCTCTTCCTCATCCAGGTCTTCGCGACGCTGGGCTTCGCCGTCCTGCAGTTCACGCTGACGCTGTACACGACCCGCCACCACGGCTTCACCAGCGAACAGGCCGCGCTGATCACCGGCGTGTTCGGCGCCTTCAACTACGGGCTGCACCTGTTCGGCGGCTATCTGGGCGGGCGCTTCCTGAGCAACCGCAACCTCTTCGTCGGCGGCATGCTGCTGCAGGTGCTGGGTTGCGGCACGGTGGCCGGCGGCAGCCTGGAAGGCCTGTACTGGGGCATGGCCCTGTTCCTGACCGGCAGCGGCCTGAACGTGACCTGCGTGAACATGATGCTGACCCAGCGCTTCACGCCCGAGGACGACCGCCGCGAGGCCGCCTTCCTGTGGAACTACGCCGGCATGAATGTCGGCTTCTTCATCGGCTTCACGGTCTCGGGCGTGTTCCAGCTCAGCGAGGACTACCACTCGCTGTTCTGGTTTGCCACCCTGGGCAATGCCGCCGCCATCGTCGTCGCGCTGATCTTCTGGCGCACCCTCGCCGACCGCAACACGCCCCTGCGGCAACGGACCGGCGCGGACTTCTGGGGCCGCTTCGCCGTCGGCACGGCCATCCTCGTCGGCCTGGTGCCGCTGCTGGTCTGGCTGCTGAAGCAGCCGGGCGACACCGCCATCGGCATGAAGGCCTTCTGTGCCCTCGTCGCCATCGCCCTCATCGTCATCACGGTGCGCCACCCGGTGCCGGCCGAAAAGCAGCGCATGCAGGCCTATCTGGTGCTGACCCTGGGCTCGCTGGTGTTCTGGTCGCTGTATCAGATGGCGCCCAACGGCCTGCAGCTCTATGCGGTGGGCAATGTGCTGATGAATGTCTGGGGCGTGCCGGTGGCGCCGCAATGGGTGCAGAACATCAACACCGTCACCATCGTCATCGGCGGCCCGCTGCTGGCCTCGCTGTTCGCGCGCTGGCGCGCCAGCGGCTGGCCGGTGGACATCCCGATGCAGTTCGCCGCGGCCATCTTGCTGATGGGCCTGGGCTTTCTCGTGCTGCCCATCGGCATCCACTTTGCCGACGGCACCGGCAAGTCGGACTTCTTCTGGCTCTTCCTCAGCTATGTGCTGCAGAGCGTGGGCGAACTGCTGATCTCGCCCATCGGCTACGCCATGATCGGCCGCCTGGCACCCAGGCAGTACCAGGGCATCATGATGGGCAGCTGGATGCTGGTCACCGGCCTGGCGTCGCTGTTCGCCGGTGACTTCTCGGGCATGGTGTCCCAGCCGGTGGACGGCTCGCCGCTGACGACCAACCCGCAGTATTCAGCACTGTTCACGCAGCTGGCCGTGGGCAGCCTGGTCACGGGCGCCGCGGTGTTTGCGCTGCGCCCGTGGCTCAGGAAGCTGATCGACGGCGAGCGCGCCTGATCCACGTCAACGCATCTGCCAGCTCAGGCTGACAAACCAGCTGCGGCCGCGCGGGTCGGCGTAGGTCGGGTCGAAGGTCGACAGGAAGTAGTAGGACTGGTTGGAGAACGGCGGGGCGGTGTTCAGCAGGTTCTGCACGCCGGCACGCACGCTGAGCTGCTTGCTGAAGCGCCAGCTGCCACTCATGTCCCACAGCGAATAGGCCTTGACCTTGCGCGGCTGGGTATCGGGCAGGTAGCTGTCGTCGGTGTAGCGTGAGAAATAGCTGTTGCCGACGGTCAGCGACAGTGAACCGAAGTCCCAGTCGCCCGACACGCGATGACGCCAGCGCTGGATGACCTGGTCCTGCAGGAAGCGGCCGGCGTTCTCCAGATAGGGCTCGGCAGGGCCGAACTGGCGCTTGTATTCATGCACATACGTGCCGCTGAAATTCAGGCCCACGCGGCCCATGTCGCCAGCGGCCGAGCGCCAACGCGCGTCCAGGTCCAGGCCCGAGGTCTTGAGCCCGCCCTGGTTCTCCTTCTTCAGGATCAGCGTCGGGTAGTCGTCGGCCGGGTCGCGCAAGATGTAGCTGGCATAGCGCGTCGGGCTCTCCAGGATGATCTTGCCCGACAGGTCGCTGATGACGTCGGTCTTGGTGATGCGCCAGTAGTCCAGGCTGATGGTGCTGTCCTTGACGGGCTCGAAGACGATGCCGCTGGAGAACTGCTTGCTCTTCTCGGGTTTGAGGTTGGGGTTGGAGACCTTCTGCGTCGGGTACTGGTCGAAGGCGTCATAGACGCTGTCGTAGAGGAAGGCCGGGCTGGTGCCGTAGCTGGTCGGTCGATACAGCTCGCTGAAGCTCGGCGCGCGGAAGCCCGTGCCGGCGGAGGCGCGCAGCACGACAGCCTTGCTGGGCTGGTAGCGCAGGCCCAGCTTGGGGTTCACCGAGCTGCCGACGTTCTCGTAGTGGTCGGCGCGCAGGGCAGCCTGGATCTCCAGGGTCTTGGTGACGGGCGCATTCAGCTCGGCATAGGCCGAGGCGATGTTGCGGCCATAGCTCGTCGCAACCAGGGCCGGCGCGGTGCCCGAAGAGTCGCGGTCGCCGCCGATGTTGTTGCCGACCAGCAGAGCCGAAGGGGTGAACTTCTGCGTCTCGCGGCGCAGCTCGGCGCCCAGGGCAAGACCGAGCTCGCCGCCTTCCAGCTGGGCCAGGGTGCCGGTGATCTTGAAGTCCAGGCCCGAGGTGGCGCCCTCGCCGCGGCGGGCCACGTCGTCGATGCGTAACGACTGGATCAGTGACTGGCTGCTCGCCGGCGACGGGCCGAAGGGGTTGATCTGGCCGGCCTTCACCGCGGCCAGCAGCTCGTTGAACTTGAAGTAGCCGTCGACGTAGCGGTCCTTGACCTTGTTGACCGCATAGCTGGCGCCGGCCGTGTAGTCCCAGTCGCCGAACAACGTGCCCTTGGCGCCGACGACAACGCGGTTGGCATCGCTCTGCACTTCGTTCGTGCGGTTGCCCAGCTCCGTTGCGCGGAAGCGCACCTCAAACGTCCGCGAGTCGTTCACGGGCTTGGGCAGGAAGGGGTTGACCGCCGCCCAGGTCACGCCGCTCAGCGTCGTCGGGTTGGGCGACAGCACATAGGTCGTCTCGGCGCGTGCCAGCAGGGCCTCGGCAAACAGCTGGTGGCCGCCGCCGACGTCGACGACGCCGCGCGTCAGGAAGGAGGTCTTGTCGGCCTTGGGATAGATCTCGGTGTCGGCCATGTAGTCATAGCCGCAGGCCTCGGAGCCGATGGCCGTGGGCGCGTAGACGGAGGCCGGCGGGTTGCAGGCCGGTGCGAACAGGTTGACCGTGCGCTGGGTGTAGGGCTTGCCGTTGAAGGTGTAGCCGGCAGCGTTGATGGCGGCGAGCTGGGCCGCGCGCGTGGACGCCGTGCCAGACAGGCGGATGTTGCCGGGGAAGGGGCGGCTGGACAGGTAGTAGGGCACGGTCTCGGTCAGCGGGCGCTCCTGGATGAACTTTCGCTGCGTGGAACGCAGGGCGTCCAGGCGCTGCACGTCCAGCGTCGCGAAGACGTTGTAGCCATCCTTTGCCAGCTCGCCCACGCCACCGCTGACGGTGAAGGTCTTCTTGCCCGCGCCGCCTTCCTGGGTGCCGGCGTAGTAGGCGTTGAGGTCCAGGCCGGTGTAGTCCTGGCGGGTGATGAAGTTGATGACGCCGCCGATGGCGTCGGTGCCGTAGATGGCTGACGCGCCGTCCTTCAGCACCTCGACGCGCTGGATGGCGCCGGCCGGGATGCTGTTCAGGTCCACGCCGGCCGAGTCGCCGGGCGAGGCGAAGTTGGCCAGGCGGCGGCCGTTCAGCAGCACCAGCGTGCTGCTCACGCCGATGCCGCGCAGGTTGGCGCCGTTGAAGCCGCGCTGGCCGCCGGTGTTGTCGGTGATGGAGGCACCATCACCGAGGTTGGCCGCGGCGGCGCTGATGTTCTTCAGCAGCTCGGCGGCCGTCGTCACGCCAGCTTTGGCGATGTCCTCGCGCTTGATGGTCTGCACCGGCAGCGCGGTCTCGGCGTCCACGCGCTTGATGCTGGATCCGGTGATCTCGACGCGTTCGAGTTTCTGGTCTTGCTGTGCGTAGGCGGGCAGTGCGATGACACAGAGCAGGGCGGCGTGCGCCAGCGGGTGCCGGGTGAAGGAGCGGGTCATGAGGGCCTCTGTTTTGAATGGGTGGGAGCGGATGCCTTTCAGGTTAGGGAGGCGGTGCAGGGCTTGCCTATGGGGTTTCGGTGGGGCGGTCGCTTGCACGCAAATGCGCGTCGCTTCTCGGCAAGCATGCCGGGTGGGCCTGCAACAGCGCTTGCGTTGATGCGACATGCAATTGCGTTGCTGGTGCTTGGCGCACCGCTTTGAGGCCTAACCCGCTGGCTGCTGCGGCGCGGTGCTGCCAAGATCGGCGTCATGAGATTCCTGACCCGCCTCACCCTGGTCGCGCTGTGGTGCGCCACCACCGCCCACGCCGGCACGGCCATCGTCATCGGTGGCGCCTTGAAGAACGACAACGAGGCCGTCTGGGCCCGCATCGTCGAGGAGGCCGGTGGCGCCGGCGCGCCCATCGCCGTGTTCGCCACCGCCGCCGCCAACCCCGAGCGCAGCGCCGGCCTCATCGTGGCCGCGCTGAACCGCCATGGCGCCAATGCCGAGGCGATTCCGGTCGCACCGCGCCAGAAGGACATCGACCTGCAGGCCAACCTCAACGACCCCAAGCTGATCGCCAAGGTCGCCGCGTCCAAGGCCGTGTTCTTCTCGGGCGGCGCCCAGGAATACATCGTCGACACCCTGCAACCCAAGGGCGAGCCGACCCAGATGCTGAAGGCCATCTGGCAGGTCTTCGACGGCGGCGGCGTGGTGGCCGGCAGCAGTGCCGGGGCGGCCATCATGAGCCGCATGATGTTCCGCGACGCTGGCGACAACATGCAGATCCTGAAGGGTCAGTGGCGCGAAGGCCGCGAGTACGACCGCGGCCTGGGGTTCGTCGGTCACGACCTGTTCGTGGACCAGCACTTCCTGAAGCGCGGTCGCATCGGCCGCATGCTGCCGGCCATGCGCGCCTTCGGCTACACCCTGGGCCTGGGCGTGGAGGAGAACACCGCGGCCGTCGTCAAGGGCAGCGAGGTCGAGATCGTCGGCGCGCGCGGTGCCCTGCTGGTGGACCTGTCCGAGGCCACGGCCGACGCCAAGCTGCCCGCCTTCAACCTGCGCGGCGCCCTGCTCAGCTACCTGGACCGCGGCGACAGGCACAACCTCAAGACCGGGGTGACGACGCCCGCGGCCCACAAGCTGCGCGACCAGAAGATCGACCCGGCCGCGAGCGACTACAAGCCCTATCTGCAGAACGAAAACTACTTCCTCGACATCCTGGCCGACAACACCATCGTGACCGCCATGGCCCAGTTGCTGGACGGCCGCGCGCCCGAGGTGCGCGGCTTGGCTTACCGCGTCAGGCCCAGGCCCAACGATCTGTCGCCCGAGCTGGGCTTCGAGTTCCGCCTCTACAAGGGCCCCGGTCTGGTCGGCTGGTTCAGCGGCGCGCTGGGCGGGGAGGACTACACCGTGCTGAAGGCGCGCCTGGACGTCATTCCCGTGCGCATGGCCGCTCCGCTCTTCACGCCCCTGGCGCCGAACTGACATGCGCAGCGTCCACCATGAACTGCCGGCCGCCAGCGCCGGCACGCAGCGCCATGTCCGCAGCCTGCACTTCGGCCGCGGCGAGTCGGGCCGCAAGGTTTACATCCATGCCGCCCTGCATGCCGACGAGGTGCCGCCGATGCTCGTTGCGCAGGCCCTCATCGAGCGGCTGTCGGCACTCGAGGCGGCCGGTGCGATTGCCGGCGAGATCGTCCTCGTGCCCATGGCCAACCCCATCGGCCTCGCGCAGGATGTGCAGGGCACCGCTTTTGGCCGCTTCGACCTCGGCACGGGCGTCAACTTCAACCGCCAGTTCAAGCACCTGACGGCGGCGCTGATCCCGCTGGTCGAGCCGCTGCTCGGCGCTGATGCCGCGGCCAACACTCGAACGATCCGCGCAGCCTGCCTCCAGCTGCTCCAAGCCTGGCAGCCCATGAGCGAAGCCGAAGCCCTGAAGCGCCTGCTGCAGACCCTGGCCATGGACGCCGACCTGGTGCTGGACCTGCATTGCGACAACCAGGCCGTCATGCATGTCTACACCGGGACGCCGCAGACCGAGGCGCTGCAGCCGCTGGCCGGCTGGCTCGGCGCCCAGGCCCTGCTCTACAGCGCGGTGTCGGGCGACGACCCCTTCGACGAAACCATCTCGCGCATCTGGTGGGAGCTGGCCGCGCATTTCGACGGCCGCTTCCCCATCGAGCGCAACGCCTGCCTGGCCGCCACCGTCGAACTGCGTGGCGAGACCGAGGTGTCGCATGAACTCGCCGAGCACGATGCCGACGCGCTGCTGACTTATCTGCGCCATCTCGGTCATGTCGATGGCCTCGCGCCACCCGCGCCCCCGGCATGTGAGCCCACGCCGCTGGAAGGCGTCGAGCCCATCACCGCGCCCACGAGTGGCATCGTCGTCTTTGCCAAGGCACCGGGCGACTGGGTGGAGGCCGGCGAACTCGTCGCCGAACTCATCGACCCGCTGACCGACACGCGCACGCCGCTGCAGGCCCACACGAGCGGCCGCTGCTTTGCCCGCAGCGCCCGCCGCTACGCAACCCGCGGCATGCGGCTGTGCAAGATCGCCGGCGCCGTTCCCTACCGCTCAGGCAGATTGCTCTCGCCATGAAGCTGCGCCTGCCCAACACCTATGTGCTGTTGTTCGCGCTGCTGGCGCTGATCGCAGCCGCCACCTGGGTCGTGCCCGGCGGGCGCTTCCAGACCGAGCTGGTCAACGGCAAGACGCTGATCGTCGCTGGCAGCTTTCACCTCATAGCCGCCAAGCCGCAGGGGCTCACCGCGCTGTTGACGGCGCCGATCAAGGGCTTTGTCGAGGCGGCGCTCATCATCGGCTTCGTTCTCATCGTCGGCGGCGCCTTCGCGGTGCTGCAGCGCACCGAGGCCATCGATGCGCTGATCAAGTCCGTGGCCCGTGCCCACAGCCGCTCGGCCCTGGTGCGCGTGGCCGTCATCCCGGTCTTCGTCACGCTGTTCTCGCTGGGCGGCGCGAGCTTCGGCATGGCGGAGGAAGCCATTCCATTTGTCTTGATCTTCATCCCGCTGGCCCTGGCGCTGAAACTGGACACCCTGACCGGCGTCGCCATTCCCTTCGTCGGCTCGCAGGTGGGTTTCGCCACGGCCTTCCTCAACCCCTTCAACGTCGGCGTGGCCCAGGGCATTGCCGGCGTGCCGATGTTCTCGGGCCTGGGCTACCGCGCCCTGTGCTGGGTCATCGCCACGGCCGTCACCATCGCCTTCCTGATGTGGTGGGCGGCACGCATCAAGCGCGACCCGACGCTGAGCCCCAGCTACGCGATGGACCAGGAGCGCCGCAAAACCCTGGACCTGGCCAGCTTCGAGGCCTTCACCGGCATGAGCGGCCGCCACCGCGCGGTGCTGTGGCTGTTCGCCGCCACGCTGGCCGTGATGATCGGCGGCGTCGTCAAGTACGGCTGGTACATCGAGGAGATCGCCGCCCTCTTCCTCGTCATGGCCGTGGCCGTGGGCGTGGTGGCGCGGCTGTCGGCGGACGACTTCATGGCCGCCTTCCTGCACGGCGCGCGCGACCTGGTCGGCACGGCCCTGGTCATCGCGCTGGCCAAAGGCACGGTCATCCTGATGCGCGAGGGCCAGATCATCGACACGCTGCTGAATGCGCTGGCGCCGCTGGTGGCGTCCAGCACGCCGGTGCTGGCCGCGCAGAAGATGTTCGCCATCCAGTCGGTCATCAACTTTTTCATCCACTCCGGCACCGGCCAGGCCGCGCTGACCATGCCCATCATGGCGCCGCTGGCCGACCTCGTCGGCGTCACGCGCCAGACCGCCGTGCTGGCCTTCCAGTTTGGCGAGCTGACCACGCCCATCATCCCGACCTCGGGCATCACCGTCGGCGTGCTGGCACTGTCGGGCGTGCCCTTTGGCCAGTGGGTGCGCTGGATGCTGCCGCTGCAGGGCCTCTACCTCGTGATGGCCCTGGCCCTGCTGGCCTTCCCGGCCCTGACAGGCTGGGTACAGTGAGGCCATGACGCCTCCTGTCCGCCGCATCGGCCTGCTGCTGGAGCCGGGTTTCCCGCTGCTCGCGCTGGCCGCCGTGGTGGACAGCCTGGAGGCCGCCAACGAACTGCAGGACGAGGCCCGCTATCGCAGCGAGGCGCTGTCGATGAACGGCGGCATGGTCAACGCGCAAGGCGGTGTGAGCGTGCAGACCCTCGGCGCGACGCCTCCCACTGATTGGCATGCCGTCTTCGTCATCGCGGCCGAGCCCTCCACTGCCGACGCCGCCACGGTCGCCCTGCTGAAGCGCTGGGCCACTGATGGCGTCGTGCTCGCTGGCCTCGCCGCTGGCGCTGCCTCGCTGGCGGCAGCCGGCCTGCTCGATGGCCAGCGCGCCTGCGCCGACTGGCTGCTGCTGGACGGTCTGGCCGATGCCCACGCCGGCGTCGCCTGGACCCAGGGCTTGTGGGACATCAATGCCGCGGGCGACCGCCTCAGCGCCGCCGGGACTGCAGCGACCGACCTGTGCTGCGCCTGGCTCACCAGCCAACATGGCGAACGCCTCGGCCAGGAGCTGCAACAGGCCATGGGCCTGGCGGGCCTGCGTCCGCGCGACGAACGCCAGCGCGGCGGCTACAGCGAGCAGCGCGGCGCCGGCAGCCCCAAGCTCGCCGAGGCCCTGGCGTTGATGGAAGCCAATCTCGGCGAGCCGCTGCCGACCGAGGAAGTCGCCACGCTGGTGGGCGTGTCTCGCCGCCAGCTGGAGCGCCTCTTCAAGCAGCACCTCGACACCCTGCCCTCGCGCCACTACCTGGAGCTGCGCCTGGCGCGTGCCCGGCGGCTGCTGCAGCAGAGTTCGCAGTCCATCCTGCAGATCGGCCTGAGCTGCGGCTTCTCGTCGGGCCCGCATTTCTCCAACGCCTACCGCGCCCACTTCGGCCGCACGCCGCGCGACGAGCGCAGCCAGCGCGCCCAGGCCTGGCGCGCCGAACCCTCTTCCGGAGACCGCCCATGAACTCCCTGCTGCTGCGCCCCGTGGCGGCGGCCGACCTGCCCGACCTCGTGCGCATGGCCGCGGCCAGCGCCGACGGCATCAGCTCGCTGCCCAACGACGAGGCCAAGCTGCGCGGGCGCATCGCCGCCTCGCTGCAGTCCTTCGCCAGCCCCGATGACGCCAGCGGCGAGGAGACCTATCTCTTCGTGCTGGAAGACGCAGGCCGCAATGGTCGGGTCGTCGGTTGCTCGGGCATCGCCGCCAGCGCCGGCTTTTTCGACCGCTTCTACAGCTACCGCAACGAGTTCGTCGTGCACGCCAGCACGGCCCTCGGCGTGTCGCAGCGCATGCACACCCTGCACCTCTGCCATGACCTGACGGGCACCACGCTGTTGACGTCCTTCTACCTGGAGCCCGACTACGAGAACGGCCCCGCGGCCCAGCTGCTGTCGCGGGCACGCCTGCTCTTCATCCGCGACAACGCGGCGCGCTTCTCGGAGCGCATCGCGGCCGAGAGCCCCGGCATCACCGATGCCGCCGGCCAGAGCCCCTTCTGGGACGCCGTCGGCCGGCGCTTCTTCGGCATGGCCTACCCGGAGGCCGAGGCCATCATCGGCGGCCGCAGCCGCGCCTGCATCGCCGACCTGATGCCGCCCTCGCCCATCTATGTGGCCCTGCTGCCCGAGGCCGCGCAATGGGCCCTGGGCCAGTTGCATCCGGTGGGCGAACTGCCCTTCTCGGTGCTGCAGGACGAGGGCTTCGACGCCGACACCTATGTCGACATCTTCGACGGCGGGCCGACCGTGGAGGCACCGCTGGCGTCGCTGCGCAGCGTGAGGCTGGCGCGCGAGGTCATCGTTCAGGACGACCCCAGCGGCCCACGCGAATGGGCTTTGGTGGCCTGCACCGAGCGGGCGCGCTTTCGCGCCGTGCTGGCGGAGGTGGGCCACGACGTGGACGCGGCCACCGCGGCGCGCGTGGGCGCACAGCCGGGTGAGCGCCTCGTCGTGACGCCGCTGCAAACGGAGGTGGCGGAATGAGCACGGTGCAAGTGACCCAGGAGGCGGCCGGCCTCCGGCTGACGGTGAACAGCGCCAGCGCCCTGCTCGTGCCCCGCATCGGCATGCAGTTGCCGCGCTACCACTTCCGCCTCGGCCGCGTCGTGCATGCCGCCGCGGAGCTGGACCTGTTCCGTGTGCAGACCACGCTGCTGCTCGGCAACGACCACACCGGAGCCGCCGAGCTGACGCAGTTGCAGCCGACGCCCGAGTTGCCGCAGCTCATTACCGCGGCCCAGCATTTGCTGCGTGAACGGCCCGATGAGTTCGGCGACACCCTGGTTAGCGAACTTCCCGGCTGGCGCGACGAGCAAGGCCGATCGCCCTTCTGGCAGGCCCTGGGTGCGCGCTTCTACCCCGGCAATCCGGCCGAAGCCGAGGCCCGTCTGGGCCCCGAATGGCGCAGCCATCTCGCAGCCCTGCTGCCGCGCCAGACGGTTTATCTGTCCTTCCTCGGCGAGGTTGCGGAAAGCCGTGTGCTGGACGCGCCTGACGCACACAAGCCGGTGCTGACGGCATTGAAAGCAGCAGGCTTCCAGCCGCCTGTGCACGCCCGCATCGACGACGGTGGCCCGGTGCTGGCCTGGCGAATTTCCTAAGGGGCCACCCGCCCGGGACATTCCCGAAGCCGGCACAGCGACGCAAGTCGGCGTCGCCCCGCTGCAAGTCGCCACCTTCCGCCGACACCACCCCGTCACTACCGTGCGCTTCAGGGTCCGAGGCCGCCATTCCGGCGCCGCCCTCCTCCTCTGGAGTGCACATGAAGAAATCAGTCGTTGGCATCCTGTTGTGCGGCGCGCTGGCTGCGCTTTCCCTGCCGGCTGCGGCCGGCAAACTCTTCCTCTCCGGTGGCGCCTATGAAGACGCCAACACCGACCTCTTCGTCAACGGCCTGCGCAAGGCCACCGGGCGCGACACGGGCTTCACGCCCAACATCAACAGCACCAGCAACTGCGGCACCAACTGGGCCACCACCGCCTGCCCGCGCATCGCCGTCATCACGGCCGCCAAGGACAGCTACGCCACCGGCCTGGACGCCTTCAACAACGACATCCCGGCCAGCGGCTCCACGCCGCTGAAGCGCGGCTACTACAACCTCTTCCAGACCCACGGCTTCAGCCCGAAGTTCATCACCGCCCACGTCGACAACTACGGCGTGCACACCAGCAGCAGCACGCCCGAAGGCCAGGCCAACATCGCCATCCTGAACCAGGCCGACGCGGTGTGGTTCGTGGGTGGTGACCAGGCCAAGATCATCCGCACCCTGCTGACCGACAGCGGCGCCGACACGGCCCTCGCCGCGGCGCTGCGCAGCCGCTGGAGCAATGGCGGCGGCAGCATCGTCATCGCCGGCGACTCGGCCGGCAACCACGCGCTGAACGTCAAGATGCATGCGGCCGGCGTCAGCTACGGCTACCTCTACTACGGCGCCGACCTGCCCGACACCCCCGTCACCGGCTACGCCTCCCTGGGCGACACGCGCGACGGCCTCTCGGCGCTGCGTTACCTGGAGAACGGCGCCACGATGAAGGCCCTGGGCTATCTGCCTGCCGGCATCCTCAGCGACACCCATTTCGACACGCGCTCGGGTCGCCTCGGTCGTCTCGCTGCGGCTCTGCGCGATCTTGGTGTGGCCCAGGGCTTTGGCGTGGACGAGAACACCGGCGTGGTTGTCGACACGTCAGCACAGACCGCGACGGTCTATGGCGCCAACAAGCTGCTCATCGTCGACACCGCGGCGGCCAGCGTGCAGACGGGCAGCTACTACAAGGTCAATGGCCTGCGTGTCAGCCTGCTGACGCCGGGCGACAAGTACAACTGGTCGAGCAAGGTCGTGACCAGCAGCAAGAGCGCCATCGGCACGGCCTACTACTACGGCAGCGCCTACAACTCGGCTGACATCTTCGCGGCGTTGGAAACCTCCAAGTCCCTGACCCGCACCGTTGACCAGACGCCGACGGTCAACGTCGGCACGGCGCCGGTGCCCGTCTACAGCAGTGGCCCCAGCTACCCGAGCGGCTCGCCCGTCATCCACCTGCGCTTCACGCGCGATGCGACCAGCAAGGGCTACTACGGCAGCGGCAAGTACACGGTGGACAAGGTCAAGGTCGACATTTACTGAGACACATGCCGGGGCGAAAAGCCGATGCGCGTCAAGCCGCGGCAGGGTAGGCTGCGCGCATGACGCCCGCCCGCCCTGGCTCCCGCCTGCCGCGCCGCTCGATGCTCGGCTTGCTGGCCGCCCTGGCCTGGGGCAGGGCGACCGCACAGACAGCGGAACCGGCGACGGGTGGCCCCAAGCGCGTCGTCTTCCTGGCCCAGGACTTCCGCAACGGCGGCATCACCACGGTCTACCGGGGCTTCGAGCAGGCCTGCCAGGAACTCGGCTGGGCCCTGAGCATCGTCAACGGCAAGGGCGACAAGGCCACGATCCGGCGCTCCTTCGACGAGGCCCTGAAGGCTGGCGTCGACGGCATCGTGCTGGGTGGTTTCGACGAGGGCGATGTGGCCGACCGGCTGGCCACATCCACTCGCCCGCTGCCGGCGCTGGTGGGCTGGCATGCGTCGGCGCGCCACGGGCCGACGCCTTATCTGTTCGCCAACGTCAGCACCGATCCCCTCGTCGTCGCCGACATGGCCGCAGCCCTGGTCACGCCCGCGCCGGGTGCCCAGGCGGGTGTCGTCATCTTCAACGACGGCCGCTTCGACATCGCCAACGTCAAGACCCTGCGCATGCGCGACGCCCTGTCACGCTGTGCCCGCTGCGAACTGCTGGCCGTCGAGGACCTGCCCATCTCCAGCGCCGCCAAGGAGATGCCGGCCGCGCTGGAGAAACTGCAGCAGCGCTTCGGCAGGCGCTGGACCCATGTGCTGGCCATCAACGACGTCTACATGGACTCCATGCACTTCCCGCTGCAGGCCCTGGGCCGCGGCGACGTCGTCGGTATTGCCGCGGGAGACGGGTCGCGCACGGCCTTGAGCCGCATCCGCTCCGGTCGCTCCCAGCAACTGGCCACCATCGCTGAACCCACGGGCCTGCAGGGCTGGCAGCTGGCCGACGAGCTGAGGCGGGCCTTCGCCAGGCAGGCGCCCAGCGGCCGCGTCGCCCGGCCGATTGCGGTCACGACAGAGCTGCTGCGACAGCTCGGCCAGCTGGAGGTCGATGACCTGCTGCCCTACCGCGCCGAGTACCGCCAGCAATGGTCGGCCAGCCCGCCCAGCGCGGCGAAATCGCCTTAGCGATGGGGCCCGGTGGCTGCCTTGCCGGCGTGTAAGCAGCACAAAGTCCTACAGCCACGCACTGCCACGAAGGCCATCGTTCAGGGGCGCTCACGGTTGAGCAGTGCAGGTCTCAGGCATGAGAACCCCGTTTCGATTGAAGCTGCCGAACTGGTTCGGCGACCCCGACCACCATCTGCTGCGGCCGCTGGCCGCCGTGCTGCCGCTGTGGCGGCGCATCGCAGGGCTGCGCCCGGCGCCGAAGGCCACACCAAGAGCACGGCCGCCCAACGGCAAGCCGACGCGGCCATGAGCGGCTTCTGGATCTCCACGCCCCATTCCCAGGAGCCGCGCATCGTGCTGGTCCGCTGGCGCGCCTGGGAGGTGCAGGTCCCGAGCTATGACGCGCCAACCTGGCATCTCGTCGGCTATATCGAGGACGAGCACGCCGCCAAGATCTCTTCGGCGGTGGCCTTCGTGCACATCGACACCGAAGAAGTGACGACCAAGACCGGCCGCACCTATGCGCTCAAAGGTCCGTCCAGCATTGATGCTGATGCCGCCCATCTCTGGGACAGCTGGCGCAAGCAGCATGGCGCCGTCGTGCTGCGGGAGGTGACGACGGACATCCTGGATGGGCGGCAGCCAGTGGCGGTGAACCTGCTCCATCCGCCTGGCTAGACGAACTCATCCGCACTGCCCCACATACCCACAAGCCGTGCAGAAATCGCAACCGTCCTTGTGGATCATGGTCGCGTTGCCGCACTCGGGGCAGGGTTTGCCGGCCTGGACTTGCAGCGTGCCGGCAGCCGCAGCGAGCTTGGGTGCCGGCGTCTGCAGCAGGCCCATGTCGGTCAGCGGCTGGCCGGCTTCGTCGAGGATGCCGAGCATGGCGTAGCGGTGGATGACGAGACGCGCCACATAGGCCACCGTCGACGGCCAGATCTGCTGGCGGCGTTCACCACTGAGTGAGGGCACCGGTGCCATGAAGTGGCCCAGCGGCTCGCCGACATTGAGCAGCTTGCGCAGCTTCATGGCGATCCAGCCGGGATCCATCACGCGCATGTCCAGCGACAGCAGGCGAGCCAGGCCGTCCAGCGCCTTGGGGTAGTTGCCGGAGAAGCCCATGGCGCAAGGCCGCGTGACCGCGCCGCCGTCGGGTGTGGGCAGCACGACCTCCTTCAGCGTCAGCGTGAACTGCTCGTTCGTCGCCGGGTTGTCCACGTCCACGGCCCAGGCCAGCGTGCCGGACACGCCGGTGCGCGGCTCGTTGCGGCTGAACATCGCGTCCACCACAGGCGTGGCGCCGCCCTCGGCCAGCGCGCCGAGCTGCTCACAGCGCCAGCGGATGACGGCGGCCGTCGCGGCGACGACGCCGGGGAAGAGGCGCTTCTCGCCGCTGGGCGGCATCGGCATCTCGAAGGCGCGCTCCTCGGCCACGGTCGCGAGCGCATCGAGCTTGAGGCGCAGCCAGGCGGCATCGTTGGTGCGCAGGTCCATCGACAGGGTCTTGGCCAGGGCCGACAGGCCGCGCGGCTGCTCAGCGCCATTGACCCAGACCTCGAAGGGCAGGTTGCGGCCGAACAGGCCGGCGTCGGGGCCTTCCAGCGGCAGCTCGCCGATGAAGAGGGCGAAGTCGCCGTGCGGGTGCTGGATCAGATAGCTCCAGGCCGGGTTGCCGCCGGGCATGTCGGGGCGGCTGGGCCAGCGCAGCGAGGCGACGACGGCGTTGGGCAGGCGCTCGACCCTGAGGCGTTGGTTGGTGCCATCGACTTCGGCGCGCAGGGGCTCCGGCTGCTTGACCTCGGGTGTCACGCTCAGCACCGAGCCCAGCACACTGTTGGGCCGGTAGGTGGCCAGGCCTTTCAGCTTGCTCTGCCAGGCCTGGATGTAGAGGTCCTGGAAGTCCTCGTAGGGGTAGTCGGCCGGCACATTGACCGTCTTGCTGATGGACGTGTCGATATAGGGCGCGACGGCCGCGACCATGGACGCGTGATCGGCCGCGCTCAACTCCAGCGCGGTGACGAAGGCCTCGCTGAGCGGCGCATCCGTGCCGAACAGATGGCGGTACAGGCGCCAGGCATGGTCTTCGACCTGGTACTCCTTGAAGCCGCCGCCCTCGGTCTGCGGCAGGCGCTTCTTGCGCGTGTAGGTCCAGGAGAAGGCCGGCTCGATGCCGTTGCTCGCGTTGTCGGCAAAGGCCAGGCTGATGGTGCCGGTGGGTGCAATGGACAGCAGATGGGAATTGCGCAGTCCTTGCGAACGGATCTTGTCCTTGAGCCCTTGCGGCAGGCGCGACGCGAAGCTGCCGCCGGACAGATAGAGGTCGGCATTGAAGAGGGGGAAGCTGCCGCGCTCGGCGGCGAGGTCGCTGGACGCGGAATAAGACGCATCGCGCATGACCTCGCTGATGTGGCTGGCCATGTCGCGGGCCTCCTGCGTGTCGTAGCGCAGGTTCAGCATGACGAGGGCATCGCCCAGGCCGGTGAAGCCCAGGCCGACGCGGCGCTTGTTGCTGGCCTCCTGGGCCTGCGCCGGCAGAGGCCAGGGCGTCACGTCGAGCACGTTGTCCAGCATGCGCGTGGCCACGGCCACGACCTCGGCGAAGCCGGCTTCGTCGAACACCGGTTTGGCGCTGAAGGGATCGCGCACGAAGCGCGTCAGGTCGATGGAGCCGAGGCAGCAGCAGCCATAGGGCGGCAAGGGCTGTTCAGCGCATTGCCCCGTGACCAAGCCATTGAAGATGACAGTGTTGCCGTCCGACTGGGTCGTGTCGTAGACCGGTTCCATGCCAGCCGCTTCGATGGACGTGATCTTCGCGGCGAAGCGTTGGCTCTTGAGCAACGCCTTGTCCTGGACCCAGGCCTCGTATTTCTCACGCTTGGCCGGCAGCAGGAAGCCGACCTCGCGCATGAAAACCTCGCGCGACTCTCCATCAATGATCAGCTCATGCAGCGTCTGGCAGACATAGTCGCGCCGGCCACCATGGCCATCCGGCAGGCTGCGCTCGCCGCCCTGGCGGCGCTCGTGGATGCGGGAGAACACGCCGAAGTTGGCGAGCAGCACTTGCACGTCCTGCAGCAGGCGTCGATGAATGGACGACAGCCGCACTGAGCAACTCTGGCTGAACGACGACACGTTGACGGTGCCATCGGTCTGGAACAGCCCGCGCAGATAGCCGCGCATGCAGTCCTCGCTGCCCTGCCAGATCACCTCGGGCACCGCCAGCTTGGTCTTGGCATTGAAGCCGTACGCATCCAGCACGCGGGCCAGCATCACCGAACGGATCATGACGAGATTGCGCTCAGCCACAGCGACCGGCTTGACGTGGTACTCACGCGGCGCATGGGCGATGCCGGCAATCAAGCCGTTGACGAAGCCGGCGATGCCGTCGGCAAGTTGGCGCTCTTCGTTCCACAGATTGACCACCGCGGCCTGCTCACCTTTGCCGCGATTCGTGAAGTGGCCATCGCCAGTGATCACCCCGAGCAGCGTGCCCAGCGCTTCGCTGCCTTGAGCACCAAACTGGCCTTTGCCGGATTGCACCCACAACTCATCACCCGGCTTCAGCTCAGACAACTTGAGCTTGCCGCGTGCCGTGTAGAACTCGTGCCAAGCCGTGGCCTTGATCTCATAGCCTTCGGCCGTCGTGACCTTGAAAACCTCGGCTTGGCCGGCGCTCAGGAATGCTGGCACGGCAGTTCGAACCACGACGCCTCGCTCATCGGCTCCCAGCGCGCGCCGGTCCACGGTGCATTCCAGCGCCGCGCCGTTGGCCTGCAGCCAAGCGATGGGCACGAGGCCATGTTGGGTCGCCAGCCGCGTATCGCCCGTCACGCAAGGGTTGGTCGCCGCAATCGTCTCGCAGTAATGCAGGTTGTTGTCGGCATTGATGCGGTCCAGGAAGAGCACGCCCGGTTCGGCGTGGTCGTAGGTAGAGCGCATGACCTGGTCCCACAGCTCGCGGGCGCGCACCTTGCGGTAGACCCATTGGCCGTCGCCGCGCTGGTAGGCGCCCGCCTCGATCTGCTCGGCGCTGGGCTGCGCGCGGTGCGCGAGTTCCACCGTGCCGTCGGCTTGCACCGCTTCCATGAAGGCGTCGGTCACGCCGATGGAGATGTTGAAGTTGCGCAGGTCGCCCTCGTCCTTGGCATGGATGAAGGCCTCGATGTCGGGGTGGTCGCAGCGCAGCACACCCATCTGCGCGCCGCGGCGGCTGCCGGCGCTCTCGACCGTCTCGCAGCTGCGGTCGAAGACGCGCATATAGCTGATGGGGCCGGAGGCATGGCTGCGCGTCGAGCCCACCCAGGCGCCCATGGGGCGGATGCGGCTGAAGTCATAGCCCACGCCGCCGCCGCGGCGCATGGTCTCGGCGGCTTCGGTCAGGGCCGTGTAGATGCCGGGCACGCCGTCCTCGGGTGTGGCGATGGAGTCGCCCACCGGCTGCACGAAGCAGTTGATGAGGGTCGCCGACAGCTCGGTACCCGCGGCCGACATGATGCGGCCAGCCGGCACGAAGCCGCGCTGCTGGGCCTCGAGGAAGGCCGCCGTCCACCGGGCACGGTCGGCCGGTTTCTCGGCCTGGGCCAGGGCGCGGGCGACGCGTTCGCGCAGCTCGTCGGGCGTCTGCTCGCCGCCCTTGGCGTATTTCTCGATGAGGACTTCGCTGCTGATGTCCTGCACGGGCAGGTCGGTGGTCATGGTCACGGTCGCCCCAGATGAAATGCTGTATGAATTTACAGTCTACGCCGCGACGGCGCCCCCGTCAGAACGGGTTGATGCTCTTCTCGCGGCGGTAGTGGATATAGCCGACGCTGGCGCCGGCGCGCAGGCCCACGCCCAGGCGGATGGGCGCGAGGGTGATGCCCTTCAGGCGCTGGTAATTGATGCCGGCGCCGCCGATGTAGTACAGGCTGCCGTCCACGCCGGGGAAGCGCTGGTAGATGGCGCTGGTCCGGGGCAGGTGGTAGATCAAGGTGAAGACCTTGGACGCATTGCCGCCGACGTCGAAGCCGATGGACGGGCCGGCCCAATACACCTTGGACGAGCCGCCGCCCTTCATCAGCAGCTCGCCGTCGCCATAGCGCAGGCCGACGGTCACCGCGCCGCTGGCTTCCTCGCCGCGGATATAAGCATTGGGCCGGCCCTGCTCCTTGAAGGCCTTCTCGATGACCTTGGCCAAACCCTCGGTCGTCTGCCCGAAGAAATCGGTTGCAGCCTGGAGAACCGACTCCTGGTCATAGGTGCCGTCCTTGTCTTCAGCGGCCCTCGCCGGCAGCGCCGCGGTGGCCGCCAGGGCGGCGAGGTGTTGCAGATGCTGGCGACGGTCGATCACGGCAGCGCTCCTGGAAGCCCTCATTGGAGGGGTCAGCATACGCAAAGCAGTGTGAAGTTTGGCCGCCCGTTGCTGCTGCACACAACCTAGACTCGATGGTCATGTCGTCCAACCCCGACCTCCAGCGCCTGTCCGCAGCCCTCGAATATGCCGACCTCGCGGCCGGCCTCTATCTGGCCGGTGGTGCCGACCAGGCCGCCCGCCTGCTGGCCGCCGCGGCCGAGCAGCAACTCGGCGACCTGGTGCGCCTCATCGACGCACCCAGCGCGACGGTGGACACCCGCGAGCTGCTGGCCCGCATTGCCCGCGCCCACCGGCCCGCCGTGGTCGCGCCGCGCCAGGCCCAGGGTGGTCGCAATTGGGATGATTCGCCCGTCGAGGTCGACGGCACGCGCGACGAAATCGTCGCCCTGCTGCGCGCCGCCTGGTTCATGCTGGAAGCCATGGGCCTGGCCTCGCTGGCGCCGGAGCGCCTGCAGCAGGCGGTGGAGCACAGCACCGTCTTCAGCAGTGGTGCGGCGCTGGAGCCTTTCATCTAGGATCGCCCGAACCGGGAGACCATCATCAGCACCGAACGCCGCCAATTCGCCCGCGTCGCCTTCGCCTCCGGCGCCGAGCTGATCACGACCCAGGAGCATCTGCACTGCCAGGTGATCGACATCTCGCTGAAGGGCGTGCTGCTGCAGCTACCCGCCGGGCAGCCACCCCAGGTCGGCATGCCCTGCCTCGTCAAGCTGCCCCTGGCCACGGGTGGCATCGTCATCGCGATGGCCGGCGAGCTGGCCCATGTCGAGGGCAGCCATGCCGGCGTGCTGTGCCGCAGCATCGACATCGAATCCATCACCCATCTGCGCCGCCTCATCGAGGTCAATCTCGGCGACCCGGCAGCGTCGGAGCGGGAACTCAAGGCCCTGATCGCCGCGGCCGGCGCCGCTTGAGCCGGCGCGTCCAGGCAGCGCAATCCGGCTTGGCGCCGCACTGTGCGGGGCACGCTGACGCCGACTACATCGGCGATGCCGGGTTTATCGAACCGGTCATATCCGGCTTGGCACCGGATATGACCGGTTTCGTCGCATGCCGCCCCGTCTGACTGGGGGCCGCCGAGAATGGCCCGGATGGAGGACCTCAGCCCGCTGCAAGCCTTTCGCCGTGTCTGCAATCTGCGCATGCTGGCGGGTGTCTACTATTTCTGCCTGCTCTATGCCGTCTCCCGCGCGCTGACCTGGTACGGCGAAGACGACGGGACGCTGCAGGACGCCATCTTTTCCCTGGTCCGCTTCAGCCGTCAATGCCTGCTGACCGGCCTTTCCCTGATGCTGATGGTGGGCCTGGCCGAGGCCCTGCTGGCCGGCCGGCGCTGGAAGCTGCAGGCCGCGCTGACCGTGCAGGCCCTGGCCGTCGCCTTCGGGGCCGCCTTGGGCACCTATCTGCGCTATGCCGTCGCGCGCCTGGACGACCCCGACAACCACGTCAAGCCCGCCTGGGTGGTGTCCACCATCTCGTTGTGGGCCCTGCTCGGCGGCATTGCCTACGCCCTCCTCCTCGTCAGCCGTGCCCAGCGCCAGGGCCGTGATGAGCTGACCCGCCTGTTCCGCGAACGCGAGGCGTTGAAAACCCAGCAGACCGAGGCCCAGCTGTCGGCGCTGAACGCGCAGATCGAGCCGCACTTCCTGTTCAACACCCTGGCCAACGTCAAGCGCCTGTACGAGACCCAGCCCGAGCGCGGCCGCAACATGCTGGTGGCCCTGATCGCCTATCTGCGCGCCGCCCTGCCCGGCATGCGCCGGCACGAGTCGACGCTGGCCGACGAGCTGGAGCTGGTGCGCCACTACCTCGCCATCCTGCAGATGCGCATGGGCGAGCGCCTGTCCTTCGACATCGAGGCGCCGCCCGAGCTGCTGGGCGCTCATCTGCCCACCCTGGTGCTGCCTACCCTGGTGGAGAATGCCATCAAGCATGGCCTGTCGCCGCTGCCGGAAGGCGGGCGCATCCGCATCCGCGCCAACCATGCCGCCGACGGCGGCCTCAGCATCGAGGTGGCCGACAACGGCCAGGGCTTCGGCGCGGCCAGCGGCGGCGCGGGCGTGGGCCTGGCCAACACGCGGGCCCGCCTCGCCGCCCGCTTTGGCGACTCGGCCACGCTGGAGCTGGAAGCTGCCCAGCCGCGGGGCGTCATCGCCCGGGTGCACCTGCCGTCGGAGGCCTTGGCATGAGCGCGCTTCGGCATGTCTGGCAATCCTGGCGCTCGCTGCGCCTGAACGAGGCCCTGGTCTTCGTCGCCGCCGGCCTGCTGTTCGGCGCCATCGACCTGACCTCGCTGCTGGAGCTGCGCGTCGGCGACCATCTGCCCCAGGTGCTGGCCCGCCATCTCAGCCTGCCCCTGGTCAGCTGCGCCGTGCTGCTGCTGTGCTGGCTGCCGGCCGCACGCAGCCATCCGGCCCATCCGGCGCGGCGCCAGCGCCTGGTCGCGGCCACGGCCCTGGGCGCCATCCTGGCCATGGCCGTGGGCTATGCGCTGAACGCCGTCGTGCCGTGGACTTCGCTGTGCGACATCTACGCCCAGACCCACGGCAAGATGAAGTGCACGATGTTCCGCATCAATGCCGTCATCGGCGACACCTTGTGGGTCTTCATGCCGGCGCTGATGATCGTCGGCGTGCTGGAGTTCCGCACGCTGCGCCGCCGCCAGGACCAAGCTGCCCAGGACCTGCTGCGCGAGCACAGCCAGCTGCGCCGCCATGCCCTGGCCTCGCGCCTGGCAGCCCTGCAGGCCCAGGTCGACCCGGCCCTGCTGTTCGACGCCCTGGTCTCGGTCGAGCAGGCCTATGGCCGTGAAGACCCGAGCGCCAGCGCCCGGCTGGAGCGGCTGATCCGCCACCTCCGCGTGGCCCTGCCGCGGCTGCGCGACGCCGGTGCCACGCTGGGCGGCGAGGCCGAGCTGATCGCCAGCTATCTCGACCTGCTGCGCGACCTCAATGGCGACCCGCCTGCCTTCGAATGCGAGCTCGGCCCGCGTGGCGCAACCCAGCTGCCGCCCATGCTGCTGCTGCCGCTGGTGCAGCGCGCCGTGCGCCTGGGCCACCCGAAGCACTGCTGGCTGCGTGTCGATGGCAGCAGCATCACGCTGGGCTTCGACCAGGATGGTCTGTGCAGCGAGGACGCCGACCTCACGTCGCTGCGCGAGCGCCTGACCGTGCTGGGCGCGAAACTCCTGTGCCGCAGCGGCAACGACCGCACCGAATTCATCCTGGACCTCCCCGCATGAGCCTGTTTGCACCGACCGCCGTCGTCGCCGAGGACGAAGCCGCGCTGCGTGGCGAACTCGTCGAGCAGCTCGGCAAGCTCTGGCCCGATCTCAGCATCGTCGGCGAAGCCGCCGACGGCCTGGAAGCCCTGCGCCTGCTCGACCAGCACCAGCCCGACATCCTCTTCCTCGACATCGAGATGCCCGGCGCCACCGGCATCGACGTGGCCCGCCAGGTCAACGGCCGCGCCCATGTCGTCTTCGTCACTGCCTACGACCAGTACGCCATCGCTGCCTTCGACCAGGGCGCCGTCGACTACCTGCTCAAACCCCTGGCCGGCGCGCGCCTGTTCACGGCCATCTCGCGGCTGAAGGCGCGCCTGGGCCAAGCGCCGGCCCAGCTCGGCAACGTGCTCGACGAACTCGTGGCCCGCCCGGCGGCAGCCCCGTCCGCGACACGCGCCCCGCTGCGCTGGATCAATGCCTCCGTAGGCCAGACCTTGCGGCTGATCACCGTCGACGAGGTGATGTTCTTCCAGAGCGACAACAAGTACACGCGTCTCGCTTTGAAGGACGGCGAGGCCCTGATCCGCAAGCCGCTGAAGGAGCTCATCGACGAGCTCGACCCGCAGCAGTTCTGGCAGATCCACCGTTCGACGCTGGTCAATGTGAACTCGATTGCCAGCGTGAGCCGGGACTTTCGGGGGCGCATGCAGATCAAGTTGAAGCATGGCACTGAGATGCTGCTCGTTGCCGAAAGCGCTGCCCATCTGTTCCGGCAGATGTGAGGTTCGGTTTTCGGTTGCTTTTGCGAAGAGCGCTGCTGATCGCTGCATTGCCGGGAGTCCGTCCCGGCGGCCGGGTAACTTTCTTCTGCGGGGCCAGAAGAAAGTCACCAAAGAAGAGGCCCTGAACCGCACACCATCGCGGCGCCGCGACGAGCGGCGCGCGAAAACAGCCAGCAGCATTGCGGGAAGACGCGACCCGCTGCGCTCTCGCTGCTGTCCCTATCACCAGCACCAAAGATCGGACCACCAGTCCGCTGAACGCGCGGCTGCACGCCGGGCTCACGAGAAATGCCAAATGCAGCGTCGCTCGGGCGACGCGGCTGTTCGGTATTTTCTGGTGAGCCCGGCGTGCAGCCGGCGTTAACGGTGGCGAAGCGGCGATCAGTGATGCCCGTCATAGGGACAGCAGCGAGAGCGTAGCGGGTCGCATGTGGGCATGACTCACTCCGAGCATCGCGAGCGCATGCCACCGCTCGAGTGCGGATTGCATTCAGCGCTCCTCTTTTGGTGACTTTTCTCTGGCGCGTCAGAGAAAAGTTACCCGCCATCGCGGGGCGGATTCCCGCGGCACTGCACGCGAGTCATGAGGACAAGGGCAAAAGCAACCTACTCAACACAGGGCAGGCATGATGCGCAATGCCCAACCCTCAGCAGCTCCGCGGCGCCAGCCGCCTCGCCGTCGACGCCACCACCGGCGTGACCAACCTCGTCGAGGCCATGCATGCCGAAATCTCCCGGCTGCCGCTGACGAAACAACGCGAGCGCACCTTCGGCATCACCGGCCTCGTCTACCGCAGCGTCCGCGGCGTGACCCAACTGGTGGGTGGGGGCCTGGACCTGGCCCTGGGCGCCTTGACGCCCCTGCTCGGCCAGGCCGACGCTGATCGCGCCAACGCCGTGCAAGCGGCACTGAACGGTGTGCTTGGCGACTATCTCGAGGACACCGCCAACCCGCTGGCCACGACCATGAGCCTGCGCCCGCTGGTCGATGGTGCCACCGGCCCGGCCCTCGTCATGCTGCACGGCCTGTGCATGAACGAGGCGCAGTGGCGTCGTGACGGCGCCGACTTTCCCGCGGCTCTCGCTGCGATGGGCTACCAGCCGCTGGGCCTGCGCTACAACAGCGGCCGCCCGATCTGGAAGAACGGCGCCGAACTCGCCAGGCTGCTCGACAAGGTGCCCGGCCCGATCACCCTGCTCGGCCACAGCATGGGCGGCCTGGTCATTCGTAGCGCCATCGCCCAGGCCGGGCGGCGGCGTTGGTTGAAGCGTCTGCAATGCGTGGTCACGCTGGGCACGCCCCACCAGGGCGCACCGCTGGAACGAGGCGGCCAGCAGGTGCAGCGCCTGCTGGATGTCAGCGCCTACTCGCGACCTTTGGCCTTGCTGGCCGCGCGACGCAGCGCGGGCATCCGCGATCTGCGCCACGCCAGCCTGCTCGAAGCCGATGCCGGCAAGGCGAGCGTGCTGCCCCTGCCTGAAGGCGTGGCCTGCTACGCCGTCGCGGCGACGACATCCAAGAAGCCGAGCGGCTCGCCAGCCCGCTGGCTGGGCGACAGCCTGGTGCCGGTGGCCAGTGCGCTGGGCCAGCACCGGTCGCCGGCGCGACGCCTGGACTTCACCGACACGGCCCTCTTCACCGGCATCGGCCACCTCGCGCTACAGACCGACGCCGCCGTGCTGAAGCAACTGCAAGACTGGTTGAAGCCATGAAGCGACTGATGCCGCGCCTGCTGATGAGCCTCGTGCTGCCCACGGTCTTGAACGTCTCTGCCCAGGGGCTGAGCTTCCTGGACATCCTCGACCGACCCGCCCGGCCGCAACCCGACACGCGCCTGGCCTACGGCGATGCGCCGCAGCAGTTCGGTGAGCTGTGGTTGCCCAAAGGAAACGGTCCACACCCGGTGGTGCTGATGATCCACGGCGGCTGCTGGCAGTCCAGCCTGCCCGGCCCCGAGCTGTTGGCCTTCCAGGCCGATGCGCTGCGCAGCGCCGGCGTGGCCGTGTGGAGCATCAGCTACCGCCGCGTCGGCCATGCAGGCGGTGGCTACCCCGGCACCTTCGACGACGTGGCCCGCGGCACCGACCGGCTGCGCGTGCTGGCCCAGCGCTATCCGCTGGACCTGAAGCGCCTCGTCGCCACGGGCCATTCGGCCGGTGGCCATCTGGCGCTGTGGGCTGCGGCGCGACCGCGCATCACGACCGGCCCGCTGAAAGCAGAAGCGCCTCTGCCCATCCCGGCCGTCGTCGCCGTCGCCGGCATCCCCGACCTCGACTACGCCTCACGCAACAAGATCTGCGGCGCCTCCGTGGACCAGCTGCTCGGCGGCGCGCCGACCGCCGCCCGGCTGCAGGACACCTCGCCGTTGGCCCTGCTGCCCCTGCACCTGCCGCAGACGCTGATGCAGGGCACGAAGGACCGCATCGTGCCGGCCGCCGCCAGCGACGACTACCGCGCCAAGGCGGCCGCGTCGGGCGACAAGATCGAGGTTCTCAACCTGGACGATGCAGGCCACTTCGAACTCATCGCGCCGTGGACACCGGCCGGTCGTCGAGTGGTGGAGCGCATCCGCCAGGCCCTTCCCTAGGACGGCACGGCCATACCAGTTTCGACGGCCCCACAATGCCGCTCGCTGGCCAGCTACTACCCCCGCCGCCATGACGCTTTCTCCGATCAAGCCTCCGCCCCGGCCCCGCCCCGCGGCCCTGCTCGACCTGACGCCCGACTGGCTGATGTGGGTCGCCGACAACCGGCTGTGGGAGTCTTCGCCGGCCTCGATGCTGGACACCATGATCAACGCCGGCGTGGATGCCGAGACGGCGGCAGCGGCGATTGGCCAGGTCGAGCAGGACCCGGTCTTCCAGGCCGCGCGCCGCCAGCAGCAGATGCTGCGCAAGCTGGAGTCGGTCTGCGGCAATCTGCAGAAGGTCTGGCAGCAGGACCCGGGCTATGCCGTCGTCGAGAAGCGCCGCGGCGTCGGCCGCGACGAATTCCTGGAACGCTATGTCCACGGCTGCCGGCCCGTCGTGTTGACCGACATCGCCGAGGACTGGCCGGCCATGAAGCGCTGGTCGCCGGCCGACCTCAGCGCGCGCTTCGGCCATCTGGATGTCGACGTGCAGGTGGGCCGCAACACCGACACCCTGTTCGAGCAGAACAAGGAAAAGCTGCGCCAGCGCATGAAGGTGTCGGAGTTCGTCGACCTCGTCGTCAACGGCGGCGCCACCAACGACCACTACCTGACGGCCAACGACGAGATGATGCGCCGGCCCGAGTTCATGCCCATGCTGCAGGACATCGGCCGCATGCCACCCATCTGCGACCCGGCCCTGCTGCACACGGCGGCGTCGTTCTGGTTCGGCCCGGCGGGCACGCGCACGCCCCTGCACCACGACACGCTGATGCTCTTCCACACCCAGGTCGTGGGCCGCAAGCGCTGGCGCTTCGTGTCGCCACTGCAGACGCCACTGCTCTACAACCGCATGGGTGTCTACAGCCCCATCGACCTCGACGCCCCCGACTTCAACCGCTACCCGCGGCTGCGCGAGGCCGTCGTGCTGGAGACGGTGCTGGAGCCCGGCGACACCCTCTTCCTGCCGCTGGGCTGGTGGCACCAGGTGTCGTCGCTGGAGATGAGCATGTCCTTCTCGTACACCAACTTCGACGCCGGCGTGCCCAACGAGTTCAGCTACGTGAACCCCAGCATCGGCAACTGGTAGGCCGCGCCTTCAACGCGCCGACAGCACTTGCTCGGCGGCCAGGAAGACCGGGTCGCGCTCGACCTCGGCGATGGCCGAGCGCGCCGTGATGGCCGGCATGCCGCGCTCCAGCATGGCCGCGACGAGGCCGTCACGGTCGGCGCTGCGCAGGCGGTTCTCGGCGATCCAGCGCAGCCAGCTGTCGTCCAGCAAGGGTTGGGTGCGCCGGTGCAGCGAGCCGGGATCGACATCGAAGATTTCGTGCAGCAGCACGGCGTCGATCTCCCGGATGGCCTTCAGATGGTTGACGACCACATGGTCGGAGTCGGCATGCCGGATGACGCGGCAGCCAGGCAGAGTCGCGAAGCGCTCGGCGTGAAAGAGATCCAGGTTGCGGGCTCCCTGTTCGGGCGTGTCCGGCCGCTCACCGTAGTGCAGGCGCAGCTCCGTCAGCGCGCCGACCTGCCTCGCCAGCGCCACCAGGTCGGTCTGCGACGCGGCAATGCCTTCGGCGGCCAGTCTCTGCATGACGGGCAGCCAGCGCCAGTCGCCACGAGCGCTGGCATCGGCCGGGTCCATCGTCGACAGCGAGCCCAAGGCGATGACGCGGTCCGCACCCAGGGCCAGGCCGTAGAGGATGGCGCCATAGCCGCCCATGGACTGTCCCAGCATCGTCATGCGCGTGGCCGGCAAGGCGGCGATGTGGCGGCGCAGCGCATCCAGCGTGGTGTCCAGGTTCTCGCCCAGGCCGGTGATGCCTTGCAGATACCAGGCCATACGCGGGTCGCGCAGGTGGATGCGGTGAAAGCGCCGGCCCAGCAGCCACTCCACCTTGCGCAGCCGGCCGACAAAGTCGAAGGCGGCGGGCTCGTCCCACAAGGCAAAACCGAAAGTGACCACCAGCGGCGCGGGTTCGCCGGCGTTCTCGACCAGGATGTGGGCGTCAGACTCCATGGGGCCCGCAGGATAGCGGCGCTGGCCGTCAATGACTCTGCAAGTCATGTCGCCGGGTTGACGCGGGGCGTAGGCTGGCCACCGCAGAATTGCCCGAAAGATCGACCAGGAGACCTGCCATGCCCGAAAGCCATTACCGCATCTGCCCGCTCTGCGAGGCCTGCTGCGGCCTGGAGGTGAAGACCGAAGGCACCCAGGTCATCGCCATCCGTGGTGCGGCCAACGATGTCTTCAGCCATGGCTATCTCTGCCCCAAGGGCGTCAGCCTCAAGGACCTGCACGAGGACCCCGACCGCCTGCGCACGCCGCTGATCAAGCGCGACGGCAAGTTCGTCGAGGCAAGCTGGGACGAGGCCTTTGCCGAGATCGAGAAGCGCCTGCTGCCCGTCTGGCGCGAGCATGGCCCCGACTCTGTGGCCATGACCATCGGCAACCCGGCCGCGCACAAGGTCAGCCTGCTGGCCTACACGCCGCGCCTGAACCGCGCCCTGGGTTCGCGCAATGTTTTCAGCGCCTCGACGCTGGACCAGATGCCCAAGCAGCTCAGCGCCGGCCTGATGTTCGGCCACTGGCTGTCCATCCCCCTGCCCGACATCGAGCGCTGCGACTACCTGCTCATCCTCGGCGGCAACCCCATGATCAGCAACGGCAGCCTGTGGACGGTGCCCGACTACCGCGGCAAGGCCAAGGCCATGCGGGCGCGCGGCGGGCGCATCGTCGTCGTCGACCCGCGCCGCAGCGAGACGGCCGCGGCGGCCGACGAGCATCTGCCCATCCGCCCCGGCGGCGACGCGCTGCTGCTGGCCGGCATCGCCCACACGCTGTTCGCCGAGAACCTCGTCCAACTGGGCCGGCTGGAGGACCACGTCAACGGCCTGGACGAGGCTCGTGCCGCCGTTGCGCCCTTCGCGCCGGAGGTCACGGCCGCTGGCTGCGGCATCCCGGCCGAGACACAGCGCCGCATCGCCCGCGAACTCGCCGCCGCGCCGCGCGCCGCCGTCTACGGCCGCATCGGCACCTGCGTGACCCGCTTCGGCACGGTCAATTCCTGGCTGGTCGACCTCATCAATGTGCTGACCGGCAACCTCGACCGCGAAGGCGGCGCGATGTTCGCCAAGGCCGCCGCCTTCGCGCCCAACACCCAGGGCAAGCCTGGTGACCCTGTTGGAGTAGGTAAGGGCATCACGACCGGCCGCCGCAAGAGCCGCGTGTCGGGCGCGCCTGAGGTCTTCGGCGAGCTGCCCATCACCGTGATGGCCGAGGAGATGGAGACGCCGGGCGAAGGCCAGATCCGGGCCCTGATCAGCATCGCCAGCAACCCGGTGCTGTCCACGCCCGCCGGCCCGCGCATCGCCAAGGCGCTGCAAGGCCTGGACTTCATGCTGAGCCTGGACATCTACGTCAACGAGACCAGCCGCCATGCCGACGTCATCCTGCCGGGGCTGTCGCCGCTGGAGGACCTGCATTTCGACGTCGCCTTCCCCCAGCTCAGCCACCGCAACCATGCGCGCTTCTCAGGTCCGGTCTTCGATGCGCCGGCTGGCACGCCGCAGGAGTGGCAGACCATCCTGCGCCTGTGCGCCCTGCTCGAAGGCCGTGGCCTGGAGGTCGACGTGGCCCAGCTCGACGACGAGGCCATCGAGGCCGATGTGCGCCGCTTTGCCGGCGACCAGACGCCGGCAGTGCTGGCGGCGCTCAAGCCCTGGCGCGGTCCTGAGCGCCTGATCGACCTGCAGCTGCGCGTCGGCCCCTATGGCGACCAGTTCGGCCGCAAGCCCGACGGCATCAACCTGGCCAAGGTCAAGGCGAAGAGCACCGTCGAAGGCGGCGGCATCGACCTCGGCGCGCTCACCGCCCGCATCCCCGAGGTGCTGCGCACGCCCAGCGGCAAGATCGAACTCGCACCGCCCTCGGTGCTGGCCGATCTGGCCGAAGTGAAGACCGAGCCAGCACCCGAGTTCAGCCTCATCGGCCGCCGCGACACCCGCTCGGGCAACAGCTGGATGCACAACCTGCCGGTGCTGGCCAAGGGACCGGACCGCTGCACCCTGCTGGTCCATCCCGAGGACGCCGACCGCCTGGGCCTCGCCGAGTTCGCCAAGATCAAGAGCGCCGTCGGCGAGCTGATCGCCCGCGTCGAACGCAGCGACTGCATGAGCCCCGGTGTCGTCAGCCTGCCGCATGGCTGGGGGCATGACCTGGAAGGCGTTTGCTTAAGCGTGGCGCGCGAACGGCCCGGCGTCAACATGAATGCGCTGCTCGACGACGCGGCGCGGGATCCGCTGAGCGGCAATGCGGTGCTGAGCGGTGTGGCGGTGGAGATCGCACCTGCATGAGCTTGTGTCCGCTGTGACACAAAGCAACGACACGGCAGTAACTCACGAAACCCAGACTGGCGGCAGTCAACGCTCACGCCGCCCGCCGCGGCAGATGTCACGCACCGCCCGCACCGGGCAGTGCATGGCAGCACCCCGGCGCCTAGACTGAAGCTGTTTCACAACCCTGAGGGCAAACCCGTCGAAAGGCGGGGACGCAAAGCCACCGGCCTAAAGCACTTGCATCGCGCAAGCGCCACGGCAGCGGGGCCGCCAAGACCCACGGTCTTGATCGGCGTGGCCCTCTTTCGTACGAGAACCTGGCCATGCGCAGTACCCGCCACCTCCACTGGACCTTCACCCTGCTGACCGCCGCGGCCTTGACCGCCTGCGGTGGCGGCGGTGGCGACAGCCCCACGGTCCAGGCCAGCGAGTCGGCATCGGTCATCAACCTCAGCGTGGACCTGGCCGAAGCCGCCCCGTCCAACCTCGTCGCCCACCCCAGCTTCCACACCGCCGCCGTCGATCTCGCCGAGCCCGACAACGGCCCCGCCCCGCACCGCGCCCTGGCCCTGTCCGGCGTCGCCACCCGCGGCCTGACCCGCGAGCGCCTGGACGACGCACTGCGCCCCCGCGCCCTCGCTTCGAACAATGGCGAAGCCACCCCCATGGCCAGTTCGACGGCCATGACGGTCTACACGCCGGCCCAGATCCGCGCCGCCTACGGCCAGCCGGCGCTGCCGCCCAGCACCACCGGCCTGACTGCGGCCCAGGCCGCCCAGCTTGGCGCCGGCCAGACCATCTACATCGTCAACGCCAAGCACGACCCCAACATCGCCGCGGAACTGGCCGCCTTCAATGCCAAGTTCGGCCTACCGACCTGCAGCAACCGCACGCTGGCCGCCAATGCCAGCCTGCCGCTGGCGGCCGCCTCCACCACCAGCTGCGAGCTGGTCGTCGCCTACAGCAGCAGTGCCGGCGCCCTGACCGCCACGGCCCCCGCCTATGACAGCGGCTGGGCCACCGAGATTGCGCTGGACGTGCAGTGGGCCCATGCCACTGCGCCGCTGGCCCGCCTCGTCCTCATCGAGGCGCCGGATGCCGGCGTCAGCAGCCTGTCCAAGGCCGTGGCCCTCGCCAACAAGATGGGCGCCGGTGTCGTGTCCATGAGCTTCGGCGCCGCGGAAGGCAGCTGGGTGTCGAGCTATGACAGCAACTTCGCCACCGCCGGCATGAGCTATCTGGCCGCCACCGGCGACGACGGCGCGGCCGTGTCCTGGCCCTCGGTGTCGACCAAGGTCGTCGCCGTCGGCGGCACGACGCTGACCTACACCGGCAGCGGCGCCCGCAGCGAGTCGACCTGGACCGGCACCGGCGGCGGCACCAGCGCCTATGTGGCCCTGCCCAGCTACCAGAGCGGCACCATCGGCGGCTATGCCAAGCGCGCCGTGGCCGACGTGGCCTTCAACGCCGACCCCAACAGCGGCCAGTACGTGGCCCTCATCGCCCAGGGCAGCACGACGACGCGCTGGGTCAGCGCCGGTGGCACCAGCCTGGCCACACCGCAATGGGCCGGCCTGCTGGCCGTTGCCAACGCCATGCGCGCCGCATCCTCCAAGGCCCTGCTCGGCCAGCCGCACAGCGCCCTCTACCAGCAGATCGGCGCCGTGCCGACGCAGTACTCGGCCGTCTTCAAGGACGTGTCCACCGGCAGCAACGGCAGCTGCACCGCCTGCGCGGCCAAGACCGGCTACGACACGCCGACCGGCTGGGGCACGCCCAACGTCAGCGCGCTGTGGACCAGCCTCAGCGGCGCCACCACCACGACCGCGTCGGGCACCACCACGACGACGCCCGCACCCACCTCCGGCCCGACGCTGACGACCACCAGCCTCAGCGGCACGGCCGGCAAGGCCCTGTCCGCCACCATCGGCTACTCGGCGCCGGGCGCCAGCTCGCTGAGCATCGGCATAACGGGCGCCGCTCCCGGCATGGGCTTCTCGGGCAGCAGCAGCGGCATCGCGCTGAACTGGGCCAACCCGGTGGCCGGCCGCACCAACCTCGTCATCACGCTGAAGGACAACCTGGGCCAGACCTCGACCGGCAACGTCACCGTGACGATCAACACGCCCTGATTCCGGGGGCCTGTTAGCGCTGCGGCAGTGGGCCGCGAAGGCCCGCCGCAAGGGGCCAATCTAGACGCAGCGCGCCGCCCGCACTCGCGTGCGGGCCAGGGCTGCAACAACGAGTGACCCCTTGCGGCGGGCCTTCCCGAAGGGTTGTGGCCAGAAAGGCCGCATGCTGTGTTGCAGATCCTCGCTGGGTCGACACCCAGCTTGCGGTCTGCTGTCGGGCCTGCGGCCTTTCTGGTCACAACGCGACCCATTGCCGCAGCGCTAACAGGCCCTAGCATGCGGGCTCCTCAACATGGAGCCCCCATGCGCCGTTTGCTGATCGCATCCCTGCTTGCTGCCGCCTTCGCGACGGCCCATGCCGACACCACCTCCGCCGGCCACAGCTACTCCCCGCCCGAAGCCTTCGCCACCAGCACCAGCGGTGCGGTGCTGAAGTTCACCGCACCCGAGGGCGATGCCAGCGTCACCGTCGTCGACCTGGCCTCGGCCAAGGACGCCGCCGACGCCATCGCCCAGGCCTGGGCCCAGGTCGACCCGGCCTTCAAGCGCACCCTGCGCCTGGCCACGCCGCGCCCGTCCCGCAATGGCTGGGTGGACCAGCAGGTCTTCGACTACGAGACCTCCCCCAACGAAAAGCTCGCCCTGCAGGCCATCGCGCGCCGTGCCAGCACCGGTGACGGCAAGGCCTGGATCGTGCTGCTGCTGCAGGCTTCCGACGCCACGCTGGAGAAGCGCGGCGCGCCCATCGGCAAGTTCTTCGCCAGCCTGCGCCCCAAGGGCTATGAGCGCGAGAGCTTTGCCGGCAAGACCGCCAAGCCGCTGACGCCCGAGCGCGTCGAGCAGCTCAAGGCCTTCGTCGCCGAGGGCATGAAACAGCTGAATGTGCCGGGCGTGGGCCTGAGCTTCATCGATGACCGCAAGGTGGTCTGGGCCGGCGGCCTGGGCGTGCGCGAGCAGGGCAAGCCGACGCCGGTGGATGCCGACACCCTCTTCATGGCGGCCAGCAACACCAAGGCCATGACGACGGCCCTGCTGGCCCGCGCCGTCGACGCCGGCAAGCTGCGCTGGGACCAGCCCGCCGCCGAGGCCTATCCGGGCTTCAAGCTGGCCGACCCCGAGGTGACCAAGACCGTGCAGGTCCGCCACCTCGTCTGCGCCTGCACCGGCATGCCGCGCCAGGACCTGGAGTGGCTGTTCGCCAGCGGCAAGGCACCCGCCACGTCCACCTTCGACCAGCTCGGCACCATGAAGCCGACCAGCAAGTTCGGCGAGGTCTTCCAGTACAGCAACCTGATGGTGGGCGCCGGCGGCTACGTCGCGGCCAACGCTCTCAAGCCCGGCAAGGAAGTCGGCGCGGCTTATGACCAGGCCATGCAGGAGCTGCTGTTCGGCCCGCTGGACATGAAGAGCACCACCTTCGACTACGCCAAGGTGCTGCGCGGCAACCACGCCATGCCCCATGGCGACGCCCTGGACGGCAGCACCCGCCGCGCCAGCATGGACCTGAACTACACCATCATCCCGGCCCGCCCCGCCGGCGCGGTCTGGACGACGCCGCGCGACTTCAGCCGCTGGGTGTTGATGGAGCTCAACAAGGGCAAGACGCCCGAGGGCCAGCCGCTGATCGGCGAGGCCAACTGGGCCGAGCGCTACAAGCCCCAGGTCATGGTCGGCGAAGACGTCACCTACGGCATGGGCCTCATCGTCGACAAGCAGTACGGCATCACCATCGCCTCGCATGGCGGCGACATGCTGGGCTTCCACTCCAACATGATCTGGCTGCCCGAGTACGGCGTCGGCGTGACCATCCTGACCAACTCCGACGCCGGCGTGCTGCTGCGCGGCCCGCTGCAGCGCAAGCTGCTGGAAGTGCTGTTCGACGGCCGCCCCGAGGCCGACGAACGCCTCAAGGTGTCGATTGCCAACCGCAAGTCCGAGTCCGCCAAGGTGCGCGAGCTGCTGACCATGCCGGTGCCGGTCGACGCCATCAAGCCGCTGGCCGCCAGCTATGCCTCACCCGACCTGGGCCACATCAAGGTCAGCAAGAAGGGCCAGCAGGTGCGCTTCCAGTTCGACCACTGGAACAGCGAAGTCGCACTGCGCAAGAACGAGGACGGCACGCAGAGCTACATCACCATCGACCCGGGCATCTCCGGCATCGAGTTCGTGCGCGACGACAAGGCCGCCCAGCCGACGCTGGTGCTGCGTGACGCGCAGCACGAATACCGCTTCGTGGCGGCGCGCTGAGGCCCGACGGGGGTGCTAAGGTCTGCGCCGATCTCACCCCGTTTGGGACGAAGCCCATGAAACCCTTGACGCTGCGTGCCTTCCCCTTGGTCACCGCCCTCACGCTGGGCCTGCTGGCGGTGCCGGCGGCCTGGGCCCAGGGGGTCTACAAATGCAGCGTCGGTGGCAGCACCGTCTACCAGTCCTCGCCTTGCGCCACCGGAGGCAAGGAGATCGAGATCAAGGCCGGCCCCAGCGAGGCGCAGGTCAAGGAGGCCCGCGGCCGCGCCGATGCCGACAAGGCCCGCGTCGGCACCGTCACGGTGGCTGCGCCTGAAACGGGCCAGCCCTACCAGGGCGCGCCGGGCGGCGGCGTGAACTGCGGCCAGCTCAGCCAGGCCCGCGCCGAAGCCTACGGCAGCAGGAACGCGACGGTGCGCGGCAGCCGGCAGTCGGGCATCGATCAGTCGGCGGCAGTCATCCAGCAACAGAACCGCATCGCCAGCCTCGAAAGCCGCATGAACCGCGGCGGCTGCACCCTCAACTGAGGCGGCGTCAGCCGCTCCAGCGCACGCGTGCGACGAGGCCGCCGCCCTCGCGCGGCAGCAGCCTCAGTTCGGCCCCCTCGGCGCGCGCGATGCGCTCGACGATGGCCAGGCCCAGTCCCGAGCCGGGCTTGCCGCCGCGCGCCGCGTCGCCGCGCTGGAAGGGCCGCTTCAAGTCATCGACGCGCCCCGGCGCAATGCCAGGGCCACGGTCGCGCACCTCGATCCACACCGCGCCACCGTCCACGCCGCAGGCCAGCTCGATGGGCGGCGCGCCGTGGTTTTGAGCGTTGACGATGAGGTTGAGCACCAGGCGGCGCAGGGCCTGGGGGCGGGCACGGCGTTTCACGGCGGGCCCTTCGGCCAGCACCGGCTGCGGCAGGCCGGGCGCGAGGACCACCGTCTCGGCCAGGAATTCGCGCAGCTCGATGTCGGCCGCCGGCAGCTCCTGCTCGGCCGGGTGGGCGGCACGGGCGTAGTCGAGGAACTGGGTCAGCAGGCCGTCGAGGCCGTGCAGGCTGCGGTCCAGGGTGTCGAGCAGCTCCTTGTCGCCCTGGCCGCTTTGATCGAAAGAATTGCGCAGCAGCTCGCTGGCGAGGCGGATCTTGGCCAGCGGCGTGCGCAGGTCGTGCGACAGGCCGGCCAGCATCAAGAGGCGCTCCTCCTCGTCGCGCGCCAGCGCCTCGGCCATGTCGTTGAAGCCGCGCGCCAGGGCGGCCGTCTCGGCCGGGCCATCGGTCGGCAGCAGCAGGCGGCGCTGGCCGGCGCCCACGGCCTTGGCCGCCTCGACCAGGCGCTGCAGCGGCCGGTTGATGCGGCGCTGGATCAGCCAGGCGCCGAGCAGAGCCAGCACGCCGCTGACGCCGCTGGCAATCAGCCAGGTGCGGGCGAAACGGTGGGCCGGCTGCACCGAGGGCACGGCCAGCCAGTAGGGCACGTCGGGCAGGCGCACGGCGATCAGGCCATTGGCCTCGCGCTGCCATTGCAGCCCACCCGGCGCCAGGCCGAGCTGCTCGCCCAGTTCGGCCAGATAGGCGCGTTCCATCAGCGAGATGCGCTCGGGCCGCCCCTCCATCAGCCCCGAGCCGGCACGGGCATTGAAACGGGCGACGAAGCCGGCGCGCTGGTCCTCGGGCAGCAGGCGCAGGCCTTCGGCCACGGCCTGCAGGCTGCGCGCCGTCGCCTCGGCCGACTGGTGCAACCTCGGCTTGGCGACCAGCTCGCGGTAGACGATGGCATTGACGAGCTGGCCCATGACGATGAGCGCAACGATGAGCCACAGATTGCGGCCGAACAGCGTGGACAGGCCGAACTTCATCGGGCGTCGGGCTCCAGGATGAAGACGTAACCCAGGCCCCACACGGTCTGCACATGGCGCGGCGTGCTCGGGTCGTCTTCGATGAGGCGGCGCAAGCGCATGATCTGCACATCCAGGCTGCGGTCGCTGACGCCATGTTCGTCGCCATGGGCCAGCACCAGCAGCTTCTCGCGGCCCAGCGGCCGGTTGGGCTGGCTGGCCAGGGCGCGCAGCAGGTTGAGCTCAACGGTGCTGATGTCCACGGCCGCGCCGTCGCGCTCCAGGCGCCGCTGCGTCGGATAGAAGGTGAAGGGGCCGAAGCGCACCGCGGCCTCGCCGGCCGGGCCGACGTGGGCGCCCAGCTGCTGCTGGCGGCGCACCATGGCCTGGATGCGTGCCAGCAGCTCGCGCGGCGCAAAGGGCTTGGCGAGATAGTCGTCGGCGCCCATCTCAAGGCCCAGCACGCGGTCGACCAGGTCGCCACGCGCCGTCAGCATCAGGATGGGGATGGTCTCGCCCTGGCCGCGCAGGCGGCGGCACAAGGACAGGCCATCCTCGCCGGGCATCATCAGGTCCAGCACCAGCACGTCGAAGCGCTCGCGGGCGAGCAGCTGCGCAGCGGCGGCCGCATCGGGCACGGCGCGCACGCTGTGGCCCTGCTCGGTCAGGTAGCGCTGCAGCAGGCCGCGCAGTTCGGCCTCGTCGTCGGCGATCAGGATGCGACTCATGCGTGGATGTTAGGGAGAGCCAGGCCCCGCACACTGACGGAAAACAATGACAAATCCTTGCAAGACCTCGCCTGCCGTCAGGCTCCGCAAGCGGTGCAACCCGCGCGGCAACCTTTGCGCGCCCGCTTCCCCGCAGCATGGAACCACCTCAACGGAGAACCCCATGCGCCACACCACCCTTGCCCTGCTGATCGCCGCGCCCCTCATTGCTCACGCCGACCCCACGCCCGTGCAGCGCGCCGCCGCCGCGCGGCTGACGGCCGAGAAGTCGGCCGTCTGCGTCGCCGCCCAGCCCTTCTACTGGGAGATCGGCAACGCCACCCAGCCGCTGGCTGGTGGCAAGGCGGGCGACAACGCGCCCGAGCGCAGCACCGAGATGGCCATCGCCTCGGCGTCGAAATGGGTCTACGGCGCCTTCGTCGCCGAGCGACGCCAGGGCCAGCTGACGAGCGAGGACATCAAGTTCCTGCACTTCCAGTCCGGCTACACCTACTTCCATGTCTGCCGGCCCAACCAGAGCGTCGCGGCCTGCCAGGAGGGCCTGATCAACGGCCGCGGCCGCCAGAACCCGGCCACCGAAGGCCGCTTCGACTACAACGGCGGCCACATGCAGAAGCACGCCGTGCTGATGGGCCTGGGCTCGCTGGGCCCCGACGGCCTGGCGGCCGCCGTGCGCCAGGCGCTGGCGCCGGCCCTGGGTGCGGACTGGCGCTTTGACTACAGCCAGTCGCAACCCGCTGGCGGCGGCAAGACCTCGGCGGCCCAGTACAGCCGCTTCCTGCGCGCCCTGATGGCCGACAAGCTGCAGCTCGGCCGCCTGCTGGGCACACAGGCCGTCTGCACCAATCCGCAGACCTGCCCGACGCAAGCCGTGAAGACGCCCATCCCCGAGACCGAGAGCTGGCACTACAGCCTCGGCCACTGGGTGGAGGACGACCCGCAGGTCGGCGATGGCAGCTTCAGCAGCCCGGGCGCCTTCGGCTTCTATCCCTGGGTCAGTGCCGACAAGCGCTTCTACGGCATGGTCGCGCGCGAACAGCGCCACGGCCTGATGAGCGGCGATCCGAGCGACAAGCCGGCGGTGGCTTCGGTGAGTTGCGGGCGCGAGATCCGCGCCGCGTGGATGGATGGACAGCCGCGCCGCTAGAGGCGGACACCAGCCGCCCCGAGGACGGCTGGTGCACCGTGAGAGCCAAGTCCGCGAGCCTTGGCCTCTGGGCGCGCTGTCAGCGCTGTCACTTGACGCGGTCGGTCTCGAGCGCGATGCGGTCGACGGTGCCATCGACATTGCGGTACAGGCGCAGGCGGCGCATGCCATCGGCGCTGACGAGCAGCTCGGCGCTCTTGGCCTGCCAGCTTTCCAGCGGCGACTGGTCGAGGGCCACGCCGAGCTGGCGCACGCCGACGACGACCCGCAGCGTGCGGCCGTCTTCCAGCACATATTCGCCCTGGGCATCGCGCAGCACGGCACGGCCGACGGCGGCCGGGACGGTGGGTTCCTGGGCACTCGCGGGCGCGGTCAGCGTCAGGGTTGCGAGCAGAGCGGCCGAGAGGGTGAGCGGTCGCAGATTCGTCCAGGTCTTCATGGTGAGGTACTCCTTAAATGCTCCGAGGCCAGTCGCCTCGGCAAGCTCTCTTTCGCAAACCCCGTGCCAGCCTGGGAGCGCAAACAACTTCACGATTTGACGTGGTTTCAATAAGGGTTCGCCCCAGGCTTGGGCTCGTGCGCCCTGCATCGCAGCACGATGCCTCGCGATGGCGCGAAGGGGCTTGACCCTGACGTAGCGTGAGGCTTCATGATCCGCCCCGTCACAAGAACGAGACCGGACATGGACTACACGGTGGGAGAGCTGGCCAAGCGCGCCGGCCTCACGGTGCGCACTCTGCACCACTACGAAGAACTCGGCCTGCTGCGCGCCTCGGGCCGCAGCGAGGCGGGCTACCGCCGCTATGGTGCGGCCGACGTGCTGCGACTGCACCGCGTGCTGGCCCTGCGCGATGCCGGCGTGTCGCTGAAGGACATCGTGCCGCTGCTGGATGGCGAGACGCCCCAGCCGCTGGCCGAGGTGCTGCAGGCCCAGATCGAGCAGATCGAGGCCCAGTTGCTGGCCCAGGAAACCCTGTTGCAGACCCTGCGCAATGCCGCCAAGCGGCTGGAGCTGCACGGCGACGGCGGCGACGCGGTGCAGGTGCTGCTGGACGCCATGGCCATCCGGCGTGTGCATGAACGCTGGATCAGCCCCGACCAGATGCGTGCGCTGCGCCGCACCTGGGAGTCCATGCCCGAGGCCGAGCGCGATGCCGTCGAACTGGAATGGCCGCAGCTGATCCGGCAGGCGCAAGCCGCCATGGACGCTGGCCGCGACCCCGGCGTGCCCGAGGTGCAAGCCCTGGTGCGCCGCTGGCTGGTGCTGCAGAAGCGCTTCATCGAGATGGCGCCCGAGATGAAGGACACCATGCAGCGCATGTATGCCGCCGAGCCCGAGCTGGCACGCCAATCCGGCGTGACGCCCGAACTGATCGCCTATCTGCGGCGCTCGAAAGAGACGCTGCCTGTCGAGGAGCAATGATGAGCCAGACCAACGACCCACGCCGCGAGCTGTTTCGCCACGCCAACTTCCGCTGGATCATCGGCGGCGGCCTGCTGTCCATGCTGGGCGACCAGTTCACGCTGCTGGCCCTGCCGTGGCTGGTGATGAGCCTCAGCAAGGACCCGCTGGTGCTGGGCACCGTGCTGGCCCTGGGCAGCCTGCCGCGCGCCATCTTCATCCTGGTCGGCGGCGCCCTGGTGGACCGCCACTCGCCCAAGGCCGTGCTGCTGCTGACCAAGTGGATCAACTTCGCGCTGCTGGGCCTGCTGGCGGCGCTGACCTTCAGCGGCAACATCACGCTGCCTCTCGTCTATGCGCTGACCCTGGCCATCGGGCTGGCCACCGCCTTCAGCTACCCCGCCGGCAGTGCCATCCTGCCGCAGACCGTGCCGGCCGCGCTGATCCAGCCGGCCAACGGCGTGCTGATGGGTGCGCGCCAGCTGGTGCTGCTGCTGGGCCCGGTGCTGGCCGGGCTGCTGGTGACGGCCGGCAACGAGCCGGCGCTGAGCGGCCAAGGACTGGCCCTGGCCTTTGGCTTCGATGCGCTGAGCTTTGCCATCTCGGCCTGGACGCTGTCGCGGGTGCAGGTGGCGCCGGCGGAGGCCAAGCCGGCCCAGCCCGTCTTCGCGGCCATCGCCGAATCGCTGAAGAGCTGCTGGCAGGACCGCGAGCTGCGCGCCCTGTTCATGTACTTCGCGGCCATCGCCTTCTTCGTCGGCGGGCCGCTGCAGGTGGCCCTGCCGGTGCTGGCCGCCGAGCGCCTGCCGGGTGGTGCCGCGGCCCTGGGCGTGATGCTGGCCGTGCACGGCCTGGGCGCGCTCGCCGGCATGGCCGTGTCGGGCATGAAGCCGCACTGGCGCCTGTCCACGCTGGGCGGCACGGTCCTGCTCATCGACGGCATCGCCGCCGGCGTCTTCCTCGTCTTCGGCCATGTGCACGCGGCCTGGCAGGGCGCGCTGCTGCTGTTGCCGCTGGGCGCTTTGGGCGGCTTCGTGCAGGTGGCCGTCTACAGCTGGCTGCAAAAGCGCATCCCGCCGGCCATGCTGGGCCGCTCCATGGCGCTGTTCATGTTCATCGTCATGGGCCTGGCCCCGCTGGCCTCGGCGGCCGCGGGCGCCGCACTGCGGGTGCTGGACGTGACCGAACTGTTCACGGCCGCGGCTGTCTGCCTGCTGGTGGTCGTGGCCATCGGCGCGGTGTTCACGCCGATGCGGCGGATTGCCTATCTGGAGGCGACGGGCTGAGCGGCAGTCTTTGTCTGCAGTCGGCCGGCGCGCACGGCTAGGCCGCGCTCCGCTCACTTTTCAGAAGCCTCTGAATTTCGGCAAAGACCTCTTCACTCAGCTCGTCCTGGCCTTGAGCCATCTGGCGCAATTCGCCCTGGGTGACCCACTGGACCGCGGAGCGATGCGCAACCTTCAACATGCTCTGGCGCCTTTGCATGGCCAGGATATCTTCCATGGAACGCATCGCGCTGGGCCGCGTCGGTGCCTCACCCGCAGCGATGCTCGAAATGCGTCCCCTGTGGCTTGTCAGCAGTTGCGGAACCGGCGTGCCATAAGGGAAGTAGGCGTTTTCGATGGCGGGCGGCCCGGAAAGCACCGAGGCCGCCTGCGCATTGCTCGTCACCAGCTGCCGGCCATCGGCGAATTCCGTTTCAAACCCTGCGCAGTGACGGGTCGCCAGGCTTTCATAGAAATTCCTGGGCGCGGCAACGAATCGAAGATTCAGCAGGCCGCGAAGCAGCAGCTTCAGCCGTCGCCAGATTCTGGGCCTCAGCTGGTAGTACTGGGCGAGGACTTCCCCGTCCGCAGAGAGCATGTTTCTGATGAAGGTCCGCGCGATCAGCGTCGTCGGCGAGTTCGAGATCTCGAGGATCTCGACGTCGCCGACCGCGCGAAAGCCGGACGCCTCCATCTCGGCCTGGAAACGCGCGTAGGCCGCCAGGTCCAGATGCCGAAACTGTGACTCGTCTGCAAGCACCATGGTGTGCGGCGCGCTGAACTGCGCCCTCATCATTGCGACGATCGCCTGCGCCGCTTCCTTGACCGACGTCGACATGGCTCCTCCCTTTTTCAACCGATGGCCAGGTATTGCGCCCGCCCGCCGTCGACGCGGCTTCGCTCTTCATGGCGGACGCATGGCAAAGGGTAGCGCCACTTCAGAACGGCATCGTCGACGCCACCAGCCGGCTTCCTGTTGACGCTTGAAGGAGGCCCTGCGGCATCAAGAACTGCTTCCTGCAGCCCCGCTCCACCGGGCATGCCAGACGGCCAGCCCCGCCGCCAGCACCGCCATGGCCATCACCGTGAGCACCGTGGCCGTCCATCCTGCCGCGACGAACACCAGGCCGCAGAACCAGCCGAAGAAGCTGGAGCCGGCGTAATAGAACAGGTTGTAGAGCGAGGCTGCCTGGGAGCGTCCGCCGGTGGCGCGCTGGCCCACCCAGCCGGCGGCGACGGCATGAGCGGCGAAGAAGCCCGCGGTGAACAGCACCAGTCCCACGACGAAGACGGCCGTGAGCGTGCTGAGCAGCAGCGCCGCGCCGCCCAGCATGACGGCGATGGCAGCGCACAGCACCCGCAGCCGGCCATGGCGCTGCACGCGGCTGCCCGCCCAGCTGGCGGAAACGGTGCCGGCGAGATAGGAAAACAGCAGCAGCGAAATGGTGGCAGGCCGCAGCGAGAACGGCGGCGCCTCCAGGCGGAAGGTCATGTAGTTGTAGATGGCCACCAGCCCGCCCATCAGCAGAAAGCCCTGGGCGAACAGCACCAGCATGTCGGCACGCAGGTTCAGCTGGATGGCGCTGAGCAGCGGCAGGCGTGCCTTCGCGTCGGGCTTGAAGCCGCGGGGCGCCGGAATGCTCAACACGAAGGCCAGCGTGGCCAGCGCCCCCACGGCCGTGATGACGAGGATGGCCGCGCGCCAGCCGAAGGCATCGGCGATGGGCACTGAGACGACGCGGCCCGTCATCCCACCCACCGTGGTGCCCGACACATAGATGGCCGCGGCCATGCCGGCATGCGAGGGATGCACCTCCTCGTTCAAGTAGGCGATGGCCGCCGCGGGCAGGCCGCCCAGGGCCAGGCCCTCCAGCGCGCGCAGCACCAGGATGCCTTCAAAGCTGGGCCAGGCCGTCACCGCGAATCCGCACAGCGTGGCGACGATCAACGAGACCTTCATGGCCCGCACCCGACCGAGGCGATCGGCCAGCCAGGACCAGGGCAGCACACCCAAGGCCAGGCCGATGGTGGCGGCCGAGATCAGCAGCGCGGCCTGGTCGGGTCGCACCTGCAAATTGGCGGCGATGCGCGGCAGCACACCTTGCGGCGAGTAGAGCTGGGCGAAGGTGGCGATGCCGGCGCAGGTCAGCGCGAACAGGATGAGGCGGTATTCGCGAGAGCCCGCCGTGTGGCCTGGCCAGGGGGCGTCGTCGTCGTCGCGGGTGGGCATCGATTGCATTGTGGCTTCGAGCCCCCGATTCCAGTGACTTGCGGTTGCATGAAAGGGGGAACCCGGCCATCGCACCCACGGTTTCTTGGCTAGGCTCAGGGCCGCGTCGGCTCACCCACGAACACATCCAATGAAGCGCAGAGACATCGTCAAATGGACCGCCGCGGCGGGTGGCCTGGGTCTGATCGGTGGCAACACGCCACTGGCCGCGGCGGCCGTGCCCGTCAGCAAGCCGACCCTGCCGCAGAAGGCCGACCTCCTCAGCGCCACGGCGCGCCGGCTGCAGCTGACGGCCCAGCAGGCCCTCTACCTCTGGACCGAATCCCACATCAACCTCAACGGCGTGCCCATGGCGGCCGTGGTGCCCGCGGGCGAACTGCCCACGCTGGAGCACCAGCTGCGGGCCTCGACCCTGGCCGTCGAGGCGGTCACCAATCTGGCGGCGTCGATGGCACCGAGCGCCGTAGCGACGAGCAGCCTGCAGACCCTGGCCGGCCTGCGCAGCCGCCTCGTCACGGCCCAGGCCAGCTTCGACAGCCTGGCCACGGCCAACGCCGGCCTGCTGAGCCTGCCCACGGCAGCGCTGAGCGTGCACGCCAACCTCGTGCTGACCGTGGGCGACATCGCGACCCAGCTGCGCCAGGTCCACGACGGTCTGGTGGCTCAGGCCGGTCCGCAGCCCAAGACGGTGGCGCAATACGACGCGCTGTTCGCCACCCTCGAGAAACCCGCCATCGCGCAGCTGCTGCACGACGACGCCAGCTTCGCCTACATGCGGGTGGGTGGTCCCAACCCCATGCTGATCCGCAAGGCGACCACGCTGCCGGCCAAGTTCCCGCTGACCGACGCGCAATACCGCCAGGTCATGGGCAGCGGCGACAGCCTGGCGGAGGCCGCCGCCAGCGGCCGCCTCTATCTGCTCGACTACGAAAGCCTGGGCGGCATGGCGCCGGACGGGCCGGTCAACAAGCCGCTGACGGGCACGGGCTACGGCTATGCGCCCATCGCACTCTTTGCGCGGCCGAAGACGGGCCGCTCGCTGCTGCCGGTCGCTATCCAGTGCGGCCAGGACCCGGCGCTGAGCCCCTTGGTGCTGCGTGTCGACGACCCCGCCAACGGCGCGGCCTACTGGGCCTGGCAATCGGCCAAGACGACGGTACAGGTGGCCGACTTCAACTATCACGAGATGTTCGTGCACCTGGGCCGCACCCATCTGATGTCCGAGGCCTTCGCGATGGCGACGGCGCGCCAGCTCGCCAATGCCCACCCGCTGAGCCGGCTGCTGGCGCCCCACCTCGAGGGTTCCATGTTCATCAACGAGGCCGCGACGTTGATCATCATGGGCGCGCTGACGACCGGCGACGCCATCCTGGCCGCGCCCATCGAGACCCTGCAGCGCGAGTGCGGCCGCGACCGCCTGGCCTACGACTTCTACGACAACATGCTGCCCAACGACCTGCGCGCCCGCGGCGTCGACGATGCCAGCCAGTTGCCCGACTACCCCTATCGCGACGACGCCCTGCTGGTCTGGAACGCGATCCAGCAATGGGTGGGCGACTACCTCGCCGTCTACTACGCCAACGACGGCGACGTGACCGGCGACTACGAGCTCAAGGCCTGGGCCAGCGAACTGGCCGGCAGCGGCCGCATCAAGGGCTTCAGGCCCATCACGACGCGTGCCCAGCTGACCCAGGCGGTGACGGCCATCATCTTCAACGCCAGCGCCCAGCACGCGGCGGTCAACTTCCCGCAGTCGTCGCTGATGACCTATGCCCCCTTCTACGCAGGCATGGGCGGCACGCCGGCGCCGGGGACGAGTGCAGGCCAGACCGAGGCGACCTGGTCGCAGATGCTGCCGAGCCGGCTGGCGGCCCAGGAGCAGATCCTGCTGTTCCACATCCTCGGGGGCGTCTACTACCGCATGCTGGGCGAATACCGTGACAACGCCTTCCCCTATCAGCCGGTGCTGCTCGATCCTGCCATCACCGGCCCCGGCGGCCCGCTGGAGCGCTTCCGCACGGCCCTGGCCGGCGTCGAGGCCACCATCCGCCAGCGCAACCTGGCGCGCTCGCGGCCCTACGAGCACCTGCTGCCGAGCCGGATTCCGTCGAGCACGAATATCTAGTTCGGCCCGTGCGCGTAGCTGAAGGCGCGCGTGATGGTCCAGGCACTGCCCTGCTGACGCCACAGGATGGTGAACTCGGCCCGGCCTTCGCAGGGCTGGGTCGTCCCGCCCGGCTTGTAGTGGCAGAAACGGTGCTCGCCGCGCATCAGCGCGCCAAAGCCCTGGATGGGCCAGACCTTCAGCGAGCCCGGCACCAGCTCGCGCTGGAACTTGCCACAGACATTGGCCTTGACCTGGGCCACCATGGCGTCGCGCGTCCAGGTGACGCCGCCGAGGTCGTGATAGAACTCGACGTCAGGGGCGAAGAAGCTCGCGTACTTGTCGAGCTGGCCCGGCGACTCGCAGTGGTTGAAGGCGTCGAAGGCCGCGGCGTCCAGCGCGGCGACGGTGGCGGCCAGTTCGGGTGCAGGCGCATCAGCCGCCTGGGCGGCGAGGGCCGTGCCGGCGAGCAGGGACACGACAAGGTGGCGGATGGTCATGGCTCGGCCTTGGGGCGGGGTGGAAATGGCGCATGCTGGCGGCGTGCCCGCAGGCCATCCACCGGGCTGCGACGGGCGGTGGCGACGGGCAGACAGAACGTTGGCCGGCACGACAGGCCGCGCTCGCAAAGTAGGCGCCGTCCTAGGTGAATCCGCCCGGGCGCGGCCCAGAATCAAACCATGTTGGTTCGCGTGCTTTACATCAGCGAAGTCAGCCCCGGCGTCACGGCGAGCGACATCGATCGCCTGGTGGCCCATGCACGGCGCCGCAACCGGCAACTCGATCTGACGGGCGCCCTGCTGGCCTGCGACGGCCATTTCGCGCAGGTGCTGGAGGGGCAGGAAGTGTTGGTCGAGAACCTGATGCGCAAGATCGGCATGGACAGCCGACATGGCAACCTGCGCGTGCAGGAACGCGACGTCATCACCCATCGACTGTTCGCCGACTGGGACATGGCCTGGGTGGATGAATCCCGCTGCGGCGACGACTTCCGCAATCTGCTGGATGGCCACCTGGCGCCGGGCGGTTTCATGATGGCCATGGGCGCCTGGATCGAGGAGCACAAGTCCGCGCCCCTCTGACCCGGGGCCTCAGGGCGCGGCGATGCCGTCGATGCGATCCAGGCGCACGATGATGCGGCCGTACTGCTGGTTGCGCAGCTCCACCCATTTGCCCGGCTCGATGCGTGTCACGGCGCCGGCGATCGTCTGGCCGGAGACGTAGAGGGTGATGCCGCGCTTGTCCTGCAGCGCGGTGGCGAGGGCCTGCTCGATGCCTTGAGCGGCTTCGGCCGCATGGGCGATGCCCGTGGCCAGGGTGCAGGCGAGGACGAGGGCGGCGGCGGTGCGCAGGGGAAGGCGGGTCATCAGGTTCTCCTGGGTTTGAAGGGGGTGATCGGAGCTCAGCGCTGGCGCGCCTGGGCGGCGAGCAGATCCAGAGCCTGCCGCAGGGCAGCCGGAACGCTTCGGCCCGCCTGGCGTTCTGCCTCGGCCTGGGATGCCAGTTCACCGGCAACGCCGCGGCCATCCTCGCGCAGGCGCGCCATGTCGGCGCCTCCTTCGAGGGCGATCAGCAGCAGATCCCAACGCCGGTAGATCGCCAGCTGGACCGGCAAGGGGTCACCGCGGCAGACACTGTCCACGTCGAGGCCATGCGCGACGAGCAGGCGAAAGTTGCCCGGTGTCACGGTACTCATCATGTCGAAGATCAATGGCAGCCCCGGCGAGACCTGCAGATTGGGGTTGCCGCCGGCGGCGAGCAGCATCTCCAGCAGCGCCGGGTCGCTGCGCATGACGGCCGCAGGCAGGGCATCGTCGGCACGGGCACCGAGATCCAGCAGCGCGCGCACCACCGACAGATCGTCCCCCTCCAGGCCCTGCACCGCCAGGCGCAGCAGGCTCATGTTGTGGTGCCCTGGCGTGTTGACGTCGACGCCACGCCCGAGATGCAGCAGCGCGGCCACATCCCGCTGCACGACTGCTGCGCCCATGCGGCGCATCGCCTCGGTGTCGAAGTAGCCGGTGCCGGCCCGCTTGGCGGCCATGCGCCGCGTGATCAGCCATTCCTGGATCTGGACCTGGGTCCACCAGATCGCCGGCAGCAGCACGACGCCCAGCGCCAGGCCCCGCCAAATGCGTGAAGCACTGAAATGGAAGCTCAATGCCGCCATCACCAGCAGCAGGGCCGGCAGCAACACGAAGAAGAACAGCCCCATCTCGCGGCCACCATCGCGCCCGCCGTCACCGCGCAGCGACATGCCGAGGGCCAGCACCAGCAGCGCGGCATCCAGCGCTGCCACGACCCAGAAGACCTGCGTCAGGCGTGTCATGGCCAGTCCACCGCGCGGCGGCCAGGCAGCGGCAGGACAAACGACGGCAAGCGGCAGCGCAGCAACATCCAGACAACCTCGGTGCAGGCGCGACAGGCTGGCGCCGGACAGGACTTTGCTGGCCCGACGTCGCAGTGAGGTTTCAGGGGCGGCGCTGATTTGTTTCATTTGTTCTGCGCGCCACGCAGCTTTACCCAAAATCAGACTCGGCTGACGCAGGCGTCCTGCCATCACGAGCAGCATGGGCCGCAAGGAGACCATTGCCGTGTTCGCAAACCTCGTGGGTCACTGGGCCTTTGCGCCCTTCTCGAAGGCGCTGCCCCAGATGGGCGATACCGAACGTGCTGCGCTGGAGGCCGGCACCGTCGGCTTCGAAGGCGCACTGTTCGCCGGCCGGCCCGACTTCGACCGCCTGCTGGCTGTTGCACCCAACCGCCTGACGGCCGAGGAACAGGCCTTCCTGGACGGCGACGTCGCCGAGTTGATCGCCCTGCTCGACGACTTCGCCATCGACGAGGCCCGCGACCTGCCGCCCGAGGTTTGGGCCTTTCTGCGCGAGCGGCGCTTCTTCGGCATGATCATCCCGCGCGAGCACGGCGGCCTGGGTTTCGGCCACTTCGCCCATGCCGCCGTTGTCACCCGCATCGCCACCGTCAACGTGGCCGCTGCCGTGACCGTCATGGTGCCCAACTCGCTGGGCCCGGCCGAGTTGCTGCTGCACTACGGCACCGAAGCGCAGAAGGCCCACTACCTGCCGCGTCTGGCCGACGGCCGCGACCTGCCCTGCTTCGGCCTGACCTCGCCCTATGCCGGGTCGGATGCCGCCTCCATCCCCGACACCGGCGTGCTGACAGAGCGCGAGATCGACGGCCGCCGGGTGCGCGGCTTCGTCGTGCGCTTCGACAAGCGCTACATCACGCTGGCGCCGGTGGCCACCGTCGTCGGCCTGGCCTTCCAGGCCGTCGACCCGTCGCGGCCCGAAGGCCAGCAGCAGCTCGGCATCACCTGCGCGCTGATCCCCGTGCCCACGCCGGGCCTGCAGATCGGGCGCCGCCACCGGCCCATGAACTCGGCCTTCATGAACGGGCCCATTCACGGCGAGGACGTGTTCGTGCCGATGGACTGGATCATCGGCGGCGAGGCCCAGGTCGGCCAGGGCTGGCGCATGCTGATGGAATGCCTGGCCGCGGGCCGCGCCATCTCGCTGCCGGCCCTGGGTGCAGCCATGCAGCAGACGTCGCTGTATGTGATGGCCGGCTACGGTCGCATCCGCGAGCAGTTCGGTCTGCCCATCGCGCGCTTCGAGGCCATTGCCGGCCTCATCGCCCGCACGGCCGCCGACCTCTATGCCTCGGATGCCGCACGCCGCTACACCGCCGCAGCGCTGGATGCGGGCGAGCGGCCCAGCGTGGCCAGCGCCATGCTGAAGGTGCAGCTGACCGAAGCGGGCCGTCGCGCCGTCACCACCGGCATGGACGTGCTGGGCGGCAAGGGCATCATCGCGGGCCCCAGCAATCTGCTGGGCGTGGCCTACCGGCATGCGCCCATCGCCATCACGGTGGAGGGCGCCAACCTGCTGTCGCGGGCCCTCATCATCTTTGGCCAGGGCGCCGTGCGCTGCCATCCACACGTCATGGACGAGATGACGGCCGTGCAGGCCAAGGACGAGGCCGCCCTTGGCAAGGCCCTGCTGGCCCATGCCGGCCATGTGATGCGCAACCTTGGCGCCAGCCTCTTCGGTGCGGGCCTGAAGGGCCGCGTGCCACCAGGCCTGGAGAAGGAAGCCCGCCTCATCGCCCGCCTGTCGGCCAAGTACGCGCTGACGGCCGATCTCGCCATGGGCCTGCTCGGCGGCCGTCTCAAGCGCATGGAGCTGCTGTCCGCGCGCCTGGGCGATGTGTTGTCCCATCTCTATCTTGCGGCGGCCAGCGTCTGGCGCTTCAAGGTGGAGGCCGAGCCGAAGATGCTGCCCTTCGCGCGCGCCGCCATCCGCTTCCAGCTCGAACAGGCCGCGGCCACGCTGCGCGAGCTGCACGCCAACCTGCCATCGGGCGCGCTGAAGACGCTGTCGCCGCTGCTGCTTCACGGCACCCGCCATCTGGCACCGCTGCGCGACCGCGACCTCGTTGCGCTGGCCGACACCTTGCGCACCAACCCCGCCCTGGTGGCCCGGCTCTGCCCCGACTTCACACCGCCGGCCGGTGGCGGCCTGCGCGACCTGGCCGACGCGCTGCGTCTGGCCGATGCTTTGGGCGACGAGGTGTCCGAGCTGAACCGCGCGCTGCGACGCACGCATTCGCTGGCCGCCGCCGCCGCCAGCTCGCGCGACCCCGAGGCCGCGCTGGCCTATCTGCGCGCGGCGGACCGGGTCATCCAGGTCGACGACTTCCCGGCCGAATGAATCAATAGGCTTCCGAGACCAGGTCGTCGTCCTGGGTCTTGCGCGGCGCCGGCCGGGTCGCCGGCCACATTGCCTGCAGCTTCGACAGGGCCGCCGCTTCGTGCAGGCCTTCGGCGAGCAGGTGGGCCACGCCGGAGATGAAGTCGGCTCGATTCACGCCATGAGCCCGCGGTGCATGGTCCGGGCTCATGCGCTCGGCGCGTGACCGCACAGCAACATCGATCACGTCGATGGAGGCGCTGGCCCAGCGCTTCTTGACCGACATCACGCTGGCAGGCCAGCCGCCGTCAAGAGCGACGCTGTCCGCCCGGCGTGCGCTGAAGGCCGGCCCAGCCGACACGTTGAGGACCGCGCTGTGGGGCCGCTTGCGGAAATGCGGCAGCAGCGCGCCGGTCAGGTGCTGCATGCCCAGCCTATGGGCCTCCAGCTTCTCGTGGCTGTCGTCCTCGTCCAGCAGGGCCTGCAGGCCCGGCAGGTATTTCACCGGGAAGGCGATGGAGATGTTGACGAGCATGTTGAGGCCCGGGCAGGTCGCCGCCACCTGCTCGGAGAAGCCGGCAACGCTCCAGGGGTCGGCCAGGTCCAGGTCCACTGCCCGCATGCCCGCGTTGGCATGCGCAACGGCCTGGGCGGCGCCCGGCTCGGCGTCGAAAACGAGGACCTCGTTGCCCAGCCGGCACAGCAGCTCGGCCAGGCCGCGACCGATACCGCGGGTGCCGCCGGCGACGAGGATGGTGTGGCCTTGCATCGTCATGTCTGACCTCCTTGCGCGAAGGTCCGCATTGAATCGGCTGACGGCGATTTCGAGCAGTCAAATCCGGTCATGTGATTGCACGATTCGCCCATCGTGCGGCGGACTCCAATCGGGAGCGCGCACCGCCCTGGGGCCGATAGCCCAAAACCACCAAGCTCTTGCACGATTCGCTCAAATCGGACCGGATCGTGCAAGCGCCTCTTGAGCCGGCCGGGCGCAGCGGTTACGGTGCCGGCATGGGTTCATTGGAAGAATTGCGCCAGCTCATCCAGCGCCACGCCGCGCCCGTGGACAAGCGCCAGGCGGGCGATGTTTTCGCGGGCCTGGTGGAGGCGCCCACCGAGATGGTCCACCACGTGATGGAGCCGACCTTCGTCATCGTCGCCCAGGGTGCCAAGCGCGCCATGCTGGGCGACGAGGTGTTCGAGTACGGCCAGGGCCAGTTCCTCGTCGTCGGCGTGGAGTTGCCCATCGCCGGCTGCGTCATCGAGGCCAGCCCCGAGAAGCCCTATCTGGGTGCCGGCATGACGCTGCGCGCGTCGACCATCTCCTCGCTGCTGCTGGAGATGGGGCCTGCGGCGGCGGCGGCCGAGCCGGCGGGCTATGCCGTCAGCGACGCCTCGGAAGACCTTGTCGACACCGTGGTGCGCATGCTGAGGCTGAAGGACTCGCCGCGCGACGCCGCCGTGCTGGGCCCGCTGGTGGAGCGCGAGCTGGTGTGGCGGCTGCTGCACGGCCCCCAGGGCGCCATGATGCGGCAGATCGGCCTGGCCGACAGCCGGCTGTCGCAGATCGGCCGGGCCATCCGCTTCATCCGCGCCCATCACGCCGAAGCCATCTCCATCCCCATGCTGGCCGACATGGTGGCCATGAGCGAGTCCTCCTTCCACCGCCATTTCCGCGGCGCGACGACCATGAGCCCGCTGCAGTACCAGAAGCTGATCCGCCTGCAGGAGGCGCGGGCGCGCATCCTGGCCGACGCCGGCGATGTGGCGGCCATCGGCTACAGCGTCGGCTACGACAGCCCTTCGCAGTTCAGCCGCGAGTACAGCCGCCTGTTCGGCGCGCCACCGGGGCGGGACAAGCTGCGGCTGGGCTCACGGCCGATGGCGGCCGAGGCTTCCTGAGGGCTCGCTCGGGCCTTGGATTCGCTGTGCCTGCCGCGGCGCTGATACAGACCCACGCATCCGTGCGCAGGCTGTGTCTTTGCAGGGGCGTGGGCCATGCCTATCGTGGGCCATCGCCTTCAAGCCCGACGAAAGACCGCCATGCACCGCGCCGCCCTCCTGCCTCCGCCCTCAGCCGCTTCGCCGGCGGCCTCACGCTGGGGCGCATGGAGGGCGCGCCTGCGCCACGCATTCACGCGGGATGACGACACGGACCTGCTTGGCGAGGCCCGCGATCTGGCCGACCTCGAGAGCCGGCTGCGGCGCCGCGAGCGAGGCCGTGCTGAACGCTTCGCGCCGCTTCCCCGTCTGCCGTGAGCGTCAGGCCTGCGCGATGAGCTTGCCGGCCTTGGCCCATTCCGTGCGTGGCACCTCGTGGATGACGATGTCCACGCTTTCCGGCGGGCACTTGAGGATCTCGACGGCGACACGGGTCGCCTCGCGGACGAAGTCGCTCTTCTGTTCCGGCGTCCGGCCGGGGTGCATTTCAAGGCGAAGGATGGGCATCACGATCTCCGGTTGAAGCCCGGCGACGGCCAGGCATGGACGCAGTCTCGGCCCGGTGGTCATCGCGATAAATATGCCAGGATGCGCGACATTCCAAACCTGGAGGTTGTGAATCTTGGACAAGCTGGCCGGCATGGAAATGTTCGTCCGGGTGGTCGACGGTGGCAGCTTTGCCGCGGCCGCCGAACTCAGCGGCGTGTCGGCCACCATGGTCGCCAAGCAGGTGCGGGCCATCGAAGACCGGCTGGGCGCGCAACTGCTGCATCGAACGACCCGCCGCCACCAGCTGACCGAAGTCGGCAGGCTCTATCTGGAGCGATGCCGGCTGGCATTGGCGTCGGTTGCGCAGGCCGAGGCGAGCGCGCTGGAGCTGCAGCACTCGCCGAGCGGCACCTTGCGGCTGGTGGCGCCGGTGGGCTTCGGCAGCCGCGCACTGACCGCGGCTCTCGCGGCTTACCTGCTCAGCCATCCCCGGGTGACGGTGGATCTGACGCTGGACGACCGGTCGGAGGACCGGGTTCGTCAGGGCATTGAGCTGGGGATCGTCATCGGCGATGTGCGCGACAAGACCCTGGTCGCACGACCGCTGCGGCCGTACCGGCGCATCCTGGCGGCAGCACCTTCCTATCTGGCAGAGCATGGCAGGCCTGCCCACCCGCGCGAGCTGGGCGCGCACAGCTGCCTGGGCCTGAAGTACTGGCGCCACCATGATCGGTGGCATCTGCTCGGGCCCGGCGGCGAAGCCTGCGAGGTCCCGGTTGCGGGGCGCTTTGCCGCCAATCAGGGCGACGCGCTGCGCGAGGCCGCGATTGCCGGCGTGGGTATCGTGCTCCAGCCGGAAGACTCGCTCACAGCCGCCATGGCGGCCGGCTGGCTGGTGCCCGTCCTGCCCGAGTGGGCGTTCAAGACGACGCCCATGCATCTCGTCTACGCACCGGACCGCCGCCCGACGGCCAAGCTGCGCAGCGCCATCGACTTTCTCGTGGCGCACTTCGGCCTCACAGGCCCAGCTCCATGAACACCAGCCAGTCACGCAGGCGATCGGGCAGCTCGTAGTAGGGCGGGATGACCTGGAACCCCAGGTGCCGGTACAGGCCCGAGGCCTCGGCCTGGCGGATGCTGGTGTCCAGGCGCATGGCCCCGTAGCCGGCGCCGCGGGCATCGGCGATGAGCCGCTGTGCCAGCGCCTTGCCGACACCCGCGCCATGAAAGCGCGGGTCGACGAACATGCGCTTCATCTCGCAGGCGTTGCCATCGAGGGCGCGCAAGGCGACGCAGCCCGCAGGCTCGCCGTCGACCTGCGCGAGCAGCAGAGCGCCGGCGGGCGGCCTGTAGACGCCCGGCAGCGTTGCCAGCTCCTCCTCGAAGGCCGCCTTGTCGAAGTAGGCGTCGATGAGGTCCAGGTCCTGCGCATGCCGTTCGCGATGCCAGGCGATGAAGGACCGCATCAAGGCGCGCACGGCATCCAGCTGCGCCCGGGTTTGCGGAACGAGGATCTCGGTCATCGGCGGCTCCTTGGGTGGCACGACTATGCCCGCAGCCGCTCGGCTTCCTCCATCCCCTGCGCCCGAAAGTCCGCCAGCCTTTGCGCATAGGGGTCGAGAGCATCCTCGGGCCGGCCCACCGCCAGCCCCGTCACGGGTGCGAAGCGCGCCGGCGTGACCTGGCCATGGGCCATCAGCTCGTCCACCAGCGCCAGCAAGGCGCGGCGATGGGTCTGCAGCAGTCGCGTGGCGCGGGCATGTTCGGCCCGCAGCAGGGCCTCGATGGGTGCATTGCTGGCTTCGACATCCGTGCAGATGTTGTCCTCGCTGTCTCTGGAAACGTCGCTGCGGGCGATGCGCTCGCCTTGGCCGAGATGGCGCCACATGCGGGCCGCCGTCTCGGTGGCCTTGCGCAGATCGCTTTCGGCACCACTGGAACTCATTGCCGGCCCGAAGACCAGCAGCTCGGCCGCACGGCCGGCCAGGCTGGTGCAGATGGAATCGAGCAGGTTCTGGCGCGACCAGACCTTGCGCGAGGTGTAGGCGTTGTAGCCGCCCTCGAAGCTGGCGACGTGGATCTTGATCTCGGTCGGCGCACGGCCGAACAGCAGCGCATGCACCAGGCCGTGTCCTGCCTCGTGCACGGCCAGCAGGGCGCGGAAGTCGGGGTTGCTGCGCTGGCGCAGGCGGCTGATCTCGAAGGGCGCGGCGATGGGCTGCGACTGGCCCCGCCAGTGCGCGACGAGGCTGCGGCCATCGGCCGTGAGGCCCACGCTGTCGCCGGCCGTGGCACCACGCTCCAGCGCCCACAGCGCGGCCTTGGCCAGGCCGGCGCCGAGGATGGCGTGCAGCGAAGAGAACAGCGGCCGCGTGCCCTGAGCCGGGAAGACGGCATTGGCGTAGATCTGCTCGCGCACGCTGGCATCCAGCTCGAAATGCAGGCCGCAGCGCACCTCGGTCTCGCCGGCATAGCGGATGCAGCCCTGCTCGATGAGCTGCTCGTAGGCGCGGCGCGACAGCGAGGGGTAGATCACATGCTCATTGCCCAGGCGCGCCACCTGCTCGGGCTTGAAGCGCTTGTTCAGCGCCTGCTTGACGTCGATGACGCTCAGTTTGCCGGTCAGCTTGTGGAAGGTGTCGGCATCGCTGTCGCAGTCGTCCACGCTGGTGGCGAGGTCCTCGTACATCTCGTCGAGGTTGCCGCAGACGAAGACCAGCAGGCGGCTGTAGTCGGTGTCCCACTGCTGCTGGCCGCTGTCACGGAAGGCGCGCAGGCGCAGCTGCACCTGCTCGGGCGTCCAGGCCATGATTTCCAGCAGCGGCGCGTCGAGCTTGAGGTTGCGCTGCAGCTCCTGCGCCTCCCACGCGCGCAGTTTGAAGCGGCGCTTGGCCTCGTCGGCATCGGCACGCTCGGCATCGAAGGCGGCCTCGGCGATGGACGACTCGATGTCGCCCAGCAGCGAGAGCGCCGGCGGCAGGCGTCCGTCGGACAGCAGGGCCCAGACGTCCTGGTAGCGCTCGACCTTCAGTTCACCACGCTTCTCGTTGATGGTGCGAAAGCGCTGGAACTCGTCCAGCACGAGGATGCCGGGTTCGCCCTCGCGCACGCCCGACTGCGCCAGCATCCCCGAGATGCTCGAGCCCATCCAGCCGGCGCCGTTGGAGAAGCCGTCCATCTGCACTTCGACGAAGCGGTCGTAGAAGCCCAGCAGTTGCGCGAGGCGGCGCACCAGCTGGGTCTTGCCGGTGCCGGTCAGGCCCCACAGGCAGACGATGACGGGCCGCGAGACGAGGCCGGGCAGCACATACCAGGCACGCACCGAGTCGATGACACGGTCGATGATGGCGTCGATGCCGAACAGCTCGGTCTTGAGCTGGGCGGCGATGGTTTGCAGCTGCTGGTTCCTCTGCGCCAGCTGCTCGCGCAGGTCTTGTGGGGATTCACTCATCCCAGTCCTTTCGTCGCAGCAGCGCCTGCAGCGCCACGCGGTCGGCACGGCGCTGGGCGCCGCGGCTTTGGATGTGTTGTCCTGCGCCACGCGAGCCTCGTGCGCTGAGTGCGCGAGCGACGGGGTGCGTTTCAAGCACCAGCGTCATCGGCTGTTTCATGCGGCGCAGGGCCTTGACCCGCCCCTCCTGGAGGGCGCGGGAACGGAGTTGTGCACTCATTCGGTTTCCGAAAAGCAAAAGCCCCGGCTCGATGGACCTGGGGCTTTGCACGCCGCGCGGTCTGAGGCCGTATCTGGGAACAGACACGGTTCAGCCGGGGCTCGGGAACCGTGTTCAGTCGATGGTCGAAATGAACAGGGAGGACATAGCAGGGATCTCCGATTTGCGGGCGCTGTCGTGGGCGCCTTCAGCAAGGGCGCGAATGATGGGGGCGTCGGCGCGGCGGAGCAAGCGCGGGCCGCGATAGGCGTTGTGGCGCGCCAACGGCGCTCAGACGTCTACCGCCAGCCTGGCATCCAGCCTGCCGGCCAGATTGATGGCACGCAGAAACGTCTTGATCTGACCCGCCGCGGCGGCAGCCGACTCCGGCTCCGCCCCCAGCTTGGACAGCCCCAACAGGCGGGTGTAGAGCTGGGCCTGCTCGGGCGCAATGGCTTCGCTGGAAGTCAGCATCTGCAGCAACTGGCTGGACGTGATCTGGGTCTTGGCGCCGAACCAGCCGCCCCATTTCCGGACGGCGGCTTCCTTGCGTTCAAACATGCGCGAGCCCGCGCGCTGCAACTCGACCGGCGCGCCATCGATGTCGAGGTCGGCGAGGTGGTTGAGGAGCTGGACCAGCTGGTCGTCCTTGGCGTCATCGGGCAGGCGAGCCAGCAGCCAGTCCTCCGCTTCCTTGCGGATGGGGGTGTTCACCTTGCCGATGCAGCCGAAGGAGCGCCCCGACAGATTGGCCGCGCAGCCCTTGCATTCGCCATCCAGCTCGCTGAGGGGCTCGATCATGTCCTGCAGCCGGCCGACCGTCACCTGGGTCTGGATGATGGTTCCATCCGGACGCTTGACGGCAATCTGGACCGTGCACTTGCTGGTCAGCGTGTCTTCGTCGGCGTGAGGGAATTTCTCGCGGAACTGGGCGATGGCGACCTCGGCACTGTCCGCGTGCCTGACCATGGATCGCAGCTTCACCTCCGGCGTATGCCGGCGGGCCGCACAGGGCTTTTGCAGCGCGAATTCAATGGCCATTCAACCCTCCGTGGCTCGTCGGCCTTGTTTTCAGGGGAGTGTCGATGAAACCATCTGTTTCGGGGCCCCGCAAGCGGGTGGTTGCCGCCGGTGCAGACGCCCTTGCTCCCGGCTTCGCAAATACCCTAGGTCGCCACCTCAGGGCCGTGGCAAGGGCTCGGCCAGGGCTTGGGCGGCCACCTTCGCAAGCTGCTTTTCGCCCTTGGCGTCTGCACAGCTCTGCACGAACTCCCGTGCCGCACCGCCCAGGCCGGCCAGCAGCCGCAGGCCCAGCCGGCCCACGGTGGGAGCACGGGCGCCATGGTTGGGCAGGCGCAGCCAGGCGGCTTCGGTGAGGGTCCGCCAGACCGGCACCAGCGCCGCATCGGGCAGGCCGCGGTCGGCCCAGCTCCACAACATCAGACCGAGCAGCAGGTTCTCGCTGTCCTCGCCCAGCACCACGCCCACGCCGGGCCGCATGCGGGTGGTGGCCCATTCGGTGGCGCCGCTGCTGTGTTCAAACCAGCGCAGACGGTCCAGAACCCAGGCCTGCCACGGGCCGCGGTGTTCTGCCGGCAAGGCCGCCACCTGGGCGCCAAGTGCCTTGAGCGCGCGCGGCTTGGCTTCCACGCCAGTCTCCAGCCAGGCCTGAAGCACCGGTTCGAGAGCCTGGCGCAGCGCAGCATCCAGCGTTTGCCAGGCAGCGATGGTCGGGCCGCCCCAGTCATCGCCTTCACAGTGCACAGGCAACAGCCCCGTCGAGGGATCGCGGCGCAGCCAGCGGCGCCAAGCGCGCACCGCGGCCTTGTCGTCGGGGGCCAGCGATTGCTCGGGGTAGGCGGCGAGGCGAGCCAGCGTGGCCGGCCTGTCCTGTGCAGCGAGCTGCGCCTCATACGAGGCCCGCTGCTCCAGTTGCGACGCGTAGTTGAAAGCGGCGGGGTCCAGCGGCCGGCTGTAATAAGCGGCCAGGGATTGTTCCGTCGCTTCATGGCGTGCCGGCATCAGCACGCGCAGGCCTTGCAGCCAGGACTCCATGCCGATGCGCAGGGCGGCGTCCTGAGGCTGCCTGGCCAGCCACGTTGCGAGCCTGGCGAAGCCCCAGGGATACTGCGCGGTCACCAGGTCTTGCCGCAGGCGGGCCTGCAGCGCCCGCAAGGCATCGAACAGGGTAGCCGGCTGCCGTGGCGCCTCCAGCGTGGGCAGCACGGCCTGCAGCAGCACGGCCACCGCCTCGTCGGTTGCGAACTCCTCGGGCTTGGGATGAAGGCTGTCGCGCTTGGCCTGGGCCTCGATGGCGACCAGGCTTTGCAGCAGGGCCAACAGCACCGCCTCGCGCCCGGCTGCATCCAGTGCCGCCACGCGAGCACCGCTGGGCAAATCAACCAGGGGCTTGGGGTCCTGGCGCCGGCGCGCGCGCCACTCGGCGAGCCAGGCCGCGGCCAGCAGGGCCGGTTCCAACCCGTGCGTGTCGAGTTGAGCCGTCAATTCGGCGGCCTGGGCCTCGTGGCCTGCGTCCTCGGCGGCCGCTTCGGCCTCGCGGCGCAGCGCCCAGCTGTCTTTCTTGGGCTGCTGGCCCGGCGCCGGCAGGCAGGAGCAGTTCACACCGGCCGGTTCGAGCCAGTCGCGCAGACTCTGGATGTAGCTGGCCTGCACCGACTCCCAGCGGCCCTGGTGCTTGCGCAGCAGCCGCTCGGCGCTGGCGCTGTCGTTCAACGCGAGAGCCGCCGCAATACGCACATCGGCGTCCGCCGTGATGATCGACCCGTCGAAGTCCCGCACCGCCGCGACCGAAGCATGGGCGGCAAACCACGGCAGGGCCCACTGCGCCGTCGCCTCGACCAGGGCAGCCGCCAGTGCGGGCAGGTCCTCGTCGGGCGCGATCTTGATCTCCGATCCGGCCAGGCGATGGCCTACGGGCACCAGGTTCTGCAGGCGCTCGCGCAGCTGGCCATGCTCCTCGCCGACCTTGTCCAGCAGCTCCTGCATCCATGCCTTGCCGGGGCGAGCGGCCTCGACGCGCTGGATGGCCGGGAACTGCAATGCCAGGTTCACATAGAACTCACCGCTGGCGCCCGAGTTCCATTCCCCGGATTGGAAATTGATGATCTGCCAATGCCTGTCGACACCGTCACCGGCCTCACGCAGCAGGTTGCGCCCCTTGCGCTTGAAGCCTTGGGCCGCCAGCGACTGCCCCAGGAGCCTGGACAGATAGTCGATCTTCAGGCCGACCTTGTCGCCATGGCCGGGGCAGGCCAGTTCCTTTGCCATCTTGTAGTCCTCCGTGGCGGCATCCTGCCACGGCAGTCCGGCCCTAACGACCCGCCAGCAGCGTCGCGACCTCGGCCGCCGAGCGCACGCCCAGCTTGGCAAACACCCGCGCCCGGTGCACCTCCACGGTCCGCACCGACACGTTCAGCTCGTCGGCGATGACCTTGTTGAGCTTGCCGGCGGCCACCCGCGTCATGACCTCGCTTTCACGCTCGGTCAGGCTGGCCATGCGCGCACTGCGCTCGGCCGCCTGGGCGCCTTCGGCCTGCATGGCCGCGTCCACGGCCAGGGCCTGCTCGAGCCTGTCGGCCAGCGCGTTGTCGCTGTAGGGCTTCTCGAGGAAGTCGAAGGCGCCCTTCTTCAAGGCCTCGACCACCATGGGGATGTCGCCATGACCGGTCAGGAAGAGCACGGGGTTCTTCAACTGCCGCGCCAGCAGCTCGTCGTGCAGCCGCGTGCCCGTCATGGGCTCCATGCGCACGTCGAGCAGAAAGACCCCCTTGGGAGGGCCCTCGCGATCCAGCATCTCCAGCAGGGCCGGACCGCCGTCGAAGGCGCGCACATGCAGGCCGCGCGAGCGCAGCAGGAAGCTGAGCGCATCGCGCACGCCCGGGTCGTCGTCGACGAGATGGATGGTGCCTTCAGCCATGGATGGTCTCCGTACTCAAAGGCAGGCTGAAGGAAAACAGCGCGCCGCCGCCGGGCGACTCGCTTGCATCGAGCACGCCCTGGTGGGCTTCGATGATGGAGCGGCAGATGGCCAGGCCCATGCCCATGCCTTCGGCCTTGGTGGAATAGAAGGCCGCGCACAACTGCTCGACACGGCGGCCCGCCAGGCCGGGTCCGTTGTCTTGCACGTCGACGCGCACGAAATCGCCTGCCACGCGGCTGCTGACGACGATGCGCCGGCCGCTCTCGCGCGCCTGCAAGGCATCGGCGGCATTGCGCACCAGGTTGATGACGACCTGTTCGATGAGGACGGCATCGGCCAGCACGGCCGGCACGCCGGGGCCGAGTGTCACGTCCAGCGTGACGCCGCGGCGCTGGCAGTCGCGCTTGAGCAGCTCGATGGCGGCCGTGATGACCTCGTGCAGATCGCAGGGTTCGTGGCGGGGCTCGCGCCGGGTCAGGAACTCGCGGATGCGCGCCACGATGCGGCCGGCATGTGCGGCCTGCTGGCCCAGGCGTTGCAGCGCGCCGAGCACGAGCTCGTCTTCCACGCCGAGCTTGGCCAGGGAATTGGTGATGCCGGCGCCATAGCTGGCGATGGCCGTCAGCGGCTGGTTCAACTCATGGGCCAGCGTGGACGCGACCTCGCCCAACATGGTCAGCCGGGCGTTGTGGGCCAGGGTCTCGACCTGGCGGCGCTCGCGGTCCTCGAGACGCCGGCGCTCGGTGATGTCGATGATGCTGCCCATCCAGCCGATCTGGCGGCCGCCGGCATCCACCAGCGGCGACTCGAACACCATCACGTCGACCATGCGGCCCGAGCTGTGCCGCCAATGCGCCTCATAGCCCTCGCGCGGCGCATGGCCGGCGAGGTTGCGGCGGTTGCGCTCGGCCACCTCGGCCAGCGCATCGGGCGGCCAGTAGGGCATGGGCGGCAGCAGGCCGACCAGCTGATCGGCGGGCAGGCCCACCATGTCGCAGAAGGTGCGGTTCACATACAGCAGCCGGCCGTCGAAGTCGCGGGCGCGCAGGGCGACGAGGGCCGAGTCCTCCATGGCACGGCGCCAGGCGGCCTCGGTGCGGCCGGCCACCTCGGCGCGCTGCACCTGGCGCATCTGGCGGCGCAGCAGCCAGCTGGCCACCGCGATCAGCGGCAGGAAGCCGGCCACCAGCACCCAGGCCAGCGGGCGGATGGCATTGGTCGCCGGTTCGCGCAGCGTCAGCTCCAGGGCCGCGTCGGTCAGCGTGGCCTGCGTGAGCGGGCTGGCGCGCAGCGGGCCGGTCAGGGCAACGCGATAGCTGGGCCTCTCGCCCAGTGCGGCGCGCAGCGGCGACTCGGTGCTGGACGCAATGACCTGATCGGCGCTGTCGACCAGCTGCACGTCGTATTTGCGTGCCAGCCACCAGGGCACGCCACGCTTGAGCAGCAGCGCCGGCGCATAACGCACCACCAGCACGCCATCGGGTGCCACGCGGGCGGTCAGGTGCAGGGACAGGCCGTCCTCGTAGCGGTTGGCTTCGGACTCGTCGGGCACCTCGGCCAGCACGCGGTTGCTGCGCGAATCCAGCCAGGTGACCGACAGCCACAGGCGACGCAGGCCGGCGTTGACCTCAGGGTGGGCGGCCAAGGCGGCGTCGCTCGGCTTCTGGCCGGCCAGGCCGGCGGCGAGCTGGCGCACATGGGTCTGCTCGTCGTCGATGCGGTCGCGCAACTGGGCCTCGGTGCTGAGGGCGTCGGAGATCAGGGTCTGGCGCTGCTGCTCCTGCTCCTCGGCCTCGTTGGCACGCACCCAGGCCAGCACCCCCAGCACAAAAACCAGGGATAACCCGAGGGGCGCCAGCCACAGGCTGCGGATCAGGAGCTCGCGCAACTTCATGGAACGCAGTCTAGGGAGGCAAACCGCGGCGCGATATGTGGAACTCCACAACTACCCCTGCGGGGAGGCCCTCGGAAGAATCCCGCCCATACCAACTTGGAGACAAACCATGACCCTGCGTCGTCTCGTGCTCGCTGCCGCCCTGGCCCTGCCCTTCGCATCTTTCGCCCAGGCCCCCATCGTCATCAAGTTCAGCCACGTCGTCGCGCCCGACACGCCCAAGGGCAAGGGCGCCCAGCGCTTCAAGGAACTGGCCGAGCAGAAGACCGGCGGCAAGGTCAAGGTCGAGCTGTACCCCAACAGCCAGCTCTACAAGGACAAGGAAGAGATGGAAGCCCTGCAGCTGGGCTCCGTGCAGATGCTGGCCCCGTCGCTGGCCAAGTTTGGTCCGCTGGGCGTCAAGGAGTTCGAAGTCTTCGACCTGCCCTTCCTGTTCAAGGACACCGACTCCTTCCGTGCCGTCACCGACGGACAGCTCGGCGCCGACCTGTTCAAGAAGCTCGAGCCCAAGGGCATCAAGGGCCTGGCCTACTGGGACAACGGCTTCCACATCATGAGCGCCAACAAGCCGCTGCACAACGTGGCGGACTTCAAGGGCATGAAGATGCGCATCCAGTCCAGCAAGGTGCTGGACGCCCAGATGCGCGCCCTCGGCGCCATCCCGCAGGTGATGGCCTTCAGCGAGCTGTATCAGGCGCTGCAGACCGGCGTGGTCGACGGCACCGAAGGCGTGCCGAGCAACTTCTACACGCAGAAGATCTTCGAAGTGCAGAAGCACATGACCATGTCCAACCACGGCCACCTGGCCTATGCGGTCATCGTCAACAAGAAGTTCTGGGACGGCCTGCCCGCCGACATCCGCACCCAGCTGGAAGCAGCCATCAAGGAATCCACCACCTACGCCAACGCCATCGCCAGCACCGAGAACGGCCGCGCGCTGGAAGGCATCAAGGCCAGCGGCCGCGTGACCATCTACACGCCCACGCCGACCGAGATCAACGAGTGGAAGAAGGCGCTGATGCCCGTCCACAAGGAAATGGAATCGCGCGTCGGCAAGGCCACCATCGACGCCGCCTACAAGGCCGCCGGCTTCGTCGCCCCGAAATAAGACCCCCCGTACCGGCTGACGCCGGCCCCCGGGGCAAGCCAGCGGACTGGCAGAGCCAGATCCGCGGCTTCGCTTGGTAATGCACTCGGTAGTCGCCGAGAGCGGGTTGGAGAAGAACAATGTTGAACAAAGCGCTGAACCATCTGGAGGAGTGGCTGATCTCCTTCCTGATGGCCGCGGCGACGCTGGTGATCTTCGTCGCCGTCGTCCACCGCTACCTGGCGACCGTGCCCTATGTGCAGGACATCGCCCTCAAGATCCACATGAGCTGGGCCCAGGAGCTCTGCATCATCCTGTTCGTGTGGATGTGCAAGTTCGGCGCCGCCTATGGCGTGCGCACCGGCATCCACGTCGGCGTGGACGTCGTCATCAACCGCATGTCGCCCGCCAACCGCGGCCGCTTCGTCATCTTCGGCCTGCTGGCCGGCGCCTTCTTCACCGGCGCCATCGCCGTGATGGGCGGCACCTTCGTGTGGGACAACGGCGCGCACTACGCCTTCCTGCAGCTCATCGGCCAGACCAACCCCGATGTGTACGAAGGCCCGACGACGCCCGACCTGGAGTGGCCGACCTGGATCGTCTATTCCGCCATCCCGCTCGGTTCGTCGCTGATGTGCTATCGCTTCCTGCAGGTCTGCTGGAACTTCTGGAAGACCGGCGAACTGCCCAAGCATGACGAGTCCCACGTCGAAGGCGTGGATGAACAGACCCCGCTGGAAGTGGAGGCTCGCAAATGAACGCACTCATCATCTTCAGCCTGCTGCTGGCGCTGATGCTGACCGGCATGCCGATCAGCATCTCGCTGGGCCTCACCGTGATGACCTTCATCGTCACGATGACCCAGGTCCCCATCGAATCGGTCGCCCTCAAGCTGTTCACGGGCATCGAGAAGTGGGAAATCATGGCCGTGCCCTTCTTCATCCTGGCCGGCAACTTCCTGACCCACGGCGGTGTCGCGCGGCGGATGATCAACTTCGCGACAAGCATGGTGGGCCACTTCCACGGTGGGCTCGCGCTGGCGTCCATCCTGGCCTGCTCGATGTTCGCCCTGGTCTGCGGTTCGTCGGTTGCGACGGTGGTGGCCATCGGCTCCATCGTGCTGCCCGCCATGGTGGCCCACGGCTACCCGATGCGCTTCGGCGCCGGCGTCATCATCACCGCCGGCTCGCTCGGCATCCTGATGCTGCCGTCGATTCCGAAGGTCATCTACGCCATCTCGACCAACACCTCCATCGGTGCGCTGTTCGTCGCCGGCCTGCTGCCCGGCATCACGCTGGCGCTGATGCTGGCCGCAGTGACCTGGTACATCGCCCGCAAGAACAACTACCCGCGCCTGGCGCGTGTCGGCTGGGGCGGGCGCTTCGCGGCCTTCCGCAAGAGCTTCTGGGGCCTGCTGCTCGTCGTCATCATCGTCGGCGGCATCTACTCGGGCGCCTTCACGGCGACCGAAGCGGCGGCCATGGCGGCGGTGTACTCCTTCTTCGTGGCCATCTTCGTCTACAAGGACCTGAAGCTGTCGGACGTGCCCAAGGTGCTGAAGGACTCGGCCAACATGTCCGCGATGCTGCTCTACATCATCACGAACGCAGTGCTGTTCTCCTTCGTGCTGACCAATGAGAACCTGCCTCACCAGCTGGCCGACTGGCTGCTGTCGATGAACCTGGGCCAGAACGGCTTCCTGTTCGTCGTCAACCTGGTGCTGCTGGGAGCTGGCAACTTCATGGACCCCTCGTCCATCATCCTGATCATGGCGCCGATCTTCTTCCCGGCCGCCATGCAGCTGGGCGTGAACCCGGTGCACTTCGGCATCCTGATCGACGTCAACATGGAGGTCGGCCTCTGCCACCCGCCGGTGGGCCTGAACCTCTACGTGGCGTCCGGCATCTCCAAGCTGGGCATCACCGAGCTGACCAAGGCCGTCATGCCCTGGCTGATCACGATGATCGTGTTCCTCGTCATCGTGACCTACTGGCCATGGCTGACACTGGTGGTGCCGAAGGCGATGGGCATGCTGTAACGCCCGTCTTCCCGAGAGCCCGGCCCCGGCCGGGCTTTTTTCTTGGATCCCGTCCTTCCATCGATGAGCACCCTCTTCTTCGTCCTCGCCTTTCTGATCGTCGCCCTGCTGGTCTATATGGGTCGCTACAGCGGCAGGGTGCGCGCTGAAGAGAGCCGGCTCATCCAGGTCGCGCCCGAGGTGGCCTACCAGCGCGTGGCCGACCTCGCGCAATGGCAGGCCTGGAACCCCTGGCTGGAGCACGCACCCGGCGCCCAGGCCGAAGTCGACGGCATCGTCCTGGCCTGGGATGTGCCCCAGGTCGGCCGCGGCGAAGTGCGCCAGACCGGCCAGACGCCGTCGCGCGCGCTGCGCCAGCGGCTCAAGTTTGACCTGCCCTTCGCCTTTGGCGGCCGCTCGGACTGGCGCTTCGAGCCCGCGCCCGGCGGCACCCGCGTCACCTGGCGCTTCAAGGGCCGCGTCGCCTTCACCCTGCGCGCCTTCGCGGCCACGGTGCAGGGCGCGACGGCCCTGGACCTGCGCTTCGGCCTGGACCGCCTGGCCGCGCTGCTGGAAGGCAAGCCGCCCGCCTACACGCTGGACTACGCCGGCGCCCAGGACCAGCCCGCGCGCCGCTTCGCCCAGCTGGCCCACCGCGGCGCGCTGGACAAGCTGGCCGCCGAGCTGCCGCCCCGCATCGCCGAGCTGCGTGCCCAGCTGGCCGCCGCCGGCCTGCCCGCCGACGGCCCGGCCAGCGTCCACTATCTGAAGACCCATCTCAAGCTGCGCACCGTCGAATGCCGCATCGGCCTCGAACTGCCCGAAGCGGCCGCCGCGCCGGACGGGCTCACGCTGTATGAGCCCGCGGCTCACAGCGCCTATGTGCTGCGCTTCGACGGCCCGCCCGAGGCCCTGGAGTTGGCCTGGTACCAGGCCATGCAGCGCCTTCGCGTCGAGCAGCGCCAGCCCCATCCGCAGCTGCCGCCGAGTGCCGTCTACCCCGTTGAAACGGCGCCGGGACAGCGCAGCGTCGTCGAGCTGCGCCTGCCGCTGAAAACCTGACGGCACGGGAATTGCACTGGCTTGGGGCATGAACACGCCCCTGTTTGCCCTTCCCGGGCTGCGCGTGCTGTTGGCCGACGCCGGCCAGCGCCGCAGCCCCGTCATCCGCCTGGAGCTGATCCGGCTGCGCTGCCAGCTCGTCGACGTCATTGATCTGATCGCCCAACCCGACGCCCTGCCCGCCGCGCTGGAGCGCCTGGCACCCGAGCTGCTGCTGATCGACTGCGATCACCCGACGCCCGATCTGCTGGCCCAGCTGGGCGAGTCCCTGCACCGCCAGCCCCGCCCTGTGCTGTTGTTCGCCGAGCAGATGGCACCCGAGCAGATGCGTGCCACGCTGAGCGCCGGCATCAGCACCCTGCAGCTGGCCGGCCTGCCGCCCCAGCGCCTGGGCGCCCTGCTGCAGCTGGCCCTGGCCCGCTTCGAGCACGACCAATCCCTGCAGCGCGACCTGCGCCAGACCCAGACCCAGCTGGCCGAACGCAAGCTCGTGGAGCGCGCCCGCGGCATCCTGATGCGCGAGCAGGGGCTGGATGAAGAGGCCGCCTTCCAGCGCCTGCGCCAGCTCGCCATGGACGGCGGCCAGACCATGGCTGCCGTGGCCATGCGCCTGATTGATGCAGACCAGCTGCTGCGCCCGCGCCACCCGTAGTCAACCCGCGGGTGGCGCCGCTTCAGCGGGGCGTCGGCCGCGTGACCACCGGCATGGACGCCGCCGGCGCTGCGGCGGACGCTGACGACGCTGGCGCCGCCACGGCCTGAGGCGCTTGCTGCAGCTGGGGCCATGGCATCGGCGCCAGCTGGCGGAAGCGCCACAGCGTGGCGGCGGCACGCCGGCGGTATTCCGCGGCCTCCCAGCGCCAGTGCGCCGCCAAACCGTTGCCTGCGGCATCCCTTCCCTGCGCCGCGTTCGCCAAGCTGTCTCTCTGCTCCGCCAGCTGCCAGGCCTGCCGGGCCGCGCTCAGTTCGATGACGTCGCGCATCACCCAGGCCCGCGCCTCCTCGTCCCGCAGCCGGTCCCGTACGACGCGCGTCGTTGTCAGCAGCTCGTCGACCTGCGCCACCGACACGGGCGGTTGCCGGGCGATGCTGGTGGCCAGCGACAGCGTGTGCAGTTGGGCGGTCGCCCGCTCCTTGGCAGCCGCGGCCTCTTCGAAGCCCGGCGCGCAGCTCGTCAGCCTGGAGATCAGCGCACCCAGCGTCATGAGAATCGCAGCGCCCACCATCGCGCGCTGCCAGTGTGGGCGGGAAGGTGTCACGTTGGGCGGTGGGAGATCGGACAGATTCATCGGCGGCATGGGGCGAAAAGCGAGCGCCACTCTAGTGGAGACCATGCACCGTCCATGCCCCTAACTCCGGCTTGGGGCGCCGCGCACCAACAAGCGCAACCCCTGCATGCACCGACCCGGCGCAAACCGCCCGCCGGTGGCGCCGGCCATGCGCCATGCGCGTGCAAACCGGCTCTGGTGGGACATCGCCGAAGCTGGCACGCAACCTGCGTTAACCCAGTCGAGGCCTGCAATGGCGCAGGCCTCTCGGGCCGGCCGGCTGATGAATCGGCCGGCACTTCGGGACAACGGCGTCCGACCTCTCCTATTGCGTGTCCGCTGCTGAGCGAGCAGCGCGGGCGGAGCGTGGCTGCGATGCCGTTGCGCCCTGCACGACCCAGGAGCCCGTGATGACCGTCAGCGACAACTCGAACACCACGCCCCACCCGCAACGCCGCAGCGTGCTTGCTGCGGCCGCCGCCCTGCCCTTCACGGCGCTGGCGGGTGGGGCATGGGCCCAGGGCTCCGACAAGCCCGAGAAGGAAGAAGTCCGGATCGGCTTCATCCCGCTGACCGACTGCGCCTCCGTCGTCATGGCCTCGGTGCTGGGCTTCGACAAGAAGTACGGCATCAAGATCATCCCGACCAAGGAAGCCTCCTGGGCCGGTGTGCGCGACAAGCTCGTCAACGGCGAGCTCGACATGGCCCATGTGCTCTACGGCCTGATCTACGGCGTGCACCTCGGCGTGGCCGGCGCCAAGAAGGACATGGCCGTGCTGATGACGCTGAACCGCAATGGCCAGGCCATCACCCTGTCCAAGAAGCTGGCCGATGCCGGCGCGGTGGACGGCGCGTCGCTGGCCAAGGTCATAGCCAAGGACAAACGCGACTACAGCTTCGCCCAGACCTTCCCGACCGGCACCCACGCCATGTGGCTGTACTACTGGCTGGCCGCCCACGGCGTGAACCCGATGAAGGACGCCAAGGTCATCACCGTGCCGCCGCCGCAGATGGTGGCCAATATGCGCGTCGGCAACATGGACGGTTTCTGCGTCGGCGAGCCCTGGGGCCACCGCGCCATCATTGACGGCATCGGCATCACGGCCACGACGACCCAGGACATCTGGCCCGAGCATCCCGAGAAGGTGCTGGGCACCACCGGCGACTTCGTCAAGAAATACCCCAACACCGCGCGCGCCGTCATCATGGCCGTGCTGGAGGCCAGCCGCTGGATCGACGCCGGCCTGTCCAACAAGAACAAGATGGCCGAGACGATTGCCGACAAGGCCTATGTCAACACCGGCGTCGACGCCATCAACCAGCGCATCCTCGGCCGCTACCAGAACGGCCTGGGCAAGACCTGGGACGACCCGCGCCACATGAAGTTCTTCGACGACGGCGCGGTCAACTTCCCCTACCTCAGCGACGGCATGTGGTTCCTGACCCAGCACAAGCGCTGGGGCCTGCTGAAGGACCACCCCGACTACCTCGGCACGGCCAAGGCCATCAACCAGACCAAGCTCTACGCCGAGGCCGCCGGCGCGCTGAAGATCAGCGTGCCCAAGGACGCGCTGCGCAGCTCCAAGCTGCTGGACGGCGTCGTCTGGGACGGCAAGGACCCCGCCAAGTACGCCGACAGCTTCAAGGTAAAGGTTTAAGCACCATGGTCTCCGCCGTCTTCCATTCGCCGAACGACAACGTCGCTCCCACCGCTGCTCCCGTCGCGGTGAGTCGCCCGGCCACGGCCGTGCCCGAGGTCAAAGCCAGACCGAAGCGCGACCCCATCGACTGGCGCGGCCTGGCCCTGCGCGTGCTGCCGCCGGTGCTCAGCATCGCCCTGCTGATCGGCCTGTGGGCCCTGGCCACGATGAAGGGCGGCAGCTTCCCGACGCCGGCCGCCACCTTCGACGCCGCGGTCAAGCTGTTCGCCGATCCCTTCTACCGCAACGGCCCCAACGACCAGGGCATCGGCTGGAACATCCTGAACTCGCTGGGCCGCGTCGGCATGGGCTTCGGCCTGGCCGCCGTCGTCGGCATTCCGCTGGGCTTCATCATCGGCCGCTTCGAGTTCGCCAACCGCATGGTGTCGCCGCTGATCGCACTGCTCAAGCCCGTGTCGCCGCTGGCCTGGCTGCCCATCGGCCTGTTGGCCTTCAAGAGCGCCAACCCGGCCGCCATCTGGACCATCTTCATCTGCTCGATCTGGCCCATGGTGGTCAACACCGCCGTCGGCGTGCAGCGTGTGCCCACCGACTACCTCAACGTCGCCCGCGTGCTCAAGCTCAGCGAGTGGAAGGTCATCACCCGCATCCTGCTGCCCGCGGTGCTCCCCTATGTGCTGACCGGCGTGCGCCTGTCGGTGGGCACGGCCTGGCTGGTCATCGTTGCGGCCGAGATGCTGACCGGCGGCGTCGGCATCGGCTTCTGGGTCTGGGACGAGTGGAACAACCTCAATGTCGCCCACATCCTCATCGCCATCTTCGTCATCGGCATCGTCGGGCTGCTGCTCGAATGGATGCTGATGTCCCTCGCCAAGCACTTCACCTTCAACGAGGACTGATGCCATGAAGCCTTTCATCCAGGTTCAAGATGCCGAGATGGTCTTCGCAACGCGCAAGGGTCGCTTCCATGCGCTGCAGAACGTCAACCTCGACGTGCAGCGCGGCGAGTTCATCACGCTGATCGGCCACTCGGGCTGCGGCAAGTCCACGCTGCTCAACCTCATCGCCGGCCTGCTGCAGCCGACGTCGGGCGCGCTGATCTGCGATGGCCGCGAAATCGCCGCCCCCGGCCCCGAGCGCGCCGTCGTCTTTCAGAACCATTCGCTGCTGCCCTGGCTGTCCTGCCTGGACAACGTGCTGCTGGCGGTCGAATCGGTCTTCGGCGGCAAGGAGGCTTCGGCCAAGCTCAAGGTGCGCGCTCGCGCCGCGCTGGAGCTGGTGGGCATGAGCCATGCGCTGCACAAGCGCCCCCACGAGATCTCGGGCGGCATGAAGCAGCGCGTCGGCATCGCCCGCGCCCTGGCCATGGAGCCCAAGGTGCTGCTGATGGACGAGCCCTTCGGCGCGCTGGACGCGCTGACGCGCGCGAAGCTGCAGGACGAGCTGCTGAAGATCGTCGCCCGCACCCAGAGCACCGTCATCATGGTCACCCACGACGTCGACGAAGCCGTGCTGCTGAGCGACCGCATCGTCATGATGACCAACGGCCCGGCCGCCACCATCGGCGAGATCCTCGACGTCGGCATCCCGCGCCCGCGCGTGCGCGTCGAGCTGGCCGAGGACGCCCGCTATGTGGCGGCGCGCAAGGAGGTCATCGACTTCCTGTACACGCGCCATGCGCACGTCGAGCAGGCCGCATGAGCTGAAGCGCCGCTTCTGTTGCTAGCGCGGCCGCACCGAATCGCTGAGGTTGCTAGGCGCTCCAGGCCGCGCCCGATCGACCGATGCGCTCCAGCAACTCGAGCGCCTGCTTGCGGTCGGCATCGCCTTGCGACGACATACGGCTGACATAGGCGCCGCTCTCGCCCCAGGTCAGCTCCTCCACGCGTTCGGCGTGCAGGCAACGGTGATCGGTTTAGAAGTCTGGCCATGTCGTGTCTGGCGCCTCACAAGCTCACGACATCTCATGCTGGACCGGTTGAGCTGACTCGCTTCCCGCGACGCGCTTGATGAGCAGGCTGACGGCGCCGGTCAGCGCCTCCCGTTCCACGGCAGCGGGTAGCCCGCCAAGATCGACCAGCAAGTCTGTCGGCAATTGTTTTATACGCACCGCAGACGCGCGGCCATGCCGTTTGGCGTAATACATGCCGGCGTCTGCGATAGCCAACGATTCGTCGAACGACAGGGGCCGTTGTGCTTCATCAAGAGGGAAGCTGCCGTAACCTATCGATGCAGACACGTGAATGCTGCGCTGCTGGAACGCCGCGGGCGCAGCCGTGATGCCCGCCATGATGCGGTCCACAAGCAGATCTGCGTCAAACTGGGGCGACAGGACCGCGACGACGAGTTCCTCGCCGCCCCAACGTACGACGAAGTCCTCTTCTCGCAGGCAAGACTGCAAGCGGGCGGCGATCTCTTGAAGCACGGCGTCGCCGCCAGCGTGGCCCAACGTGTCGTTGATTTTCTTGAAGTGATCGATGTCGACCAGCAGCAGCGTGCCGGCGAACGTGTCGAACCTCGCAGTTGCCTTCAGACTGCTGAGCAACCCCTCCCTGTTGAGCAGCCCCGTCAAGGGATCGCGCTCGGACTTCTCCCGTAGAGCATCGTTGACGAGAGCCAGGCGGCGGTTGCGGGCGCGCTGCCAGAGCACGATGCCGCCCACGACCCCCAGCAGCAGAACAGAGACGGCGCCCGCCGTGCTCCACCAGCGGATCTCGGTATGCCGCCGGGCCAGTTGATCGGCCTGCAGCCCTGCCTTGCGGTCGAGCACGAGTTGCTCGAAGTGGCGATCGCTTCCCGCCAGGATGGCCGGCCGCTCGCGATCGAACAATTCCATCGCGCGGTCCGAAAGACCTGCGGCGAGCAGCGCCTCGCCGATCGCGTTGACGTAGGTGCTTCGCTCAATCAAACCCACCTTCGCGTCGAGAGCGTCCAACAGCGCAGGCAGGGTCTGCTGCGCTTCAGGCAACCGCCCCAATTGCAAAAGGGCAACGATCCGCTCCGCGTCAAGCGCGCCCTTCGTTTGCCCGAGATGCGTGTTGCCGGAATCCGCAAGAGCCCGATCGATCTCGGCCAGCGCCCGGTCGGGGTGCCCCAGCTTCCGCTCGAGCTCGACGACATTCATGATGAGGTCGGTGGTACGCCGCCGATGCCCTGACTGTGCCGCCATGTCCTGGGCTTCCCGCAAGGCAGTCAGCGCACCCGGCAGGTCGCCGCGGGTCTGAAGCATCATGCCCTTGAAGCTCTTGACGAATTCCTGCGCGGATGTCTCGCCGGATTGCACGGCGCGTGCCTCGGCACGGTGCAGGAGCCGATCGCTCAGTTCGGTGTTGCCGTCGTCCTGGGCCAGGACCGCCATGAAAGCCAACGCCCGAGCCTCCAGGTCCTGCCGCAGCGCGCCTTCGGCAATGTCTCGGGCCGCTGCGAAGTAGATGGCGGCGGAGCCTTGTGTGCCGTGCCTGTAGATGAACACGCCGGCGAACATGTTCGCCCAGTACCAGTTGAAGGCATTGCAGCTCTTGACGTCGCGCGCCACCGCCGGGTCGCAGAACGGCGCATACGCAGTGACCGCCGCCTGGATGCTGGCGACGCTCTTTTGCGCCTGTCCCTCGCTGGCTTCAATATCGGCGCGAACCAGCAGTGCATCGGCACGGGCAATCGCCCCCGCGGCGGGCACAAGACGTTCAAGTTCGGCGATGGCCTGGCGCGCTTCGTTGGACAGGCCTGCGTCGGCCGCCACCAGTCCGATGCCGGCCTCGATGACTCGAAGCGAATCGGCCGTCTGCGGCGACCTGCCCTTCAGCGCTTTCAGCGACGCGAGTGAGGGCTGCGGGTTCTCGTAGCCGAGGTCCACCAGATGGTTGACCTCATCCTGAAGACTGCGCGCAGCAGAAGCGGGCCCACCATGCGCCGCTGCCACGGCCACGAACAACCCGGCAGCGACGCTGATGCGCAACCCGAAAAGTCGGCCCCTGCTGGACCTTCGCACTCGACGTCTCACAAGCCCTCTCCCCTTTTTCGGGCTTGCTGTCGCAGAGGAGCTTGCGTCATGCCCCTCGAACTGGCCCAGCCAGTTGCGGCCCCGCTGCCTTCTCATGGAACAGGCCGGAAGCTTTGCGACCCCGTCTTTCGCTCGGGTGTGCCCTTGGCGTCACATATTACTTGCGCTTAGGAATTTCGCCGAGACGTAGTCACCGCCCTATCTTCTCGATCACGGAAGAGTCAAGTCGATGCCGAGCATCGAGCCCAGGCCGAAGGTCAGGAACAGCAGGGCGACGAGCAACAGCACGAAGACAACTCCCACCTTTGCGGCGGCCCAAAGCATTGCGTGCTGTGAACCAGGTCCCTTCTCTCTTTTAGCTTTGTCGTAGTGCCACTTGACGGCGAGGAACATGCCGATTCCCAGCACGCTCACCTTGAACACAATGAAGACGGCGGGGACCCATTCCATGATTTCGATGTTCCAGACCTTGACTTGACGCTGTCTTTCCTGAGACGAACGAGCACAGCAACTGCCTGCCAGTGTGCCCTCGGCGGGATGAAAAAACAGGTTCAGATTCGTAGAAAGCGAACCGGATCAGATGGGTGCCTGCGCGGGCCAACGATCCACAGCTGACGGCAACGGTGGCGCAGTCGTTGCCGTTGAACGGCCATTCAGCATCGGTTGCCTTGAGGCGGAGAGGGCCGCCTGCCTAGTCAGTCGAGGTAGACGTACTCCGACCTGGCCAACGTCGGCGAACCATGGACATTGCAAATATGGCGCGACAACGGAAAGGCGCCGGTGAAGGTCACGGTCAGAACTGCGTCTTCACGTGGCAGCTTGATCCACTGGGTCTGCCTCTGAGATGCGCCCGCTCTGATCGCCTGCAATTCCAAGGGCTCGACCGCCATGCCGACTTGAAGCGCCCCGCAGAACTCCCGCGCCTTGCGCTCGGCCGACCTCTCGGCAAGGGAGCAGTAGGCGGCGAAGGCGGCAATTGCCACGACCGCGGCCGTCGCCAATTGAACAGAGGTGCGCACAACTGGATTCGCCAATCGAAAGCCCTCCAATTTCCAACCAGCGGTCAGTTGAAGGCGCGCTGGGTCACCGACCGATGCGACGCCTCGCCAAGGTGCCCCTTGGCCGCCAGCGTACCTTCGTACAAACCGACCCGATGGACCGCTTTCGCGGCAAAGCGGATGTCTGCTTT